>NZ_CP168512.1:5627500-6417738 GCF_059491555.1 Variovorax sp. Varisp53
TCGCTCTCCGGCGGCACCCGCAAGCGCGTCGCACTGGCCCAGGCGCTGGTGGCCGCGCCCGATGTGCTTCTATTGGACGAACCCACCAACCACCTGGACCTCGACTCCATCGAATGGCTCGAGCAGTTGCTGATCGACTTCAAGGGCAGCGTCGTCACCGTCACCCACGACCGCAGCTTCCTGAACCGCGTCGCCACCCGCATCGTCGAGCTGGACCGGGGCAAGCTGGGTTCCTACCCCGGCAACTTCGAGCAATACCTCCTGCAGAAGGAAGAGCAGCTCGCCCAGGAAGCCGTAATCAGCGCCAAGGCCGACAAACTCCTGGCGCAGGAAGAAATCTGGATCCGCAAGGGCGTCGAAGCACGCCGCACCCGCAGCCAGAGCCGCATCAACCGCCTGCAGGAACTGCGCGCCACGCACGCCGCCCGCCGGAACGTGCAGGGCAGCGTCAACATGGACGTGGCCTCGGGTCAGTCCAGCGGCAAGATCGTGGCCGAGCTCACCGATGCCACCAAGTCCTTCGGCGAGAAGACCGTCATCCGCAAGTTCAGCAGCACCATCCTGCGCGGCGACAAGGTCGGCCTGCTCGGGCCGAACGGCGCGGGCAAGACCACCCTGCTGAAGTTGATCCTGGGCGAACTCGAGCCCGACACCGGCAAGATCCGCCGCGGCACCAACCTGCAGGTGGCGTACTTCGACCAGATGCGCGACAAGCTCGACCTCGACGCCACGCTGGAAGACTTCATCAGCCCCGGCAGCGAGTGGATCGAGATCGGCAGCCAGAAGAAGCACGTCAAGAGCTACCTCTCGGACTTCCTCTTCTCCCCCGCGCGTGCCAACTCCCCGGTCCGCTCCCTCAGCGGCGGCGAGCGCAACCGCCTGCTGCTGGCCCGCCTGTTCGCCCGACCGGCCAACGTGCTGGTGCTGGACGAACCCACCAACGACCTCGACATCGACACCCTCGAACTGCTCGAAACCCTGCTGCAGGATTACGACGGCACGGTGTTCCTGGTGAGCCACGACCGGACCTTCCTCGACAACGTGGTGACCAGCACCATTGCCTACGAAGGCGACGGCAGCTGGCGCGAGTACGAAGGCAGCGTGCAGGACTGGCTGATCCAGTCCAGGCGCGCCCGCGAGATCGCCGAGCAGCGCCTTGCCGCGGCACCCGCTCCAGCACCTGCGCCCGCCCCGGCCGCGGAACCCGGGGCAGCCCCCCGGACAGCCGTCGCCCGCAAGAAGCTCTCTTATAAGGAGCAGCGCGAACTGGATGCTCTCCCCGCGCAGATCGAAGCCCTCGAAGCCGAGCAGAAGCGCATTACCGAGATGCTCGAACTCGACGGCGGCGCCATCTACGCCACCGATGCCTCTCGCGCCGCCGAGCTGGCCGAGCGCCACGCCAACATCGACGACGAACTGCTGGCCGCCCTGGAGCGCCAGGAAGAGCTGGTCGCCGGGCGCTGACGCCCATGCCGGTCGTCCGCCTGTCCGACGCGCGGCAGGCGCCGACTAGGCTATACATGCTGCTTATCTCATCACCGGGAGAAGCCGCATGCCTTCCTCCTTCCAGGCGTTCTGCCGCCGATCCGCCGCGCTTCCCGCGCTCGGCGCGTTCCTGGCGCTCCTGTTCCTCTGCGGCTGCGCGCAATTGCCGCAGAACGTCGAGCGCCCCGTCTCGACCGCGATCACCTCGCCAGCCAGCGGCACCGCGCTGGCCGACCTGGTGCAGCAGCGCCGGCAGGCCGACAAGGCCCGCTATGAATCCGGCTTCATGCTCATGGGGGGGCCGCAAGCGGCGTACGGCAGCCGGCTGGCACTGATCGAGGGTGCCCAGAAAACGCTGGACCTGCAGTACTACGCCATCCACGCCGATGCCAGCACCGGCCGCCTCATGCGCGGCCTGCGGGGAGCCGCCGAGCGCGGCGTGCGGGTGCGCGTGCTGCTCGACGACTTCCACACGACCGGCCGCGACGCGGCGGTGCTGGGGCTGGCCTTCATTCCCAATATCGAGATGCGGCTGTTCAATCCGCTCGCGGGCTCGCGCGACTCCCGCATCAGCCGCTTCCTCAATTCGATCGACGACGCCTCGCGCATCCAGCAGCGCATGCACAACAAGCTGTTCATTGCCGACAACGTGCTCGCCGTCACGGGCGGGCGCAACCTCGGCGATGCGTATTTCGGCAACGCGACCAACGGCAACTTCATCGACGTCGACGTGCTGGCGGCCGGTCCCATCGTGCAGGATCTCTCGCGCAGCTTCGACAGCTACTGGAACAACGAGCGCGCCTACCCCGTGCAATCGCTGATCACGCGCGAGAAGCTGCAGGCCATGCGCGACCGCGCGCGCAAGGCCGACCAGGAACTGGCCGAGGAATCGGCTCGCGCCCAGGACGCGAACGGCAACCCGAAACCACCGAACGGCGAGCCGCTCCCCAACGCGCCTCCCACCGCCGCCCAGCGCGCCCGCGCCTGGGACGAAAAACCGCTGGACCTGCGCACTGCCACCTTCGTCTGGGCCCCGGCCGTGATGCTGGCCGACAAGCCCGGCAAGATCCCCGCCGACTCGGATCCCAGCAATGCGAAGGCACCGGGCCTCGTGGTCAGCCGGCCCGACGACAAGGCCGGCACCTCGCGCGGTGCGGCATCGCTGGAAGCCGCCTCAGATCGGGCGGCCAACGGCGACACGGTGGTCGAGGGCCTCCTGCAGCTGATCGGCCAGGCGCGCACCGACCTGGTCATCATCTCGCCCTACTTCGTGCCCGGCAAGGACATGCTGCGGGCTTTTTCCGAAGCCCGCGGGCGGGGCGTGCGCATCCGCGTGCTGACCAACTCGCTGGCCTCGAACGACGCACCAGTGGCGCACGTGGGCTACGCGCGCCACCGCGAGGAACTGCTCAGGATGGGCGTCGAGCTCTACGAACTGCGCAGCGAGCAGGCGAGCCTCGGCAACGTCTTCGGCTCCTCGGAGGGCGATAGCACCCCCGGTCAATCGCGCGCGATGCTGCACTCCAAGGTGCTGGTGATGGATGGCCGGCTGCTGGTGGTCGGCTCGATGAACCTCGACCTGCGCTCGCAGCTGCAGAACACCGAGCTCGCGCTGCTGATCCGCAGCAACGAACTCTCGCGCGCGGCGTCGGAGCAGATCGAGCGCGGCATGCGCGAGCGCTCCTGGCACGTCGATCTGGTGGACGGATCGCTGCTGTGGCACGCGCCCGAAGGCAGCGACCTGAAGGACACCCGCACCGAGCCCGACGCCAGCGCCATGCTGCGGCTGATGCTCAAGCTCTTCGGGCCGCTGGCGCCCGACCAGCTGCTTTGAAGAGGCTCAGTGCTTGTGCTGATGCGCTGGGCCGGCGGCATCGGCACCTTCGGGCGCGCCCACCGGCAGCGCCAGGTCCAGCGCGGTCTTCACGCCCTTGGTGTCCTCGAACTTCAGCGTCATCGGCACGCTCGCGCCCTTGGCCAGCGGGCCCTTCAGGTCCATCATCATCACGTGATAGCCACCGGGCTTGAGCTCGACGGTCTGGCCCGCGGGCAGGTCGAGGCCGCCGGTGAGTTCGCGCATCTTCATGGTGTCGCCTTCCATCTTCATCTCGTGCACTTCGGCAATGCCGGCTGCCGGGGTCGAGATGCCGACCAGCTTCGTGCCGGTGGGTGCGGTGAGCTTCATGAAGGCGCCAGTGCCGCTCTGGCCCGGCACCGACTGGCGCACCCAGCCATCGCGTACGTCGACGGTGGCCACGCCCTGCGCCACCACTTCGAGCTTCGCGGCGGGGCTCTTCAGCCCCTTGGTCGAATTGCCCGAGGCCGGCACCTCGGCCCAGTCGGCCACGCCGACGTCGCAGGTCTGCAGCACCTTGAACCACAGCGTGCCCGGTGCCGCGGGCACCTTGCCGCGCAGCACGAACTCGGCGCGCTCGCTGCCGGGCAGCGCGTTCTCGGGCTTCTCGGCGGTCCAGCGCACTTCGCCATCGCCGCCCGCTCCGCCCTTCTGCACGTCGAGCTTCCAGCCCTTGCGCGCCTGTGCGTCGCTCAGCACGAAGCCCTTTGGCAGGCGCACGGCGAGACCGGTGGTGGTCTTGGCGCCTTCGCAGGCGTGGCCGACGCGGAAGGCCGCGTTGTAGTCGCTGCCCACAGTGGCGCCGCCCGGCGGCAGCGAGACATGCGCGGAGGCGGCAGCAACGCCCGTCAGCATGGCGCAGGCAGCGAGAGTCTTGAGAGTGGTCGAGGCATTCATGGCGAAAGATCCTTGAAGTGGAAGAGGGTCAAAGGTCGAACTTGAGTTCGGCCACATAGGTGCGCTGCGGGTATGGGTGGAAGGCCCAGTACCTGTTGTTGTTCAGGTTGTCGATGCCGAAGGACGCGCTCCACTGCCGGTCGATCCGGTAGCGTACGCGCGCGTCGACCACGAAGAACTTCGAGAAGCCCATGTATGCGGCGCCGTTGGGGTCGCTGCTGTCGAGCGTGCCGTACTGCCTGCCGCTGTAGCGCGCGCCGACGGTGTAGCTCCAGCGGGCGTCCGGCCGGTAGGTGGCGAGCAGCGTGGCACGCACCTTCGGCACGCGCGGCTGGTCGCGGCCGACGCTGGCCGCAAAGCCGCTGTTGGCGGTGATCTTCGAGCGGGTCAGCGTGAGGCTGCCGCTCAGGTCGAGCCCCCGCACGCCCACGTCGACCGCGTTCATCGCCACTTCGAGCCCGCGCGTGCGGATGGCGTCGACGTTCTGCACCGTGCTTACGAGGTTGGTGAGTGCCTGGGTGTAGAGCGCGTCCTTGGTGTTCTCGAAGAACAGCGTGGTGCGCAGCACGCCGTCGAGCCCCCAACCCTTCATGTCGCGCTCGGCGCTGAGCTCGGAGGTCCACGAGCGTTCGGGGCGCAGGTTCGGATTCGTGTTGACGATGCGGTTGCCGTCGATCGAGCCCTGGTAGAGCTCGCTCACCGTCGGCATGCGCACCGCGCGGCCGGTCGAGGCCTTGAAGAGCCAGTCGGACGTGGCCTGCCACGCGATGGCGGCCTTGGGCGAGTCGTAGCTGTTCTTGCGCGGCGTGAAGTTCAGCAGCGTGCTCACGTTGCCGAGCTGGCCGCCGTAGGCCTGCCAGCGCTCGTGGCGCAGGCCGAGCGTGGTCTTCCAGTCCTTCGCGAAGCGCCAGGTGTCCTGCGCGTAGAGCGACTGCAGACGGGTGTTGCCGTTGAAGGCCGAAAACGGCGAGACGGGAGAGCCGTCGATCCAGTCGAGCGTGTTGCCGACGCTGGTGCGCAGGCGCGCAGTGTCCTGCTGAAAGCCGAAGTCGACCACGTGCGCGCCCACGCCTTCGGCCGAGCCGGTGGGCCGCCAGGTGCCGGCCGCCTTGAAGGTGTTCCAGCCGGAACCGCCCATGTCGGTGGTGCGGCCCGGGCCGCCGTTGAAGGCGCCGGGCAGCGGTGTGGTGGGCGTGCGCGAGGTGTCGCGCGAATAGTCGAACAGGCTCGCCGCCACCTCCCAGTCGAACACGCCGCCGGTGTGGCTCTTCACCGAGAGGCCGTGCATGTAGTGCGTGAGCGCGGTCTCGGTCGGCGCGAGCGCGGCGCTCGGCGAATCGAGGTTGTAAGTGCGCCCGCCGATGTTCACGCGCCCGCCGTACACCGGCCGGCCGAGGGCGTCGCGCAGCCAGGTGTCGACACTGCCGTGCGTGGTGTTGTTCCATGCACCCAGCGTGTAGGTGGCGCGCACCGTGGGCGAGAAGTCGTAGGCCACCTTGAGCTTGGCCTGCTCCTGCGTGGTGTCGTAGATAGTCGAACCGCCCACCAGCCACCACGGCTGGTTCGATGGATTCAGCCCGAGCACCGCGCCGGTCACCGGCGTGCCCGCACTGCCGACCGTGCCCGCGCTCACCAGCCGGTTGCCGAACACCAGCGCCTGCCCCTTGCTGTGGGTGCGCGACGCGCTGAGCCACCACGACCAGTCACCGCTGCGGCTGCCCAGCGACAGGTCGAGCTGCTGGCCAGCCGGCGACGAATGGCTGTTGTACAGGTCGAAGTTCGACGCGAAGCCGCTGAGCTTGACGTGCGCCTCCAGCTGCGTGGGCATGCGCGTCACGTAGTCGACCACCGCGCCCACCGAGTTGCCCGGGTACGCGGCCGAGAACGGCCCGTACAGCACGTCGACCCGCTCGATTTCTTCCGGCGACACCATGCCCCAGCGCGGCGCGTAGGTGGCGCCGTTGCCCAGCGGGTTCGACAGCATGATGCCGTCGGCATACACCATCGAGCGCGCGCTGTTGCCCGTGCCCGAGGCGCGGGTGGCGAGCACGGCGTGATTGAAATCGCCGATGTAGCGCTTGCGCACCACCAGGCTCGGCAGGTATTTGAGCGCGTCTTCGCTGTCGGTGGCGTTGACGGTTTCGACGACCTGCTCGTGCGTCACGCCTTCGATGGTGGTCGGGATCTGCGTCGGCAGCGAGGTCGGGCGACCGCCGGTCACGGTGATGGTGCCGAGCGCGCGGCCACCGGTGCCGCCTTCAGGCGTGTCGGCGGACTGCTGCGCCAGCGCAGGCGCGCCAAAGGGAAATGCCATGGCGATCGCCAGGGCGCGGGAATGCTTTTTCAAGAGGAATTCTCCACGAAACTTCAAGCCGGACAGGCCGCACATGCGCTTCGGTCGCGCGCGTGCAGCTACGGTTTTGAGAGCGTCAGGAGAAAGCCGGGGGCCCGCGCGCCGGCAGCGGCGCCGCGGTGGCCGCGGCCAGGCGCGCGGCGGGAATGGCCTGGACCACGCGGCCCAGCGGCAAGGGAAGATCGAACACGGGAGCGGCCACGGCCGGCGGCGGTGCGCCGGTCAGCACGCACAGCGGGCAGTCCATCTGCGAGGCGCCCATTTCCTGCGCGCCGTCTTCGGTGTGGACCACCACCTTGATCGAGCCGGCGCTGGAACACACCAGCTCCATGGCCTGCGGGTTCACCAGCGGCGACGCCACCGCCACGCCCAGCGACAGCACGAACCACAGCAGCACCCAGCGGCCGACGAGGCCGAGGAAGCGGGTGGGGTGGCGCAGCGTGTGCATGGCGGTCGCGATTATCTGCGCACTTTGCCCTTGGCAGGCGCCTTGCCCCCTTTGGCGGCAGGCGCAGCCTTTGCCGATCTACCGCCCTTTGCTGCGGCAGCAGGCGCACCCTTCTGACCACGTTGACCCTTGGCGGCCTTGCCGCCGCGCACGGCCTTCGGCGCTGGCGAAGGCGCCGCAAGCGCCGGCATCGGCACCGCCGTTTGCGCCTGTGCATCGGTCAGCACCGGCGTCACGGTGAAGCCGCGCGCTGCCATCAGCGCGGGCAGTCCCTGCGGGCCGATCATGTGCAGCGCACCGACCGCCGCGAACACGCGCTTGCCACCGAAGTGCAGGCGCTCGATGCCGTCGGCCAGGTTCGGGTTGCGGTCGTCGAGCAGGCGCTTCATCAGCCGCTGCTCGGCGGTCGTCTTGAGGCAGTCGCACCACTCGGGGTAGCGGGCGAGCTTGGCCGCGTCGCTGCGCGCCCAGACGTCGGCCAGCTCCTTGAGCTGGCCGCGCAGCTTGCCCGATTCCAGTTCGTCCAGCGCCGCATCGACCTGCTCTGCCTCCTCGGCTTCGGATTCGCCGGTCAGCGCCTTCAGCTGCTCGGCCGCGCTTTCGAGCGCGACGATCGGCTTGTTGCCGTTGCGGGCGGAAACCGCCAGCGTCTCGTCCACGCCGAATTCCGGGTACAGCCCGTCGGCCCGTCCCGCCAGGCCGGCCAGTGCCGTGACCTGCAGGATCGGCTGCAGCTTCGACAACGTGCCAGGCGGCACGCAGGCCTCGGCGTTCTGGCGCTCCAGCCGGCGGGCACGCTCGCCGCTGAGCATGCGCGCCAGCAATGCCGGATCGGCCGGCTGGCCCATGGTCCGGGCGGTGGCTTCGTCGTGCAGGTCCAGCTCCAGCGCGAGCACATCGCTCTCCGCGAGCGCCTTCTGGATAGCCGGGCCGGGCCGCACCCAGTCGCCGCGCCCGACATGGATGGTGCCGTAGAGCCACGAGCTGCGCCCGTCGCGCTCGATGCGCCAGAGCACCCCGCGGTCGATGCCGTTGCGCACGCCCATGCCCGGCTTTTCGAGGCTGGCGATGGCCGAGGGCGGGCAGGCGGCGTGCGCAGCCGCGAAGGTGAGCAGAAGAGCGATGCCGCACATCCGCGCGGCGAGGGTCCGGAGTATCCGCAAGGCTTGCTCCACGATGAAAGAAAGTCCGGCATTCTCACAGCACCGCTGCCCATAATCCGAAACCATGCAGAGCATCTTCCACCTTGCCTTCAATGTTCGCGACCTCGACGTCGCCCGCCGCTTCTATGGCGGCGTGCTCGGCTGCGCCGAGGGCCGCAGCACCGACACCTGGGTCGATTTCGACTTCTTCGGCCACCAGGTTTCGCTCCACCTCGGCGAGCCCTTCGCCACCGCCCGCACCGGCCGCGTCGGCGACGTGATGGTGCCGATGCCGCACTTCGGCCTCGCGCTGGCCCTGCCCGACTGGCAGGCGCTGGCCGCACGGCTCGAAGCCGCCGGCACCGAGTTCGTGCTGAAGCCGCAGGTGCGTTTCGAGGGCCAGCCGGGCGAGCAGTGGACGATGTTCTTCCTCGACCCGTTCGGCAATCCGATCGAGGTCAAGGGTTTCCGCTCGCTCGACACGCTTTACGACAAGTGACATGACCCCGCGCCGGACCGCCCTCCGCGGCGCCGCCGCATTGCTCGCGCTGCTCGGCGCCGCGACGGCGCACGCGCAGCCGGACTGCGAGCTGAACGGCCGCAGCGTGAACCCGGCCGACGGCAGCAGCACCGCGGGCAAGACCGGCCTGCTGCGCTGCAAGGACCGCGCAACCGGCGAGCTGCAGCGCGAGGAACAGGTGCAGAACGGCGTGTCGATGGGTCTGGTGCGCATCTACGAGAAGGGCAGGCTCGCCAAGGAGCACACGCTCAATGCCAAGGGCAACCTGCAGGGCCGCGCCCGCGAGTTCTCGCCCACGGGCCGCGTGCTGCGCGACGCCACCTACGAGGACGGCCAGGAGCGTGGGCTGGTGCGCAGCTTCTACCCCGACGGCCGGCTGCGGCGCGCCATCTTCTATCCCGACACCGGCAGCGGCAGCGAACGCGCGTCGGTCGAATTCACCGAGCACGGCCAGCTGTCGGCGCTGCGCTGCGCCGACGCGCCCACGCTGGCCCCGGTGGTCGATGACGCCAGGCTCTGCGGCTTTACAGGCACCGGCCCGTCGCAGGTCGAACTGTTCGACTCGCGCGGCACCCTGCGCTCGCGGCTGTCGTACGTGTCGGGCAAGCGGGTGCGCTCGCAGAGCTTCTACGACAACGGCAAGACCGCGGCGATCGACGAAATCGTCGGCAACCAGCGCACCGAGCAGAACTACTCGTCCGAAGGCGTCAAGCGCCGCGAGGCGGTGTACCTGCTGATCGAGCGCGCAAGCGTGCGCCTGCGCGAGCAGGCCTTCTCCGAAAAAGGCGCGCTGGTGCGCGACCAGCGCTGGAACAGCGCGGGCGAGCCGATCGTCGACGACAGCTACCACCTCAACGGCCAGCCGAGCAGCAAATCCGCCTACAGCGGCAGCGGCGACACGCGCACGGTGGAGATCACCGAGTTCTACGACAGCGGCCAGCGCGCCGCGCAGGGCCGCTACCAGGTGGTGGGCCGCGGCCGGCAGATTCCGGTGGGCACCCACCAGCGCTTCAGCGAAAAGGGAACGCTGCTGGCCGAATCGACATTCGACGCCAAGGGCCGCGTGACGCGCGAGCGTGCCTGGGACGAGAACGGCGATCTGCTGCGCGACGACGAGGTCGTCGAGGACGGCTCGAAAAAATAGGCTCGCGCCCCTCCCGGGGCAACACCAGAGGCCCGGCAACGCCGGTTCCTCGGTGTTTCACGAAGGGGGAGAGTCCCTTTTGCGGCTTCAGTCCAGCTTGATGCCGGCCTGCTTGATGATCGGGCCCCAGCGCCTGGACTCGGCGCGCGACAGCGCCGCGAACTGCGCCGGCGTGCCGGGCATCGCTTCCATGCCGAAATCGTCGAAGCGCTTCTGCACGGTCGGCGTGCCGAAGGCCTTGTTCAGGTCACCGTTGAGCTTGTTCACCACCGCCGGCGGCAGGCCCGCCGGGCCCAGGATGCCCTGGAACGCGAACACCTCGGTGTTGGGCACGCCCACTTCGGCCAGCGTCGGAACGTTGGGCAGCAGCTTGCTGCGCGCACCCGAGCCGATGGCCAGCACGCGCACCTTGTTGCCCTGCATGATCGACAGGCCCGAAGCCAGGTCGAGGAACATGCAGGGCACCTGTCCGCCCATCACGTCGGCCATGGCCGGCGCCGCGCCGCGGTACGGAATGTGGGTGATGAAGGTCCCGGTGCGCACCTTGAACATCTCCATCGCGAGGTGGTGCGGCGAGCCGTTGCCTGGCGAGGCGTAGTTGACCTTGCCGGGGTTGGCCTTCACGTAGGCGAGGAACTCCTTGAAGTTCTTCGCCGGGAAGTCCGGATGCACGACCAGTGCCAGCGGGAACTTGCCGATCGCACCGATGTAGGTGAAGTCTTTCTCGGGGTTGAACGGCAGCTTGCTGAACAGGTGCTCGTTGAAGGCCAGCACGGCGTTGTCGGCCGACATGATCGTGTAGCCGTCGGGCTTGCTCTTGGCGACGATGTCGGCGCCGATGTTGGTCGAGGCACCGGGGCGGTTGTCGACCACGATCTGCTGGCCCAGCGTCTGGCGCATCGATTCGGCCAGCACGCGCGCGATCACGTCGGTGCCGCCGCCCGCCGGATACGGCACCACCCATTTGACGAGTTGCGCGGGGTACTCCTGCGCATGGGCGAAAGGCGTGGCGGCCACGGCGGCGCCGGAAGCGAGCGTGGCGAGAAGGGTGCGGCGATCCATGGATCAGTCTCCAGTCGTTGTTTGTGATTCGGAAGCGGACAGCGATGGTACGGGCAGCGCGTGCAACGCGTCGGCCAGCGCGGCGCGGCAGCGCGCCTCGTCGCCGACCTGTTCGAACAGCAGCAGCGCAAGCCGCGCGAGAAACAGCGATTCGCGCTCGGCGCCCGCCTCGGTGATGGCGCGCGCGCACTCGGCGTAGAGGCGGTCGCGGGCGTCGGGGTTCAGCGGTGTCGTGCTCATGCGGGGAGCTCCTGGGCCGCGCGGGCCAGTGCGGGTTGCAGGGCGCCGGGCGGCAGGCGATGCCAGCGCGCGGCCACGTGGCCGTCGGGGCGCAGCAGGTAGACCGCGCCGTCCTGTGCGCCGAGCACTTCGAAGACGGCGGGGGATGCATGCGCATCGGCGCCGCCGGAGCCCAGGCTCGCAATGCTGCGAACGACGAAGGGCAGCGCGCCCTGCCGTGCCTGCGCGACGTCGGCGGCGGGCGGCGCGGCCACCTCGGGCCGCAGCACCAGCAGCGTGAAAGTCGGCGCGATCCAGTCGGTGAGATGGCCTTGTTCGAGTTGCTGCTCCGGCATCACCTCGCCCGGCAGCGGGCCAGCCGTCAATGCATCTCCTTCGCCCGACGACAGCGGCGAATCGACGTAGCACACGGCCTGCGTCTGGCGCGGGTTGATCAGCTGCGCGATGCCGCGGTGTTTTTCCGACAGCGACAGCGCCGCCTCGCGCAGCAGGTCGAAGCCGCGCGACGGCGGCGACATGAACTCGGTGCTGCGCATCGCGTTCTCGGCATTCACGTGGAAAGCCGCGATGCGCTCCTGCGAGTACGAATCGAGCAGCGCCGCATCCGACAGGCCCTTGGCGACGAACGCCAGCTTCCACGCGAGGTTGTCCGCGTCGTCGAAGCCCGAGTTGAGCCCGCGCACGCCGAAGATCGGCATCGCATGCGCCGCGTTGCCCGCGAACACGACGCGGCCGTGGCGGTAGCTGTCGAGCGTCATCGCGCCGGCGCGATAGACCGAAGTCCACACCGTCTTCCACGGCAGATGGCCTTCGCCGATGGCGTCGAGGTGGCGCTGCACGAACTCGGCCACGGCTGGCGGCTGCAGCGCCTCCTCGGTGCTCTGGCCGGGGCGCAGCTGGTAGTCGATGCGCCAGATGTCGTCGGGCTGGCGGTGCATCAGCACGGTCGAGCCCGGGTTCCACGGCGGGTCGAACCACGCGCGGCGCTCGGTCGGGTGGCCGCTCTTGAGCTCGATGTCGATGATCACGTAGCGGCCTTCGTAGCCCGTGCCTTCGAGCGCGAGCCCCATCGTTTTGCGCACGAAGCTCTGGCCGCCATCGCAGGCTGCGAGCCACTGGCCGTGCAGCCGGTATGCGCCTTCGGCATTGCGAACGTCGAGCGTCACGCCGTCGTCGTCCTGCGCGAGGCCGGTGAGCTCGGTGCCCCAGCGGATGTCGATGAGCCCCGGCGTCGCCTCGTTGCGGCGGAAGATCTCTTCGAGCAGGTAGTGCTCGGCGTAGTACTGCTCGAGGTTGATCATCGGCGGCAGCTTCTGCTGCGCGTCGTGCGGCATCTCGAAGCAGAACACCTCGGCCGTCTTGTAGAAGCTGCGGCCGCCGGTCCAGGGCAGGCCCTTGCCCATGAAGCCGGGCAGCACGCCCAGGCGCTCCATGATCTCGAGACTGCGGCGCGAGATGCAGGCCGCGCGGCTGCCCACGCACACGGTGTCGTCGGCCTCGAGGATCACGCAGCGCACACCGTGGTTCGCGAGCCCCAGCGCGAGCGCCATGCCGACCGGGCCGCCGCCGACAATCACCACGGGGTGGCGGCCGGGTTCGGCGCCGCCGGGGCCGAGCGCGGGCGTTCGGGATTCGTAGCGCGTGTAGTGGAAGGCGCCGACCGAGGGCGGCAGTCCGGCGTCGGCGCCGGACTTCGGCGGCACGGGGCCGCTCGCGGCATCGCCGAGGGTGGCAGCGGGGGAGTTCGTCATCCGGCGGGATTGTCCCGATGCGCGAGGAGCGGCAATGTCATAACTTCGTACGAGGTAGTTACCCGTATGCGCGCCCTTTCCTTCTTCTTTCCCCACGCATGAGACGCTGGCGCATCCACCCCGCCGAAGACACCACGCTGGCCGCCGCCGTGGTCGGCGACGTGCTCTCCGGCGTGGGCACGCCGCTGCTGGCGACCAGCTATCTCAAGGCCATGCAGCGCGTGATGCCGGTGACCTTCTGCACGGTGTTCGTGGTCGATGCCGCCGGGCGCATCGAGCTCGTGTCCGCCGCCAGCAGCTATGGCAGCACGGCGGAGCGCACGTCCGAACGCTACGTGGCGCAGCGCTTCGATTTGCTCGACCCGAACATGGCCTGGCTGGCGGCGCGCAAGCTGCCCAAGCGCGCGCAACTCTGGATGGGCCACCAGCGCGCCGACGAGGTGGCCGACCCGGTGTATCGCGCCGCCTGCTATGGCGACGTGGGCATTCGCGAGCGCGCCTCGGTGCTGTTGCTGCAGCCCACGGGCCAGCGCGTGGCCGTGAGCTTCTACCGCAGCCTCGCGCAGCCGGAATTCGGCGCGGCCGACTTCGAGCGCATCGAGGCGCACGCCACGCTCCTGGCCGATGCCACCGCCGCGCACGGCCGCAGCGCAGTGGCCGCGCGGGAGCCGGTGGAGCCCGTCCTCGCCTCGCGGCTGCTGAAGCTGAGCCTGCGCGAGCGCGAGGTTATCGGCCACCTGATGGCGGGCCGGACGGCCAAGGAAGCCGCGCGCCAGATCGGCGTGGAGCTGACGACGGTGCGCACCCACCAGTACCGGGCGTTCCGGCGGCTGGGGATACGGTCGCAGAAGGAGTTGCTGCGCGGCGCGGGGCCGCACTGAGCCAGCCCCTCAGTCTTCGGAAGCTTCTTGCTCCGGCTGCGCCCCGTCCGGCGCATCGCCCTGCTGCGGCTTCACCAGCGACACCGGCGCCTCCTTCGGCCGCCCCGCCGTGGACACGATCTCCTGGTCGATGGCGCCGAACAGCGAGCGCCCGTCCAGCCCCTTCATCTCGATGCGGATGGTGTCGCCGAACTTCATGAACTCGGTGTAGGGCTGGCCGACCTGGATGGTCTCGATGCAGCGCTTCTCGGCGATGCACGAATAGCCCTTGGGCCAGTCCATCTGGCCGTCCTTCTTCTCGACGCCCTTGTTGCTCACGGTGCCGCTGCCGACGATGCTGCCGGCGCGCACGTTGCGGGTCTTGGCGATGTGGGCGATGAGCTGACCGAAGTGGAAAGTCATCTCCGGGCCCGCATCGCACAGGCCGACCTTGCGGCCGTTCCAGCTGCTTTGCAGCGCCAGGTGCACGCGGCCGTCCTGCCACGCCTCGCCGATCTCGTCGAGCGTCACAGCTACGGGGCTGAAGGCGGTGGCGGGCTTGCTCTGGAAGAAGCCGAAGCCCTTGGCCAGTTCGGCCGGAATGAGGTTGCGCAGGCTCACGTCGTTGGCCAGCATCACGAGGCGGATGCCGTCGAGCGCCTGGTCGGGCGTGGCACCCATGCGCACGTCGCCGGTGATCACCGCGATCTCGGCCTCGAAGTCGATGCCCATGGCTTCGCTGGGCACGACCACGTCGTCGGTCGGGCCGAGAAAGTCGTCGCTGCCGCCCTGGTACATCAGCGGGTCGGTATAGAAGCTCTCGGGCACCTCGGCGTTGCGCGCCTTGCGAACCAGCTCGACGTGGTTCAGGTAGGCCGAGCCATCGGCCCACTGGTAGGCGCGCGGCAGCGGGGCCATGCACATGGCCGGATCGAAGGGAAAGGAATGGCGCGCACGGCCGGTATTGACGGCGTCGTACAGGTCCTGCAGCTGCGGGCTCATGAAGCCCCAGTCGTCCAGCACCTGCTGCAACCGGCTCGCGATGCCGGTGGCGTAGTGGGCGAGCGTGAGGTCGCGCGAGACAACGACGAGCTGGCCGTCGCGCGAGCCGTCCTTCAAGGTGGCGAGTTTCATGATGCGGTGCGTGCGTGAGAGCAGGGACCGGGCGCCGGCACGGGCCGGTCGCCGCTCCCACTTAAACTGGTTGAACGGGCGGCAGTTTACCGAGGTGGTCTTTCGTGAACCTCCGGGCCGGCGCCTCACTCCACATACCGATGCCGACGCTCGTCGCCCCCTCTTCCTCGCCATCGCTGCCTCCCGGGCTGCCGGGGCGTCCGTCGTGGCGGGTTCTGATCGGGCTGACGCTGCTGGTGGGGCTGGTCCATCTGTTGCTGCTCGGGCTGGCGCCGATGGCGGTCGGGCCGGAACCCTCGCCGCTGGCGAGCAAGTTCAGCACGCGCACCATCGTGATCGCACCACCGGCGTCCGAGGCGCCCGCTCCGGCGGCCGCACCCGCCGAGGCCAAGCCGCCGCCTCCGCCCAAGCCGAAGCGCCCGCGCGAGGCGTCGGTGCCCAAGCCGAAACCGAAGCCGGCCCCGGTCGAACCGGCGTCCTCGCGGGAGCCGGACGCAACCACGCTGCCGCCCCCCGAAACGCCCGACCCGACAACCCAGGCCGCTACCAATTCAGGAGCAACACCGCCCGAAGCGGCGGCCAGTGCCCCGGCTGGCGCGACATCGCCCTCCGGCGGCACCGGAACCGGCACCGCTGCGGCGGCCGGCGGCGAGGCCTCGGGCACCATCGCCGGCACGCAGGCGATGAAGATCCCCGGCTCGGTCACGCTGGACTTCGAGGCCACCGGCCAGTCCGGCGCCTCGCCGCAGCGGGGCGTGTTCGGCGAACTGGTCTGGCTGCAGGACGGCAGCCGCTACGACGGGCGGCTGACGCTCAAGGCGGTGTTCTTCACCTTGCTCAACTGGCACAGCACCGGCCGCATCGGTCCCTCGGGGCTGGAGCCCGAGCGGTACTCCGAAAGCCGCAAGTCAGAGGTGGCTTCTCATTTCGTACGCGACCAGGGGCAGATCGTGTTCAGCAACAACGCGCCACCCGTGCCCCTGCTGGCCGGCGCGCAGGACCGCATGAGCGTGATGATGCAGCTCGGAGGCCTGCTGGCGGCCAGCCCCGGGCGCTATCCGGCAGGCACCCGGATTTCGGTCCAGACCGTGGGGCCGCGCGATGCCGACGTCTGGGTCTTCGTGGTCGGTGACGAAGAAAACGTGAGCCTTCCGGCCGGCGAATACGTCACGCGCAAGCTCACCCGCACCCCTCGGCGGGAGTTCGACCGAAAACTCGAGCTTTGGCTTGCGCCAGCGTACGGCTACCTGCCCGTGCGCATCCGGCAGACGGAACCCAACGGGGACTTCGCTGACGCCCAATTGCGCAAACCCCTACCCGCGGCCGCCCCGAACTGAGGAGAGTCATTCCATCGGAGCAAAAGCCAAGAAAATTAGCCCGTTGGTTTTACAAGAATGACAACCTGTCTTGAAACTGGCGCGTTGATTGCTATGTAACCTCCATGAACGCCATCGACATCCTCACAGGGCCCGCCATGAACATGCTTTATGACTCGGAGTCTTTCGTCGTCGTCCACGTGCAACCCAATGAAGGCGACGAACCCGCGCAACCCAACGTGCCGGTTCTGGAGCGTCACGGCTTCGAGATCGTGGACAAGCGTTCGGGCAAGGAGGTCTACCTCGACGGCTCCTGGGCCGAGCTGTTCCAGCAGCAGATCGCCGCGTGGCAGCTCAACACCCCCACCCAGGAAGAAGTCGAGGACACGCTCGAAGGCTACGCCGAGCTGGCCCACACGCCGGTGCTGGTGCACTGACGCAATTTCGGCCTCCAATGACAAAGCGCCCTGCCCGGGCGCTTTTTTCATGAAGCACCGGGCAACGGATCCCCTGAATCTCGGGTCAGCGAAGAGACCGAAAGAGACGACAAGGAAAAGCGGAAATGGACGGCACGGCGGGCGCGTGCCGAGGCATAGTATGGCGTGATGCCCCCTCCAAACCGGCCCCTGCGGACTCCCTGGCGCCTGCTTCTTCCCCTGCTCGCCACCACCGCATTCGGGGGCTGTTCGGCGCTGCCTCCCGGCGCCGATGCGCCCATCGCGCGCCGCATCGCAGCACTCCAGCCGGTCGACGCCCTGCTGCTCGGCGAGCAACACGACGCCCCCGAGCACCACGCCATCGAGCGCGAAGCCGTCGAGGCGTTGGTCGCGCGCGGCCATCTCGCCGCGCTTGCGCTCGAAATGGCCGAGGAAGGCCGCAGCACCGCGCGCATCGCCCCCACCGCCACCGAAGCGCAGGTGCAGGCGGCCCTCGACTGGAGCGACAAGGCCTGGCCCTGGGCCAACTACGGCCCCACCGTGATGGTGGCGGTGCGCGCGGGCGTGCCCGTGGTCGGCGCCAACCTGCCGCGCACGCGCATGAAGGACGCCATGGCCGACGTCTCGCTCGACGTGCAGCTCAACGGCGAGGCCTATGCCGTGCAGCAGGACGCCGTGCGGGAGGGCCACTGCCAGATGCTGCCCGAGTCCCAGATCGTCCCGATGACGCGCATCCAAGTGGGCCGCGACCGTGCAATGGCGCAGGCCATCGTCAAGGCGAGGCGGCCGGGCCAGACGGTGCTGCTGATCGCCGGCGCGGGCCACGTCGTGCGCACGCTCGGAGTGCCGCAGCATCTGCCCGACGACGTCAAGGTTGCCACGGTGCAAATGCGCGCCGCTCCCGCTCCGGCGGACGTGGCAGCGGGCGACTACGACAGCACATGGCAGACGCCGCCATTGCCCGAGAAAGACTATTGCGCCGAGTTCAAGAGGCTGGCCAGGCCGCAGCCGAAGGCGTGAGCGCGTCGAACCTAGTCACCGAACCAGAACAACAACCAGGCGCTGACAGAGCCGAGCGTCATCAGGACGAGAAGAATCTGGCGGCCCGCGTGAAGCGGTTGATTCGTCCAGGATTCGATATTTTTTGAAGTCCTCATCTCCAGCCTTGTGATGCGGGCTGAAGAATGAGGCTCCCGCTGACTCCTGTCAAAGCGGTAAAAATGCTTCGTCGACCGTCAGTTCAAAACGAAAGTCGCATGGTTTCCATGCGCCGCGATCCTCCGAACGGCCTTCGCGTCGCCGGCTTGCGCAAGGGCCGCCATCCCGCTCAGGCGTGCTTTCTGATCGAATCCGCCAGCGTATTCACCAGCGTGTCGATGTGCGACTTTTCCACGATGTACGGCGGCGCGATCACCAGCACGTCGCCCGCGGGCCGCACCAGCGCGCCCTTGTGGAAGCAGTCCAGGAAGATGTCGTAGGCGCGCTTGCCCGGCGTGCCCGCGATGGGCGCGAGCTCCACCGCGGCGGCGAGGCCCAGGCTGCGGATGCCGATCACGTTCGGCAGGCCCTTGAAGGCACTGTGGAAGGCATCGCCCAGCACCTTGCCCATCTCGCCGGCGCGCGCGAACAGGTTCTCCTGCTTGAAGAGATCGAGCGTGGCGATGGCCGCGGCGCAGGCCACCGGGTGGCCCGAGTAGGTGTAGCCGTGGAAGAACTCGACCACGTGCTCGGGCGCGTCGGTCTTCATCATCGCGTCGTAGAGCTTGTCGCGGCAGATCACGCCGCCGAGCGGAATGACGCCGTTGGTCACGCACTTGGCGAAGTTCAGCATGTCGGGCACCACGCCGTAATAGTCGGACGCGAAGTTGGTGCCCATGCGGCCGAAGCCGGTGATGACCTCGTCGAAGATCAGCAGGATGCCGTGCTTGTCGCAGATCTCGCGCAGGCGCTTCAGGTAGCCCTTGGGCGGCAGGTACCAGCCGGCCGACCCGGCCACCGGCTCGACGATGATCGCGGCGATGTTGCTCGCATCGTGCAGCGGCAGGATGCGCGTTTCGAGCTCGACCAGCGGGTCTTCGGCCCACACCGGCTCCTCGTTGCGGATGTAGGCATGGTTCACCGGATCGTGGATGAAGCGCATGTGGTCCACGCGCGGCAGGAAGGCCGAGCCGAACACCTTGCGATTACCGGGAATGCCGCCCACGGACATGCCACCGAAGCCCACGCCGTGGTAGCCCTTCTCGCGGCCGATGAACACGTTGCGGTGGCCTTCGCCGCGCGCGCGGTGATAGGCAAGCGCGACCTTCATCGAGGTGTCGGCAGCCTCGGAGCCGGAGTTGCAGAACAGCACCTTGTTGAGGTCGCCGGGGGCGAGCGAAGCGATCATCTCGGCCGCCTTGAACGCCTTGTCGTTGCTCACCTGGAAGGCGGTGGCGTAGTCGAGCGTGTCGAGCTGCTTCTTGATCGCCTCGTTGATGGGCTTGCGGTTGTGGCCCGCGCCCACGCACCACAGCGAGGAGATGCCGTCGATCACCTTCTTGCCGTCGTGCGTGGTGAACTCCATGCCGTCGGCCGCCACGAAGACGCGCGGGTCTTTCCTGAAATGGCGGTTGGGAGTGAAGGGCAACCACTGGTTGTCCATGTTGAAGTCCTGCTGGGCCATGTCTCGCTCCTGCGGTTATGTGGTCGAGGAAAATCGCGATTCTGGCACCCCTGCGACAATCACGCCCCTGATGACGACCACTACGCCCACCTCGCCCGCCTACATCCTGAACCTCTCCTGCCCCGACCGTACGGGCATCGTGCACGCCGTGTCGGGCTTCCTGCTCGACCGGGGCGCCAACATCGAAGAGGCCGCCCAGTACAACGACCACGACACGGGCCTGTTCTTCATGCGGGTGCGCTTCGCTTGCGGCGAGCACAGCGAAGCCACGCTGCGCGAGGAACTGAAGACCTTCGCCGCCGGCTTCGGCATGAAACTGCAGCTGCATGCCGCCGCCGAGCCCATGAAGACCGTGATCCTGGTCAGCAAGGAAGGCCACTGCCTCAACGACCTGCTGTTCCGCTGGAAAAGCGGCCTGCTGGCCATCGACGTGCGCGCCATCATCTCGAACCACCGCGACTTCTACCAGCTGGCCGCGAGCTACAACGTGCCGTTCCACCATATCCCGGTGACGGGCGCGACCAAGGCGCAGGCCGAGGCGAAGCAACTGGAAATCATCGAGGCCGAGGGCGCCGAGCTCGTGGTGCTCGCGCGCTACATGCAGATCCTGAGCAACGACCTGTGTCGCAGCCTGGCTGGCCGCGCGATCAACATCCACCACTCGTTCCTGCCCAGCTTCAAGGGCGCCAAGCCCTATTACCAGGCCCACGACCGCGGCGTGAAGCTGATCGGCGCCACCGCCCACTACGTGACGGCCGACCTCGACGAAGGCCCGATCATCGAGCAGGACGTGGAACGCGCCGACCACACCGACACGGTCGAAGACCTCACGGCCCGCGGCCGAGACACGGAGAGCCAGGTGCTGGCGCGGGCGGTGAAGTGGCACAGCGAGCACCGCGTGCTGCTGAACGGCCACCGCACCGTGGTCTTCCGCTGAAGGAAGCCCGCCGGGAGGCGGGTGTAGCATCTCGCGCCACAAGAAAGAGGAGAAGGTGCGATGCGACGTTGGATCGGTGGGGTGTTGCTGGCCGTGCTTGCCGCCGGCCTGTTCGGGTGTTCGGCCAGCGGGCCCCGGTTCTCGGAGATGGCGGGCAGCATGCCGTCGCTGGGTGAGAACGAGGGGCGGATCTACTTCTATCGAAATTCCATCGTTGGCATGGCGGTCCAGCCCGATGTCTCGGTCAACGGCCAGGTGGTGGGCACGTCCCGGCCCAGCAGCTTCTTCTACATCGACCGCCCGGCCGGCACCTATCGGGCCAGTGCCAGGACCGAGGCCGAAGGCACGATCGACGTCGTGCTGCGACCGAAGCAGACCGCCTATGTCTCGATGAGCATCAGCATGGGCCTTCTCGTCGGGCATCCGAATTTCGAACGCGTTTCCGAGGCCGAGGGCCGGAAGGAACTGCAGTCGCTAGCCTTTGACGATGCCTTTGCCTCGGCCCGGATAGTCAAGGCTTCCGCTGCTGCGCAACCCGCAGGCGGAGCAGCAGTCTCCACAGCCCCTGCGGTGGTGAGTAAACCCGTAGCCCCCGCAGCGGCGGTGGCCACCACGCCTCTCGTGCCCGCCCAGCCTCCAACGGCGACAGCAGCAGTGGCACCAACGCCTTCCGCCCGTGCCACGGCATCGGCAGCGCCCGAAGCCACTCCTTTTGCCAAGACTTCCCTGAACGATCTGCGCTTGCTCCTGCAGGCCAACCGTTGAGACGCGCGCGATGAAATACCTGTCTTCCCCGGTGCTTGCAACGCTCGCCATCGCTCTGCCCGTCCTGACGGCATCCGCGCAGGATTCGCGCAACACCACCGCGCTCGCCCCCGACGCGCTCTTTGCCCGCGTCTCGCCCAGCGTCTGGGTCGTGCAGGCCAGCGACGCCCAAGGCAAGGTGCTCGCTACCGGCAGCGCGGTCGCCACCGGCGCGGGCACCGCCGTCACCAGCTGCCAGCTGCTCGCGAAGGCCAGCGCGGTGACACTGAAGCGCGACAACGTGAGCTACGGCGCTACGCTAGCGCTGCCGGACGTGGAGCGCGATCTGTGCCAGCTGCGCATCCCGAATCTGCCTTCGCCCATCGCCGAGGTGGCTTCGGCGAATGCGCTCCAGGTCGGCATGCCGCTCTACGTGATCGGCGCGCCGCGCGGCAGGGAGCTCACGCTCGGCACCGGCATGCTGGGCGGCATCCGCCGCGGCAGCTCGGGCGAACTCGAAGCCCTGCAATTGACTGCCGTGCCCGAGGCGGGGCTCGGCGGCTCTGGCGTGTTCGATGCGCAAGGCCGTCTCGTGGGCCTGATGCCGCCATCGACCGCCGGCGCAGCAACGACAAACCTGGCCATGCCGGCATCCTGGATCGCGCAACTGCCCGAGCGCGGCAGGCAGGCAGTCGAGCGGCTGGCCTCGCTGCCTGCCACGGCTTCGGGCAAAGGCGGTACGGCTGGCACTGCCAGCCAGGCGAGCTTTGCGACGGGCCGGCCGAGCGTCATCGAATACCAGCTGCACGACCGCCTCACCAACATCTACCGCAAGGTGCTCTACAGGATCGACCCGCCGACGGACGAGCAGATCAGCTTCAACAACGGCGGTTGGATCGAAAAGCCGAACGGCGAAGTTGTCAGCGTCACTTCTGCCATCGCGGGCGAGTTCGATTCGGTCATGCCGCCGGGGGGCTGGGTCAAGGAAAACCTCAAGGAGCAGGGGGCATGGCGGGCGCGCTACAGCTCCGCACCCGGTGGCACGCGCATCAACATGGACCTGAGCGCGTCAGTGATGGAAGACACCACGCTGACCGTCGCCGGCAAGGAACTCAAGGTCGTGCACATCGAATACAGGGGATACACGGAACGGTTCGCGAATGCGGGTGCCGTGGGCGGGAACCAGTATGGCCGCTACCGTGCGGACGTGTGGTTCTCGCAGGAACTGGGCCGCGTGGTCCGCTTCGAGGTGCAGACGCGCGGAGGCCAGAGCGGCGGGGCGTTCCAAGTCCGCGAAGCCCTCGAACTGGTCAGCATCCGCTAGCAGAAGCGGACTGCCGAGCAGGGGCTGCCGCACGGGGGCAGCCCCCGAAACCCGTCAGTTTCGGTTCGGATTGTCCGGCCGACGGTCGTAGCGGTTCGGCACCCCGTCGCCATCGCGGTCCCAACCACCCCTGTTGTATTGCCAGCGGTCGCCGTCCTGGCGCCATTCCGGCGGACGGTAGGCATAGCCCGGACGCGCGCGCACCCAGTAGCCGCGGACCCACACGTGGCGGCCACCGCGCCATTCATAGTGTCCCGGCGCCCACACATAGCCGCGGCGCGGCGGCGGCATTTGTTCGAAGCGCGGCGGGGGCGGCGCCACCTGGATGGTGACGGGCTGCGCCTGCGCGGCCGTGGGAACAGCCAACGTGCCCACCGACAGAAGCGAAGCAGCGCCGATGGAAAGAGCCAATGCGATCTTTTTCATGAAGTACCCCTCATGAGTTACAGGAGCCTTCATGCTGCCCAGCCCATGTGAAGCGCCTGTAAGCGCTGCACGAAATCTTGTGTAGAGCTGTGACCCGCCTTTCGCTGCTCCCACAGCCCTTGCGAGCACTCACTCCTGCAATTCGTGCAGGTCGATGGCCGCGGCCATCGCGGCATGGCCGGCCTTGTTGGGGTGCAGGTGGTCGCCCGAATCGAACAGCGGGTTCAATGCCTTCGGGTCCGCGGGGTCGCGCAGCGCCGCATCGAAATCGACCACGCCGTCGATGTCCTGCCGGCCGCGAATCCAGCGGTTGACGGCTTCGCGCATGGCATCGTTGGCCTCGTTCCAGTAAGGCGTGTTCCTGAATGGCGGCACCGTGCCGAGCAGCACCTTCACGCCCTTGGCGCGAGCCTGCTTGACCAGCTGCTCCAGCCCATCGGTGATGCGCTCGGCGGTCGGCATGTCGCGGGGCTTGATCTCGGCGCCGGGCACGTTGGCGAACAGGGTGCGGCCGATGTCGTTGGTGCCGAGCAGGACGATCGCGTGCGTCACGCTGCTCTGCCGCAAGGCGTCGCGCTCGAAACGCGAGAGGCCGCTGGGCCCCATGCCGTCGGCCAGCAGGCGGTTGCCGCCGATGCCGGCATTGAGCACCGCTATGTCGTTTCCGGCGCCCTGCGTATCGCGCAGGCGCGTGGCCAGCATGTCGGGATAGGCCCCGAACTTGGCCTCCGCGGTGCCCGACGTGATGGAGTCGCCGAAAGCCACGACGGTGCGCACGGACTTCGTGGTGAGCACGTCGAGCCCGGTCACGATCTGGTTCAGCACCAGCGGCGTGGGGCTCTTCAGCTTCGGCGCCATCACGGCATTGCCGGCAGTCACCCACGTCGTTCCCGGCTCGAGCATGGAGACCGTGGAGAACGGCGCTGCGCGATCGAAGAAGGCACTCACGACCACGGTCTGCCCCGCCTGCACCGGCAGGTCGACGCCATCGCTCCAGGCGTCCGCGCCGGGGGCGATCGTGAGGCTGGTGCGCCCGCCGAACCGCAGCACGCGCAGCGTGGCCGGCGAGAACGCGTCGGCGCCGGTGCCGCGTGCCGCACTCGCGGCGGCAATGCGCAGCGGCGTCTTGCCGAAGCGATTCGAGAAGCGGATGCGGATGCGCTGGCCGTCCAGCGACAGTTCGACCTGCTGGCGCAGCGTCTGCCCGCGCAGGTCATTGCCCGCGGGGGATGAATAGCCCGCGCCGCCGGGGCTTGCGGCCAGCTCGCCGAACTCGACCGGCGCAACGGCCCAGCTCGCCACCCAGTGCGCCTCGGCGGGCTGGCGGGGATGGTTGCCGGGAGTGACGGCCTGCACGCCCACGGCCAGCACTGCGAGGCAGAGGGCTGCCACCCAGTGCGCCGTGGCCACGTCGCGGAGGTGGGCTGCCCAACGAGAAACCAGTTTCATTCGCGCAAAGCGACGCAGTTTACGAAGCCATGATCTCCCGCGCGTGACGAGGTCTAAAGACCGGTTACCAAGTGTCTACATAGGCAGCGGCCGCGCTAGGCGCCTTCGTCGCGGAGGACAGCCCACGCACCAGCCAGGTGCGCGTTTCGGCCGGATCGATCACTGCATCGATCTCCAGCGTCTGCGCCATATGGATCGCCTCGCCGTTCGCGTACTGCTGCGCCACGAGCTTCCTGAACAGCGCATCGCGCTCGGCGCCCTCGGGGACGGCCGCCAGTTCCTTGCGAAAGCCCAGGCGCACAGCACCTTCGAGCCCCATCGCACCGAACTCGCCAGTAGGCCAGGCCACGGTGAATACGGGTGCGTCGAAACCGCCCGCCGTCATCGCCTGCGCGCCCAAGCCATAGCCCTTGCGCAGCACCACGGCGAAGAAAGGCACGCGCAGGTGCGAGGCCACCATGAACATGCGGCACACGTGGCGCACCTGCGCCTGCGCCTCGATTTCGGGCCCGACCATGAAGCCGGGCGTGTCGCACAACGAAACAATTGGAAGGCCGTGCGCATTGCACAGCTGCATGAAACGCGCGGACTTGTCGGCCGCCTCCACGTCGATCGCGCCGCCGAGGTGGTGCGGGTTGTTGGCCATCAGGCCCACCGGCCTGCCCTCGATGCGCGCGAGCGCCGTGACGATGCCCGCACCAAAACCCGCGCGCAGTTCGAGCAGCGAGCCGGTGTCGGCCACGCCGCGCATCGCCGCGCGCACGTCGTACACGCGCAGCCGGTTCTCGGGCACCACATGGCGCAGCATGCGCGGGTCGGCGCATTGCCAACCGGTGGTCGCGCCCTGGAAGTACGACAGGTACTGCTTCGCCGCGGCCACTGCGGCGGCTTCGTCTTCCACGAGGATGTCGATCACGCCATTGCGCGACTGCACGCTGCTCGGGCCGATCTGCTCGGGCGCGAAGGTCCCGAGGCCGCCGCCTTCGATCATCGCGGGGCCGCTCATGCCGATGTTGCTGCTCCTGGTCGCGATGATCACGTCGGCACAGCCCAGCAGCGCCGCATTGCCTGCGAAGCAGCGGCCATGCACGATGCCGACCACCGGCACCTTGCCCGACAACGCCGCGAACTGGCTGAAGGTGTGGTTGTTGAGCCCCGCGACGATCGGCATGTCCGTATCGCCGGGACGACCGCCGCCGCCCTCGGCGAACAGCACCACCGGCAGCTTCAGCTGATGCGCGACCGCCAGCAGCCGGTCGGTCTTGTGGTGGTTGCGCATGCCCTGCGTTCCGGCCAGCACCGTGTAGTCGTAGGCCAGCACGGCGCAGCGCGACGCCTCGGGGCCGAACTGCTTCGCGTTGATGCTGCCCAGGCCCGTGACCATGCCGTCGGCGGGCGTGTTGGCGACAAGGTCCTCGAGCGTGCGGCGGCGCGTCTGCGCGGCGATGGCGAGTGCGCCGTACTCGATGAAGTTGCCGGGGTCGGCAGCGGTGTCGCACAGGTCGGCGATGTTCTCGCGCGCGGTGCGGCCACCCTGCGCGTGGCGCTTGTCGACGGCGGCCTTGCGGTTGATGTCGAGTGTGGGCGCGTGGCGGTCGATGACCTTGCGCAGGTCGGGGCGGATCGCGTCGAGGTCGTACTCGGCGCGCGCCTCGGCCTCGACGGCTTGCGCATCGACGGCTTCGAGCTGCACCAGCGACTGGCCTTCGACGAGGTAGTCGCCGGGCGCGGCCAGCAGCGCGACCACGCGGCCGGCCACGGGCGCGTGCAGCAGGTGCTCCATCTTCATGGCCTCGAGCACGCCGAGTTGCGCGCCGGCGGGCAGCACGTCGCCGATGTCCACTTCGAACTGCAAGAGGCGGGCCGGCATCGGCGCCTTGACGGTCAGTTCGTCCGAGCCGTCGTCCTCGACGACGGGTTGCGCAGCCGGCGCGGCCGTCGTCTTCTTCGCATGCTTTTCAAACGAAGCCGCGGCGGCCAGCAGATCGCCTAGATGCGCCTCCACGAAGCGCGTGTGCACCGCCTGCGTCTCGAACTCGGGCCGCGCTGCGATGGCACGCAGCAGCGACAGGTTCGTGGCGATGCCGTCGATGTGGCATTCGTCCAGCGCCCGCAGCGAACGACGCAATGCATCTGCGAAACGCGGCGACGGCGAATGCACGATGAGCTTGGCGAGCAGCGTGTCGTAGTGCGGCGAAGGCGCAAGGCCCGCATAGCCGTGCGTGTCGACGCGCACGCCCGGCCCGGCCGGCAGGTCGAAGCGCGCGAGCGTGCCGCCCGAGGGCCGCGCGTTGCCTTGCGCATCGAGCGTCTCGGCGTTGATGCGCCACTGCACCGCGAAGCCGCGCTGCGGCGCGGTGCGATCGGCGTCCACGCCCAGTTCATCCAGGGGCTGGCCCGCTGCGACAGCGATCTGCAGTTGCACCAGATCGAGACCCGTCACCGCTTCCGTCACCGTGTGCTCGACCTGCAGCCGTGGGTTCGCCTCGATGAAGACGAAGGGCAGCGTCGTCGATCCGGCATCGACCAAAAATTCGAACGTGCCCAGCCCGCGATAACCCACCGCCTTCGCCATGCGCAGGGCAGCCTGCGTGACCTGCGAGCGCAGGGCATCGGGCAGCGAGGGGCTCGGCGCAATTTCCACCAGCTTCTGGAAGCGCCGCTGCAGCGTGCATTCGCGCTCGCCGAGGCTGGCCACGGACTGCCCGTCGCCCAGCACCTGCACCTCGATGTGCCGCGCATTGCGCATCAGCCGTTCGACGTACACGCCTTCGATGCCGAAGGCCGCCCTGGCTTCGGACATGCAGCGCGCATGCGCCTCGGGCAGTTCGTCCGCATTCAGCACCGCGCGCATGCCGCGCCCGCCGCCGCCGCCGATGGCCTTGACCATCACGCCCGCGCCCTGCGCATGCTGCTCGGCGAAGAAGGCCTGCGCCTGCGCGAGCGTCACCGCACCGGCGCTGCCGGGCATCACCGGCACGTCGCATTGCGTGGCCAGAGCGCGTGCGCGTGCCTTGTCGCCGAACAGGCCCAGCTGCTCGGGCGTCGGGCCGATGAAGACGAGGCCTGCCTCGGCACAGGCCTGCGCGAAATCGGCTCGCTCGCTGAGAAAGCCGTAGCCGGGATGCACCGCATCGCATCCTTGCGCCTTTGCAACGGCAATCAGCGCAGCCACGTCGAGGTACGCGGAAGGCCCGGTCGCATCGAGTGCGACGGCCGTGTCGGCCAGCTGCACGTGCAGCGCCGAGGCGTCGTCGCGCGCATGCACCGCCACGCTGGCGATGCCCAGGTCGCGCAGGGCGCGCACCAGCCGCACGGCGATCTCGCCGCGGTTGGCAATCAGGACTTGGGAGAACAAACGGAACCTCTCAGCTTTGGTCTTTGAGCAGGCGGCGCAGCACCTTGCCCGCGCCGGTGGTCGGCAATGCATCGATGAAGCTCACGGCGCGCGGCGCCTTGTAGCTCGCCATGTTGTCTCGCGCCCAGGCAATCAGCGCATCGGCCTCGAGCGCGGCGCCAGGCTTGCGCACGATGAAGGCCTTCACGACCTCGCCCTTCTCGGCATCGGGCTGCGCGATGACGGCCGCCTGCGCGACCGCCGGGTGCTTGATGAGGATGGTCTCGACCTCCTCGGGGAACACGCTGTAGCCCGAGACCTTGATCATTTCCTTGAAGCGGCCGATGAAGGTGAGGTAGCCATCGGCGTCGAGCTTGCCCATGTCGCCCGTGTGCACCCAGCCGTTGCGCAGCGTGGCGGCGGTGGCCTCGGGCTTGTTCCAATAGCCCTTGAAGACGCCGGGGCTGGTCAGCACGATCTCGCCGACCTCGCCCGTGGGCATGTCGGCCTGCGTGTCACCATCCTTGTCGGGATTGACGATGCGGATCGTCACGCCCGGCACCGCGATGCCCTGCGTGCCCCAGCGCGGCGCATGGTGCGGCGTGTAGGTGTCGCAGGTGTGCGTTTCGCTCAGGCCGTAGGCCGCCTCGAACGAGGTGCAGTTGGGTGCGTGCGAGCGCCACTGCCGCGCCAGCGGTTCGGTGAAGGTGATGCCGAAGCTCGTCACCGGGTTCATCTTCAGGCTGCCCAGGTCGAAGCTCGCGATGTCGGGCACCTGCATGCAGGCCACGTTCATCGGCGCGATGCTGTACCACCAGCTCACCTTGTACGCGGCAATGGCCTGCAGCGCGGCGCGTGGATCGAAGCGGTGCATCAGCACCGAGGTTGCGCCGCTGAGCACCGGCACGTTGACGCCCATCAGCATGCCCGCGATGTGATACAGCGGCGCGATGGACAGCAGCACGTCATCGGGCCCCACGCCATTGCAGTCGGCCGCGGCGCGCGTCTTGAAGAGCGCGTTGCCATAGCTCAGCATCGCGCCCTTCGGCAGGCCGGTAGTGCCCGAGGTGTAGGTCATGAGCGCAACGTCGTCCATGCCGATGGCGACGGCCTGCGGCTTCGCGCCGGCCTTCATCACGGCGAGGAAGTCTTCGCAGCCTTCGGGCACGGTGCGTTCGGACTTGCGCTCCGCGGCGAGTTCGAGCGGAAGGTCAAGCGCGGGATCGGCGGGCAGCAGATCGGCGTAGTGCACCACGAACACATGTTCGAGCGCGCTCTGCGGCTGCACCTTGCGCACCACCGGCAACAGCGGCGCGGCCGCGACGATCACGCGCGCCTTCAGGTCGTCGACCTGGTAGGCCAGCTCGTGCTCCTTGTTGAGCGGCCCGCTCGGGCAGACGATGGCACCGATCTTCTGGATGCCGAAGTGCGCGACCAGATACTGCGGGCAGTTGTTGAGGAAGAGCACCACGGGCTCTCCCTTCTTCACGCCGAGCGCCTGCAGACGCGCGGCGAAGGCGTCGCTCGCGCGATCGAGCTCGGACCAGCTCATTGCATGGCCGTACCAGAGGCAGGCGGTGCTGCCGCCGCGTTCGCGTGCGTGGGTGCGCAGGTACTCGTGCAGGGGCTGCTGCGGGCGGTCGGGCAATGTCTCCATGGCGTCACTTCCTCAGGGTTATCGATAGCCGCACGCACCGGGCTGGCGCTTGCCAATGGTGCATGGTGCACGAACAATCCTACCCATGGGTATAACTTCCGCGACACGGCACAAACCCTCTGGAAGCCAGAGCGACACGACTGCACAGCCGCACCTGCCGCAAGGCACGGGCCGCCAGCGCGCGGCCACGCAGGGCACCGATCTGCAGCGCGAGCGCATCCTGCAGGCGGCCGCGCAGCTCTTCGCGGCGCAGGGCTATGCCAACACCACGATGGCTCAGATCGTGCGCGCGCTGGGCGTGACCAAGCCCTTCGTGTACTACTACTTCCGCGACAAGCAGGAGATTTTCGAGACGCTATCCTGGCGCCCGGCTGTCGATTGCTTCACCGCGCTCGACTTCGCGGCCACCGACCCGCGCCGCGCCAGCGAGAAGGTGATCGACGGCATCGAGCGGCTGATTCGCGCAACCATCACGCACCACCCCGTCGCCTTCTTTCCCTACCGCGAGCCGCAGGTGTACCGGCCCGAATACATCGCGGCGCAAAAGAAGCTCGCCCACCACTTCTACGACCTGCTGTGCCCGTTGCTCGAAGAAGCGCGGCGCGACGGTGATCTCGACTTCGCCGAGACCAAGCTCACCGCGCTCGCGGCATGCAGCCTGCCGGGCTTTCTCTACAGCTGGTACCGCCCGAACGGGCGCCTCTCGCCCGACGAGGTGGTGGCCGAACTCACGAAGCTGGCCAGCCGCGTGATCGGGCTGCAAGCGAAGAACTGACCGACAACCATCCCCGGAGACAAACCATGAAGCTCAACCGTGCGCCATTGGCGCGGATCGCCCTTGCCTGCCTGCTGGCCACCGCCGGCGCCGCTCACGCGCAGCAGACCTACAAGGTCGCCTACATCGATCCGCTCTCGGGTCCCTTCGCCAACGTCGGCGAGCTGATGCTGATGCACACGCAGTACGCCATCGAGGACATCAACGCCAGGGGTGGCGTGCTCGGCGGCACCAAGCTGCAGCTGCTGCAGTTCGACAGCAAGCTCTCGGCGCAGGAAAGCCAGAGCGCACTGCAGGCGGCCATCGACCAGGGCGCGAAGGCGATCGTCACGGGCGGCTCGGGCTCGTCGGTGGTCACGGCGCTGGTGCAGTCGGTGGCGCGCTGGAACCAGCGCAACCCGGGCAAGGAGCTGATCGTGCTGAACCACTCCTCGATCGACCCCGAGATGACGGGCAAGGGCTGCAGCTTCTGGCATTTCCAGACCGAGGCCAACACGGCGATGAAGATGAAGGCGCTGGCCAACTACATCAAGAAGACGCCCGACGTGAAGAAGGTCTACCTGCTCAACCAGGACTACGCGCACGGCAAGCAGTGGGCCAGCTACGGCCGGCAGCTGGTGGGCCTGGCGCGGCCCGACATCCAGTTCGTCGGCGAGGCGCTGCACCCCATCGGCCGCGTGAAGGACTTCGCGCCCTACATTGCCAACGTGAAGCAGAGCGGCGCCGACTCGGTCATCACCGGCAACTGGGGCCAGGACATGACGCTGCTGCTGAAGGCCGCGGGCGACGCGGGCTACAACCTGCGCTACTTCAACCACAGCGCGGGCTCGGTGCCGGGCACGGTCACGGCGGTGTCGCAGGCGAAGCTGGGGCAGCTGACCTGGGTGGCCGAATGGCACCCGGGCGAGGCCGGCACGCCGAAGGTGGACGCACTGGCCAAGGCCTACAAGGCCAAGACCGGCAAGGACTTCCTCGCGCCGCGCATCGACATGACGCCGCGCCTGCTGGCTGCCGCCATCGACAAGGCCGGTTCGACAGACACCGTCAAGGTGGCTCGTGCGCTCGAAGACCTGAACTTCGAGTCGGTGGTTGGTCCGGTACGCATGCGTGCCGAAGACCACCAGTTGCTGCTGCCGCAGGTGGTCAACACCATCGTGCCGGTGGATGGCAAGACGGTGAAGACGGGCTGGGAAGGCACTAACTACGGTTTTCGCACCGACGCGGTGTATACCGGGAACGAGCTGGCGCAGGGTACTGAGTGCAAGATGGTTCGGCCCTGATTTTCTCCGGGGACGCGTGCACAGGCCACCGGGTACTCCCCTCCGCGAATGTCCCCCGGCCTGCGGCCTCCTCCTTTATTTCGCTGCGGGGAGCACCCGGTGTCCTGCGCACGGGGACACGCCGCTGGTGCGTGTCCGATCAACCAGTGCTCTGAACGATCACGCTGATGCGGGGGCCTTTTTCGCGAAATAAAGGAGGAGCCCGAAGGGCGGGGGACATTCGCGAAAAAGGTCACCGCGTCGGCGGGATCGCGCCCCGAAGCCCCCCGCCCGAAAGTCCTAAGGGAAACCCCGTCCTGCCCACCTCCCGTGCCGTCGGGATACTCCGGCTTCCATACCCCGGTATCCGAAGCGGGTCCACTCCAAAGGCACAACAAGACCATGGCAGGCAAAAACTCGCTCCACCCGATCCCGCATCCGGCGAAGAAGCCCTTCGTCGGCAACCTGCTGTCGATCGGCTCCGACTCCCCCGTGCTCGACATGTGGAAGATCGCGCAGGACCTCGGCGGCATCTACTGGCTGGACATGCCGGGCATGCCGGTGATCGTGGTGTCGTCGCCCGCGCTGGTGGACGAACTCTGCGAGGAAGCGCGCTTCGACAAGAGCACGCGCGGCGCGCTGCGCCGGCTGCGTGCCGCGTCGCACGGACTTTTCACTTCGGACACGCACGAGGAAACTTGGTCGAAGCCGCACAACATCCTGCTGGCCAACTTCAGCCAGCGCGCGATGCAGGCCTACCACCCGATGATGCTGGACATCGCGGGGCAGCTGGTCACCAAGTGGGAGCGCCTGAACTTCGACGAGGAGGTGGACGTGGTGCGCGACATGACCGCGCTCACGCTCGACACCATCGGCCTGTGCGGCTTCGGCTATCGCTTCAACTCGTTCTACCGCGAGGGCTTCCATCCTTTCGTCGACGCGATGGTGCGCACGCTGGAGACGGTGCAGAACCGCCGCGGCCTGCCGCTGGAAGAGCTGATGCTGAAGAAGGAGCTCGCGCAGCAGCGCAAGGACATCCGCTTCATGCACAAGATGGTGGAAGACATCATCGAGGAGCGGCGCGCGAGCGGGGCCGACATCGCCACCAAGCCCGACCTGCTGAGCTACATGATCGCGGGCGTGGACAAGAAGAGCGGCGAGCAGCTCACCGACAAGATGATCCGCGACGAGTGCATCGAATTCCTCATCGCGGGGCACGAGACCACCAGCGGCCTGCTCTCGTTCGCCATCTACTTCCTGCTGAACAACCCCGAGGCGATGGCCAAGGCGCAGGCCGAGGTGGACAACGTGTTCGGCCCCGACACCACGCAGAAGCCGACCTACGCGCAGGTCAACCGGCTGCAGTACGTGATGCAGGTGCTGAAGGAATCTCTGCGCCTGTATCCGACCGCGCCCGCGATCTCGATGCGCGCCAAGGAAGACACGAAGATCGGCGGGCTGTACACGATCAAGAAGAACAACATGGTCATCATGCATGCGCTCGCGCTGCATCGCGACAAGGGCATCTGGGGCGAGGATGCCGACCGGTTCAACCCCGACCACTTCAGCCGCGAAGCCGAGCGCGAGCGGCCGGTGAACGCTTTCAAGCCCTTCGGCAACGGGCAGCGCGCCTGCATCGGACGGCAGTTCGCGCTGCAGGAGGCGGTGCTCACGCTGGGCATGATCCTGCAGCGCTTCAACCTCGTGGACCACACGGGCTACAAGCTGAAGATCAAGGAAGCGCTGACGATCAAGCCGGAGAATTTCAAGATCAAGGCGCTGCTGCGCGACCCCGCCACGCGCCCGCGCGGCAACATGAGCGACGCGGCCGCCGCGCCCGTGCAGCCCACGCAGCCTGCACAGCGCAAGCCGCAGGCGGCGCGCCACGGCACCTCGCTGCTGGTGCTGCAGGGCTCCAACCTCGGCACGGCCGAAGACCTCGCGCGGCAGCTGGCCGAGGCGGGCGAGATGCGCGGCTTCTCCACCCAGCTGGCCTCGCTCGACGACTATGCCGAGCGGCTGCCGGCCAACGGCGTGGTCGCCATCGTCTGCGCCTCGTACAACGGGGTGGCGCCCGACAACGCGGCCGAGTTCCATCGCTGGCTCGACAAGGCCGACGATTCGCTCAACGGCGTGCGCTTCAGCGTGTTCGGCTGCGGCAACACCGACTGGGCCGCCACCTACCAGGCGGTGCCGCGCCGCATCGACGAACGGCTCGAGGCGCTCGGCGCCACGCGCGTGCATCCGCGCGGCGAAGGCGATGCGCGCGAGGACATGGACGGCGCCTTCCAGGACTGGAGCGATGCGCTGTGGCCCGAGCTGGTGAAGGCCTTCGGCATCAAGACCGGCGCCGATGCGCCGGCGCAGAGCGAGCCGCTCTACACGCTCGAGGAGCTGCCGCCGCCGCAGAAGAACGCGATCGTCGATGCGCTGGGCGCGGTGGCGCTGCGGGTGATCGAGAACCGCGAGCTGCAGAACAACGGCAACGGCGAAGCGGGCCGCTCCACGCGCCACGTCGAGCTGATGCTGCCCGAGGGCCTGGTCTACCGCGCCGGCGATCACCTGAGCGTGGTGCCGCGCAACAGTCCGGCGCAGGTCGAGCGCGCGATGGCGCGATTCGGTTTCGACCGCGACGCGCATGTGCGCCTGCATGCCGGCTCAGGCCGCAAGGCGGCGCTGCCGGTGGAGCAGGTGATCGCGGTCGACCGATTGCTGGGCGACTACGTCGAGCTGCAGGACGTGGCCACGCGCAAGCAGATCGCCACGCTCGCGGCGTATACCGAGTGTCCGTTCACCAAACCCAAGCTCGCGGCGCTGTCGGGCAGCGACGAGGCTTCGCAGGCAGCGTACAAGACCGAGGTGCTGCACAAGCGCAAGTCGCTGCTCGATCTGCTGGAAGAGCACCGTGCCTGCCAGGTACCGTTCGCGGTGTTCCTCGAAATGCTGTCGCCGCTGTCGCCGCGCTACTACTCGATCTCTTCTTCCCCGACGATGACGCCGGGCAAGTGCAGCGTGACGGTGGGCGTGGTGAGCGGCCCCGCCAGGTCGGGCAGCGGCACCTTCGAGGGCGTGTGCTCCAACTTCCTGGCGCGCGCCGAAGCCGGCGACACGGTGCACGGCGTGGTGCGAGAGACCACGGCCGAGGGCTTCCGGCTGCCCGATGATGCGGCCCGGCCGCTCATCATGGTCGGACCAGGCACCGGCCTCGCGCCGTTCCGCGGCTTCCTGCAGGAGCGCGCGGCGCAGATCGAAGGAGGTAACCCGCTCGGCGAGGCGCTGCTGTTCTTCGGCTGCCGCCATCCCGAGCAGGACTTCATCTATGCCGACGAACTCCAGGCCTGGGCGCATCGCGGCGTGATGAAGCTGCACACCGCGTTCTCGCGCGCGGGCGAGCGCAAGGTCTACGTGCAGGACCTGATCCGCGAGCAGGCCGCCGATGTGTGGAAGCTGCTGGAAGCGGGCGCGGTGGTCTACGTGTGCGGCGACGGCTCACGCATGGAGCCCGACGTGCGGCGCACGCTGAGCGACCTCGCGCGCGAGCACGGGCACGACAGCAAGGCGTGGATGGACAAAATGATCGCCGACCAGCGCTACGTGCTGGACGTGTGGGCCGGAAGCTGAGAAGCCCGCTGGGGCTCAGATATCGCGATCGGGATCCGGATAGACCAGCGGCCCCAGCAGCCCGCGATTGAAGGGCTTCCACTCGCCCTCGGGCTGCGCCAGCCGGTCGGCTACCGCATAGAGCACCGCAGGGTGCGCGCCCAGTCCCAGGTGGCTGGCGACGACTTCGATGTTCTCGGACTGCGGCCCGGTCTTCTCGATGCTGCAGCGCCAGGCAACGACACCGTCGGTGCGACTGAAGATCGAGGTGGTCGGCACCGGCGGCGTGGGCTGCACGAACTTCATGCGGCGCGGGTCGTGCGAACTCTGGCCGCTCACGCCTTCGTACACGCGCCATGCGTTGGTGGCGCGCGGGCTGCCTGAGAAGGGGCTGCCCAGCGTGATGACGTTGCGGATCATGGGCGCATAGGAAGACGCCAGCAGCCGCGCATACACGCCGCCCAGACTCCAGCCGATCACGCTGACCTTCTGGCCGCTGTTGTCGTGCAAGGTCTTCAGCAGCTCGACCATGGCGTCTTCCACGCCTTCGCGCGGACCGAAGTTGCGCCCCTGGCCCCAGCCGTGCGCGTCATAGCCGCGGCTGCACAGATAGCGGCGCAGCAGCAGCGTGGAACCGTCGCCCGCCACCAGGCCCGGCAGCACGAGCACCGGGTGGCCATCGCCGCGCGGCGTGAGCTGCAGCAGCGGCCACATGGCGATGCCTGCGCCGGTTTCCCAGAGCGCGCGGGCTTCGGCCAGCAGCAGCAGGCGCGACGGCGGCGCGACAGGTTCCTTGGCGTAGGTGGCAGTGGTCATGATGATGGATGGCTCCTTTGTGGTTTTTATCTGCTTCAAGACGAACATGAGGCCGGTAGAACGAATGCCCCGTCGGACGACAGCGACATTTAACCGAGGTATTTGCGCCTCAGGTAATCAAGGTAAGCCCTCGATTCGTTGGAAACATACGGAGAAACCAGCGTGAGCGTGTAGAAAGCCGCTAAACCGGGGTCGGCCTGCGCCAGCGCGTCGCGCCCCGGCACGAGCCGCTCGAACGACAGCCAGCAGGTGGTGGTGAAGACCATCTGCAGCGCCAGGATGCGGGCCTGCTCGGCACTGGTCTCGATCACGCCCGAGGCCACCAGGCCTTCGCACAGCGTTTGCGCGGCCAGCAGGTTCTGCGCTGTCATGGCCTGCGCGCGCTGGCCCAGCGCGGGGTACTCGCTGGCCAGGAAGGCCATGTCGCGGTAGATGAAGCGGTATTCGTCGATGGCCTCGAAGCGCAGGTGCAGCGCGAGCCAGAGGTCGTCGATGGCTGCGATCGATGCCGACGAACCGTTCAGGGCCTCGAGCCGCTGCTCGAAGCGCCGGAACAGCCATTCGACGATCAGCTGCTTGGCCTTGAAGTGGTAGTGCAGGTTGCCCGGGCTGATGCCGAGCTCGGCCGCGATCTTGTGGGTCGACACGGCCGCGAGGCCTTGCGCGTTGAACAGCGCGAGGCTGGCCTGCAGGATGCGGTCGCGTGTGGTGTTGGAACTGGCCACAACCGGCTTGTCGGGTTGTCGCTCAGCGTTTGGCGCGGCCACGGGGGGCGGCGGCGCCGGTGCCTTCGAGTTGCGCGACGCGTGCGCGCAGTTGCGCGACCTCGTCGCGCAGGGCCTGCACTTCTTCTGCGCCGGGCATGCCCAGGCGCTGCATGGCGGTGGCGACGCGCTGGTCGAACACGTCCTCGAACTTGCGGATGCCGAAGCTGTCGAGCCCGGGGACCTTGCCCTGCCCGATGCCGAGCAGGCCTTCGATCACGTTGGCCTGGCGCTTGGCGACGTCGTTGCGCACGTTGTCCAGCGCCTTCAGGCCGGCGCGCAGCAAGACTTCAGCCTTGCCGGGCTCCGCGGGCTTCCTGGTTGCCGCGGGCGCCTTCCTGGCAGCCGGCATCTTCTTCGCAGGCGCCGCCCTCTTCTTCAACTTTGCAGTTTCGTCAGGACGGGTCGCCATGCAGTGCTCCAGATGCCGTAAAAAAGTAAAAAGGGCGCTTTCACGCGCCCCGGGGTCAGGCCGCCTTGCGGGCAGCAGCGCGGCGAACCGGCTTCTTGGCGGCGGCGGCCTTGGCCTTCACCGTGCGAACCGGCCTGGCTTCTTCGGCGCCGCTCACGCGGGCTTCGATCTGCTTCGTGCCGGCGGCGATCTTGTCGGCGATCTGCACCGAGACGGCGGCGATCGGCTGGTTCAGCGCGCCCAGTGCGTTGATCACCGAGGTGGCGACCGGCGATTCGACGCGGGCCACGCGGCCAGCAACGGCTTCGATGCCGCTGGTGGTGCCGGCTGCAACGCGGTCCATCACGGACACGATGCGGCTGGTGTCGATGTCCAGGCGGTTGGCCAGGAAACCATTGATCTTTTCCTGCGCGCCGATCAGGTTGGCCTTGACCTGCTCGCTCACCAGCGGAATCTGGCGGCTGCCGAGGAACTCGCTGTAGCGCGAAGCGGCGCCGCCCAGGAGGCGATGCACGCCGGTGCGGTAGGCGCCGACCAGGGTCTTGCCGGCGTCGTTGTACTGGCCGACGACGTGAACGGCTGCGGAAGCGATGGTGGTTTGCGTGGACATGAGAGTGATTTCCTTGAAGTTGATGGGCTCGCGAAGGAAACGGGTGTGTCTGTCGCGATGGGCCTATCTTCTTCCGCGGGGCCTAGGCCTGAAAAACTAGAACGGTCGGAAAACTAGTCCAACTGCCCCAATTTTCAGCAGGCCGCCGGGGCCCGTGCGCCGATCATGCCGCAGCGGCCCGGGGGGTGCCGGAACGTTTGGCCGGAGCGGCCTTGCGGGCCGGTGGCTTGGGCGCGACCTTGATGGGCGCCTTCTTCACGGCAGCCTTCACGGGAGCCTTCCTCGCCACGGCCTTGACCGGCGCCTTCTTGCGCGCGGCAGGCTTCTTCTTCGCGGCAACGGGCGCGGGCGCGGGCTCGGCCTCGTCCGACGGGTCTTCAGCCATCTTCGCCGGTACCGGCGCGGGCGCCGCCCCCGCGGCCGCCGGGTGCTTCTGCGTCAGCTCCATCAGCAGCTTGTGCTCGGCCAGCATGTAGTCGCCGATCTCGGTGATGTCGGGCACGGCGCGGCGGCAGGCGATCAGGCCGTAGTCCATGCGGCCGTTGTAGCTCTGCACCGTCACGTTGAGCGCCGTGCCGTGGCTGGCGATCGACACCGGGTAGTAGCAGGTGACCAGCGCGCCCGCGAAGTACATCGGGAACGGCGCGCCGGCCACGTTCGAGATGGCCACGTTGGCCGCAGGCGGCAGCAGGTTGACGATGCCGGAGCGCCCCACCATCGAGGCGATGCCCGACATCAGCCAGGGCGCGGCGAAGGTCGGGAAATCGTCGAGGATCACCGCCTTGAAGCGGTTCATGGTCGACTTCGACGAGGTCGACGATGCGTTGATCGCCTTCAGCCGCTGCACCGGGTCGGTGATGTCGGTGGCCAGGCTCACCAGGATCATGCTGGCCTGGTTGTTGGCCGTCTGGTCGCCGGCCTCGCGCAGGCTGACCGGCACGCCGGCCACCAGCGGCTTGGCCGGCAGTTCGTTGTTGTCGGCCAGATAGTGGCGCAGCGCGCCGGACACGGTAGCCATGACCACGTCGTTGAGCGACACGCCGAAGTGCTTGGCGATGTACTTGGTCTCGGCCAGCGAGATGGTGCGCCCGGCGAAGGTGCGCTGGTTGGTGATCGACACGTTGAGCGAGGTGCGCGGCGCGAAGAGGTTGAACTTCTTCGGCGCGGCGGCCGTGTCCTTCTCGGCCGCCTTCTCGTCGGGCTTGGCCAGCCCGCCGATGGCGCGAGCGATGGCCGGCGCCATCTTGAAGAGCTTCACGTACTGCTGCGCGGTGTTGCGCAGCGCCGCGGTCGCAAGCTCCGCCATGCCCAGCTGGTAGCCGCTGCCGCGCGGGCGCGAACGCGGCGGCTTCACCACGCGGCCGGTGGCCTCGAGGTCGAAGATGGCCTTGCCCACTTCCACGCCGGCCTGCCCGTCGATGCCTGCATGGTGCACCTTGGTGTAGAGCGCCACCTGCCCGCTCTTGAGGCCGTCGATGATGTAGAACTCCCACATCGGCCGGCTGCGGTCGATGAGCGAGGAATGCAGCCGCGCCACGTACTGCTGCAGCTGGCGGTTGGTGCCGGGCTTGGGCAGCGTGATGTGGCGCACGTGGTAGTCGAGGTCGATGTCGTCGTCCTCGACCCACACCGGGTTGCTCATGTCGAAGGGCATCAGCGCGAGCTTGCGCGTGAACACGTCGGCCAGGTGGATGCGGCTGGCCATGAAGCTCTTGGCGTCTTCGTAGAAGTCGCCTTTGTAGCCCTTGGGCAGGTCGAGCACGTTCAGGGAGCCCACGTGCATCGGCATTTCCGGCGTTTCCATGTGCAGGAAGGTGGCATCAAGACCGCTCAGGTGTTTCATGTGTTGTCTCTCCTTGGTGGGGCATGCGCCATCCGGCAGGATAGCGCGGGCATTGCATTCGTGGGCCCCGGCTTCTTCAGTGTTTCCACCGGGGGGAAGGCACCGGCGCGACAGGGGTTTGCCCGGAGTAGCGAAAAAGTGTCGGACGTCCGGCGGGCATGCGGCAACTGCTCAAGGCCCTCTTTCACACGGGCTCCGTACACTGAGGCCATGACATCCAGCCTCCCCCCGCAGCATCCGCAAGACGAGCAGCTCTGGCTCGAAGACATCGACGGCGAGAAGCAGCTCGCCTGGGCCCGCGAGCAGAACGCGCTCACCGTGCAGGCCTATGCGCAGTCGCCCGCGTTCGAGGCGCTCCAGCAGGGCATCCTCGAGGTGCTTGACTCGGACGACCGCATTCCGATGGTGCGCAAGATCGGTCCCTTCTTCTACAACTTCTGGCGCGACAAGGAGCACCCCAAGGGCCTGTGGCGCCGCACCACGCTGGACGAGTACCGCAAGCCGCAGCCTGCGTGGGAGAGCGTGCTCGACCTCGACGCGCTGGCCGCGGCCGACAAGGAGAACTGGGTCTGGCACGGCGCCGACTGCCTGGAGCCCGACTACAAGCGCTGCCTGGTCTCGCTGTCGCGCGGCGGCGCCGATGCCGACGTGGTGCGCGAGTTCGACCTCGAATCGAAGCAGTTCGTCGAAGGCGGCTTCTCGCTGCCCGAGGCCAAGAACCACGTGGGCTGGAAAGGCATCGACCAGCTCTACGTGGCCACCGACTTCGGCCCCGGCTCGATGACCAGCTCCAGCTATCCGCGCATCGTGAAGGAGTGGCGGCGCGGCACGCCGCTCGCGAGCGCGGCCACGGTGTACGAAGGCCTGCACGAGGACATGTCCATCAGCGCCTACCGCGACAACACGCCCGGCTTCGAGCGCGACTTCGTCTCGCGCCAGATCGACTTCTACGAGAGCGAAACCTGGCTGCGCGGCGCCGACGGCACCCTCGCCAAGATCGACGTGCCCGACGACTCGCTGGCCGAGATCACGCGCGAATGGATGCTGATCGAGCCGCGCACCGACTGGACTGTGGGCGGCACCACCTACAAGTCGGGCTCGCTGCTGGCTGCGAAGTTCGACGACTACATGGCCGGCCGCCGCGAGCTCACGGTGCTGTTCGAGCCCGACGACACCACCGCGCTCGACAGCCACTCGTGGACGCGCCATCACCTGATCGTCAACGTGATGCACGACGTGGTGAACCGCCTCGAGGTGCTCACGCCCCCATCGAACGGCACCGGCGCCTGGAAGCGCGAGAGCCTCGGCGGCGCGCCCGCGCTCTCGACCATCGCGGCGGGCGGCATCGACGAGGACGAGAACGACGACTACTTCCTCACCGTGAGCGGCTTCCTGCAACCGACCACGCTCTACATCGGCACCGTTGGCCAGGGCGAGCCTCAGGTGCTGAAGGACAGCCCCGCTTTCTTCGACGCCTCGCGCCATCGCGTGAGCCAGCATTTCGCGACCTCGAAGGACGGCACGCGCGTGCCCTACTTCGAGATCGCCGCGAAAGACCTGCAGGCCAACGGCCGCAACCCCACGCTGCAGTACGCCTACGGCGGCTTCGAGATTTCATTGCAGCCCAGCTACAGCGGCAGCATCGGCCGCGCGTGGCTCGACAAGGGCGGCGTGTACGTCATCGCCAACATCCGCGGCGGCGGCGAGTACGGCCCGCGCTGGCACCAGGCCGCGCTGCAGGAAAACCGGCTGCGCACCTGCGAAGACTTCGCTGCCGTGTCGCAGGACCTGTTCGCGCGCGGGATCACCTCGCCCGCGCACCTGGGCGCGATGGGCGGCAGCAACGGCGGCCTGCTGATGGGCAACATGCTCACGCTGTACCCGCAGCTCTACGGCGCCATCGTGAGCGAGGTGGCGCTGCTCGACATGCGGCGCTACACGCACCTGTCGGCGGGCGCCTCGTGGATCGCGGAATACGGCGACCCCGACCAGCCCGAGGAATGGGAATGGATCAAGACCTTCTCGCCCTACGAGAACGCGAAGCCGGGCCAGGCCTATCCGCCCGCGCTGTTTACCACCTCCACGCGCGACGACCGCGTGGGCCCGGTGCATGCGCGCAAGATGCACGCGAAGCTGTCCGCACTGGGGTACGCCAGCAGCTTCTACGAGAACATGGAAGGCGGCCATAGCGCGGCCGCGGACAACAAGGAGTCCGCCTTCATGGACGCGCTGGGCTATGCGTACCTGTGGCACCACCTGAGGAGTTGAAATGAGCTACGCCAACGTCACCCTCGAACTGATCGGCGCGCCGACCGACGTCGGCGCCAGCGTGCGCGGTGCCGGCATGGGCCCCGATGCGCTGCGCGTGGCGGGCCTGCCGGAAGCGCTGGCGCGGCAGGGCTACGTCGTCGTCGACCGCGGCAACCTCGCCGGCCCGGCCACGCCGTGGGCGCCGCCGGCCAACGGGCTGCGCCATCTCGACGAGGTGATCGCCTGGAACCGCTCGGTGTACGCGGCCATCGACACCGCGCTGGGCGCCAGCCATGTGCCGCTGATGATGGGCGGCGACCACTGCCTGGCCATCGGCTCCATCAGCGCGGTGGCGTGGCATGCGCGCAAGCGCGGCAAGAAGCTGCGCGTGCTGTGGCTCGACGCGCACTCCGACGTCAACACCGAGACCACGAGCCCGAGCGGCAACCTGCACGGCATGCCGGTGTCGTGCCTGCTGGGCCACGGGCCTTCGGTGCTCACGGGCTGGAGCGGCGAGCGCGCAGCGCTGCACCACGACGCCATCCGCTTCATCGGCATTCGCAGCGTCGACAGCGACGAGAAGGAGGCCATCCGCACGCTGGGCCTGAGCGTGTTCGACATGCGCCACATCGACGAGCACGGCATGCGCACGACCATGACCGAGGCGCTGCAGGACGTGGACGACGACACGCACCTGCACGTGAGCTTCGACCTCGACTGCCTCGATCCGGCCGACGCGCCCGGCGTGGGCACCGGCGTGCGCGGCGGGCCGACCTACCGCGAGATGCAGCTGTGCATGGAAATGATCGCCGACACCGGACGGCTGGGCTCGCTCGACGTGGTGGAGCTGAACCCCGCGCTCGACGTGCGCAACCAGACGGCCGAGGTGGCGGTCGAACTCATCGAGAGCCTGTTCGGCAAGTCGACGCTGGTGCGTTAGGGCTTGACCGCCTGTGCCGCCTGCGCGGCCTTGGCCTTAACCGTGTACTGCTGGTAGGCCGGAATCGCGATGGCCGCGAGGATGCCGATCGCCGCGATGACGGGAAGAAGCAAGGCGCCGATGATGACGCCGACGCCGTTCGGCGGCGGCGGCGCGCCGAAGCGATTGACGCCCTTTGTCCCGGGGTTGAACACCCAGATCAGGCTCACGAGCGGAATGAGGCACAGCAGCACGGTCCACCCGGTCCATCCCATGTCATGGCTGCGCTGGATCGAGAGCAACGTGAAGAACAAGAAATAGGGAACGACGATCAGCAGCGGCAACAGCGACGCGAGGGTCGAACCCAACGAGCTTGCGAAGATCGCAACGATCACGCCGACCACGATCGCGATCAGCAAGTAGCCCACGAGGCTGTAAGACAGATAGCGCAGCCGCCCGATCCGCCCCTTGGAGGAAAACAGCTTCACGGGCTGCTCGCGGGCTTCGCCGTCATACACATCGGCCACTTCCGCCCTCGGCGCGGCATAGGGATTCACCATCTCTGTCATGCACTTCTCCTCTGTTGTTGAACGAACATTGTGAAAAGGGTGCCTACAAAAGGCCAGCCCTTTTGACTGCGTGATAGCGATTCACCAACGCCACCGCAAGGTCGGCCGGCTCCACGTCGACCGACAGCGGGTCATTGCCGACCACGCGCGCGAAGGCGTCGCGCCTGGACTGCTCGAAGAGGTGCGCCGCAGCCACGTCGACCGCGTCGCGCGCATGCACCAGCGGCTGATTGGCGATGCGCCCGAGCACCCGCTCGCGCAGGCTCGCGACCAGCACGAGGTGCTTGCGGCGCAGCAGCTTGATTGCGGGGCGCAGCTCGGCGGAATCTTCGTCGCGGAAATTGGTCAGCACGATGACCAGCGCGCGCCGTCTCTGCACGCGCAGCAGTTCCTGCGCGGCCAGCAGGTAGTCCGAATGGGTAGCGCCGGGCTGGATGTCGTGCAGCCGGTTCATCAGCGCGTTGAGTGTGGCGGTGCCCTTGCGCGGGGCGAAGTCGCGCCGCTCCTCGGCGGGGCAGCCGAAGGTCATGGCGCCGACCTCGTCGCCCTCCTTCAGCGCCACGTAGCTCAGCAGCATCAGCGCATTGAGCGCCTCGTCGAAATGGCTGCCGGCCTGCTGCGCCAGCGCGCCCTCGTCGGCACGCATGCGGCGGCCGCAGTCGAGCAGGAACAGCACGCACTGGTCGCGGTCGTCCTGGAACTCGCGCACGATCGGGCGGCGCTGGCGCTGCGTGGCCTTCCAGTCGATGTGGCGCAGCGAGTCGCCGGTCTTGTAGTCGGCGAGCTGGCGGAAGTCGGTGCCGAGCCCGCGCTGCGCGTAGGTCTTGATGCCGATCTGCGCCAGCCGCCGGTCGCCCGACAGCCAGGCGTAGCGCGCCAGTGCGGCGAAGTTGGGGTACACGCGCAGCCGGCGCGGCTCGCCCAGCGTCTGGCGCATGTCGAAGCAGCCGAAGCGCGTGCGCCAGCGCAGCTGGGTGGCGCCGAACTGCGCAACGCCGCGCTGCGTCGCGGTGGCGGTGTAGCGCAGTGCGACGTGCGAGAGCGCCGGCACGGTGACCGTCTGGGGCAGGCCCTCGAAGGCGAAGTGCGTGTCGAGCTCGTCGAACACCGACACCTGCCAGGCCCGCGCGCCTTCGTTCACCAGCGTGAGCGTGAGCACCGTGGGCACGCCGAGCGAGAACGCACCGGGCAGCTTGCGCTCGATGCGCAGCGGCGCGGCGCGCCAAAGGCGCAGGCTGTGCCAGAGGTCGACGCCCGCAAGCACGAGCCCCGCCGCCAGCAGCACGCCCGCCACGACGGCGACGTACCCCACCGGCGCGCCCAGCAGCAGCGCCACGGAGGCGGCCGCGGCGAGGCCGGCCAGCGCCAGCACGGCCGCGCGCGCGGGGATTGGCAGCAGGCGCATCAACGGAGCACCGCCCCTTCGGGAAACACCGCGGAGCCGGCTTTGCCGGGCCGCAGGTGTTGCCCCCGGCAGGGGGTTGGCGAAGCGACACGAAGTGCGCGAAGCCTGGGGGCGAGCGTCATAACCTCGGGGCTTCCACGCTGTCGCGCGCGGCACGCAGCAGGGTGTCGACGCCCAGGCCTTCGAGTTGCGCGTCGGGCGAGATCATCACGCGGTGCCGCAGTGCGGGCAGCGCCTGGCGCGCCACGTCGTCGGGGGTGATGAAGTCGCGCCCGGCCATCAGCGCGGCGGCGCGGGCGGCGCGCACCAGGGCCATGGCGCCGCGCGGCCCGGCGCCGGAAGAAAGGCCCGGCCAGTCGCGCGTGGCGCGCGCGATGCGCACCGCGTAGTCGATCACACGCTCGTCGGCCTGCACCAGGCAGGCCAGCCGCTGCAGCTCGAGCACCTGCGCCTCGTCGAGGCAAGGGCGCACGGCCTCGAGCGGAAACTGGTTGCCGGCGCGGTGCCGCGTGGTCAGCTGCACGATGGCGTTCTCTTCGCTGTGGCTCGGAAATCCGATGTCGATCTTCAGCAGGAAACGGTCGAGCTGCGCCTCGGGCAGCGGGTAGGTGCCCTCGGTGTCGATCGGGTTCTGCGTGGCCATCACCATGAAGGGCTTCGGCAGCGGCATGGCCGTGCCTTCGAGCGTGACCTGGTACTCCTGCATGACTTCGAGCAGCGCGCTCTGGGTCTTGGCCGGCGCGCGGTTGATTTCGTCGGCCAGCAGGAGGTTGGTGAACACCGGCCCCTGGTGCACGCGCAGCGTGCCGAGGCTGCTTTCTCCGCGCGTGGCGAGGTCGAGCACCGCGTGGCCCGTGATGTCTGAAGGCATCAGGTCGGGGGTGAACTGCACGCGCGCATAGCGCAGCGTCATCGCCTGCGCGAGCGCCCGCGCGAGCAGGGTCTTGCCGAGCCCCGGCACGCCTTCGATCAGCACGTGGCCCGAGGCGACCAGCGCCACCAGCGTCTGGTCGACCGCCTCGATCTGGCCGACCACGGCCTGGCCGACCTCGGCGCGCAGCGTCTGCAGCCACTGGGCCGCGCGCGTGAGTTCTTCGGGTTGGATGGCTTGCATGGACGTCTCTCGGTTCAGGATGTGGAGGAAGAAGAGGAAGAATCGGATGAAGGCACGAACGGCCCGCGGGCATCGAGCCGGCGGCGCGCGGTTTCCAGCACCTCCAGGTCGACCGACATGGCGCCGACATGGCACGCCCGCGCGGCCATCGCCCGCACGAGCATCGCGGGCTCCAGGCCGGTGGCCTGGGCGACGGCCGCGGCGCGTGCCGACGCATCGCGGCGCGCGTAGCCGCGCAGCTGGCGGCCGGCAGACTCGTGCAGCGCGCGCAGCTGCGCCGCATGCAGCGCGTCCGCGCCATGCATGTGCAGGAAGCCGGCCGTGCCGCGCACCTGTTCGGCCATGGAGCGCCGGTGCGTGCCGGCCGAGGGCATCAGCGGCCCGAAGCGCACAGCCGCGCGCCAGAGCGCGGCGGCCAGCGCGAGCAGGCCCACGATCAGTGCCGCCCAACCCTTGTGCCAGAGCCAGCGCAGGAAGGGTTCGCGCGTTTCCTCGGCGACGAACCAGACTTCGGCGCCGCTGCGCGCCTGCACCGCGGCGGCCATGAACAGCGCGTTGTCGGCGCGTGTCAGGCCCTCGTTGTGCCACAGGCCCAGGGGCATCACGGTGACGGTGCCGCGTCCGACCTGAACGCGGATCGCCTCGGTGCCGCGCTTGCCCACCACCGCCCACAGCGGCGGCGGCTGCTTGTCGGCGGGCCGGTAGCGCGCCGCGGACGCCCAGGTGCAGATCCGGAAGCCGCGGCCGCCGACGAAGCTCGCGGGCACGGTCTCGGGCTCGGTCACCGCGCGGCAATCCGCGTCCCTGGCGGGTTCGGCGAATTGCGACCTGGGCAGTCTCCTCCTCGGTACGGGTGGCTCTTTCTCTTTCTTCTCGTCCGCCGCCGCCGGCTTTTCCTTGACCAGCGGAATCCAGCTTTCCAGCAGGTCGCTGTCGACGAGATGGCTGGGCATCACCAGGTGCCCGCCCTGCTCCACCCACTCGCGCAGGCGCCGCTCGCGCTCGGGGAACATGTCCCAGTGACCGGAGGCGAGCACCAGCCGTGCCTGCGCGGGAGGCATGGCGTCCAGGTCGTCGCGCTTGACCACCTGCATGCCGAGTTCTCGCAGCATCGCCTGCGCCGCATAGAAGGAATTCGTCTTGGCCTCGCCGCTCGCGGGTGTCGGCACCTCGGTGTCGGCCCATTCGGTGGCCCAGACCAGCCAGAAGCCGATCAGCGCCAGCACGAGCACCGAGCCGATGCGGACCAGCCAGGCGCTCATGCGGCCACGCCTTTCGGACTGCCGGCCGGCGCGGCCGCGGGCAGGTGCAGGTCGAACTCGCCGCAGACCGCCAGCACCTGCGCGGTGGAAGGCAGCCGTCCGCCGTACGCCCCGAGTTGCCAGGCCCCGACCAGCCGCACGAAGAAAGCCTGCGAGTCCGCCGCCAGCCGGGTCGCGGAGAGCTGCACGCATTCGCCCTCGGTGCTCGCGGCACGCACCGGCACTCCGTGCGCGTGCACGAGGCGCGACAGCGCACCGCGGTACAGCAGCGACAGCGCGGGCCTGTGCTGGCCACGCTGCCAGAGCGCGGCCGCGGCATTGCCGATGTCGTCGGGCAGGCTTTCGGGCCGGATGTCGAGGCTGCCGACATGGCTGGGCAGCGGCGCCTTGCCGGGCCGCGCGCCGCCGGCACGCACCTGCATCCAGCGGTGCAGGCGAATCGCCAGCCAGGCCAGCGCCAGCGCGCCCAGCCCCCAGACGAGCCAGCGCGCTCCTTCGGCCACCGCCTTCACGAAATCACGCAGCCAGTCGAGGCTGCCGGTCTTCTTCTCGGCTTCGTCTTCCTCGTCATCCCGTTCCTTGAAGCGGAGCTTCTTCTCGGTTTTGGTGCCGGGCATGTTCGGGTCGGCGCGCACCTTGTCGACCGCGGCCTTCACCTGCTCGCGCGTTGGCGCCTCGGCTGCGGCGGCCGCCATCGGCACGACCGCGCCGAGCACGCACCACGTAGCCAGCAGCGCCGCGCGCATCCACGGTGCAACGCCGGGGAGCCGGCTCCGGGAGTCACCGGAACCCACGGCGGAACTCCTGCTCGATGTCCCAGGCCTCGAGCTCCACCCGGCGGTTGAGGTACATCGCGAAACCCGCCGCCACGTAGAACGGTTCCAGCACGCCGACGACCAACGCATAGGCCCCCGCGGTCAGCAGGCTCTGCAGCGAACTGTCCGACTGCGTGAGCCAGCCGAACAGGTCCCTCACGCTGCCTTCCGGCGCAAACCAGAACAGCAGCGACAGCAGGCAGATGTCGAGCGACATTTCCACGTTCGCGAACACCAGCTGCATTCCCGTGGCCGCGCCGCGCCGCCCGCGCAGCAGCTGCGTGCGCCGCTTGCGCCGGGCGCTGCCGCGCTGGCCTTCGAGCTGCTCGATCGCCTGGGTGAACGAGCGCCAGGGCGAGAAGCGCCGCCACACCAGCGTGCGCAGCAGCTGCCCGCCCCACACGGCGCGGCGGTTGTGCCACAGGTCGGCCCAGCGCGTCTCCTGCCCGAACACGGCGCGCGAATGAACGAACAGCAGGCTGCGGTCGAACCAGGGCTTGAGCCAGAAGATCAGCAGGCTGGGCAGCCAGCCGGCGATCTCGAACGTGCACAAGGCCAGCAGCACGGTCACCACATACACCGGCAGGAAGGTGCGCCACACCGAGCGCGCATGGTTGCGCACCAGCTGGACGCCCAGGTCGGCGGCCTCGGCCATGGGGCGCGGCCGCAGCGCAATGGCGAGGCCGTCAACCTGCATGTTCATCGGCCTTTGCGACAGCTGCTGCAGCAGCGGCGCGCGGCCGGCCCTGCCAGCCCAGGTACGCCAGCACCAGCGCCCAGCAGGCGCCGCCCACGCCGTACTTCACGGCCGGCGCGATCCAGCGCGCCGACGACCAGAAAGCCTCGACCGCGGCAGCGATCAGCAGCAGCCCGATGACGCCGTAGACGATCACCACGGCGTGGTGCGCGGCCAGCCGCAGGGCCTCGAGCCGCGTGTGCCTTCCGGGCGCGACCCACGAATAGCCGAGCCGCAGGCCGGCCGCGCCGGCCAGCACGATCGCCGTGAGCTCGAAGGCCGAGTGCGTGACCACGAAGGAGCAGAAGTTCCCGGCATGCCCCGAGGCGATCAGGTGGCCGCCGACCGCTCCGATCTGGACGCCGTTGAACACCACCACCGCGGCGCTGCCCACGCCGGCGAAGATGCCGGCCGCGAAGCAGCGAAAGCCGATGCCGATGTTGTGCATCACGTAGAAGCCGAACATCTGCCAGTCGTCGCTTGCATTGCGCGTGCGGCCCAGCGACTCGGCGCCATCGCCGTACATGGAATCGAACTGCCGCACGGCGCTGGCGTCGAGCAGGTGCAGGATGAAGCCCGGGTCGCGGTAGGCCGCCCATCCGGCGGCCAGCAGGGGCAGCACGAACATCAGTGCCGACACCAGCAGGTAGCCGCGATGCGCCCGCACCGCCTCGGGAAAGTCGACCAGCGCCAGCCGGGCGAAGCGTGCCAGGCCGTAGTCGTGCTGCCGGTAGATCAGCCGGTGCGCGCTCTGCGTCAAGCCCTCGAGCCGCTGCGTGAGGTGGATCGGGTAGGCGCGCGCCTGCGCCAGCGCCAGGTGCTCGCACACGCGGCGGTACAGCGTGGCGAGCCGCGCGCCGTCGAATTTGCGTCGGGTCTCCGCGACGCGGACGACGGCTTCGAGTTCGGCCCACAGCGGCGCATAGGCGGCTTCGAAATCGATCGGCGTCATGGCCCTCTTCCTTCTGCTGCTCCTCGCGCATCGGCGCCGGCGCGGCGGCCCAGCACCCATTGCGCCACACCGAGCAGGCGCTGCGACGCGGAAGCGCCGGAGGTGTCGGGGCCCAGCACCGGTTCGGCGACGCGTGCGAGTTCGTCGAAACGCTCCGGGGTCAGGCGCGTCGCGCGCCCGGCCCACGACACGATGGCCACCTGCTCGCGCGCCGTCAACGGCCGCGCGGGCGCCTGCGGTTCGGCCGCGGGCACGCTGCCATGCAGGCTCACCTGGTCGCTGAACACCACCAGCGTGCCCGCGGCGAGGTCGCCCAGCCGCTTGCTGTCGCGCCGCCACAGCATCGACACGATGCCCGCGCCATAGAAGGACGGCACGAAGTCGGCCGCGCGCAGCAGGTTGCGGGTCAGCGCGGCGGCGGGCGTCACCGGCAGGCCCGAGTCCATCACCACGCGCAGCCCCATCACGCGCTTGCCGGGCGTGGCCGCGGCGCGCGTGAGCTCGAAAACCACCGGGTAGAGCCACTCGAGGCAGAAGTAGCTGATCAGCAGGATGCCGACACCCATCTTGCCCAGCATGCCGGCGGTGATCGAGATCGCGAAGAAGATGCCGAGCCGGATCGCGAAGTCGATGAGGTACGCCAGCCCGCGCGCGACGAGGCCGGCCGGGCGCAGCGAGAGCGCAATGCCTTCCGGGGTCTCGGCGGTGTAGAGCGTGTCGAGGCGCACTGGCGTGGCGCCCGGCTCAGGCCTGCAGCACGACGGTGTCGGCGATCTGGTCGTGCAGGCAGCGGCGCGACGCGCGGAAGATGAAGAGGCAATCCACCAGCAGGTAGATCGGCCCGAGCAGCGGCCAGATGGTCAGGAAGAACATCGGGCCGTCGCGCAGGGCGAGGATGCGCCCGATCTGCGCCTGCGATCCGTCGGGCCGTGCGATGCGGATCTTGAAGAGCGCCTTGCCGATGGTCTGGCCGCGGGTGGCCAGCAGATAGCCATGCAGCACGAGATAGAGAACGACGCCGGAGGCCGCGCTGGAGATGCGGGGCTCCCAGAGCCCGAGGCCGTCGTCTTCCCAGAGGTTGATGGGCGTGAATTTCGCTAGAAGCCAGATCACGGCGATGGAGATGCCGGCGTCCAGCATCGCGGCGAGGAAGCGCGTGCCGCGCGATGCGAGTTCCCCCGACTGCGCCCCGCCCGGCTGCACCACGTCTTCCACATGGGCTTGCGGAGGCGCGTAGCGCGTGTCCTGCGACTGGTCTTCCATGCCCGTCCCTCTCCGAAACGATTGATTTTCGGAAGATTCTAGGGCTTGGGTCCGTCAGGCGGATGACGGCGAGCGGGCACCGAGCACCTGCTGCAGGCGGCGCAAGTCGTCGAAAAGCAGGCTCAGCGGTGCGGCCAGGAGCGCATTCGACGGCACGCCGCGCGACGCCTGCGCGCAGCGGTCGAGCCCGCCCAGATCGGGCGGCGTGCTCCTTCCCGCGAGCGCATCGGCCATGCCGGCGATGGCGGTGCCGGCAGCCTGTGCGGCTTCTCGCCACGTGGCGTCGGTCTCCGTGTCCTGCGCTTGCCGGAACACGCGGTCGAGCACCACGGCGTCCTGGAAGATGCGCGCCGCCAGCCGGACCTTGTCGCGATAGGCGCCTCGCGCGGTGGCGCCACCGCGGCGCCACCACCGCGCCTCCAGGTCCGCGCCGCCGGCCAGCACGGCCAGCCGGCCCAGCGCGGCGCGCGTGCCTGCGTGGATGCGCTCGGCCTCGGCATCGGCGGGCTGCCGCGCGGCCGCCATGCGCTTCGCGATGCCGTGCAGCAGCGCGGCGCAGCTCTCGTCGAAACGCGCACCCGCGTGGTATTCGGACACGACCGTGGAGACCGCCAACGCCACCCCCACCCCGATGCCGATCTGCGCCATGCGCAGCAGCGCCACCTGCAACGCCGAATGGCCGGGGATGCCGCCGGCCGAAAGGATGATCAACGCAGCCACCGGCGCACTGCGCAGGCCCGGCGCGGCCGCGCTGGCAAAGGACAGCAGCATGACGACGGCCAGCGTGCTCGCGAGCGCCGGTGTGCCGTGGTGCTGCATCCAGACGCCGATCAGGCCGCACAGCGCGCCGGCTGCCGTGCCGCGCACCCGGTTCCATCCGGCATCGAGCGTGGACCCGGCGCTCGGGCGCATGACGATCAGCACGCTCATCACCGCCCAGAAGCTTTCGGGCAGATGCAGGACGACCGCCACGCCCCAGGCGATGGCCACTGCCGCTGCCAGTTGCACGCCGGGACGCCAGCGGCCGTGGCGCCAGGGATCCGTCAGGCGCTGGAGAGCCGGGGCGCCGATCATGACCTGCCAGCCGGTGGATCGGTGTCCAGCGCGGCGGCGATGCCGTCGATGAGCCCGCAGGCCTGCAGCAGCAAGGCGCGCTGGCCGGCATCCAGCGTGGCGCCGATCGCCTCGGCCAGCGCCGCCTCGCGCCTGCGCATGAGCGCCTTGAGACGGCGCACGCCCTCGGCCGTGAGCGACAGCAGCCATTGGCGCCCGTCGCTCGGGTGAGGTGTGCGGCCGATCCAGCCTTCGGCCTCCAGCTCGGCCAGCAGCCGGGTCAGCGATTGGAGCTTGACGCGTTCGAGCCCCGCCAGCGCGGTGGGCGTGCACGGCCCGTACCGATGCAGCTGGCCGAGCACGCTGAGCTTGGCCACGCTCGGGCCGTCGGGCGCGGCGCTGCCGCTGCGCAGCTGGCGCGACAGCAGCGACACCGAGGTGCGCAGGCGCGAGGCGCATTGCGCCGGATCCGGGATGGGGGAAGCCATGCCCAGATTGTAAGACTCATCTTGGTACTTTGGCGTCCCGGCGTCAGCCCCGGTTGGGTGACGAGCTCACGGGATACGTGACGGCGGGCACCGCGGCAGGCGTGACGGTGGGCGCTGCGGCAGGCGGTGAAGCGACCGGCGTTTCCGCGGGTGCCGCGGCTTCGTCCTCTCCCACCGGGCCGTCGAGGAAACGGTCGAGCAGCGCGAAGAAGCGGTCGTAGAAGCGCTCGTCGGTCAGCGTCTCACTCGCGACCTTCACCATCGCGTCGTCGCTGCTCGAGAACGGCAGCGAGAGCGAGCCGATCGCGCCCACGCCGAGGCTGGCGGAGTTGTTCACCTTCTTGATGCCGTAGCGGTCCTGCAGCGCGGTCGCGAAGGCCACGGTGCTTTTGCTGGCCTTGCCGCCCCTCGTGTTCTCGCGCGCGCAGACCACGCGGAACTCGACCTCGACGTGCACCTCGGCCGCAGGTTGGAAGCTCTTGCGCCCGGTGACGAGGTCGGTGTTGGCGGCCGTGATCATGTAGCCCTGGCTCAGCAGCGCGCGGCGCGCGGCCTCGCAGGTCTGGGCCTCGGTGGCCTCGTAGTCGCGGGTGTGGGTGGTGGTCGAGCCGAAGGCCTCGGGCTCGTACGACACGCGGTGCGAAGCGCTGCCGCAGCCGGCGAGCACGAAGGCGGAAAGCAGGCCCAGCACGAGGACCGGGGCGCGGGCAAGAGAGAAGCAGGTGGGGTGCGTGGACGGCATGGAGCGGCGAATGCTAACCGGCGGCTCGCCGGCATGGCTTCGAGCGCGCCGCCGCGCCGGCGTTCCCTGCCGCGCAGGATTTTCAGGACCAGGGCAGCACGTGGTGCGCGCGCATCCGCGTCGCCGCGATCAGCCGCGCATTGGGTGCATCGGTGCTCGCCACCCAGGCGCGCGCTTCCTCGGCGCTGCGGCCGAACTGCTGGTGGCGCCGCACCAGACGCTCTTCGCGCACCGCGTCGTCGATGTCCACGTACCAGACCTCGTCGAGCATCGCCGCCGCGCCGGCCCAGGGGCCGTCGTCGTGCAGCAGGTAGTTGCCTTCGGTGATGACCAGCTGCGTCGACGGCAGCACCGCGATGGCGCCGGCGATCGGCTCCTCGATCTCGCGGCGGAACTCGGGCGCGTAGACGATGCCGCCGTCGGGCCGCTGCTCGCGCAGGCGCTGCAGCAGCGCGACATAGCCGGCGCTGTCGAAGGTGTCGGGGGCACCCTTGCGGGCAGCGCGGCCGAGCCGCTGCAGCTCGACGTTGGCAAGGTGAAAGCCGTCCATGGGGACGACCTGGGCACAGTCGGCGCCCACCGATCGGAGCAGCGCCGCCGCGAGCGTGGACTTGCCCGCGCCGGGTGCACCGACCAGCCCCAGCAGCCTGCGCTGCCCGCCGGCCATCAGGGCCTGCAGGCGGGCGAGGCTGTCCGCTGGGAGAGAGGGGATTTGCTGCGCGGGGATGGTGGTCATCCCCCGAGCGTAGCGTCCTCGCGCGTCAGGAAATCACGGATACAGGCCGCGTTCCTGGCGAGCCATCAGGATGCGTTCGCAAGCCACCGCGTACGTCGCCGTGCGCAGCGTGATCTTGTGCTTGTCCGCCGTGTCCCAGATGTGGTTGAGCGCGTTCATCATGATGCGGTCGAGGCGCACGTTGATCTCGTCCTCGTCCCAGAAGAAGGACGAGAAGTCCTGCACCCATTCGAAGTAGCTCACCGTCACGCCGCCGGCGTTGCAGATCACGTCGGGCACCACCAGCACGCCGCGCTCGGCGAGGATGTCGTCGGCGATCGGCACCGTGGGGCCGTTGGCGCCTTCGAGCACCAGCTTGGCGGTGGTCTTCTGTGCGCGTTCGGCCGTCAGTTGGCCTTCGAGCGCGGCCGGAATGAGGATGTCGCAGGGCGTTTCCCAGAAGTCCTCGTTCGGCACGATGTCGCCGCCGGCCTTGAAGCCGACCACGCCGTCGGTGCGCGAGATGGGCACCAGCTTGGCCAGGTCGAGGCCGTTGCTGTTGACGATGGTGCCGGTGTGGTCCTGCACCGCGACGATCTTGGCGCCGGCTTCGGCGAAGAGTTCCGCCGCGACCGAGCCCACGTTGCCGAAGCCCTGCACCGCGATGCGCGCGCCGCGCAGGTCCATGCCCAGTCGGCGAGCGGCTTCACGGCCGGTGACGAACACGCCGCGGCCGGTGGCCTTCACGCGGCCCAGCGAACCTCCCAGGTGCAGCGGCTTGCCGGTGACCACGCCGGTGGCGGTGCCGCCGACGTTCATCGAGTAGGTGTCCATCATCCACGCCATGATCTGCGCGTTGGTGTTCACGTCGGGCGCGGGAATGTCGGTGTGCGGGCCGATGATGATGCCGATCTCGCTGGTGTAGCGGCGCGTGACCTTCTCCAGCTCCTGCAGCGAGAGCTTCTTCGGGTCGACGCGGATGCCGCCCTTGGCGCCGCCGTACGGCAGGTTGACGGCTGCGGTCTTGATGGTCATCCAGGCCGACAGCGCCATCACTTCTTCCAGCGTGACGTCGGGGTGGAAGCGCACGCCGCCCTTGCCCGGGCCGCGGCTCATGTTGTGCTGAACGCGGTAGCCCTCGAAGTGGGCGATGGTGCCGTCGTCCATCTCGATCGGCACGTCGACGATCAGCGCGCGCTTGGGGCGCTTGAGTGTCTCGACCCAGCGGGCCAGCGGGCCGAGGTACGGCACGACGCGGTCGACCTGCGAAAGATACGTGCCCCACGGGCTGTTCGCGGTCGGGCTGACGAAGGAGAGTTTTTCGCTCATGGGATATCCCTTGGTTTGTTCGGGTGGGCGCAACGATAGACCTCTACCGCGCGTCGCGCCATGGCTTATGCGCGCCGCGCTGACGGTTATGCAAGAGACGTTGGGACCACGCATTGCGCCGAAGTAATCGCGGCGTGCGGCGCCTGACGGCCAGCCTCCCTAGATTCGACCGGCATGCCGGCCCAGGCCCGGCATGGCTGGCGCCATGTCGGCGACGGCGAACAACCAAGGGACATCCATCACCATGCTGCACCGCACACTTCTTTCCCCTCTTCTCGCCGTGGCCGCTTCGGCTGCCGCGCTGGCGCCCCTGGCCGCTTCGGCTGCGAGCGAATACCACTTCGCGCCGACCGAGGCCGGCGTGACGCGCCACCCCGACCACGCTAGGCTTGATCCGTCGCGCGATCGGGTCGTCGCCGAACTGGAGACGGCGCGCAACCAGCCCGCATGGAGCGCCGTGAGCCGCGGCGCACCCTGGCCCGTGGCGCGCACCGGCCAGCCCGCCACGCGCGAAGCCGTGGAGGCCGAGGCCATCAAGGCCATGCGGGAGGGAACGATTCCGTCCGGCGAGCGGTAGGCGCCGCGGCTCATCGACCCGCAGATGCGGCGCGTTGGGTAGGCAAGGGTAGGCCGCCGGCACTCCCTGGTTCTATTTCCTATGGCCAGCACCCATAGGCCGCATCTTCTGCAAGAAATCGACGTTCGAGCCGGATAATCCTCCGATGCTCGACCTGGACCGCATCGATCTCCGGCTGCTGAAGATCCTTCAGGAGGACGGCCGCATCACCAACCTCAAGTTGGCCGAGGCGGTGGCGCTCTCGCCCACCGCGGTGCTGGCGCGGGTGCAGCGGCTCACGCGCGACGGCTTCATCCAGGGCTACGAGGCACGGCTCGATCCGCACAAGCTGGGCCGCGGCTTCACCGTCTTCGTCGAGGTGCTGCTCGACCGCACCACCCCCAACGTGTTCGACCAGTTCAAGGCGGCCGTGCAGGTGCGCGACGAGATCATGGAATGCCACATGGTCGCGGGCGGCTTCGACTACCTGCTCAAGACCCGCATGGCCGACATGGCCGCCTACCGCGAGTTCGCCGGCACCGTGCTGTGGCAGTTGCCCGGCGTGCGCGAGACGCGGACCTATGCGGTGATGGAAGAAGTGAAGAGCAGCGCGCGCCTGCCGCTGGGAATTTGACGCGGCCGGTCAGGCCGGCTTGCCGTATGCGCGGCCGCCGAAAATGGCCGTGCCGACGCGCACCATCGTGCTGCCGGCGCTGATCGCTGCTTCAAGATCGGCGCTCATGCCGAGCGACAGCGTGTCGAGCGCGATGCCCGCCTCGCGGATCGACTGGTACACCGCATGCGCGCGCAGGCACAACGCGCGCTGCGATTCGAAATCGGCCGCCGGTTCGGGGATCGCCATGAGCCCGCGCAGCCGCAGATGTGGCAAGGCCGCCACAGCGCGCGCGAGCGCGAGCGCCTCTTCGGGCGGCACGCCGGACTTGTTCGCGCCGCCGTCCACATTAACCTGAAGGCATACATCGAGCGGCGGCAGGTGCGCCGGCCGCTGGGCAGAAAGTCGCTCGGCGATCTTCAGCCGGTCGATGCTGTGGACCCAGTCGAAGTGCTCGGCCACGGGCCGCGTCTTGTTGCTTTGCAGGGGGCCGATGCAGTGCCACTCGAGGGAAGCGCGCAGGTCGGCGAGGGCTTCGATCTTGTCGAGGCCTTCCTGCACGTAGTTCTCGCCGAAGGCCGACTGGCCCGCCGCATGCGCCTCGCGCACGGCCTGCGGCCCGAAGGTCTTGGACACCGCCAGCAGCCTCACCTCGCCGGGCGCGCGGCCGGCCGTTACACATGCCTTTGCGATCCGGTTGTTTACTTGCTGGAGGTCGTCGCCAATCATCGTCATAATCGTCCAAAATCGTATCAAAACGTCACCAAAACCGAGCCGAGGAGCCCCGTGGACATCACCCAATTGCTGGCGTTCAGCGTCAAGAACAAAGCCTCCGACCTGCACCTTTCCGCAGGACTGCCGCCCATGATCCGCGTCAACGGCGACGTGCGCCGCATCAACGTCGATGCGCTCGATCACAAGGGCGTTCACGCCATGGTGTACGACATCATGAGCGACACGCACCGCAAGCACTACGAAGAGTTCCTGGAAGTCGACTTCTCGTTCGAGATCGACGGCCTCGCGCGCTTCCGCGTGAATGCATTCAACCAGGCGCGCGGCGCGGCCGCGGTGTTCCGGACCATTCCCTCGAAGATCCTCACGCTCGAGCAGCTGAACGCCCCGAAGATTTTCGGTGAACTCGCACTCAAGCCGCGCGGGCTCGTGCTGGTGACGGGCCCCACGGGCTCGGGCAAGTCGACCACGCTCGCCGCCATGGTCAACTACCTCAACGAAAACGAGTACGGCCACATCCTCACGGTGGAAGACCCGATCGAATTCGTGCACGAGTCGAAGAAGTGCCTGATCAACCAGCGCGAAGTGGGGCCGATGACGCTGTCGTTCTCGAACGCGCTGCGCTCCGCACTGCGCGAAGACCCCGACGCCATCCTGGTGGGCGAGCTGCGCGACCTCGAGACCATCCGCCTCGCGATGACGGCGGCCGAGACCGGCCACCTGGTGTTCGGCACGCTGCACACCTCTTCCGCCGCCAAGACCATCGACCGGATCATCGACGTGTTCCCGGGCGAGGAAAAGGAAATGATCCGCGCCATGCTGTCGGAGTCGCTGCAGGCGGTGATCTCGCAGACGCTGTGCAAGACCAAGGACGGCCAGGGCCGCGTGGCGGCGCACGAGATCATGCTGGGCACGCCCGCCATCCGCAACCTGATCCGCGAGGCCAAGGTCGCGCAGATGTACTCCACCATCCAGACCGGCCAGGGCTCGGGCATGCAGACGCTCGACCAGAACCTGACAGAACTGGTGCGCCGCAATACGATCTCCGCTGCCGAAGCCCGGGGTAAGGCAAAGATCCCAGAAAACTTCCCCGGCTGAAGGAGTCGCAATCATGGAACGCGATCAAGCCAGCCAGTTCATCAACGACCTGCTCAAGCTCATGGTGAGCCGCAGCGGCAGCGACCTGTTCATCACCGCCGACTTTCCGCCGGCCATCAAGGTCGACGGCAAGGTCACCAAGGTGTCGCAGCAGGCGCTGGGTGCACAGCACACGCTGGCGCTCACGCGCTCGATCATGAACGACCGCCAGACGGCGGAGTTCGAGCGCACCAAGGAGTGCAACTTCGCGATCTCGCCGACCGGCATCGGCCGCTTCCGCGTGAACGCTTTCGTGCAGCAGGGCAAGGTCGGCATGGTGATGCGGACCATTCCCGCCAAGCTGCCGACCATCGACGGGCTGGGCATGCCGCAGATCCTGAAGGACGTGTCGATGACCAAGCGCGGCCTGTGCATCCTGGTGGGCGCCACCGGCTCGGGCAAGTCGACCACGCTGGCCGCGATGATCGACTGGCGCAACGAAAATTCGTACGGCCACATCGTCACGGTGGAGGACCCGGTCGAGTTCGTGCACCCGCACAAGAACTGCGTGGTGACGCAGCGCGAGGTGGGCATCGACACCGACAGCTGGGAAGCCGCGCTGAAGAACACGCTGCGCCAAGCGCCCGACGTGATCCTGATGGGTGAAATCCGCGACCGCGAGACCATGGAGCACGCGGTGGCCTTCGCCGAAACCGGCCACCTGTGCATGGCCACGCTGCACGCCAACAGCGCCAACCAGGCGCTGGACCGGATCATCAACTTCTTCCCCGAAGAGCGCCGCGCGCAGCTGCTGATGGACCTGTCGCTGAACCTGCGCTCGCTGGTGTCGCAGCGCCTGGTGCCCACCGAGGACGGCACGGGCCGCGTGGCGGCGGTGGAAGTGCTGCTGAACACGCCGCTGATTTCCGACCTGATCTTCAAGGGCGAGGTGGGTGAGATCAAGGAGATCATGCGCAAGAGCCGCAACCTGGGCATGCAGACCTTCGACCAGGCGCTGTTCGACCTGTTCGAGAGCCACTCGATCACCTTCGAGGACGCCATCCGCAACGCCGACTCGGCGAACGACCTGCGGCTGCAGATCAAGCTCAACAGCCAGCGTGCGCGCAGCACCGACCTGGCGGCAGGTACGGAGCACTTCGCAATCGTATAGCTCGCCCCCAGGCTTCGCGCACTTCGTGTCGCTTCTCCTACCCCCTACCGGGGGCGACGCCAGCGGCCCGGCAAAGCCGGTTCCGCGGTGTCTCGCGACTGGCTTGCGCCGGTTTCATGTCGCGCGCGCAAGGCGCAGCGTCCGGAAGGACCCGAGGGGATCGGGTTTCTTGGCTTTAAGCTGTCGGCCATGAGCAGCATCAAACTCCGCACCTACGAATCCGTTCCCGCCCAGACGGTGGCCTTCCTTGGCCTCGGCGTCATGGGCGGGCCCATGGCCGGACACCTGGCCAAGGCCGGCCACACGGTCACGGTCTACAACCGCACGCCCGCCAAGGCACAGGCCTGGGCCGCCGAATTCGGCGCACCCGGACGCCACGCCCCGACGCCGCGCGAGGCCGCAGCCGGCGCCGACATCGTGTTCTGCTGCGTCGGCAACGACGACGACCTGCGCTCCGTGGTGCTGGGCGACGACGGCGCCTTCGCCGGCATGAAGAAGGGCGCGGCGTTCGTCGACCATACGACCGCTTCCGCCGACGTGGCGCGCGAGCTTTCCAAGGCCGCTCAGGCGCTGGGCCTGCACTTCATCGACGCGCCCGTCTCGGGTGGACAGGCCGGCGCGCAGAACGGCGCGCTCACCGTGATGTGCGGTGGCGATGCGGCTGTGTTCGAGCGCATCAGGCCGGTGGCCATGGCGTTCTCGCGCGCGGTCACGCTGCTGGGCGACAGCGGCGCCGGACAGCTCGCCAAGATGGTGAACCAGATCGCCATCGCGGGCCTGGTGCAGGGCCTGTCGGAAGCCATCGCCTTCGGCCAGCGCGCGGGGCTCGACATGGAGGCGGTGCTCGGCGTCATCAGCAAGGGCGCGGCCCAGAGCTGGCAGATGGAAAACCGCGGCAAGACCATGATCGAAGGCAAGTTCGACTACGGCTTCGCGGTCGACTGGATGCGCAAGGACCTGGGCCTGGTGCTCGACGAAGCCAAGCGCAATGGCGCGCGCGTGCCGGTGACGGCGCTCGTCGACCAGTTCTACGCCGATGTGCAGCAGGCCGGCGGGCGGCGCTGGGACACGTCGAGCCTCATCATCCGATTGAAATAGGCTCGCCCCCAGGCTGCGCGCACTTCGTGTCGCTTCGCCTTCCCCCTACCGGGGGCAACACCTGAGGACCGGCGGAGCCGGATCCTCGGTGTTCCACGAAAAAATGCCCGCTAAGGCAGCGGGCATTTTTGTTCGCGCTCGTTCTTCAGCGGATCGGCGACGTCGTCACGCCGCTTGCGGGCAGCGGCTCCATCGGCGGCAGCGGCACGCGCGAGCTGGAGGAAGAAGGCGCTGACGATGGCGAAGGCGCGGACGGCGTCGCCGACGTCACCGGAGCCGGACCCGTGCCGCCGCGCTGCGCCGCAGCCTGGTTTGCCGCCTGGCTGGCCGCCAGGTCCGCCTCGCTCACGACCTCGACCACGCGCACGACCTTCACCACGCCCGAGACGCCGCGCGTGATGTCGGTGGCGCGGTCGGTTTCGCGCCGCGTCGCGATGCCCATCAGGTAGACCACGCCGCGCTCGGTCACCACCTTGAAGGAATTGGCGAAGATGTCCTTGGCGTCGAGCAGCGAGGCCTTCACCTTGCCGGTGATGTAGAGGTCGTTCGAGCGGTCCTGGAAGGTGCTCGAGGAGCCGACGGTCAGCTCGTTCACCACCGATCGCACGTTCACGATGCGGCTCACTTCCTCCTCGACGCGGCGGCGGTCGGCTTCGCTGCCCACGGCGCCGGTCAGCAGCACCTGGCGGTTGTAGCTGGTGACGCTCACGTACATCTGGTCGTTGGCGATGTCGCGCACGCGGGCCGCGGCGCGCAACTCGATGCCCTGGTCGTCCAGCTGTGCGCCGGAGCTGCGGCGGTCGGTGGCCACCATGCCCACGCCCATCACGGCCGCACCGCCCACGACGAGCGGCACGCAGGCGGAAAGGCCGGCGACCAGTGCGGCACCCAGGGTGAGGGCCAGGGCGAAACGCCGGGTCGATGATGTCATCGTCATGGTCGTCATGGTCATGAGGAAGCTTCCTGTTCTCCGAGTAACTGGGCATCCACGCCGTCGCACAGGCAATGCAGCGCGATCTGGTGGATTTCGTGGATGCGCGCCGCACGCTCGTGCGGCACGCTGATCTGGACATCGGTCTCGCGCAGCGCACGGCCGATGGCGCCGCCCGAACCACTGCTGCCCGCGCCCGGCGCCGAAGACGCGCCCGAGACGGCGTTGCCGAGCAGCGCGACCACGGTCATGTCGCGTTCGTGCGCGGCTGCCACAGCAGCCAGCACCGACGCCGACTGTCCGCTGGCGCTCAGTGCCAGCAGCACGTCGCCGGCCTGGCCGAGCGCGCGCACCTGGCGGGCGAAGCGGTCGACGTCCGTCGCGCTCGCGCTGTCGGCCTCGGGGTCGGTGGTGTCGCCGGGCAGCGCGATGGCGCCGAGCTCGGGCCGCTCGCGTTCGAAGCGGCCCACGAACTGCGCGGCGAACTGGGCCGCCAGCAGCCCCGACACGCCAGCACCGCAGGCGAGCACCTTGCCGCCGCTGGTCACGCAGGCCAGGATGGCCTGCATCGCTTGAGAGATGGGTTTGCTGAGGACCGGTCCGGTCTGGTACTTGAGGTCGGCACTGTCGATGAAGTGCTGCTGAATCCGTTGCTCGAGCATGAGGCGGGATGATAACTGGGGGTTGTGAAACAAGACGTTTTGGAATGTCCCACCCCGAATCTCCGCGCACTTCGTGTCGCTTACGGGTGCCCGGCATGGGATGGGTTGCTCCACGGGCGTTCGAGCGGATCAACTCGCGTCGAAGGCGCCCGGGAGCCAGGTGATTGTCTCCTCGACCAGCACCACGTCGAAACGACATGGCGGCACCGTGCGCAGCCGGCTCAGGTAATGCTGCGCGGCGAACACGATGCGCCGCTGCTTCAGTCCGGTGATGCTGCCGCCCGCGCCGCCGTGCGTGCCGGTGCTGCGCTGGCGGACCTCGACGAACACCAGGGTGCCCTGCGGCGAATGGCGCGGATCGCGCATGATCAGGTCGATCTCGCCCCCGCCGCGCCCGGGCGTCCGATAATTGCGCGCGACCAGCACGAGGCCGGCGTCCTGCAGATGGTCGAGCGCGGCGTCTTCCGCCGCATCGCCGCGATGCTTCGTTGTGGTGTCTGTCTTCATGGCTCCCTGCCTGCAATCTTCTTGTTCGTTCTGACGGAGAAACCTCTTGGCTTCACTCGCCCCTGCTTCATTCGGCGCCGCCCTCGCGGCCGCGCGCGACGCCGCGGGTGCGCAGCATTATCCGCAGGGCACGCTCTACGTGGTCGCCACGCCGATCGGCAACCTGGCCGACATCACGCTGCGCGCGCTGCATGTGCTGCAGCTGGTGGACGCCATCGCCTGCGAGGACACGCGCCACACGCAAAGCCTGCTGCGCGCCTACGGCATCGATCGCCCCGGCGCACAACTGCTGGCGGTGCACCAGCACAACGAGGCCGAGGCCGCGCAGGCCGTGGTCGCGCGGCTCGCGCAGGGCGAGCGCATCGCCTACGTCAGCGACGCCGGCACGCCCGGCGTGAGCGACCCCGGCGCGCGGCTCGCTGCGGCCGTGCGCGCGGCCGGGCAGCGCGTGCTGCCGCTGCCCGGTGCAAGCAGCGTGACCACCCTGGTGGGCGCGGCGGGCCTGGTGGCCGAAGGCGGCGACGCCAACGCCAGCAGCAGTGCCTTCGTCTTCGCGGGCTTCCTGCCGAGCAAGGCCGGCGAGCGCGACACGGCCGTGCAGGCGCTGTCGCAGGAGCCGCGCGCCGTGGTGCTGCTCGAAGCGCCGCACCGCATCGAGAACCTCGCACGCGCACTGGCCACGCTGGGCGAGCGCCGCATCACCGTGGGCCGAGAGCTCACCAAGCAGTTCGAGGAAATCGCGACGGTGGCGGCCAGCACCCTGCCCGACTGGTTCGGCGCCGACCGCGACCGCATCCGCGGCGAGTTCGCGCTGGTGCTGCACCCGGTGGCGGTGAGCGGCGACGGTGGCGCGGAAGGCGAACGCGTGCTGCGACTGCTGCTGGCGGAACTGCCGGTGAAGACGGCGGTGAAGCTGGCTGCGGAGATCAGCGGCGCACCGCGCAACACGCTGTATGAATTGGCGCTGCGCATACGCAACGAGGCCGAAGAAGCCTAGCCGTCCCGCTCCGCATACCGCCTGGAGATCCCGTCCTCGTTGAACGCGATGCAGTCGCTGCCGCGTTCACAGGAGCACCACACATGACACGTCCGGCTCGCGCTGCGTGCTGATGAAGCGTTCGAAGGCCAGCGTTTCCATGTTGAAGTAGCCGAGCCGGTCGTTGTCCTGGCTCACGAAAGCGAGCGGCCGGGTCGGATGGAAGCTCAGCGCAATCGCACGCGCTTCCATCGGAATGCAGGCCAGTTCCTTCAGGTTCGCCGGGTCGACTATCGACAGGCTGCGATCGCCGTAGTTGGTGACCACCAGACGCCCGTCGCGATACGGGTAGAGGCGCGTCGCGTCCTCGCGCGAGGGGGCTTCGCGCAGCACTTTCATGGTGGCGGTGTCGATGGCCGCCAGCGTGTTGCTCCACCGGTTGGTGACGTAAAACGTCTTCTCGTCAGCCGAGAGCGCACAGCCCTCGGGCTTCTCGCCGGGCGCGCAGGGCACCGGCGCGACCGTGGCTTCGTATGGCCGGACCCTGGTCACGGTGTGCGAGAGCAGGTTCATCACGTAGGCAGTCTGTCCGTCGCGGGTGAGCGCGAACAGGTGGCTCTTGATGCCGCCGGTGGGCACTGCGCGGCGCGGCGTGGTGTCGGTCTCCGGACGGTCGAGCACCACCAGCTGCGCGCGCTCCTCGCTCAGCACGTAGAGGCGGCCCTGTTCGTCCATCTGCATGCCGTGCAGCCGGTTGAAGGGGGCGATGTCGATGGTGCGTGCAAGCTTGCGCGCCGCGATGTCGATCTGGAAGATGCGAGTGCCGCCGTGGCCCAGATGGCCTGAGGTCTCGACGCCGTAGTGGCCCACGTAGGCGAAACGCTTCGCTGCGTCCACCACGAACTCGTGCGGAAACTCCTCGAGGGCGATGCTGTGCAGCCGTTCACCGCTTTCGATGTCGTAGTAGCTGAAGCAGTGGCTGCACTTTTCCACCAGGAGCAGGGTCTCTTTGGTCATGGATGCTGGACCCCTTCGGTATGAAGGGCGATCCGGTAGAGCGAGGTGCTAGCTGCGATGTAGAGCTGGTTGCGCCCCGTGCCACCGAAGCAGAGGTTGCCCACCTTCTCCGGCACATGGATCTTCCCGAGCAGGCTGCCGTCGGGGTGGTAGACCTGCACGCTGTCGAGGCTGCTGGTGTAGAGCCAGCCCTGGGCGTCGAGGCGGAAGCCGTCGGGCAGGCCGGGATTCACCTCGGCGAACACGCGGCCGTTGGCGAGCGCATCGCCGCGGACGTCGAACACCATCAGGTGGTGGTGGCCGCTGCCGTCGCTGCGCATCGCGGCCGAGGTATCGCTCACGTAAAGCCGCGATTCGTCGGGCGAGAAGGCGAGGCCGTTGGGCTCCTGCACCGCGTCGGTCATGGCGTCGAGGCGGCCGCTCGCCGGATCGAAGCGGAACACGAAGTTGGCCGGCTGCTCGCGTTCCGCACGATGGCCTTCCCGGTCACTGGCAATGCCATAAGGAGGGTCGGTGAACCAGATCGTGCCGTCGCGCTTCACGACCACGTCGTTGGGCGAGTTGAGGCGCTTGCCGAGGTGGCGGTCGACCACGATCTCGTCGGGCGTATCGGCATGCACGCCTCCGGCCAAGGCGCGCGTGCGCACGATGGCGCGCAGGCCGTGCGAGCAGTGGAGCAGGCCACCGGTGAGATCGCGCGTGTGGCCGTTGGTGAACTCGACGCCGGTTCGCCAGACCGTCATGCCGTCGCGCGCACTCCAGCGCAGCATGCGGTCATTGGGAATGTCGCTCCAAAGCACGGCTTCGTCCTCGTGCATCCAGACCGGACCTTCGCTCCAGCGGGCGCCGGTACACAGTCGCTCCAGCCGGCTCCCCTCGACGATGGGGGACAGGCGAGCATCGAAGATTTCGATCCGGGTATCCATGCGTTTCATCCTTTTGCAGCACCCGTGGGTACGGCCTTGCCTATCCAACCACCGCTTCGCAGCAGCGACTCGAGCTGCGGCACAGTGGAAGCGAGGGCCTCGCGCGCCGTGCGCTTGCCTGTCAACACGTCGGGCAGGACTTGCCCGATGACGTTCTTGCTCATTTCGTCCCATTCCGGGATCAACGGTCGCCAGTCGGGGTTGGCAGCGCGCAGCACGAAAGGCAGCATGCCTTGCTCGGGATTCCTGAGCTTGAAATCGACATTGGCCAATGTCGACCAGCGGCCCGCGTTGCCACCGAGCGTTGCCACACGCAGATCGTTTGCCTTGCTGGTCAACCACTGGATGAACACGCAGGCGGCTTCGGGATGGCGCGCGTTCTTCGGAATCGCAAGCCCAAAGCCGCCGGTCTGCCCCGACAGGCGGGTGCCGCTCGGATGCATCGCGTAGGCGACCTTGTTCACCACCTTCGAACGCCTCGGATCCTTGGCCGGCCCCATGACGGCCAGCGTGTCGAGATAGAACGCGCATTCGCCATGGAGGAACGCGGCCTGCATCTCATCGAAACCGGCCTTGCCGGCAGCGACCGGACCCGTCTCGACCAGGCGGCGAAGTGTCTCGGCAGCCTTGATGCCTGGATCCTCGTGCAGCACAGGCCTGAAGCCGGCATCGAACACCTGACCGCCGAATGGCGAAAGGTGCAGCAGCCAGGCATGCGTGATTTGATGGCCCGCCTGCGAGCGCGAGCTTACGCCGCCGATCTTTTCCTTGTCGCGGATCACCTCGCAAGCGTGCAGCAATTCTCCGTAGGTGGACGGCACCTGCAGCTTCTGTCGCTCCAGGATGTCACGCCGAAAGCCCAGCACGCTGGTTTCCGCGCCATAGGGCAGTCCGTACAGCCGAGCGTCCGGACCGGGCAGAGACGCCTTCGGACCACCAGCCACGCCGATAGCCTGGACATAGGCGGGAATCAGGTCTTTGAAGTCGTAGTTCGGCATGGCCAGCGATGGGTCGGCCAGCATCTCGTCCAGCGGCCGAAGCAGGCCCTCCTTGATGTACCCGGCCTTCCACACCACCAGATAGGTGATGGCGTCATAGTCGCCTTGGGGCTTTCGCATTCCCACGAGCTGGCGGTCTTTCATCTCGAGGTAGGGTGTCCGGTCGCGCTCAATCCTGATACCCGTCTCGCGTGTGAAATCGTCGAAGAGCCCTTCGGCTGCATCGTAGTGTGGGTGCGGGCCGGGATAGCTCACGCGGATGGTCTGGCCGCGCAGCTTGTCCCAGGCACGCTGGCTCGAGTTCTGTGCGCGGGCACCGAGCCCCCAGCAAGCGGCGCCATATGCGCCTGCAGCCTGTATCAGCGTCCGTCGGCCAATCGAAGATCGATCCTTCAGCATGCTTCCTCGACAGTCCTGATAGTTGGGAGATCGCAAACAAGGGCCGCCCGATCACTCAGTCTGAGCACGGTGCCGGTGCGAACGTTGCCTGCGAAGCTGGTCATTTCAGGTGCCATCGGCATCGCCATGCCCGACAGGTGTGACACCGCGTGGTTGCAGTCGAGGGCCATCATCCCTTGACCGCACCCGCAGTGAGCCCGGTGATGATCTGGCGCGCGGCGACGAACGTGAAGATCAGCGGCGGGATCGCGATCAGGCTGCCCATCGCCATCACCTTGCCCCAATCAACGCCCATGTCGGTGATGAACAATGAGGCCGCCACGGGCAGCGTGCGGGTGTGGCGGTCGGTCAGCACCAGGGCCAGGATGAACTCGTTCCACGCGATGCGAAAGGTGAAGATCGAAGCCGCGGCCAAGCCGGGGGCCATCAGCGGAAGCAGCACTTTCATGAACACTTTGATCGGACCGCAGCCATCGATGGCCGCGGCTTCTTCCAGTTCGATCGGAACCTGCAGCACGAAGCCGTAGAGCAGCCAGATGGTGAAGGGCAGGTTGACCGCCACGTACAGAAGGACCAGGCCCCACAGGCTGTTGACCAGGTGCCACTGGTTCCAGATCATGAAGACCGGAATGGCCAGCACGGCCAGCGGCACGGTGCGCAGCAGCAGCGTGGTGTAGGCCACCATGTTGCGCCCCGCAAAGCGGAAGCGGGCCAGGCCGTAAGCAGCCATGCAGCCGAGCACCAGTGTGACGGCCGTGGAGACAATGCCGACGAACAGGCTGTTCATCAGGTAGCTGCTGAACTTGTCTTCTTCCAGCACGGCGCGGTAATTCTCCAGCGTGGGCGTGAAGATGAAGTTCAGGGGCTCGGCGAAAATCTGCACCTGCTGACGCAGGCTGGTGGTGAAGATCACCGCGATCGGTGCGATGCACAGCACCGCGAGCGCAATCAGCATCGCGTAATGCAGTGCCGCGAAAAGAGGGGAATGCCGTTTCATGCTTGTCGTCTCACCTGTCGTTCTTGAGCGGGTTCGACAGCCGCAACGCGCCCCAGGAGAGAGCCACGACCACTACCAGCAACAGCACCGAGATCGCCGCCGCAGCGCCAAGCTGCTGACCGACAAAGGCCGTCTTGTAGATATGCAGGGCGAGAATTTCGGTCGAATCGCCAGGACCGCCGAAGGTCAGCACGTAGATCACCTCGAGCACGCGGAAGGCATCTATCAGCCGCATCATCAGCGTGATGGCGATCACGTGCATCACCATCGGCAGCTTGACCATGAAGGTCATCTGCCACCATTTGGCACCATCGATGCGCGAGGCCTCGATCACCGCCGCGTCCACGTTGGCCAGGGCCGCCACCATCATGATGAAGACGAAGGGAGTCCACTGCCAGATGTCGGCGACGACGATTGCGGCGAAGGCCAGGGTCGGGTCCGCCAACCAGCCTCGTGCGGCGATGCCGAACAAGCCCAGGACTGCATTGACGAGGCCGAACTGCGCGTCGAACAGGTAACGCCAGGCCAAGCCGACCGCAATGGGCGCGATCATCATCGGCAGGATGAACAGCGTGCGGAAGAACGCCGTGCCGCGCACCGGGCGTTCCAGCGCCAGCGCCAAGGCGATGCCCGCCACCATCTCCACGCTGACGCTCACCGCTGCGAATTGCAGGGTGGTCCACAGCGACGACCAGACGCGTGGATCGGAGAGTGCCGAGACGAAGCTGTCGAGCCCGACCCAGCGGGCGTCACTCCACGGAGTGCCCATGCTCCAGTCGAAGAAGCCGAGTTGAAAGGCCGACAGAACGGGGTAGAGGCAGGCCGCCACCATGATGAGGACAGCCGGGCCGAGGTAGAAGGCCGGAATCCAGGGAGATGTGCGCATCGCGATCAGACCTTGTAGTTCGCTTCGCGCATGATCTGCGTGACCGGACCCACCAGGTCATTGAGCGCGGCCTCTGCTGTCTTCCTGCCGGTGAGTGCCTCGGAGATGCCGACGCCCAGCGCCTGCACGTTGATCTTGTCCCACACCGGGATGATCGGTCGCCAATCGGGATTGGAGTACTTCAATGCCTCCCTGAACGTGATGAATTCCGGGTACTGGCGCACCAGTTCGGCATCGAGCATCGTGGAGTTGCGCACCGGCGTGCCGCCGGCCCGGGCGCAGGCCTTGTCCTGTGCTTTCGAGGTGAGCCACTGCATCAGCAGGAAGCCGGCATCGGCATTCTTCGCGTTCTTCGGGATCGCCAAGCCCAGGCCGCCCGACTGCGATGCGCGCCTGGTGCCCATGGGGTGCAGCGCCCAGCTCACCTTGCCAGCGATCCTCGACTTGGAGGGGTCGTTGACCAGACCGGCGAGCGAGGTGGAGTCGAGGTACATCGCAGCCTGGCCCTGCAGGAAGGCCGTATTGCTCTCGCCCTGCCCATAGGCCGGGATGCCGGCCGGGCCGGTGGCCACCACCTCCTGCAGGAACTTGAGCGCCTTGACGCCCGCCTGGTCATTGAAGCGCACCTTCCATTCCTCGTCGAAGATGCTGCCTCCGAGCGGGTTCAGGTGCAACAGCCAGGCGTGCACGCACTGGTGGCCGGCCTGTCCGCGCGAGGCCAATGCGCCAATGCCTTCCTTGTCTTTCAACACGCGCAGGAGCTTGGCGAAATCGTCGTAGTTGCCGGGCGGCTGCAGGTTGTGTTTGGCAAAGATGTCGCGGCGGTAGGCCAGCACCGAGGTTTCAGCACCATAGGGCAGGCCGTAGAGCTGGGCGCCGGGGCCTGCCAGGTAGCCTTTGGGGCCACCGACCATGCCCAGGTTCTCCAGGTAGATCGGGATGATGTCTTTCAGGTCGTACGCGGGATCGGCCAGGGCAGAATTCCTGAAGAAGCGCTCCAGCGGATGGATGAGGTTCTTGGCGACATATTCGCCCTTCCACATCACCACGTAGCTCACCAGGTCGTAGTCCCCTTGCGACTTGGCCATTTCGAGCAACTGCTTTTCCTTCATGCGGCCCATGGCCAGCTTGTCCACGTCGACCTTGATGCCGGTCTCCTTGGTGAATTCGGGCAGGATCTTCAGCATCGCGTCGTAGTGCGGATGCGCCGGGATGCTGAAGGTCACGGTCTGGCCCGCGTACCTGGCGTAGCGGCTCTGCGCGAGCGCCCCGTGAACAGGCAGGCCGGCGCCGAACACCGTCATCGCACTGCTCTTGACGAAATCTCTTCTCTTCATGACTGTCTCATTTCTTGTTGATGGATGAGAGCGGAATCAGCGGCGCAGGGAGCGTCCGCTGTCGCTGTCGAAAACGTGCAGGTCTTCGCTGTCGAATCCCAGGTGGACGTTGCGGTGCAACTGCGCATGGGCATCGCCCGGCAGCATCGCGGCCACGCGCTGGCCCGAGGACGTGACCATGTGGCCGACGATCTGGCTTTCGGTGCCGAGGTACTCCACCACTTCCACCTTGACGGTCAACTGCGCCGCGGCAGGGCTGGTTCGCAGCGCCTGCGGGCGCAGGCCCAGCGTCAGACCTTGCTCTGGGTCGGGCGGATTGGCCGCAAGCCAGGCGGGCGGTTGCCAGGCAAAACCTTCGCCGCGCAGCACGCACCGGCCGTCTTCCTCGACATAGCGGGCCTTGAAAAAATTCATGGTGGGCGTTCCGATGAAGCCCGCCACGAACAGGCTCGCCGGCCGCGTGAACACTTCCGACGGCGTGCCCACCTGCTGGATGCGGCCCTTGTCGAAGATCACGATGCGCGAGGCCAGGGTCATGGCCTCGACCTGATCGTGCGTCACGTAGACCGTGGTCTTGCCCAGGCGCTCGTGCAGCAACGCCAGCTCGGCGCGCATGTGGCCGCGCAGCTTGGCATCGAGGTTCGACAACGGTTCATCGAACAGAAAGACCTTGGGCTCGCGCACGATGGCCCGGCCGATCGCCACGCGCTGGCGCTGGCCACCCGACAGCTCCTTAGGTTTGCGCGCAAGCAGGTGCCCGATGTTCAGCACCTTGGCGGCTGCAGCCACCTTGCTGTCGATTTCCGCCTTTGGCCGGCCCGCCAGGCGCAATGCGAACGACATGTTCGTCCCGACGTCCATGTGCGGATACAGCGCGTAGTTCTGGAACACCATTGCGATGTCGCGCGCCATCGGCGCCACGCGCGTGACGTCGCGCCCGCCGATGGTGATGTGCCCTTCGCTGACTTCCTCGAGCCCGGCGATCATGCGCAATGTCGTGCTCTTGCCGCAGCCCGATTCACCCAGCAGCACGATGAACTCGCCATCGCCGATGGTGAGGTCCATCTGCTGCACCACGGTCACCTCGCCGAAGCGCTTGACCACGTTGTTCAATTCCAGTCCTGACATCTTGTCTCTTTGAAGTTGGTTTTTGAAGGAAGGGTCAGGGTCGGCCGCAACGGGCTCGCCAGGCGGCCACCGTGTAGCGGCGAACCCCCAAACCCATGAGGGGCCGTCGATTTCCCGGGTGCACGGCACTCGGTCCCCAGATGGCCTGGTAGGTGTCGATGCAGCGGCCTTGGCGTTGGAGCCGGATGAAGGCCGCAGCAAAGGCGCACCACCAGAGGGCCAGAACGGCGGCCATCCAGCGCGGCGCGTCGACGATGACGAGCCCGAGAGCGATGGTCATCACCGCCAGGGCGATGGCCAGCCAGCCCAGCGATTTGTGCAGTCGCTCGAAGCCGATGCGCCAGCGAGTCATGTCGTAGTGATCGCCGCGAAGCCGGGCATCGGCAGGGCCGCCCTTGCTGCCGCGCAGCAGGCCGCCGGCAACCTGCGCCCACCCCGCGATACACAGGCTCCAGCCGAGCCACGCATGCACCTGCGCCGCTGTATCGCGTCTACCGCCGAGGCCCCACGCGAGCCCGAGCCCGACGGTCATCGCAAGTACGCCGGCGTACTGCAACACGCGATGCGTATGCCACCACGCCTTGTTGTCGAGCTGCTGCGGCCAGTCCTGGCCCGGCATGATCTTGAAGAAGCGCGCCGCCAACGCGCCGAGCGGCAACAGGATGCCCCAGCCGAGCACCATCAGCCGCGCATGCCAAGCTGTGTGGCCGGCAATGTGGTGCTCGATGGCGCCGGAGAGCGAGGCCAGCAGCCAATCCGACGGCTGTGCCAGCGCTGCGTGAGCGGCTGCCGGCATGGCCGACAGGCCCATCAGCGCGATGAAGCAGGCGTAGCGATGGGTCATGGCTCTTCAACCGGCGGCGGTGTAAGCCGTCTTCACAGTGGTGAAGAACTCCTGCGCATACTTGCCCTGCTCGCGCGGACCGTAGCTCGAGCCCTTGCGGCCGCCGAACGGCACGTGGTAGTCCACCCCCGCCGTCGGCAGGTTGACCATCACCATGCCGGCCTGGCTGTGGCGCTTGAAGTGCGTGGCGTACTTCAGGCTCGTGGTCGCGATGCCCGCCGAGAGGCCGAACTCGGTGTCGTTGGCCGTGGCCAGCGCCTCGTCGTAGTTCTTCACGCGGATCACGCTTGCGACCGGCCCGAAGATCTCTTCCTTGTTGATGCGCATCGCGGCGGCCGATTCGCTGAAGAGCGCGGGCGACATGTAGTAGCCGTCGGTGTCGAGCTTCAGCAGCTCGCCGCCGGCCGCCAGCGTGGCGCCTTCGCCCTTGCCGATGGCGACGTACTCCATGTCCTGGTCGAGCTGCGACTTGGACGAGACGGGGCCGATGTCGGTGCCCTGCGCGAGCGCATCGCCGACCTTGATCTTGGCCATGCGCGCCTTCATCGCCTCGATGAACTTGGGGTAGATGCCTTCGGTCACGATGAGGCGGCTCGACGCGGTGCAGCGCTGGCCGGTCGAGTAGAAGGCGCTCTGCACGCTGAGCTCCACGGCCTGCGCGAGGTCGGCATCATCCAGGATCACCTGCGGGTTCTTGCCGCCCATTTCGAGCTGCACCTTCTTGTGGTTGGTGACGCACTGCACGGCGATGTTGCGGCCCACGCCGACCGAGCCCGTGAAGCTGATCGCATGGATGCCGGGATGGTTGACCAGCGCGTTGCCGATCACGCTGCCGCGGCCCATCACGAGGTTGAACACGCCGGCCGGGATGCCCGAGCGGCTGATGATTTCGGCCAGCGCCCAGGCGCAGCCAGGCACGAGGTCGGCAGGCTTCAGGACCACGCAGTTGCCGAAAGCGAGCGCGGGCGCGATCTTCCAGGCCGGGATGGCGATGGGGAAGTTCCACGGCGTGATGAGGCCGACCACACCGACCGGCTCGCGCGTGATTTCCACGCCGATGTTGGGCCGCACCGAAGGCAGCACCTCGCCCGACAGGCGCAGGCATTCGCCGGCGAAGAACTTGAAGATCTGGCCGGCGCGCGTGGCTTCGCCGATGCCTTCGGCGCGGGTCTTGCCTTCTTCACGGGCCAGCAGCGTGCCGAGTTCTTCCTTGCGCGCGAGGATTTCGGCGCCGATCTTGTCGAGCGCGTCGGAGCGCGCCTGGATGCTGCCCGTGGCCCAGGCCGGGAAAGCGGCAGTGGCGGCAGCAACGGCAGCCTCGACGTGCGATGCGTCGCCCTGCGTGTACTGGCCGAGCACGTCGGACAGGTTGCTGGGGTTGAGGTTGGGGCTGTAGCTTGCGCCGGCACGCCATTCGCCGCCGATCAGGTTGTCGAAGTTTTGCATGAGGGGCCCTTGTTCAGCGTGCCCAGCGCAGCACCAGCGGATCGAGCCGCCGTGCGGTCTCGATCAGACCCTTGCGGGTCTCGGGATGCATCGTGGGCCAGGGATGGCGCGGCGCTTCGCAGGCGATCACGCCGCCCTCCTTCATCAGCGCCTTGGCTGCGAGGAATCCGGATTGCCGGTTCTCGTGGTTGATGAGCGGCAGCCAGCGCTGGTAGAGCGCGAAGGCCTTGTCGCGGTCGCCCGCGCGATGCGCCTCGATGATCGGCCGGATGCCGTCGGGGTAGCCGCCGCCGGTCATGGAGCCGGTCGCACCGGCATCGAGGTCGGGCATCAGCGTGATGGCCTCCTCGCCGTCCCACGGGCCTTCGATGGCGTCGCCGCCCAGGCGGATCAGCTCGCGCAGCTTCGATGCAGCACCCGCCGTTTCGATCTTGAAATAGGCGACGTGCTCGATCTCGCGCGCCCTCTGCGCGAGGAACGCGGCCGACAGCGGCGTGCCGGCGGCCGGGGCGTCCTGGATCATGATGGGGATGTCCACCGCATCGGACAGTCGCGCATAGAACGCGCGGATCTGCGGCTCGGGCACGCGGAAGGTGGCGCCGTGGTAAGGCGGCATCACCATCAGCATGGCAGCGCCCATGTCCTGCGCGCGGCGGCTGCGCGCGGCGCAGACCTCGGTGCTGAAATGCGTGGTGGTCACGATCACCGGCACCCGGCCCGCGACGTGCTCTAGCACAGTGCGCGTGAGCAGCTCGCGCTCGTCGTCAGACAGCAGGAACTGCTCGGAGAAGTTGGCCAGGATGCACAGGCCATCAGAGCCGGCATCGATCATGAAGTCGACGCAGCGCTTCTGACTTTCGAGATCGAGTTCGCCGTTCTCGGCGAACGGCGTCGGCACGACGGGGAAGATGCCGCAAAAGCGGACGGGGCGAGTGGTTGTCATGGTGTGGTGAAAGAAGTTGCGCGTCAGGTGATCACGCTGATTTGCCAGGGCACGAACTCCTGCTGCCCGTAGCCGTGAAGTTCGCTGCGCGAAGGCTGGCCCGAGGCGGTGGCCAGCAGCATCCGGAACAGGCGCTCGCCGAGTTCCTCGATGCTGCGCGTGCCATCGAGCACCTCGCCGCAGTTGAGGTCCATGTCGTCGGACTGCCGCTGCCACAGCGTGGTGTTGGTGGCCAGCTTGAAGGAAGGCGACGGCGCGCAGCCGTAGGCCGAACCGCGTCCGGTGGTGAAGCAGATCAGGTTGGCGCCGCCCGCGACCTGGCCGGTGGCGGAGATCGGGTCGTAGCCGGGCGTGTCCATGAACACCAGGCCACGCGCCCTCACCGGCTGCGCATATTCGTAGACATCCACCAGATTGGTCGAGCCGGCCTTGGCGATGCCGCCGAGCGATTTTTCCAGCACGGTGGTCAGCCCGCCCGCCTTGTTGCCGGCCGAGGGGTTGTTGTCCATCGCTGCGCCGTTGCGCGCGCAGTAGGCCTCCCACCAGCGGATGCGCTCGACCAGCTTGCGTCCGACCTCGGGTGTTTGCGCACGCCGCGTCAGCAGATGCTCGGCGCCGTAGATCTCCGGCGTTTCCGAAAGGATGGCCGTGCCGCCGTGCGCCACCAGCAGGTCGACCGCCGCGCCGAGCACCGGGTTGGCCGAGATGCCGGAGTAGCCGTCGGAGCCGCCGCACTGCAGGCCGACCACCAGGTGGCTGGCGGGAACGGTCTGGCGCCGCACGTCGTTGGCCTGCGGCAGCATCGCCTGGATGCGCTCGATGCCGTGTGCGATGGTGCGCGTGGTGCCGCCCGTGTCCTGGATCGTGAAGCTGTGCAGCCGATTGCTGTGCTGCAGGCCCTGGGTCGCCAGCAGCTGCCGGATCTGGTTGGTCTCGCAGCCCAGGCCGACGACCAGCACGCCCGCGAAGTTGGGGTGGCAGGCGTAGCCGCCCAGTGTGCGCTGCAGGATGGCGAGCCCCTCGCCCTCGGGGTCGACCGCGCAGCCGGCTCCGTGGGTGAGCGCCACGATGCCGTCGACGTTCGGGAACGGCGCCAGCATCTCGGGATGGATATCGCGCCGGAAGCGATCGGCGATGGCGCGCGCCACCGTGGCCGAGCAGTTCACAGAGGTGAGGATGCCGATGTAGTTGCGCGTGGCGACGCGGCCGTCCTCCCGCACGATGCCCTCGAAGCTCGCCGGTTCGGCAGCGTGCGCCGTCGGGCGTGCATCGGCCGCATGCGCATGGTCGCGCGTGAAGTCGCTCATCGCGAGGTTGTGCGTGTGCACATGCTGGCCCGCACGAATGGGCCGGGTCGCAAAGCCGATGATCTGCCCGTAGCGGCGCACGACCGCACCCGGCTCGACCGAACGCGTGGCCATCTTGTGGCCGGGCGGAATCAGGCCGGCCACGGCGATGCCTTCGCTTTCGATGTGCGTGCCCGAGACCAGCTGGTCGAGCGAGATCACGACATCGTCCTGGGCGTGCAGGCGTATCACGCGGGCGTTCGGCGGGGGCGTTGGGGACAACATGGCAGCCGCCGTCATTCGACGATGTTGAAGTCCTTGAGGTACTCCGTTTTCAGCGTGAGGCCGAGCCCCGGCTTGTGGTCGTCGAGCTGCAGGAAGCCGTTCTCGGCCACCGGCTCGCCGTCGAAGATGTAGTAGAAGAGTTCGTTGCCCACTTCGACGTCGTGCATCGGGAAGTACTCGCTCATCGGCGAGGCCAGCGTGCTCATGGTCAGGTGGTAGTTGTGCATCTGGCCCGCGTGTGGGATCACCGGCACGCTGTGGGCCTCGCACAGCGCGTTGATCTTGTGCGCAGCCGTGATGCCACCGACGCGGTTGGTGTCGTACTGCACCACCGACACCGCCTTGCGGTCCAGCAGCTGCTTGAAGCCGTACAGCGAGAACTCGTGCTCGCCGCCCGAAATCGGAATGCTCGTCAGCCGGTTCAGCTCGGCATAGCCGTCGATGTCGTCGGCGATCACCGGCTCCTCGAGCCAGCGCGGCTGGAACTTCTCGAGCTTGGGCAGCATGCGCTTGGCGTACTCGAGGTTCCAGCCCATGTAGCACTCGAGCATGAGGTCGTTGTCGTAGCCGATGACTTCGCGCACGGCCTCGACCGACTTCAGATTTTCCGCCACGCCCTTCTGCAGGTGCGCCGGCCCGTAGCCGAAGCGCATCTTGAAGGCGGTGAAGCCCTGGTCGAGGAACTTCTGCGCCTCGGCCTGCATTTCCTTCAGGTCGGTGCGGTAGAGCTTGGAGTAGTAGCAAGGAATCTTTTCCTTGGTGCGGCCGCCGAGCAGCTTGAACACCGGCTTGTTCACCGACTTGCCCAGGATGTCCCAGATCGCGAGGTCGACCGCCGAGATCGCGGCCATGGTCACGCCCTTGCGGCCCCAGGCCTGGGTGGCGCGGTACATGCGCTGCCACAGGTACTCGTAGTCCCACGGATCCTGGCCGATCACCAGCGGCGCGAGGTACTGGTCGATGATGGCCTTGGCGATGGCCGGCGCCAGCGCCACGTTGCCCAGGCCCACGATGCCGTCGTCGGTCTCGATCTCGACCACTGTCCACGAATGGAAGCGGAAGGTGCTCATGGTTTCCTGCGGCGCGTACAGCAGGTCCATCGCGTTGGAGCAGAAGTTGCCCTGTGGCGGAACGGTCTTGCCCTTCCACTCGAAAACACGGGCGCGGACGGATTTGATCTTCATGGTGTCTCTCTGGTGTTGAGGTGTATTCAAGCGGGTGCGTGGTTGGCGAGGCGGTGCGCAGCGCCCATGCGGCCTGCAATGCGGAAGGCTTGCCACATGGCTTCGACGCTGGCCTTGCCCTGGCCTGCGATGTCGTAGGCCGTGCCGTGCGCCGGCGTGGTGATGGGAATCGGCAGCCCGCCCTGCACCGTGACGCCGCGGCTGAAGCCCATCAGCTTGATCGCGATCTGGCCCTGGTCGTGGTACATGGTCACGATGGCCTGGTACTCGCCCGCCTGCGCCTTCAGGAAGATGGTGTCGGCCGGGAAAGGGCCATGGAAAGGCGACTCGGTCGGCCAGTCGCGCGCCTGCAGGCGCTGCACGGCGGGGATGATGACGTCGACCTCCTCGCGTCCGCAAAGCCCCCCGTCGCCGCCGTGCGGGTTGAAGGCCGCGACTGCGATCCTGGGCTGTGCCACACCATTGGCCAGCAGCGAGCGGTAGATCAGCTCGGCCGCCTGCTCGATGCGCTCCACGCTCACGTAGCTCGCCACGTCCTTCAGGGGCACATGCGAGGAGATGCGCGAGGTCCAGAGCTCGCCGAGCGTGTTGAACTCGCAGAAATAGCCGGTCACGCCCAGGTGCTGCGCGAAATGATGCAACTCGTCCTCGTGCTGCATGCCGCCGATCTTCATGGCGTGCTTGTTCAGCGGCGCGAAGCAGATCGCGTCGACCTCGCCGGCCAGCGTCGCGTCCATGCACAGGTCGAGCACCTGCAGCACCGAGCGCCCGCCCGGCGCAGCGGCCTGGCCGCGCTGCACCATCGCGGGGTCGATGCTGTGCACGGCGAGGAATGCAGGGCGCGCTGTGTTCGCACGGCCGCGCACTTCAGCCAGCGAGCGAACCTCTTCGGTCGCGACGCAAGCGCCGGCGATGCGTTGGCCTTCGTCCCACAGCCAGCGGTCGCCGATCAGCACGATGTTGGCCGTGGCGGCAGCCTCGGGTTTGGCCAGCAGCCTGGCGATCAGTTCGGGGCCGATGCCGGCGGGGTCGCCCAGGGTGAGCGCGACAACGGGAAGAGAAGATGAACTCGTCATGTCAATCCAGGCGGATGTGGTTTTTCTTGATGACCTCGCCGAAGCGCTTGTATTCGGCGGCGTGGAACTGCGCGAACTGCGCTTGGGTCATCGGCGTGATCTCGGCGCCGATGGCGTCGAGGCGGGTCTTGGTCTCGGGCATCGCAAGCACCTGGTTGACCGCGTCGTGCACCTTGTCCTGCACCGCCTTGGATGCCCCTGCCGGCATGTAGATGCCGTACCAGGCGCTCATCTCGATGCCGGGCACGCCGGCTTCGGCCAGCGTCGGTACGTTGGGCAGCTGCGGGTTGCGCTTCGGCGTGGTGACAGCCAGCGCGCGGATCTTGCTGTTCCTGATCTGCCCGATCACCGAGGGCAGGGTGTCGAAGCTCAGCTGCACCTGGCCACCGATCAGGTCGACCAGCGCCGGGCCGCTGCCCTTGTAGGGCACATGCGCGATGTCGACGCCCGTCGCGTCCTTGAACAGCTCGGCCGCAATGTGCTGGGTGCTGCCCGAGCCGCTGGTGGCGTAGTTGAGCCTCCCGGGCTCCTGCCTGGCCAGCTTGACCAGCGCCTGCACCGAGTCGGCCGGCACGCTGTTGCTCACCACCAGCACGTTGGGCACCGCGCCGACGAAGGCCACCGGCACCAGGTCGCGGTTGCTGTCGTAGTTGAGCTTGAGCAGGTGCGGCGCGATCGCATGGGCCGTGACCACGCCCATCACCATGGTGTGACCGTCGCCGGACTTGGCCGTGGCATCGGCTGCCAGGGTGTTGGAAGCGCCGGGCCGGTTCTCGACCACCACCGGCTGCTTGAGCAAGGGGCCCAGCCGGTCGGCCACCGCGCGGGCCATCGCGTCGGTGCCGCCTCCGGGCGCCGAGCCGACCATGATCCTGATCGGGCGGGTGGGCCATTCCTGGGCCTGCACGGCGCTGGCTGCGAACGCCAGCAGCCCGGCGGCCGCGGCCGCCATGAGCTTTTTCATCTGCTTGTCTCCGGTCTGTTTCGAGGAATCGTCGGCGGCAATCGTAGGCAGGCGATTGATGCACGTAAACTGAAAGCTCTTGATCGATCAATATCCTGAGGTAATCAATCGTGGGCTCCATCGACAGGCAGGATTCGACCCCTCGGCTGCTCAACCGCATTCGCATGCGGCAGGTTGCGCTGATGCTGGCAGTCGAAGAACGGCGCACCCTGCGCGCCGCTGCCGATCAGCTCGGCCTGACGCAGCCGGCCGCCACCAAGATGCTCCACGAGCTCGAGAGCGCACTGGGCCAGCCGATGTTCGAGCGGGTCGGGCGCGGGCTGCGGCTCAATGCGGCAGGCGAGCGCGTGATGGGGTATTTCAGGGGCATCCGCGGCAGCATGGAGGCGCTCAATCGCGAACTGCACGAACTCCAGCTCGGCAGCGTCGGCAAGTTCTCGCTCGGCAGCATCATGGCGGCCTCGCCCGGCCGGCTGACCGATGCGCTCACCGAGCTCAAGACAGCCCATCCTTTGCTGGCCATCGAGATTGCGGTGGACACCAGCGACAAGCTGCTCGCCCAGTTGCACGAGGGCGTGCTCGAGGTGGTGGTGGGGCGCCCCATGGGCCCCGAAGCGGCGGCCTGCACCTTCAGGGCCATCGAGGACGAATCCCTGGCGGTGGTCGTCGGCAACGAGCATCCGCTGGCCGGGCGCTCGCGCGTGGCCTTCGCCGATCTGCTGGACTACACGTGGATCCTGCAGCCGGCGCACAGCCCCATGCGCGACGTGATCGAGCGCGAGTTCCAGGTGCACCACGCGGTGATGCCGCCCGGCCTGATCGAGACCGGCTCGATACTCACGACCATTAACCTGATCCGCAAGTCGTCGATGATCGGCGTGATTCCGGCAACGGTTGCGCGGCGGGACGCCGAGCACGGCGTGCTCAGCATCGTGCACTACGCGATCCGGCACAAGCTCTCCACCTACGGCAGCATCGTGCGCAGCGACCGGCCGCTCAGCATTCCGGCACAGCAGTTCCTGGAGCTGCTGCACAGGAAGGGGTAAGCGCGCCTGGGGGGAACTTCTTTCAGGCCGGCTTGATGCCCGGCTTCCGGATCAGTGACGGAAGCCGGCGTTGTCGCGCGATCAGCCCCCCGAAAGAGGCGGCTTCGTCCAGGCAGCACTTGCTCATGTGCTGCCCGGCGCTAGCCGTCCAGCTCCGCATACCGCCTGAAAATGCCGTCCTCGTTGAACGCGATGCGGCGCGGGCTCTGCAGGTAGTCGTGCACGCGCTGCCGGCGCCTGACGTTGGCATGCAGCTTCTCGACCGCGGGCGTTGCAGCCAGCGCCCGCGCCGTGGCCTTCGGGAACGCGTAGTGCAGGCCGTCCACCAGCTGGAACAGCGACAGGTCCGCATAGGTCAGCACGTCGCCCACCAGGTGCAGGCTGCCCGCGGGGTTGCGCTGCAGCACGCGCTCGAACCAGTTCAGGAACTTGGGGATGCGCTCGTCGCGAAAGGCCCGTGCGCGCAGCACGGCCGCGTCGCGCTGGTCTTCGTAGTAGGCGCCGGTCGAGATCGGATGGTGCGTGTCGTGCGCCTCGGCGACCACGTCGGCAATGGTGAGCTGCAACTGGTGCGTCCACAGTCCGTCTGATTCGCCCACGCCCGACAACCCGAGCCGGGGCCCGAGGTAGAGCAGGATCGCGGCCGTCTGTCCGACCACGATGTCGCCGTCGACGAGGAAGGGCGGCGCGAACGCGGGCCGTGCGCTGTCGGGGTCGCCCAGCCGCCGGCCCAGCGCGGACTCGCCGCCGCCCTCGGCTTCAGGCAGGCGCGCCACGTCGACGTAGTCGGCACCGGCCGCCTCGAGCGCGAGCCGCACGAATTCGCCGCGGCCCTGGATGGTGGGCCAGTAATGCAGTTGGTAGGGCATGCGGGGCATGGTGTCATGAGGCCGGGGCGGCTGCAACCGCTTGCGCCCGCCGGCGGCGTCGGATTATTCGGCCCGCATCTCTTCGGCCTCAGTTCACCTTGACCGTGAAAAGAACAGCCCCCGAAGCACCCGGGTCCAGCGGTCCCGTGAATTGCCAGCTCAGCGCCCCCGTGCCTCCCGCGGTCTGCGCCGTTGCGCAGGCCTCCGTGGGCGCCGGAATCGGATTGGCGGGCGTGCGCTTCTGGCAGTTCGTGAGCGTCGCCGGCGTCGTGCCCGCCTGCGCCGTGACGAAGGCGGTGAACTGCGGCGTGGTGTCGTTGACCGTCATGCCGCTGATCGGGCTGGAGCCGTTGTTGGTGTAGGTGATGCGGTACTCCAGCACCTCTCCAGGCTTCGCCTGGTTGTTGATGCCGAAGCTGCCGCCCTGCGTCACGTTGCGCACTTCCTTCTTGAGCTCCAGCGCGCTGGTCGAGACGGTCGTGGTGTCGGTCACCGTGTAGGTCGCGCTCAAGGCCGGGCCGGCATTGGTGAACACGAAGCTGGCCTGCACGACGCTGGCGTTGCCGTTGCCGGTCGCCGCGTTGGCGGGAATGAACTCCTGCATCAGGATGCAGACGCTCTGCCCGGCCACGACGTTCACCGGCGCGGCCGGCGGGTACAGCAGCGCGGCGCCCGCCTGCAGCGAACCGGTGCAACCCACGTCGGCAAAGATCTTCCCGCTCCAGCCGCTGACGGCAGGCGTGTCGATCGAGCTCGGGATGTCGAAACTCACGGCGCCGGCGGTCCGGGCCATGAAGGTGTGCGGATAGCTCACGGTGCTGCCGGGCTGGCCGGTCTTCGCGCCGTCGGCCGCGAGCGTGTTGCGGTCCACGTCGCCGAAGTTGAGCCCCGCGTGGCCGGTGCCGTTCCAGGTGAAGGCGATGCGATCCGGCGTGCCGCTGCGGGTGTAGGTGTAGCTGATGCCGGCGATGGCGACGGCCTGGCCGGAGCGCAGCGGGACGCTGCCCAGCGAGGCGCCCGTGGAGATGCGCGAAGCGGCGTTGGTCTCTTCCACGCACACCGGATCGTTCAAGCCGAGGCCGAGGGGCGCTCCCAGCGCGTACTGCCCGCTGCCGTTCGTGGTCGTCGTTGCGAGCGTGGTGGCGCCGCAATCGGTCAAGCGCACGGTGATGCCGGGGATGCCGGCCTCGCCGCCGTTGATCAGGCCGTCGTTGGCGATTCCGGCGCCCACGCCGTTGTCCAGGAACACCCGGCCGGTCACGCTCCTGGGATAGCCGTTGACGAAGGTGCAGGTGATGGCCGCCCCGGCCACCATGTTGGCGGCAGGAATGGTCAGCTGGTTGCCCGTGAGCGTGCCGAACTTGGCGGTCGGCGTGGCGCTGTTCACGTCCACGCAGCTGGCGCTCATCGGATCGGCGGGCCAGCCGTCCGGCGAGCTTTCCCGGATGGTGACGCCGGTTCCTGCCGTGCCCGTGATGTTGGCGGCGCCGTTCGCGCTGCCTTCGCCCGTCACGGTGATGCTGTCGGTCGCCGTTGAAAGGCCGCTGAGCGCAAAGCCGAAGAGATTGGCGCCGACACCGCCGACGGTGGTCTTGACGATCTGGACCCGGGGAAACGGCGGCGAATAGGTGTTGGTGAAGGTACACGCGATGTTGCTGCCCGCTGCGGTGGCGGCGGCGTTCAGCGTCACCTTGCGGTTCGGCAGATCGGGCGTGGCGGCTCCGCCGGCGCCCAGGCCGGTACAGCTGATGCCCGTCAGCACGTAGTCGGCCGGCAGCGGATCTTCCGTGATGGTCGTCGCCACGCCGGGCGTGGTCAGGGTCTGGGTCGCGCCCGCGGCGGGCGTGCCGGCGGCCGTGGTGGTGATGCTCTGTGCCGCCAGGCCGTTGTCGCCCGTGAAGCCGAAGGTGCCTGTGGTGCCCACGGAAACCTTGCGGATGGTCACGCTCGCCGATGCGGCATTCGTGAACACGCATTGCAGCGACTTGCCCAGCTGCACACTGGCCGCAGGGATCGTGTAGGTCCGGCCGCTCGCCCCGGTGCCGAGGCTGCCCACCGGCGTGCCCGCGTCGGTACAGGTCGCACCGGCCAGGTTCCAGCCGGGCACCGCGGCTTCGGTGATGCTGATGACCGCGCCGTTCGCGCTGGCGGTGAAGGCCTGCGTGCCCGCAGCTGCCGTGTTGCCGTCCACCTGCGCTGGCGTGCCGGCGGCCACGGTGCTGACGTTGCCGGCTGCCTGGGTGGTGTTGGTCAACGTGAAGCTGAAGGGGCCGCCGGTGCCGCCGGTCGTGGTCTTCTGCAAGGTGACCGTGGCCGGCGAACAGAGTGCGCTGGTGGTCGCCTGGGCGAGAAAGCCCTGGTAGGGGGCGCCGCTCTTGATGTGGACGACCACTGTGTTCGAGCCGGACTGCCAGTTGCTCGCCAGCGTGGCGCTGGCCGCGGTACCCGGGTCGAAGCCGCGGAAGGTGTACGGGGTCGCCCCGCCCTGCGGCACGCCTCCAACGCTCTGCAGCACGCCGTTGACGTAGATCTCCGCGACCGAGTTGTCGGAATAGAAGTCCAGCTTCAGAGAAAAGCTCGCCGGGTTGACCGACGCCGCCATATTGAAGGTGAAGCGGTGGTAGATGTCGACATTGCCGACGTGCGTGGTCTGGTATTGCGAGATCCAGTTGGCATTGCCGAAGGGCGAGGCGATCCAGGCCGTCGGCGCCTTGTTGCCGACGTAGGAGCGCGCCCAGGTGGCGACGGTGCCGGGTCCGCCCGTCGCCGCGCCGATACCCGACTCCCACACCGGATCGCGGCCGGTCGTCAGCGGCGGTCCGACCGGGCCGTCGAAGCCCGTGTTGAAGATCGCCGCATTGGTCGAGCACATCACCGTCGGCGCGATGGGCGGCGAAGGCGGATTGGTGTCGGCGGTGTTGGTGAAGGTACAGACGATGTTGCTGCCGGGCGCGGTCGCAGCTGCGTCCAGCGTGAGCACGCGTCCGTTGCGCGAGGCCGTTCCACCGGCGCCCATGCCGGTGCAGGAGGCATCGACCAGTGCATAGGTCCCCGGCGGCACGCCCTCGGTGATGGTCGTTGCGGTGTTGGCTGCCGCGAGCGGACGCGTCGCCGCGCTGGCCGGCGTACCGTCCACCGTGGTCGTGATGTTCTGGGTCGCCGCCAGGCCGTTGGTGCCCGTGAAGCTGAAGGTGCCGGTGCCGCCGAGCGAGGTCTTGCGGATGGTCACCGTCGGCATGGTTCCGAACCTGTAGGGCTGTGGGCTCGGCAGGTAGCTGTTGGCGCCGACGCTGAAGCTGCCGCTCAGGACCGCGCCGCCCACCGTCACCTGTGTCGCGCTGTAGACGGCGGCCACGGTGGAGGTGGCTGTCACCTGACAGGTCGCGGCCGCCGTGGTCGTGCAGCTGCCGGCGGCGCCCACCGCGCCGCCGTTGAAGGCGACGTTCGGCGTCGCGCCGAAGCTCACCACCGTGCCGGCCTGGACCGGGTTGCCGGCCGCGTCGCGGATGAAGACCTCGAGCACGTCCTGCGCCGCGCCGTTGGCGAGCTGGTTGTCGGTGACGATGCGCAGGCCCGATTGGCTGGCGGTGCCGGAGCCGACGACGATGCTCGTCTGGGCGCTGTCACAGCTCACGCCGTTGCCGGACACGCAGCCCGCGCCCGCTGCCGTGGCTGGCGCACCCACGCCGCTCGTGCTGGTGCTGGCGTAGTTGGTGAGCACCGTGCCGGTTGCCGCGATCGGTGCGGTCGCGTTCAGCGTGAAGCCGCGCACACCGGTGGAGGCCGGAATGCCGCCGGCAGGCAGCGTCATCGTGCAGCTGAGCAGTGCACCGGCGGCGCTGGGCAGCGTGCCGCAGTTCACCGAGGTGACGCCGGCGCCGGCCACGGCCGACGTGGCCACCACGCCCGGCGGCAATTGCTCGCTCACGACGAGCGAGGTGCCCGAGTCCACCGCGCCCGTGTTGGCCAGGTTCAGGCCGTAGGCGATGTTGCCGCCGGCTGCCACGGTCGCGGGCGCGGTCTTGTCCACGGCAATCACCGGGGCCGCGGTGTTGGTGAAGGTACAGGTGATGACCGCACCGGACCGCATCGCGCTCGCGGGCAGGGTCGCGGTGTTGCCGGCGAACGTCGCCAGCTCGGTCGCGGGATTGCCGCTGGTCGCGGCCGCCGAGTCCAGGCAGGACGCCGAGACCGGATTGGCTGGCCAGCCCGCAGGCACGCTCGACTCCTGCACCGTCGCCGCGATGCCGGCCGTGCCGAGATGGACCGTGGCCGAGGCCTGCGGCGTGAAAAGCGCCGTCACGTCGATGCTGTCCGCCGGATTGGTGACACCCGTGAGCGTGTAGCCGAAGGTATGGGTGCCCGTCACGTTGGTCTTGGTCTTGCGCACCGTGATGCGGGGCTGCGCGAGCACCGGGGTCGTCACACTGCTCGTGCAGTTGCCCGCGGCGTTGCAGGCCGTATCGCCGCCGCCGCTGGCGGTCGCGGTGTTGTCCACGCTCGGCACCGCGCCGGCCAGCGGCGTGACCGGAATGACGAAGGAGACGCTGCCAGTGGTGGCCGCGAGCCCCGCGGGCACCGTGCAGCTCACGGCCTGTCCGGTGGCGGTGCAGCCGGCGGGCATGGTGCCGAGCGTCAGCGTCGCAGGCACCGTATCGCTGATGGTGGTCACGGCCGTCGTGGCGACCGGGCCGGTATTGGCGAGCGTCAGCGTGTAGCTGGCCGGCGTGCCGACCGCGAAGCTCGGCGCGCTGGCGGTCTTGGTCAGATTGAGCTGCGGCTCGATCGAGTTGGTGAAGGTACAGGCAATGTTGCTGCCCGCCGCAGTGGCAGCGGCATTCAGCGCGACGGACCTCGTTGCGAGGTCCGGCGTGGCCGTGCCGCCGGCGCCCATGCCGGTACAGACGATGCTCTTGAGCTTCCAGCCGGCGGGCGGCGCGTCTTCCGTGATGGTGGTGGCTGCCCCCACGGTGGTGAGGCCCGATTGCTCACCGGCCGCGGGCGTGCCGGCCGCGGTGGTTGCGATGCTCTGCGCGGTGAAGCCATTGGTGCCGCTGAAGCCGAAGCTGCCCGTGCCGCCTTGGGTGACCTTGCTCACGGTCACGGCCACGCGGGTGTAGGTGAAGGTGCAGAGGATGGTGGCGCCGTAGTCGGTGGCGGCCGCATCGAAGGTCACTCTTCGGGTCGAGAGATCGTAGGTCGCGGTGCCGCCCGGCGCCATGCCGGTGCAGCTGATGCCGGTCAGCACGAAGCCGGCTGGCGCGGAGCTCTGCAGGATGAACGTCGAGGTTGCGGGCGTGTTCAGAAACTTGGCGGGTCCGGAGGCCCCGACCCCTGGCGAAGTCGTGACGATGGGGCTGGCGGCCGCGCCGTTGTTGCCGAGGTAGCTGAACGACCCCACGCCGCCGTTCGAGACCACGGTGGTCGTGATGCTGGGCGCCACCTTGGGCGGCGTGTTGTAGGCGAGCACGAGGGTCGCCGTTTCGTTGACGTTCACGCCGTCGTCGTTGTTCGGATTCGCGTCGTTGGGCACCGTGCAGAAGTGCGTGGCGCCAGGCGTCGCGGCCTGCACGCACACCTTGGCGCCGTTGGGAACCGAGTAGCTGCCGGTCGCCACGCTGGGCTGCGGGAACACGGGAATGTCGAAGCCGACCTCGCCGCCGTCGGTCAGGTTCGGGCCGCTGGAAGCAGCCAGCGGCGTGGGGTTCACCTGGCAGGTCACCACCACGGGCGAACCGGCCTTCGCGCAGTTGGCGGGCAAGGTGCCCGTGTCCCATCCGGTCGGAAGGGTCAGCACCGCGGTCGAATTGTCCGAGCCCGTGGTCGGCGCGGGGCCGAAGTTCTTGGCGATGAGCCTGACGTTGCGCTGCTGGCCGTAGCTGGTCCAGCCATCGCTCGGCACGACCACCTGCACCTGCAGGTCCGGACGGCCGGTGATGATGTTCGAGCAGGTGTAGTCCTCGTTGGTGCCGAGCGCGTGCGCGGTCGCGCAGGTGCCGGACTTCGAGTAGCTGTTGGTGCTGGTCCCGGTCGGCGGCAGGGCGTTGCCGCTGTAATTGGTGCCCGCGGAGGTGTAGGTCTCGTAGGTCTGCTGGTAGCGCGCCGTGTTGTTGGAAACGCCCGGCGGATAGAAGACCACGCCGGCAACGCTCGGGCGCCAGGCGGCCGTGTTCGTGCTGCTGCCGAGCGTCTGGTCCCACGCGTAGTTGACGAAACTGATGCGCTGCGAAACGCGTGCATCGGGAAACTTGCCGCTCACGCCGGAGAAGCCGTCGATCAGTTCACCGCCGCCGGTATCGACCAGGCCGCTGCAGGTGCCCGTCGCGGAAAACGGGCAGACCGTTTTTTCGGCGTTCACGGGCCCGGGCACCGCGGAGCCTGGCCCCGTGCCGCCGTCGTCCGAGGTAAGGCCCAGCGTAAAGTTCGCGCCCCCGCTGGACGCCGCCTGGAACCAGTCGCCCGCGGTGACCATGACCGGGCGGCAGACGAAGGTGATCTGCGTCGGATAGATGTTGCCCGAGGCGCCGTTGAACATGCGGTCGAAGCCGCCGAGCACGGCGATCACGGTGCCGGCCGGACAGACCTGGGGACCGCGCTGCGTCATGCCGTTGATCGGGCGGCCCCACCATCCTGCCGAGGCCGACGAGCCGAACGCGATGGTCGCCGCCCCAGCGCCTTCGCTCACGGTGAATGGCGTGCAGCCGAATTCGACCGCGCGCAACCCGCCGGTCAGGTTGGCGAAGGTGCCGCTGACCTCGGGGCCGTTGATGCGCTCCCACATGGTCAGTCCTGTGGGAAAGCCGTTGGCGCAAACCGTCTGCACGACCTGGCCGGCGTTGGTGCCCACCACTGTGCCGTTGAGCCTTACCGCGCCCTGCGGCACGAGCACCTGCTGCGCATGCCCGAGAAGCGGAAAGGCCAGCAGCCAGGCCGCGAGCAGGAGCCATCGCCGCGCGCTGGCCACATGCGAGCGCAGCCTAATCTTGAGTCTTTGCATGTTCGCTTGCCTGATCCGTGTTTTTCCGAGAGGCCGATGCGGCGGGGGCGCTGGCCGACGCGAAGCCCAGCCCCGTCTCGTCGAACTTGAAGCGCAGCCGGATGTAGGCACCCTTGCTGGTGTATTCGTTGGCCGTCAGCTCGCGGTCGCGCAGGCCGACGAAGTTGTAGCCGGCCGAGACCCACAGGTCCTTGGCCACCTGGTAGCCGAGCTCGACGCCCGCGGTCTTCTGCAGAGCGCCGCCCTTGCCGTAGAGCACGCCGGCCTGCACGCCGAAGTCCCAGTCCTTGTTGATGTCGCGCGTGTAGCGCGCATGCAGCAGATGGGCCCAGTAGCTGCTCGCCAGGAAGCCGTCGTCGGCGCGCGAAATCTTGCCCGCGTAGCGCGCACTGAGAACGCTGCCGCGCTGCGGGTTGTAGTTCAGGTGGGCCGAGACGATGTCGGCGCTGGTGCTGCCCGGCAGGCTGCTGTGGCCGGAGTCGCTGCCGAAGGCGCTGCCGCCGTTCAACGCGCCAGCCGCATTGCCGCCCCCCACGATGCGCTCGGAACGGCGCTCGTAGCGCAGCAGCGCGTTCCAGCTGTCGGTGTCCACCGGGCGGTAGGCGAGGCCGATCTGGTGGCGCTGCAGGTGGCGCTCGTTGCCTGCGTTGGTGCCCTGCCCTTCGCTGTCGCTCACCACGCTGCGCGCCAGCAGGCTCCAGGCGGGGCTGATCTTGTAGCCGAAGCCGGCGCTGAAGAGCCGGGTGTCGGCGTCGTCGCCCTTGCGTCCTTCGAGGATGCCGCTGAGCTTGTAGGTGTCGGTGAGGTACTCGACCCCGGCGGTGATGGCAGTGGACTGGCCTAGACCGCCCGCATAGCCGGTGCCGCTGTTCGCGCTGTTGGCGTAGCCGCCCAGCTGGCGGGTGTGCTCGAGCCCGCCGGTCACGCTGAAGCGGTCGGTGAGCTTCACGGTGTTGCGCACGCCGGTCGCCGCCTGCGCGGCCCGGCCGTCGATGCTGTCGGCGAGCCGGAACTCGTTGTAGACGCGGCCGCCCTCCATGTAGTTGCTCTCGATGCCCAGGATGCCGACATTGTTGGATTGCGTCGCGCTCAGCCCGTCGGTGCCGTAGAGGCTGGAGACGAGTTCGTAGCGGCCGTAGACGCGGGTCTTGTCGGTGATGGCGTAGTTGCCGCCAACGGCCAGCGTGCGGCGACCGGAATCGTGCAGGTCCTGCTCGCCTTCGACGAAGACCTGGGCCAGCGGCACGCCAGGCACCTGCGCCGACAGGCGTGCGCGCACGGTGGTCAGGCTCTCGCTGTCGGCATTGGCGGTGGCTGCCGCACCGAGCGCGGTCACGTTGTTGGCACCCACGCGGCTGCCGAGGCTTCCGTTGGAGGTGGAGACCTCGCCGTAGTCGAATCCGGAGCCGGAGGCGAGGCCGCTGCTGCGCTGGCCCTGGCGCAGGCCCACTTCGGCGACCAGGGTGTCGCCGAACTTCTTCTGCACGCTCGCGGTGGCGCCCTTGCGGTCGCCTTCGAGCAAGGCGTCCTTGCTGTAGATCATTTCGGCGCGCACTGCGGTGCTCGCGTCGACCTTGTATTCGGCGCGTACGGAGGCTTCGGTGCGGCCTGCGGAAAAGCTGGCGCCGGGGTTGTCGAAGCCCGCGCTGGTCTTGCCGGCCAGCGCCACGACCGCGAGCTTCTCGTCCTGGTGACGCACTTCGAGGCGGGTGCCCTCGCCCTTGCCCTTCTCATCGGAATCGGTGCGAACCAGCTCGGCCGCGGCCGTGGTGTTGTCGCCGATGCGGGCCACCGCCGTCAGGGCGCGCATGTTGCGGTGGTTCTCGGGGTTCTGGTCGGTGCTGGCGACCACGCCCAGCTGCAGGCGCTCCGCCACCTTGACCTGCACGTCGGTGCCGGCCACCGTGAACTTGGGGCCTCCGCTGTCGACTTCGTACGTGACGCGGATCGACTGCGGGTTCAGGTTGGCATCGGCCGACGCGATCGCATGGGTGAACAGGATGCGGCGCGTGAGCGGCTCGACCGTGTAGTCGACGAAGCGCGTGACCGGCGTACGCTGCAGCACGACGTCAGGCTGGTTGCGGTCGCGCACCACGACTTCGACCTGCTCGCTGTTGTCGACGAACTCGCCGCCGGTGGCGCTCAGGTAGTAGGGGCCGGAAGTGCCGACGGCGCGGAATTCCTCCACCTGCTGGGTCTGCGCGGTGCGCGAGACATAGCTGGTCGCGCGCACGTTGCGGTCTTCGTACACGTGCTTGAGGCCGGTCAGCGAGCGGTTGTTCTGGCTCAGGTTGCGCACCTCGGTGCTGCTCGCGGTAGTGAAGTCGCCGTACAGCAGGAAGGAGCGGTTCTTGTCGATGCGCACGTAGAGCTTTTGCGTGCTCTGCGCGTCGAAGCCCTTGACCGACGAGTCGCCGTACACCGGGTAGAACTCGTCGGGCCGGATGTCGCGGAACAGCCGGTCGTTGCGCGTCTTGTCGGAATCGAAGGCGGCGGTGAGCAGGTAGTCGCCCTTGACGGCACCCTTGAAGAAGAAGGCGGCGCGGGCGCCGGCGCGGCGGTTGTTGCGCTCGTCGGAAAGGCCCGTCAACTCGGCCTCGAACGCGGCACCGGCAGGCATGGCGCCGAGCGGCACGCTGCCGCGCCTGGTGAAGTCCAGCACGCCTTCGACAATGCCCACGCCGAGCATCGGCCGCATCTCGGGCAGCAACGCCAGCCGCACTTCCTTCACGAAGCTGCCGGCGCTCACGCGCAGGCGCACATCGCCCGGCTCGCCGGGCGGCAGCAGGCGGAACTCCGCCGCGCCGCCGTCCATGAAGACCTGCGTGCCGGGTTCGGCGGGGTTCAGGTCCTCGTCGAGCCAGCGGCCGCGGTCCGTCTCCAGGGTGAGCTGGGTGCGCGCGGTCACCGGCACGCCGGCCGCGTCGGTCAGGCGCACCTTCACGATCACGGGTGTGCGCAGATCGGCGTACGCCGTCTCGGGCAGATCGATCTGGATGGCTGCCAGCTTGTCCGGCGCAACGATGCCGATCTGTTCGCTGCCGCGCACATTGCCGAAATCGTCCACCGCATCGAGCTGCAGGCGGTTGGCCCCGGGCTGCAGCACCACGCCGATGTATTCCCAGGCGCCGAGGTTCTTCGACGGCAGCTGCGTCTTCTTGCCGACGCGCCGCTCGTCGATGGCCTGGCCGTTGACCGAGAGGCGCAGCGCCACACCGGACTCGCCCTTGACGCGCACGTTGATCGACTGGCCGGGAACGGTGTCGCCTTCCTTCAGGTCGAGGAAGCCGAGGGCGTTGCCGTCGAGCTCGGGCAGCAGCACTTCCAGCTCGATCGGGCTGGGCGCGGCCTGCGGCAGCAGCGGCGCGCTGCGCGGCGACAGCATGGCGGCGGAGGTGTTGACGGGCCGGCTGGCGAAGGCGCCGATGCCGGCCGCCGTGCCACCCGCGGCCGACGCGCCCTGCGCAGCGGCAGGCAGGCCGTTGAGCGCGGCGAACAGGCTTCCGGCCGGGGTCGCGGCCGCCGGCGCGGTGGCGCCCAGCGTGCCGCTCATGCTGCCCGAAGCAGCGCCGACGAAGCTGCTGGCGTTGGCCGGCGCATCGGGCATCGCGATCAGCGGCGCGGACGATATCGTGGTCGAGCCGCTGCTGCCGCTCGCAAGCGCCTGGCCGCTGGCCGGCAGCGAGCGGAGGTCGCCCACTGCAACGATCTGTCCTTCCGGATTCAGGCGCAGCCGCACCTGGGCCTCGGCCTCGGTGTCCGGGATCGCGGCAATGGCGGCGCGGCGCGCCACCACGTCGGCCACCACAGCCTGGTCGCCGCAATTGCCGATGATGAAGTTGGCCTTGTGGAACTCGCCCTTCTTCAGGTCGACGAATCGGCTCTCGGGGCGGCCGGCGTTGCGGTTGTCCAGCAGCTCCAGGCGGGCGCCGATCGGCAGCGTGGTCTGGTCCAGGCGCAGCACGTGGGTGAGCGGCTTGAGGCCGTAGAGGCTCCACTTGCCTTCCACGTCGGTGACGACGTTGGTGCCGTCCTCCATGAACAGGCGCACGCCGGGCACGCCGATCTCGTCAGCACCTTCCTGCCTGCCGTCCGCCTTGCAGTCCATGTAGACCTTGCCGAACAGGAAGGCATCGTCGGAAAACACGCCGCCCGTGACGCGTACCGTCCAGTTCGCGAGGTTGGACTGCAGCGGCCCCGAATAGGCGCGCGCACGGTTGATGGCGTCGCCGTTGGTAGGCGCACCCACGCCGATGCGCACGCGGTAGCGCACCACGGCCGCCTGGTCGATACCGAGGGTGAGCGTCGGGTAGTCGAAGACCAGTTGCGGGCCCGCGCCGCCCGCCGGGTTGCCGGCCGCGGCGGTGTTGAGGCGCGCACTGTTGGCCACATAGGCGAAGCCCGGCGGCAGGCTGTCGCTGAAGCGCACGCCGGTGACCGGGAATCCGGTCTTGTTGGTCACGGTCAGGGCGTAGTCGATGAAGTCGCCGAACTCCACCTGGCGCTTGCTGCCGTCCTTGCGCAGCACCAGCCCGAGCACGTTGCCCGGGTCGAGCGGGATGTGGTTGTGCACGATGTCGCAGGCCGCGCCCGAGGCATTGAAGCCGGCGTTGACGGAGAAGTAGTGGGTCGTCGGATCGGCACCCTTGGGCGGCGTGGCGTTGGGCGCGATCTGGCCGCAGCTCGAGAAAGTGCCGGCCGTGACCGGGATCAGCTGCGACGGGTAGACATAGCCGGTGCCCGCCGGCGGCACCACGCCGAGCGAGTAGGTGCACATGCTGGTGACCGGCGGCGACTGCAGGAAGAACTGGTAGCTGCCGTCGGCGCCCGTGGTCATCGAGACGCTGCCGTTCGTATTGAACGTATAGGCGCCCGACGAGCCGCCAAAGATCTCCCCCGCTGTGATCGGCGTCGCGGCCCCGCTGCTGCAGGACTGCCGCGTGAAGGTGACGACCGCGCCGGCAACGGGCTCGCGCGTCACGGCGTTGTAGACCGTGCCCGCCGGATCGGCCAGCAGCGACTGCACCGAGCTCGCGCTGGCCGCCACCAGCATGGCGGGCGTGACGTTGATGGTGTTCTGGTCGAAGGCCGCGGCCCAGGCCTTGTTGGTGACCGCCACGCGGCTGCCCACCGCACCGGCCTTCTCGGTGATGCGCACCGTGAAGCCGATCTCTTCGCTCTGGCCGGGCGCCAGGCCGCGGTTGCCGTCGCTCAGGCTGAGCACCGCCTCGGTCGGCAGCTGGAAGGGATCGCTGCTGGCGAGCGCGCCGCGGTTGCAGGTAGCGCGGCCGGTGAAGCTTCCCGCGACGTCGAGCAGTCCGCTGCGCGCCTTGGGCGCACCGACCAGCTCCCAGGACGCGACCGAGCCGTCCGGCTTGTCCATGTCGAAGGTGCAGTTCAGGTTGTCGATCACGCGCACGTGCGGCGCCGGGGCGACACCGGTGTTGGTGACCAGCAGCCGGTAGTCGAGCTCGTACACGCCCTGCCCGATGCGCCGCGGCAGCGAGACGCTCTTCACGAGCGTGAGCGAGGGAAGCTCCATGGACACCGGCGTCGGCGAGCTGTTGTTGTTCGGGTTGCCGTCGCCGTCCGGGTCCGGGTCGGCGCCATCCACCGAATCGTCGAAGGCCACGGGCGCGCCGCCGGGCGTGAGTGCGCCCTGTGCGCGCACGCTGTTCAGCAGCGTGCCGGTGCGGCCGCTGAGGTTGATGCGCAGGTCGAACTGCACGGTGAACCGCGCCCCGACCGGCAGCACGGCTCCGGGTGCCAGCAGGTTCTGCGCGGCCGGCGTGCCGGTGAAGGCAGCGTTGGCCGCAGCCACGGTGCCGCTCACGCCATTGCCCTGGTTGCTCGCGATGCCCATCGAGCCGGCCACCACCGTGTACTGGTTCGGCCCTGGTACCGCCGCGGTCGTGTAGCTGCCGAACTGAGCGGCACCGCTGCCTTCGAGCAGGTCGGCCGCCTGCACGCCGTAGAGCCACACGGCGCCGTAGTTGCGGATGTCCACGCTGAAGCGCACCGTGGCGGTTCCGTCGAGCAGGCCATCGGCGCCGCGGTTCGGGCGCGGCACCGACGCGGCCTTGGCAACGCCGATGCGGCTCTGGCTCGTGGTGATGAGCACCGTGTTGGACGGCGACACCGCCAGCGCGACGCCGTCGTTGTAGTAGCTCTGCGCGGTGTTGCGGATGTCGCCGGTCTGGTCCGGCCGGACCCGCACGGCGAACTGCATCGCGATCGATGCATTGCGCGACACGGGAGTGGGCACGCCGATCGCCACCTCGATCGCGGCAGCATCGTCCGCGGTGCGGTAGCTGAAGGCCGGGTCGCCCGGCAGGCGGAACAGGCGCACCGCGCCCGCGGCGGTGCTCTGCAGCGTGCCGGCGATGTACTGCGTGCCGGCTGGCACCAGGTCGCGCACCAGCAAGAGGCTGGCCGGCGCGCCGTTCACCAGCACCGGCGTGCCGGCCGGCGCGGCGCTGTTGGCGGGCTGCGCATCGCGGGCGCCGATGTTGGTGCCGGAAACAGTGAAGTCGATGCGCGTCTGCCCCGGCACGACGATGCCGGGATAGCTCGCGGCCTTGGTGATGGAGATCACCGCCACGTCGCCGACGGTCACGACGTCGCGGTTGGTGGCGCTCAGGTTCTGCAGTGCGGTGGTGGCCGTCAATGCGGCGCAGGCGACGCCGTTCGCGCTCGCCGGGATCGTTCCCTGCACCAGCAGCGCGGCCGTCTCGCCGGGCTGCAGCGCCAGCGCACCGCCGGCGCCGAGCGGAAGCACCGGATCGGCGGGGTCCACCACGCCGTTGTTGTTGGTGTCGCGGACCACCCGCAGCGCCGAAAGGTCCAACGTGTCGGCCGCGCAGCCGCCGGCGTTGTTGGCAAAGCCCAGCATGTAGCTCGACGGCACGTTGCCGGTGTTGGTGAGCAGGTGGCTCAGCGTGACGACGGTAGCGGGCGGACGCGTGACGGTCTGGTCCTGTGTCAGCACCAGCGCCTCGACCGGCAGCACGTTTGCCACCACGCTGTTGGAGCTGGAGGTTTCGGTCTGGGCAAATCCGGCCGGCACGTAGGTGGCCGTTGCCACGTTGCGGATCGCGGTGCCGCCGGGGGCGGGGGCTGCCAGCACCGCAGCCGGAGCAAGGAGCAATGCCAGCCCGATCGCGAGCGTGGCGCGGGCGCGGCGCCATCGATGCGAGCTGCCGCTCACGCTCATTGAATCAGACAAGAATTGCACTCCGTGAAACCTTCCGTCGGCCCCTCCGGGCCGTGAATGACTGGATCTTTTTCCGCTGCCGCTTCCGCGCCGATGCGCATGCACGGCGCACGAAAGCGGCAGGGGAAAAGGCGAAGCGCGGCCGACAGGGCGGCGCCTCGCTCAAAGCCGGCGGACCCCGAGGCCCGCCGGCGACTCAATCGCGCATCACTGGTTGATCCGTACGGCGAAGGTCAGGGTGGCCGTGCCGCTCGGGGCCACGGTGTTGGCCGCGCTGCCGCAGCTCACCGCGGTGGCGGTCTGCGCGTAGGCCAGGGCCGTTCCGCTCACACCCGTGGAGACGCACCGCGTAGCCACCGGGGGCTGCGTGGGGCTCATCGTGGTGTAGGCGGGCGCCGCATCGTTGATCGCGATGTTGGTGACCGGCGCGCTGCCTTCGTTGGTGGCAACGATCTGGTAGACGATGCACTGGCCGGGCTTCAGCGACAGGGGCGTCGCGGCGAAGGCGGCGTCCGCCGTGCCGTCGCAGGCGACGTCGGGGGCCTGCGTCTTGACGACGCGCAGCTGACCCGTGATCACGGTGCTGACGTCGGTGGCCGACGGCGCGCCGCAGTTCGGGGCCGGGTCCGTGAACGTCGCCGTCACGGTCGCCGTGTCGGTCGCGCCCGCGCTGGCACCGCCCGGTGCGAACACGCGCACCAGCAGCTTCTGCGTTGCACCGGCCGCGGGCGGCCCTGCGATCGGGCCGGTGACCAGGGTGTCGCCCGCATTGATCTGGCCGTCGCCATTGACGTCGAGGTAGATCGCGGTGGTCCAGCCCAGCGTGGCATCGCCCGCCGGCACGGTGGCCGTGAGCTGGTACGCGCCGCAGCTCTGGTTGCCGGTGTTGGTCAGCGTGTGCGCATAGACGACCGTGCCGCCGGGAGCGACCTGGCCGACGTTGTTAGGCGTGAGCGTTGCGCCCAGCGTCTGTGCGGTGGTCACGGTCACGGCGTCGAGCTTGACGTCGGACACGAGCACGCCGGTCGATGCCACGGCAGTGGATTGCACGCGGAAGTAGATCGCCTGGGCGGTCACCGGCGTCTGCGTTGCAGGCGGCGTCACGCAGGCGTCGACCTGCTGCTGCGCGCCGGCAGCCACGGACACACTGGTGATCGCAGCAGCGGTACAGGTACCGCCCGCGGCCACGAACTTCACGCTCCAGCCCGCCGGCAGGGTGCCCGGGAAGCTGGTCGACTGGCTGGCTGCCAGGCTGTAGGTCTGCGTTGCAGGGCCGGTTCCATCGTTGTTCTTGACGAACAGCGTGAAGATCGTGCCGGTGCCCGCTGGCGTGGTGTTGGTCGTGGTCGGCTGCGGGCTGGGGCCCGGGCCAAGGTCACCGCCACCGACCGAACCGGAACCGGTACCCGCTGCGCTGTTGGTCAGGTCGACGAGCGAACCGACAACCACCGTGACGCGGTCGAGCGTCGCATCGAGCTTGGTCGCATCGCCCGCGGAGCGGCCGGTGACGACCGCGTCGAACGGACCGGAACCTACCGTGGCGCTGGCCGGCACATTGGCCTGCACGACGATGTTGACGCTGCCGCCGACCGGAATCGGGCCGGTGTCGGGAACGCCGTCGCCCGTGGTATCGAGCAGCGGCGTCACGCCGTCGGCCGCGAACAGCAGGAAGGTCGTGCCTGCCGGGAAAGTCCCGTTCGCAATGCTCAGGTTGACGCTGTCCACGCCGCTGCCGGCGTTGAACACGGTCTGCGCGAACTTGACGCTGCCGCCGGCAACGACCGAAGGCCGCGTGGTGGTGTCCGCCGCGGTGCCGTTGGGCGTGCCAGCCACCGTGTCGACTGCCGTCGCGGCCGTCGAGGGGTTGGTACCCAGCACGATGCCGTAGCTGGCCGTGACCGTGTAGGCCGCCGGATTGGTGCTCGAGCCCAGGGTGCCGATGGCCGCGGCCGTGGCGGCCGGGGAATCGGTCGGGTTGTACTGGCCCACGTTGGTGGTGGTCGAGGTGCCGACCACTGCCGTGTTGTTCACCAGCACCACGAAGCTGATCGTCTGCGTGACGTTCTGGCCCAGCGAAGCGACCACGGCGTTCAGCGTATTGCCGGTCACCTGGAAGTCGATGCCGGCCGGATCGCCGGCGGCACCGTCACCCAGCGCGACGCCTGGTGCACTGCTCCAGACGGCGGAGCCCGCAACATACGTGAGGCCCGATGGCAGCGTGTCCGACAGGGCGAACTTGCCGGGCGCTCCGCCGGTGTTGTTGAAGCTGAGCGTGTAGACCGTGTACTTGCAGTTGGCGCTCGAAGCCAGGCCGGCCGCCCACGTCGTCGAGCAGCTAGCCGACGAGGAACGCGGACCGCCGGTGCTCGCGAGCGGCCAGGCCGCGCCGCCGGGACCGGCGACAGCCGGAGCACCGATCGACTTGGTGGCATTGAACGCCGCCGCGATGGTCAGGTTCACCTGGTCCTTGTCCGCCGCCGAGGTGTTCGGCGCCGTGTACAGGGCCGGCGTGCCGGGAACGGCAGTGATGGTGGCCGTGTCGAAAGGCGTCGTCGGCGTGGTGGCCGTGCCGGGAATGGTGTACGCCACCACGAACTGGAAGGTGCCGTTGTTGCCCGGCACGTTCTGCGCTGGCACGCTGCAGACCGCGGCAGAGGTGGCGGTACACAGCGGCGTGGTGCCGTCGGGTACGCCGTCGCCGTTGGTGTCGGGATAGACCTCGACCTTCGAGAAAGCGTTGGTATCGGCGTCCACCGTGATGGTGAAGCTGTCCGTGCCGTTGCCGGTGTTGGTCAGGGTGTGTGGCGCGTAGACCACCGAGCCCGCGGCACCCAGCTTGGTGTTGACGACCGTGGTCGTAACCTGGTTGACCGTGTCCAGCGTGAAGGAGCCCACCTGCTGCACCGTGGTCTGCACCAGGTTGGAGGTTGCCAGTTGCGTGGTCCCGGCGGAATCCGAATAGGTGGCCGAAGCCTGGTTACCGATGACGGTGTTGGCGGGCGGCGGCGCGGCAAAGACGCTCGAGCTTCCGAACAGGAAGCCCAGCGACAAAACTGCGGCGCCCGCCCAGGTGGCGTTCGGCCTGAAGCCGACGCCCTTGGCTGGCGAGATGGGACTCACGTGGTTTCTCCTCGGTTGTTGTCAAAAAAAGGAACAAAAAAATCCCGGCCCCGTCCGCGAACGGAACATCAGCCGGGTTGCGTGTGATCAGCGGAATGAACCCAAGAAAGAGACCGCTGTCCTGGTGATCAGCGCGCGGGAGCGGGCTGCACCGTGACGGCGGGTGCCTGCACTGCCGCGGCGGCGGCCTTGGGAGCAGGCGGCACGACGACCTCGACCTTGGCGCGTGCGCTCACGGCAGTCACGCCGTTGGCGGGCAGCTGGCCGAGCGTCCAGCGCAGCGCGCGGTAGTCGCTGTAGGGCACCGGTTCGGTCTTGTTGCCGTCGGCCTTGCGCATCAACGGCTCGGCCCCGTAGACGCCGTCCTTGGTGGCCGCCTTGACCAGCGCCGCGCCGGGCTTGGCACTGCGGGGCAGGTACTCGAGCCCCTCCGGAATCGGCAGGTCGGCGACCAGGCCGGAAACCGCCTTGCCGGTGTTGTTGGTGTACGTGGCGCGGTATTCGAGGATGTCGCCCGGCTTCACCGAGGAGGCTTCCAGCAGTTGCTCCTTGCCGTCGGCGGTCTTCACGACCTTGTGCTGCGTGAGCGCCACGGCAACGGTCTTGCTGCCGGCACCAGCCTCCGGCGAGGCGACGCGCTGCGCCGCCGCAGACGCCATCAGGCCGGCCGCCATGAGCACGCCGGCCGCCATGCGGACGGCAAGCCCGGGGAAACCGCCCATGCGGGGGCGGGAAAAGGATTGAGTAGATTTTTCAGTTGGCACGAATGCTTGCTCCGGGTTCGAAAGTCACAGGCATGCCGGTCCATCGCCGGCGAGGGAATCAGCAGCTCGGGCTGCAGGGGACGGGAATTTCTTTGCGATTCAGGGGGCAGGAAGGGCTCGCTTTCGCCCCAGTTGATACATTTATTTCCAACTGTTAATTATGTAAGTGGTCTACCATTTTTCTACTAGAAAAGTTCCACTTTTGGATCGAGACTCATGGTTCCAGACGGAACAACCAAGGACAGATCTTCAGAAAATCGGGCTAAATTCCACTGATTTCCTCGCTTTTCCACCCAAAACTCATCATTGGGCGACGTCGGTCACAGCATCGCAGGCTGACGCAAACGCACAACAACGCGTACGGAATAGCAGTCAACGGAAAATGTGAAAAAAGCGCATTTATTTCAGGCGGCCAACGACTGGCGACCGGCCGGTTGCTTCAGGGCGCCAAGCAGGTGATCGGCAAAGGCCCTGACCTTCCGCGAATTGCGCTTGCCCGGGAGATACATGAGATCGAATTCCATCGGCTTCAATTCGAGCGCCGGAAATGCAACCTGAAGCGATCCGTCTTCTATTTTTGGTTTTGCCAGCATCAGGGGAATCAAGGCGATGCCCTGGCCCGCGCAGGCTAGCCTCAAAAGCAATTCCGAATCGTTGGAGCGAAACAGGCCCTTGGGCTGCACGCCGTGCTCCCCGGAAACAGTCGGAATGATCATTTCCTGGCCGGCGCGCTCGGCGTCGCAAGTCAGGAAAGTGTGCCGCGCGAGGTCTTCCAAATTCTTGATTTCGGGACGCCGCTCGAGGTAGGACGGCGCTGCGCACAGCACGAGCGGCTCGCTCGCGACGCGGCGCGCCACGAGGTCTTCGCACCCTTCGCGGCTCGCCCGGATGAGCACGTCGGCTTCCTCGCGGGAAAGATCCACCTTGTGAGACCCCAGGCGCACCGTGATTTCGAGCCGGGGATGCGCGGCCATGAAAGCGGGAAGATGCGGCGCCAGCAGAGCCCGGCCGAAATAGCTGGAGGCCGAGACGCGAAGCCGCCCCCTCAGGTCGTCGCTCGTGCTCGCGCGCTGCGCCATTGCATCGTCGACCGCGATAAGAATGTCGCGCGCAGCCGATAAAAAAGAGCGCCCTTCGTCGGTCAATCCAAATCGATGCGCACTGCGGTGCATCAATAAATGCCCGAGCGTCGATTCAAGTCTTTTGAGCTGTCTGGATGCGGTGGCTTTGGGAATTCCCAGCGCCGCGGCCGCGTGCGTCAAGCCTCCGGCCTCAACCGCTTTCACGAAAAGGCGGACATCCGGCAATATCAAATCCTGCGCGCTCGACTTCGAATTAGGATTTTCGGCTCGAACGTCAACATCATTTAAAGACATCTTCATCATCTCTCAGTGATCCAATGGCTTCCCATGCCTGGATAGTCTCAAGACCGATTTCGTTCGTCTTACAAATGTGAGATTTGGTGATAAACTATTAACAGTTGTTACCACTCACTTCTTTTGCCTGGTCACCGCCAGTCTTCGTGGGCGCCAAGGCTGCAGCCGCTCGCAGTCGAGGCTCCGCATTCGGTACCGGACACCGACAACCGAACCCATGCGTATCGCCGTACTCGAAGACGAGCCCGACCAGTTGGCTCAGTTGGTCCGCGTGCTGCAGGAGCAGTTCACGCAGGGAGACGTCACCAGCACCTGCGTTGCGTTCGCCGACGGGCTTTCGCTGCAGAGAACGCTGCGCCGCGAAACCTTCGACCTGATCGTGCTGGACTGGAACGTGCCGGGGCTTGACGGCGCCGAGCTGCTGCAGTGGCTGCGCACCTGGCAGAAGAGCCCAGTGCCCGTCCTGATGCTGAGCTCGCGGTCTTCGGAGCGCGACGTGGCAAAAGCCCTGGGCCTCGGCGCCGACGACTACATGGTCAAGCCTGTGCGCCTGCTGGAACTGCGGGCGCGCCTGCAGCGCCTGCTGAAGAGAAGCCACTCGCTCGAGCCGTCCGACCGGAGACATTTCGGGCGCTGGGAGTTCGACCAGGTTTCGCACAGCGTTCTGATCCATCCGGAGCACGACGACGGCGCACCGCCGCGGCGCCAGGAACTTTCGAGCCGCGAGTTCAAGCTCGCGCTGATGCTGTTCCAGAACATCGGCCACGTGGTTTCGCGCGCGCACCTGCTCGAAAGCGCAGGCTACGACGGAGACCTGCCCTCGCGCACGCTGGACATGCACATCTACCGGCTGCGCAACAAGCTCGAGCTCGAAGCCGCACAGGGACTCACCCTGCGCACGGTCTACGGTCGAGGCTATTGCCTCGACGCCACGCAGGAAGCGGCCGCCTGAACCGTGGACCCGCGAAACTCGATGCGGCGATCGAGTGATCGCGAGCGCCTCCCCACCCGCACGCGCGCACGTGCAATGGTCGCGCGGCTGCTGATTGCGCTGCTGCTGCCCGCCGCCATGCTGTGGCTCGTCGATCGGCCCGGCTGGCTGCAGATGCTCGACACGATGGTCTACGACTCCGTGCTGCCGCTCGCCGCGCCCCCGGCGTCGCCGGACATCCTGATCATTGCGATCGACGAGCGAAGCTTGCGCGAGTTGGGACGCTGGCCCTGGCGGCGCGAAATCTATGCACGGCTTCTGGAACAACTCGCACCGGCAGCACCTCGAGCAGTGCTGCTCAACCTGTTCCTGACAGAACCCAGCCCCGATGCCGGCGACGACGAGCAACTGGCCCGGGCCATGGATCGCTTGCCCGTCTACCTGCCGATGCTGCGCGACAGCGGCACTGCGCCGGGCTTCCTGCCGCCCTTGCCGGTGTTCGCCGCCCATGCGCGCGGTGTCGGCCATGCGGAGCTGGCGCTCGATGGGGACGGCGTGTCGCGCACGCTGTATCTGCGCGAAGGTCCGGCTGGCCGCGGTCAATATTACGTGGGCGCCCTGATGGCGGGGTACGGGTCGGCGGTCGAGCCCGAGGCCGAGCCTGCAGCGATCGCGCCTGGCGACTGGAAGCACGAGCAGCCCGTGCGCATGTTCTTCGCCGGGGCACGGGGCAGCTACCGCACGGTGTCCTATGCGAGCGTTCTGCGTGGCGAGGTGCCGGCCGCGCTGCTGCAGGGCAAGCTGCTGCTAGTCGGCGCCACGGCGCACGGCCTGGGCGGCCAGGTGCCGACGCCGAACGCAGGCGTCGCCGCACTGCCGGGCATCGAGGTGCATGCCAACCTGATCGACGGACTGCTGCACGGCCGCAACGTGCGCATGCCGGCACCGCTCGCATATGCCGCATGGACCACCTTGCCGATCTGGCTGGTGCTGTTTCTCCTGGTGCATGCCAGGCGCCATGCGCTGGTGTTCATTTCCGGCCTCGCGCTCTCGTGGCTGCTGCTCTGCGTGCTGGCCATGCCGCTGCTGCACTGGTGGCTGCCGCCGGCGGCCCCCATCCTCGGCATGCTGGCGCTCTACCTGCTGTGGAGTTGGCGCCGGCTCGAATCGCAGTTCGTCTACTTCCGGCAGCGCGCGAGAACGCTCGACAGCCTGCCAGCGAGCGCTTTCCAGGCGCTGGCGGCCCTGGCCATCCCGATGCAGGCTCCGCCGGCAAATCCGCAGCAGGCGCTCGACCGCGCGATCGCGCGAATCGGCCGCATGCAGACGCTGATGGACGAAGCGCTCCAGATCATGCCGGCGGCGGTGCTGATCTGCGATGACACCGGCTACATCGGGTCGAGCAATGCCGCGGCGGGGCGACTGCTCGACGAAACCTTGCGCGCCACCATGCACGCCCCGGCAGGACCACCCCATGGCATGCACCTGCCGACCTTGCTCGGCAGCCTTGGCGGCGTTGCGAGCGAGGCCATCGAAGCCATCGATGCCCACTGGAGCGAGGATCTGCGGCGCGAGTACCGGACATCCGACGGTCGCATCTTTCAGCTCGAAGCCGAAGCCTTCGGCACCACCGAAGCCGGCGATCGCAACTGGATCGTCGTGCTGCCCGAAATGACCGCCGAGCGCGAAGCGCAGAACCAGCGGGAAGAATGGCGCCGCCTGCTGTCGCACGATCTGCGCAGCCCCCAGATGACGATCCTCAGCCTGCTGTCGATGTACAGGCCCACGGAAAGCATCGACGTGCTGCTGCACGCGGTGCGTCGCGAAGCCGAGCGCACCGTGAGCCTGGCGGAAGGATTCATGGACTTCGTGGAAGCAGGCTCCGACGACTACAGCATGGAAGACACCCACCTCGGCACCGTGCTGCTCGACGCGCGCGACCAGGTCTGGCCGTATGCGCGCGCCAGCCAGGTGCAGATCGAGACCCGCATCAGCGACGCCGACGAACTCGCCATGCATGCCGACGGTGTGCTGCTCACTCGCGCGATCGTGAACCTGCTGAACAACGCCATTCGCCACAGCGCCGCGGGCGGGCGCATCACGCTCTGCCTCGCGGCCGAGCCCGGCGCCGGGGCGCAGGAAGATGCGCGGGCCTTCATCGCGGTCAGCGACGACGGCGAGGGCATGCCCTATGCACAACTGAACAGCCTCCTGAACGGAACGCGGCCGCCGCGCAGCAACGACGAGGTGACGCATGGTTCGGCCGATGAACCCCATGCGCCCATCAGGCGCCGGGGCATGGGACTGGGCTTTGCGGTGGTGCGCACGGTGCTGCGGCGCCATGGCGGGCACATCGAGGCTGCGAGTGCGACCGGCGCGGGCACGACCTTCTGGATCAGTCTTCCGCTTCGCGGCAGCTTGCCCTGAAATCGTGCGGCGGCCTCACTCCGGCTGGATCCCTGCCTCCTTGACGACCTTGCCCCACGTCTTCAGCCACCATCACGCCGGGCGTGCTTCGAAGCTCTCGCTGAGCACGCCCATATGCTTGAACTCGCCGATGGTCTCCGCGTTGGTGTGACCTCTCCGCCTGGGATTCGTCGTATTCGGCGCGCCGACGCGACCCAAGCCGTCCGCCGGCCCCCTGCTGGCGAACCATCGAAAGATGTGGGAACGGTAGTCGCTGGTTGTCCTCATGTGCAGAAAACCTGACGCCGCAACGCCCCGATCGTCGACCGGAATGCCGGCAGCTCGGAGAGCTGCCAGTTCTGCATCGTGGGTGATCTCGAATGGCAGCTTCAAGGTCACCGTCGCCATGTGATAAGTGGCTTTGCCCATCCATGTTCCCCTCGGCGTTTTTGATGCGCCAGTGAATCCCAAGGTTTCGCCGCGCGCAATACTGCTTTCGTAGGAGGCGCTTTGTCATGGGCGGTAGCAGGGAGGGGGCAGGGCAATTGTCTCCCCCGAGAAGGTGCGCACCGCTCATGTGCGCATGCGGCGCAATTTCTACAGTGACTTCACGGCGATACGCCTTGTCCCAAAGGTAACAAGCGGCGCCAGTTGACCACCTCACTGGAGAACGCACATGGAACTGCGCAACCTGCTGCTGGGAAAATTCTTCATGAACCTGCTGCGTGAAAACGCGGGCATGGGGTTCACGGAGTTCGCTGTCATCAGTGCGATCGTGGTGTCTTTGTATTTTCCCCTGCTGCTTGCGGCCCTGCTCATCAACTGAACGTGAAGCTACTCGCGCGCAAGGACGGACGCGATGATCAACGGCAAAAAGTTGGAAGGGACGCCGTACTCGTTCACCCCGAGCGCGGCCGTTGCCGCGGGATCTGGCCTTCTCGGAACTGAACGCCTGAGGCCGAGCGTGTTTCGCTATGCGCAGGACAATGCCATCCGGCATGCAAATCGGAAAATCGCCGACGGTGTCGAATGCCGGACGGAACTACAAGGGCCGTAACGAATTCGCAGGAGACAGACATGCTCACCACCGATCAAAAAGAAGCCATCCTTCGCGTGGCGGGTGTCGCCACACCAGCCTTTCCCTCTCCCGGGGCTCTCTGGCGGCAGCAATGGCAACACGATGCCGCACCAGGCAGCAGGACGAACCCTCAAGCCGGCATGGGTCCGGACACGGCCGCCAAACAATGGGCCCACGCCATCAACACGCTCTTCGTCGTGTATTCGGCCGCCCGCACCGCCCGGAGCCTGCTCAAGGCCGAAGAAGCCCGGCAACTCAGCGTTCTGCGCCAGCTGCAGTGCCACGCAAGAGCAGATACTGAAACCGGGAGCGCTGCGGCATCCAGCGCAAGAAAGGCCCGAAGACCGCGGCGCAAAAGCCACGCAATGGGGCGATCCACAGGCGTTCGCAGCGGCGAAAGCCTGGATCGCTAGGCCGGCGATGTCATGCCGGCCCTGGCGGGGCTCCTGGGCACCAGCTGCACGCCCCCGTGGCGACCCGTGCGCCCAGCACCATCTCCGTAATCCATGACGCCAGCAGGAGCCCGGGTGCCCGGTTCAGCCCTGATCGCCCGTCGACAGCCGGATTCGGCCTCAACACCAGTCGTTCGTTTGATGGGCCCTTGTTGCCGCCTGTTCATTCCAAGTAGTCAATGAACTGCGGGATCACCTCGCGCAGGAAGCGGATTTCCTCTGTGGGAATGCTGCGTGGCTCCAAGTCGAAATGGATGAAGGTGCCATAGGGCGTGCCGCATCCTCGCGTCAGCAGCCGGCCGTAGTACGACTCGACCATGCCGGCATAAGGTCGGTTCGTCAGGCGCTGATCCTTGGAGGCATGGCTGGTCATGAACTCGCCGTGCTCGAGCGCGTACTGGCAGAAGCTCTTGCCCAGAGGCACCACCTTCAGCCAGGTGCGGTATTCAGAGTCGCGGTCGAACGCATGCGCCGCGCGCATCACGTCGCCGTTCAATTTGTAGATCGCCGTGAACCGAAAGGACGTCCTATCGTTGAGCAAGGCCAGCGCCGGAACGATCCCGCGGCTGGCAAGAAGGCTGCGAACGGCCGCAGCGGGCGCTGGCAAGTCGACGTCGAGCATGGGTACCTTGGTTGAGGCGTGGGCGCGAATCTTACGTAATTCTTGCTGTGCTCCGGAACAGGGTTTGACCTTCATCTTGTCAATGCAAACCCCTAGAAGTGTGGCTGCGGTCGTGGCGCTCGATGTGAACCCGCAAGGCACCGATCCGCAGCCGATCGATGCGCTCAATCGCGCGAGCAGAGCTTGGAGCTGTTCCGACCGGGCGCCATCATCGAACGCATGCTGGGCGACCTGCGACGGATCATTGCCGTGCGCACAAATATGAACCTCGGCCAGACGGCGCGCTTCCTCGACTGGCGCGATGGACAGATGCGCAATGGCAAGGTGATTGCCATGAAGGACCCGCAGGTCACCTTGCACGAGGAAGGCGCGCGACGCGAGTCGTTGTCACGCTACGCCGTGATCCGATATGAGGCAAAGAAAAACCCGCTACGCTGGGGAAGACGTGCGGGTTTGAGGCTTTGTGAGACGCTGTGATCTCAGTGTTTGGTCCCGCCGCCAGGAATCGAACCTGGATCTCAGCCTTCGGAGGGCCGAATTCTATCCGTTGAAATACAGCGAGGAATTGGGGTCCGGCATGCACCGGAGCCACACATTATCGCCTATCAGGCGCCGACTGTTTCGGCTTCGTTCACGGCGGGGGTTCCCGGCAGCGGCCGGGCGAACCCGAGCCCCGCCAGGTAGACCCGGAACGTGCGCCTGCCGGTCAGCACGAGGTCGAAGGCCTCGGGGTCGAGCAGCCAGTTCTGGATGAGCCCGCTGATCAGCGCATGCAGCCCTTGCGCCGCCGCGTGGCCCGGCACCGGCAGCTTGACGTGGTTGCGGCGCGCGGCCAGTCGCAGGGCCTTCTCGAAGTCGCTCACGCAGGCGTTGCGGGCGTCGAGGTGGCGCTGCTGCACCGAGGCCATGTCGTGGGTGTATTCGACCTTGTGGGTCGCCACGTCGAACACGCGGCGCACCTGGGGGTCGGTGGTCATGAGGGTCAGCGCGTGAACCATGCCGTCCTCGATCTCGGCCAGGGGGTCGTCGATGAAGGGAGAGATAGCCGCCTTCGGCAAGGCCTCCAGCGGCAGGATGACGCGTTCCATCATCGCGTTGAAGAGGTCGGCCTTGTCCTTGAAATGCCAATAGATGGCGCCGCGCGTCGCGCCGGCCTGCTGCGCGATCTGCTGCAGCGTGGTCTGCGAAACGCCTTGCGCCTGAAACAGCAGCTCCGCGGCATCGAGCAATCGATGCCGCGTGGCCAGTGCTTCTTCCTTCGTACGACGTGCCACTAAATCTCCAGATTTGTAAAGGCAACGCCCTCTCTGTATCGTGGGGCCATTGCTCGGCTGTCACTATACATCCATGAATGTATGTAAACTAGCCGGCTTTCCCGATGGCCCGCCTGGCTGTACAGGTTTCCGGTTCGCCCGCGAATGCGCCATCTCCTGTTTTCGCTTCAAAGGAATCGCATGCCTCTTCTGCATGTTTCGCGTCATTCGTCCTTTTCGCCGCGTCTCGCGACCGTGGCAGCCGTCGTCCTGCTGGTCCTCGCGGGCTGCGGCAAGAGCGATGCACCCGCTGGCCCGGGCGCTGGCGGCGGCGGGCATCCCCCGCACCCGAGGTGGGCGTGGTGGTCGCGGCCCCGACCGATGTGGGCCTCGTCACCGAACTGCCCGGCCGCCTCGAGGCCTCTCGCGTGGCCCAGGTCCGCGCCCGCGCCTCCGGCATTTTGTTGAAGCGCGAATTCCGCGAAGGCAGCGACGTGAAGGCCGGCCAGCTGCTGTTCCGCATCGACCCCGCGCCGCTGGTGGCCGCTTCGCAGAACGCGCAGGCCACGCTGGCCCGCGCCGAAGCCAACGCGGTGCAGGCCAAGGCCCTGGCCGACCGCTACAAGCCGCTGGTCGAAGCCAACGCGGTGAGCAAGCAGGAATACGCAACGGCCGTGGCCTCGCAGAAAACGGCCGAAGCCGACGTGGCCGCCGGCCGCGCCGCGGTGCAGACGGCCAAGATCAACCTCGGCTATGCCGACGTGACCTCGCCCATCGCGGGCCGCATCGGCCGCGCCCTCGTCACCGAAGGCGCGCTGGTGGGCCAGGGCGACGCCACCGAGCTCGCGGTGGTGCAGCAGATCAACCCGCTGTACGTGAACTTCACGCAGTCGGCCTCCGACGCGATGAAGCTGCGCCGCGCGGTGGCCGCCGGCCAGTACAAGCGCGCGAGCGGCGAGGACGCCGCAACCATCCGCGTGGTGCTGGAAGACGGCAGCGACTACCCGCTGGAAGGCAAGCTGCTGTTCTCCGACCTCACGGTCGACTCCACCACTGGCCAGGTCACGCTGCGCGCCGAAGTGCCCAACCCCAAGGGCGAACTGCTGCCCGGCCTGTATGTGCGAGTGAAGCTCGAACAGGCGCAGGCCACCAACGCGATCACGCTGCCGCAGCAGGCCGTCACGCGCACCCAGCAGGGCGACACGGTGTCGGTGGTCGACAAGGACGGAAAGATCAGCAAGCGCACCGTGAAGATCAGCGCCGCCAAGGACAACCAGTGGGTGGTGCTCGATGGCCTGAAGGCCGGCGAGCAGGTGATGGTCGACGGCTTCCAGAAGCTGCAGATGATGCCGCCCGGCACGCCGGTGAAGGCGGTGCCATGGACCAAGCCGAACCCGAACGGCGCGGCCACGCCCGCCGCTGCGGGGGCCGCACCGGCGGCGGCTGCCACGGCCGAGAAGACCGACAAGAAGTAATCAGGAAAGCGCCCGCAAATGGCCAAATTTTTCATCGACCGCCCGATCTTCGCGTGGGTGATCGCGCTGTTCATCCTGGTGATGGGCAGCGTGGCAATCACCCAGCTGCCGATCTCGCAGTACCCGCCGGTGGCACCGCCCGCCATCGTCATCAACACAGCCTATCCCGGCGCCTCGGCGCAGACGCTGGAGGACAGCGTGCTGTCCGTCATCGAGCGCGAGATGAACGGCTCGCCGGGCCTGATCTACATGGAATCGGTGGCCCAGGCCGACGGCACCGGCTCCATCACGATCAGCTTCGAGGCCGGCACCAACCCCGACCTCGCGCAGGTGGATGTGCAGAACCGGCTCTCGCGCGCCACGCCGCGCCTGCCGGCCGCCGTGACGCAGCAGGGCGTGCGCGTGGACAAGTCGCGCAACAACTTCCTGCTGTTCGCGATGCTGTCTTCGGACAACCCGAACTTCGACCCCGTCGCGCTCGGCGACTACGCCTCGCGCAACATCGTGCCCGAGCTGCAACGCGTGGTGGGCGTGGGCCAGGCCCAGCTGTTCGGCACCGAGAACGCGATGCGCGTGTGGATCGATCCGGCCAAGCTGCAGGGCTTCAACCTGTCGGCCACCGACGTGAACAACGCGATCAAGGCGCAGAACGCCCAGGTGTCCTCCGGCACGATCGGCGACCTGCCCAACATTCCCGGCCAGGCCATCGCGGCCACCGTGGTGGTGAACGGCCAGCTCGCCAACGTGGAGCAGTTCAAGAACATCGTGCTGCGCGCCAACACCGACGGCTCGACCGTGCGGCTGAAGGACGTGGCGCGCGTCGAGCTCGGCGGCCAGTCGTATGCGACCTCGGCGCGCCTGAACGGCGTGCCCGCGGTCGGCATCGGCGTGCAGCCCACGCCGAACGGCAACGCGCTGCAGTCGGCCAAGGCGATCCGCGCCAAGATGACCGAGCTCGAGCGCTTCTTTCCGCCGGGCGTGAAGTGGAACATTCCGTACGACAGCTCGCGCTTCGTGCAGATCTCGATCACCGAAGTGGTCAAGACGCTGCTGGAAGCCGTGGCGCTGGTGTTCATCGTGATGTTCCTTTTCCTGCAGAACTGGCGCTACACGATCATCCCGACCATCGTGGTGCCGATCGCGCTGCTGGGCACCTTCGCCTCGCTGCTCGCCCTCGGTTTCTCGATCAACGTGCTGACCATGTTCGGCATGGTGCTGGTGATCGGCATCGTGGTGGACGATGCCATCGTGGTGGTGGAGAACGTCGAGCGCATCATGAGCGAGGAGGGGCTCTCGCCGCTCGAAGCCACGCGCAAGGCCATGAGGCAGATCTCCGGCGCCATCATCGGCGTGACGGTGGTGCTGATCTCGGTGTTCGTGCCGCTCGCGTTCTTCGCGGGTTCGACCGGCAACATCTACCGCCAGTTCTCGGCGGTGATGGTGACGTCGATCGGCTTCTCGGCCTTCATGGCGCTGTCGCTCACGCCGGCGCTGTGCGCCACGCTGCTCAAGCCCGTGGAAGCAGGCCACCACCATGAGAAGACCGGCTTCTTCGGCTGGTTCAACCGCGGCTTCACGCGCACGGCCAAGGGCTACGAGAGCGTGGTCGCGCGCATCCTGCGCCGCGCCGCGCGCTACCTGGTCATCTACGTCGCGATCATCGGCGCGGTGGTGTTCACCTACACGCGCCTGCCGAGCTCCTTCCTGCCGGAAGAAGACCAGGGCAACATCATCGTCAACGTGCAGCTGCCACCGGGTGCGACGCAAGAGCGCGCGCTGTCGGTCATGCAGCAGGTCGAAGGCTTCATCCTCAAGCAGCCCGAAGTGCAGAGCATGGTGGGCGTGATGGGCTTCAGCTTCTCGGGCCAGGGCCAGAACGCGGGCCTCGCCTTCGTGACGCTCAAGGACTGGGAAGAACGCAAGGATCCGGCCCACTCGGCCAGCGCGCGGGCCGGACGTGCCTTCGGGGCGCTCTCGGGCATCCGCGACGCCTTCATCTACCCGTTGAGCCCGCCGCCCATTCCCGAACTGGGCAACGCGAGCGGTTTCAGCTTCCGGCTGCAGGACCGCTCGGGCGCAGGCCACGAGGCGTTGATCAACGCACGCAACCAGCTGCTGGGCATGGCTTCGCAGAGCAAGATCCTGACGCAGGTTCGCCCCGACGGCCTGGAAGACGCGCCGCAACTGCAGATCGACATCGACCGCGACAAGGCCAGCGCCCTGGGCGTGACCTTCGATGCAATCAACGCAACGCTGTCGACGGGCCTGGGTTCGAGCTACATCAACGACTTCCCGAACCGCGGCCGCCTGCAGCGCGTGGTGGTGCAGGCCGATGCGCCCGCACGCATGCAGCCCGACGACCTGCTCAAGCTGAACGCCAGCAACACGCAGGGCCAGCCGGTGCCGCTGTCGGCCTTCGCGACCACCAAGTGGGTCACGGGCGCCACGCAGACGGTGCGCTACAACGGCTATCCCGCGATTCGCATCAGCGGCTCCGCCGCCGCGGGCTTCAGCACGGGTGCCGCCATGGCCGAGATGGAAAAGCTCGCCAAGCAGCTGCCGCAAGGCTTCGGCTTCGAATGGACGGGACAGTCGCGTGAGGAAAAGCTCGCGGGTTCGCAGGCCATCATCCTGTACGGCTTCGCGATCCTGGCGGTGTTCCTGTGCCTGGCCGCGCTGTACGAAAGCTGGACGATCCCGCTGTCGGTGATTCTGGTGGTGCCGCTCGGCGTGCTGGGCGTGCTGCTGGCCACGATGCTGCGCGCCTATTCGAACGACGTGTACTTCCAGGTGGGGCTGATCACCATCATCGGCCTCTCGGCGAAGAACGCGATTCTGATCATCGAGTTCGCCAAGGATCTGCAGGCGCAGGGCAAGGGCGTCGTCGAAGCGGCTCTGGCCGCAGCCCATCTGCGTTTCCGCCCGATCATCATGACCTCGCTGGCCTTCGGCCTGGGCGTGGTACCGCTGGTGATCGCCTCGGGCGCCGGTTCGGCCAGCCAGCGCGCCATCGGCACGGGTGTGCTCGGCGGCATGGTGACGGGTACGGCACTTGCCGTGATCTTCGTGCCGGTGTTCTTCGTCGTGGTGCGCACGCTGTTCAAGGGCAGTGCGCGCCAGCACGAGGTCGACAAGCGGCATGCGGAAGCCGCCGGCATCACGGAAGAGAAAGCACATGACTAAGAAACTGATTTCCACAGCCCTCGCCGCGGCAATGCTGCTGGCCGGCTGCTCGCTGATTCCGACCTACGAGCGCCCCGCGGCGCCGGTGCCGACCACCTTCCCGGGCGACCCGGCGCAGCCGCCCGGCCAGGCCGCGGCCAACCTGCCCTGGCAGGACTTCTTCACCGACCCGCGTCTCGCAGGCCTGATCCAGACGGCGCTCACGAACAACCGCGACCTGCGGGTGTCGGTGCTCAACATCGAGCAGGCGCGCGCGCAGTTCCAGATCGAGCGCTCGAATCTGTTCCCGGCGCTCGGCCTGACGGGCAGCGGCTCGCGCTCGAGCCCCAACCCGGCTCAGGTCTACAACAGCAGCGCCGGCAGCGTGGCCTCGCAGTACAGCGTCAGCGTCGGCTTCACGTCCTGGGAAATCGACTTCTTCGGCCGCATCCGCGCGCTGAAGGACCAGGCGCTGGCGCAGTACCTCGCCACGGACGAGACCCGCAAGGCGGTGCAGATCAGCCTGATCGCGTCGGTCGCCAACGGCTGGCTCACGCTGCTGGCGGACGACGAGCTGCTGGAGATCACGCGCCAGACGATGGTCACGCGCGAGGAGTCGGTGCGCCTCACGAAGATGCGCTTCGACAACGGCGTGTCGTCGGAGCTCGACTTCCAGGCCGCGAACTCGCTGCTGGAAACGGCGCGCGCTTCCTATGCGCAGCAGCAGCGTGCGCGCCTGCAGGACGAGAACGCCCTCGCCCTGCTGCTGGGCGCACCGGTGCCGGCCGAAGCCACGGCGGGCGGGGTCAAGGGTCTCGACGGCATCAAGCCAATGCCCGACGTGCCGGCCGGCCTGCCTTCGGACCTGCTGGCCGAGCGGCCCGACATCCGTTCGGCCGAACAGCAGCTGATCGCGGCCAACGCCAACATCGGCGCGGCGCGCGCGAACTTCTTCCCGCGCGTGTCGCTGACGAGTTCCATCGGCACCGCGAGCAGCGAGTTCTCGGGCCTGTTCGACCGCGGCTCCAAGGCCTGGTCGTTCGCGCCGTCGGTGACGCTGCCGATCTTCAATGCCGGCCGCAACATCGCCACGCTCGACTCGGCCAAGGCCGGGCGCGAGATCGCGGTGGCGCAGTACGAGAAGTCGATCCAGACGGCATTCCGCGAAGTGGCCGATGCGCTCGCGGGCCGCGCCACCCTGGGCGAGCAAGTGCGCGCGCAGCGTGCGCAGGCCGACGCGGAAGCCGTGCGCTTCAAGCTCTCCGACCTGCGCTACCGCAACGGCATCGCCAGCGCGCTCGATCTGCTCGACGCGCAGCGCTCGCTGTTCACCGCGCAGCAATCGGCCGTGACGACACGCCTGCTGCAGTTGCAGAACCAGGTCACGCTGTACAAGACGCTGGGCGGCGGCTGGGCCGCGCGCGACAAGGGTTGATGCGCCGAGGCGCTCGATAAGGGTGGTCCCTTGTCCCTTCGGGCAAGGGGCCTCTCTATAATCGCCGGTTGGTTAGGAAAAGCCCCCCGACGAGCCCCCGTTATTGAGGACGCCAATGAGCGCAGACCCGCATTACCAGGCCACAGAAGAAGCCCACACCGGGCCGATCAAGAACCCGAAGCAACTGCTGCTCGCGGTATTTTTCTCCTTCATTGCCCCGATCCTGATCATCGTGGGTCTTGTCTCCTACGTGGTCTCGGGCACCAAGCCCGCCGGCACCGCGGAAGGCGACAACATGGCGCTCTACGGCGTGACCAAGGAAGCGCGCGACCGCGAAGTGGCCGAGCGCCTCAGGAAGGTTGGCACCATCGAAATCCGCGACGCCAACCGCCCACTCGCTGCAGGCGAGGCCGTTTTCAAGGCCCAGTGCGTCGCCTGCCACGGCGCGCCCGGCATTCCCGGCGCACCTCACCTGAACGACGCCGCTGCCTGGGGCCCGCGCATCGGCCAAGGCTATGCCACCCTCCTCGAACATGCCCTGAAGGGCAAGGGCGCCATGCCAGCCCAAGGCGGCGGCGACTTCGAAGACCTCGAAGTGGGCCGCGCCGTGGTCTACATGGCCAATGCCGGCGGCGCCAAGTTCCCGGTGCCCGACCGCCCGGCAGCCGCAGCCCCCGCTGAAGGCGCGGCCTCTGCGGCCAGTGCTCCTGCCAAGTAAGCGTTTTCCCTGGTCACACGAAAAGCCGGCCCTGCGCCGGCTTTCTTCATTGGCGGGTCGGCAGACTGCGGAGTTCAGGGCTTCGCCGGCGCGGAAGCCGTGCCGGCATGGCGCTGCGCCGGGCTCAGCACATGGCCGAAGCGGTCGGGCAGTTCGCTGGCCTGCACCGCCTCCGGCGCCCACAGGCCTCGTTCGACCGCCTCGGCGGCGATGCCCACGTCCTGCGTGTGCACCAGTCCCAGCCCCAGGGGCGAGACCAGATAGAGCCGGCCTTCCTCATCGAGCAGGCAGCCCGATACCTCCACCGCCTTGCCGGTGTGGGACGTGACGGTGAACCCACCGCCCTCCTTTTCGGCCACGCGCCACACCAGCGGCGCGGCCTCCAGCTCCACATACACGCGCTGCGGCCCGTTCTGGAAGAACCACTGGCCCTCGTCGTCGTGCTCGTAGTTGCGGTGGATGAAGTCGATCAGCTTGTCGTGCTTGAGCATCGAGCCCTTGGCCGCGCGGAACGGGCCCATGGCCTGGGTGCGGTCGTCGCGCATGTACCAGTTGCCGCGCGCGTCCAGGCCCAGCCAGCCGTAGCAGTGCGGCACGTTGGGCCATTTGGCGAGGGCTTGTTTGACGATGTCGTCCATCGCGCTATTTTGCTCGCCCTCAGACGTGCGTGGCCAGCCAGCCGCCGACCCGCTCCGGCATGCCGCGCACATGCCCCGGCGGCAGCCCCATCGGAAAGCCGACGTGCCCGCCGTGCGCGGGCTGCCACAGCGTGACGTGCGCGCCGACCTCGCCGGGCTTCGGCAGGCTCGCCGCGGGAATGAACGGGTCGTTGCGGGCGTTCACCACCAGTGCGGGCACGCGCACCGAGGCCAGGTGCGGCTTGGCCGAGCCGCGCGTCCAGTAGTCCTCGGTATCGCGAAAGCCGTGCAGCGGGGCGGTGAAGACGTTGTCGAACTCGTAGAGGTTGCGCGACGACATCAGCCGCTCGCGGTCGAACAGGCCCGGGAACTGCTCCAGCTTGGCCAGCGCCTTGGGCTTCATGGTCGCGAGGAACATGCGCGTGTAGACCAGCCGGTTGAAGCCCTGCCCGATGGCTTCGCCGCCCGCCGCGAGGTCGAGCGGCGCGCTGACCGATGCCACGGCGCTCACCACGCCGGAGGCGCTCTCGCCCGCCTCCGAGGCCCAGCGCATCAGCGCATTGCCGCCGAGCGACACGCCCGCCGCCAGCACCGGCCCGCCGCCCTTGCGTGCATGCTGGTCGCGCATGCGCGCGAGGATCCAACCGATCTCCTCGAAGTCGCCCGAGTGGTAGGCGCGCGGCGCCAGGTTCAGCTCGCCGCTGCAGCCACGGAAATGCGGCACCGCGAAGGCCATGCCGCGAGAGGCGGCGAATGCGGCAAAGGCTTCGGCGTAGTGGCTGCGCGACGAGCCTTCGAGCCCGTGGAACAGCACCAGCAACGGCCTCGGGCCCGGCATTGGCGCATCGACGAAGTCGACGTCGATGAAGTCGCTGTCCGGCGTGGGCCAGCGCTCGCGCCGGTAGACCGGGGCCGGCCCGTCGAAGCGCTTCGCATAGAGCGCGGCCCAGATGGTCTGCAGGTTGCCGCCGGGCAGCCAGCGCGGCGCCACGTAGTCCAGCGGCTGGGGCGCGGAAACGGGACCGGAGGTGGCGGCGAAGGAAGACATCAGTGCAGGACCTGGGGCGGATCGTTCGCTTCGTCCGGTTCGCGCGCACTGCCCGGGCTCGCATGGTGCGCCACCATGCGCCAGCCCTGGACGGTCTTGTGATAGACGTTGGTGGCCAGCACGAAGGCATGGCGCGGGCCCTCGGCCGTGAGCACCTCGATGCGTTCGAGCACGTTGTGCACGGCGCTGGCGAGCGACTCGATCTTGCGCACCCGCGCCGGCGTGGCGTGGATCGCGCCGTTGCCGAACATCTGCTCGAAGGCCGCGCGGATCGCCACGGCCCCCACCAGCCGCGGGCCGCCGGGATGCACGCAGAAAACCTCGTCCTCGTCGGCCCAGCAGGCCATCAGCGCGTCGATGTCGCCGCGCTGCAGCGCTTCGTAGAAGGCCGCTTCGACGTCGTCGGCAGTGCCGCCGATGGCCGCGGCGGCGCGGAGTGGGGTCTTGGGCATGGTGTGATTTTGCCGCGCCGTGCGTGACGGCGGCACTGCACCGCTTTGGTCCGTGCCGCACCGTGCTGCCGCAATTCCGGCGGAACGCCTGCTCCACTTTGGACCAAATGGTCAAAACATGGATGCGATTTTTCTCCAACCCATTGATTCAAAACAACTTATTCAACTGGCACGGCGCATGCAAGGAGCTTCGCAACCTCGCAACAGGAGCGCTTCCATGAACGTCGGCATCTTCATTCCCATCGGCAACAACGGCTGGCTGCTTTCCGAAAACGCGCCGCAGTACAAGCCCAGCTTCGAGCTCAACAAGCAGATCACGCTGAAGGCCGAGCGCTACGGCGTCGACTTCGCGCTGTCCATGATCAAGCTGCGCGGCTTCGGCGGCAAGACGGAGTTCTGGGACCACAACCTCGAATCTTTCACGCTGATGGCCGGCCTCGCCGCCGTCACCAGCAAGATCAAGCTGTTTGCCACGGCCGCCTCGCTGGTGATGCCGCCGGCCATCGTGGCGCGCATGGCGTCGACCATCGACTCCATTTCCAATGGCCGCTTCGGCCTCAACCTCGTCACCGGCTGGCAGCGGCCCGAGTACTCGCAGATGGGCATGTGGCCCGGCGACCAGTTCTTCGGCACGCGCTACCAGTACCTCAGCGAATACATCCAGGTGCTGCGCGACCTCTGGGGCACCGGCCAGTCCGACTTCAAGGGCGACCATTTCAAGATGGACGACTGTCGCCTGAGTCCGCAGCCGCAGGCCGACATGAAGGTGATCTGCGCCGGCCAGAGCGACGCGGGCATGGAGTTCTCGGCCAAATACGCCGACTACAACTTCTGCTTCGGCAAGGGCGTGAACACGCCCAAGGCCTTCGCGCCCGCGGCCGAGAAGCTCATCGAGGCCACCGCGAAGACCGGCCGCAGCGTCACCACCTACGTGCTGATGATGGTGATCGCCGACGAGACCGACGAGGCCGCGCGCGCCAAGTGGGAGCACTACAAGGCCGGCGCCGACCATGAAGCGATTGCATGGCTGGGCCAGCAGGGCGCAGCCGACACCAAGTCGGGCGCCGACACCAACGTGCGCCAGATGACCGACCCGACCTCCGCCGTCAACATCAACATGGGCACGCTGGTGGGCTCCTACGCCACCGTCGCGCGCCTGCTCGACGAAATGGCCGAGGTGCCCGGCACCGAAGGCGTGCTGCTGACCTTCGACGATTTCGTGCAGGGCGTCGAAGCCTTCGGCGAGCGCATCCAGCCGCTCATGAAGAGCCGCGCGCATGTGCAGAGCCCCGTGCCTTCGCAGGCCGAGCCCGAGCGCCTCGCGGCCTGAGCAGGAGCACCACGTGAGCACTCCCGCACGCAACACGACTCTCACATCGAACATCCCCGTTGGCGCACCGCGGCTGCCCGGCGCCCCCGCACCGCAGGTGCTGCCCGCGCGCCCCGAGCCGCTGGCGCTGCACGCGACCGACTCCGCGCTGATCGTCGTCGACATGCAGAACGCCTACGCCTCCATCGGCGGGTATGTCGACTCGGCAGGCTTCGACATCTCCGGCGCGCAAGGCACCATCGCGAACATCGTGCGCACCATCGCAGCGGCACGCGCGGCCGGCATGCTCGTTGTATTCCTGCAGAACGGCTGGGACGCGGCGTACATCGAAGCCGGCGGCCCCGGCTCGCCGAACTGGCACAAGTCGAACGCGCTCAAGACCATGCGCGCCAGGCCCGAGCTGCGGGGCAAGTTCCTCGCCAAGGGCGGCTGGGACTACGAACTCATCGAAGAGATGAAGCCACAGCCCGGCGACATCGTCGTGCCCAAGACGCGCTACAGCGGCTTCTTCAACAGCACGCTCGACAGCACGCTGCGTGCACGCGGCATCCGCCACCTGGTGTTCACCGGCATCGCGACCAACGTGTGCGTCGAATCGACGCTGCGCGATGCCTTCCACCTCGAATACTTCGCCGTGATGCTCGAAGACGCGACGCACGAACTCGGCGGACCTGCGATCCAGAAGGCCTCGGTCTACAACGTCGAAACCTTCTTCGGATGGGTCTCCACGGTCGACGACTTCTGCCGCACCTTCGCGCCTTCATCGATCACCCAACCCGCACCGGCCGAAACGGCCATCGCCTGATTCACTTCAAGGAGCCTCCCCTCATGCCCAAGCAAGCCATCATCCCGCCCGGCACCGGCGTGCCGCTCGCCCCCTACGTCCCCGGCACGCTCGCCGACGGCGTGCTCTACGTGTCGGGCACGCTACCCTTCGACAAGGACAACAACGTGGTCCACGTCGGCGACGCGAGCGCACAGGCAAGGCATGTGCTCACCATCATCCAGGGCGTGGTCGAAGCCGCGGGCGGCACCATGGACGACGTGACCTTCAACCAGATCATGCTCAAGGACTGGGCCGACTACGCGAAGATCAACGCGGTGTATGCCGAGTTCTTTCCCGGCACCAAGCCCGCGCGCTACTGCATCCAGTGCGGCCTCGTGAAGCCCGATGCGCTGATCGAGATCGCCTCGATCGCACACGTCGGCAAGAAGGCCTGACACTCATGCCGTCGCTGCACTACGAAGTGCATGGGCCGGCCGATGCGGCGGCCACCGTGCTGCTGTCGTCCGGCCTCGGTGGCTCGGCGGGCTTCTGGCAGCCGCAGCTCGGCGCACTGGTCGCCGCCGGGCACCGCGTCATCGCATACGACCAGCGCGGTACGGGCAGCAGCCCCGCCGCGCTGCCCGATGCGTATGCCATCGAACACATGGCGCAGGACGTGCTCGACATCCTCGATGCCACGAAGACTTCGCAATGCCACTTCGCGGGCCATGCGATCGGCGGCCTCGTGGGCCTGCAGCTCGCGCTGGATGCGCCCTCGCGCATCGCGAGCCTCGTGCTCATCAATGCATGGTCCCGGCCCAATCCGCATTCGGCGCGCTGCTTCGACGCGCGGCTCGCGCTGCTCGGCGCCTGCGGCCCGCGCGCATACGTGGAAGCGCAACCGATCTTCCTGTACCCCGCTGCCTGGTGCGCCGAACACGCGCAGCGCGTCGCCGACGAAGTCGACCACGCCTTCGCGCATTTCCCCGGCGAAGCCAACATGCGCGCGCGCATCGCCGCGCTGCGGGCCTTCGACATCGACGCGCGCCTCGCCGACATCGCCGCCCCTGCATTGGTCGCCGCAGCCAAGGACGACGCGCTCGTGCCCTGGACCTGCTCGCAGCGCCTGGCCGATGGCCTGCGCGACGTCACGCTCGACTTCATGCCGCACGGCGGCCATGCCCACAGCGTGACCGAGGCCGAAGCCTTCAACCGCAGCCTGCTCGACTTTCTTTCCCGGGTCAGCGCACCCGCCGTTCCCGCATGACCAAAACGCTTTCCACCACACTCGACGACGCCGCGCTGTCGCTGCTCTTCACCGGCGCGCGCAGCCACAACGGCTGGACCGACGAACCGGTCACCGATGCACAGCTGCAGCAGATCTACACGCTCGCAAGCCTCGGCCCGACCTCGGCCAACTGCTCGCCTGCCCGCTTCGTGTTCGTGCGCACGCCTGAAGGCAAGCAGCGCCTCGCACCAGCGCTCTCCAAGGGCAACCTCGACAAGACAATGACCGCACCCGTCACGGTCATCGCCGCGTGGGACCGCAAGTTCTACGACAAGCTGCCCACACTGTTCCCGCATGCCGACGCGCGCAGCTGGTTCACCGGCAGCCCCGAGGCCGCGCACGAGACCGCCTTCCGCAATGCCAGCCTGCAGGCGGGCTACCTGCTGCTCGCCGCGCGCGCGGTCGGCCTCGACGCCGGGCCGATGTCGGGCTTCGACAAGGCGAAGGTCGATGCCGCCTTCTTCGAGGGCACCGACTGGACCACCAACTTCCTCATCAACCTGGGCCACGGCGATGCGTCGAAGGTGTTCGGCCGCCTGGCGCGGCTGCCCTTCGACGAGGCCTGTGTGCTGGCCTGAAAGAGTCACGACATGCTGAACGCCATGGCCTCCCACCCCGCAGCATCGAACCCACCCGGCCTGCCTACGGGCCTGCCGAAGGCCGACTACCGCAATGCGATGGCGCGCCTGGGCGCCGCGGTGAACATCATCACCACAGACGGCCCCGCAGGCCGCGCCGGCTTCACGGACTCGGCCGTGTGCAGCGTGACCGACGAACCGCCGACGCTGCTGGTGTGCCTGAACCGCTCGGCCTCGGTGTATCCGGCGTTCAAGGCCAACGGCGTGCTGTGCGTGAACGTGCTGGCCGCGGGGCACCAGTCGCTCTCCGCGCTGTTCGGCGGCAAGACGCCGATGGACGAACGCTTCGCCGCCGGCAACTGGAGCCACAAGACCACGGGCTCGCCGATGCTCGACAACGCGGCCGTTTCCTTCGACTGCCGCGTGGTGCATTCAACGAGCGCGGGCACGCATGACGTGCTGTTCTGCGAAGCGGTGGCCATCGCCATCGGCGGCGCGGCGCAAGGCTTGATCTACTTCGACCGGCGCTATCACGAGATCGCTGCGCCACCGCAGCACTGACGCTTCTTACCCTTCTGCATTCGCAGGCATTGCCTTTGAATTGCTCCTTCCCCCTTTGGGGGAAGGCTGGGATGGGGGCAGGCAGAGCGCTCGATGGACACGCTGCTTGCCCCCACCCCAACCCTCCCCCAGAGGGGGAGGGAGCAAGGCAAGATTCAGCGGGGCGCAATGCCCTGCAGCACGATGCGCTGAACGTTCTCCACGGTCTGCTCGAAGAACGCCGCATCGTCCAGCGTGTGGCCCGTCAGCGCCTGCACCTGCACGCCGAAGTCCGCGTAGTGCTGCGTCACCGCCCACAGCGCGAAGATCAGGTGATGCGGGTCGACCGGCGCCAGCTTGCCGGCCTCGATCCACGCGCGAATCACTTCCGATTTTTTCTCCACCAGCGTGCGCAGCTCACGGTCAAGTTCGTCGCGCAGCAGCGGCGCGCCCTGGATCATTTCGAGGCAGAACAACCGCGACGCATCGGGCCGGTCGCGCGACACCACCAGCTTGCGGCGGATGTAGCCGCCGATGGCCTCGCCCGGGTCCTGCTCGGCGCTGAAGCCGCGCAGCGGTTCGAGCCACAGCGCCAGCAGGTCGCGCAGCACGTTGACGTAAAGCTCTTCCTTGTTCGCGAAGTAATAGAGCAGGTTGCTCTTCGACACATCGGCGCGCGCCGCCACCTGGTCGATCGACGTGCCGTGCAGGCCGAAGCGCGAGAACAACCCCAGCGCCGCACCAAGGATCGCACTGCGCTTGTCCTCGATCTGGCGCAGCCGGCGATTCACCGCGGACGCGCTGCGCACCGCGGGCTTGGCGCGCTTGCGCACCGGGCTCTCTTTGCTGGCGCTTGCGGCCAGCGCTTTGGTCTTCGGCATCTTCCCTCGCTCTTGTTCATGAATCGGCAAACGGCGCACCACTGTAAGGCCACGGTGCATCGCCTTGCGCCGCAGTTGCCTTCGCGGCGCGAGGTTGCGCACCATGCTGACGCGACGAATGCGTTTTGTCCATTTGGTCCAACTGGCACAGACGTTGCATGGCGAAAGGCATGCCAAGCATGAGGAACCTGCCATGACCCTGCTGTCCGTGCCCATCATCGATCTCGCGCCCTACTTCGCCGGCACCGCCGAGGGCAAGGCGGAGGTCGCAAAGAAAGTCGACGAAGCCTGCCGCAGCATCGGCTTTCTCGTCATCACCAACCACGGCATTTCGCCGGACCTGATCTCCCGCGTGTCATCGCTCTCGCGCAGGTTCTTCGACATGCCGCTGGGCGAGAAGCGCAAGGTCGATCGCCCGCGCGAAGACGCGGTGCGCGGCTACAGCGCGGTGGGCGAGGAAGGCCTTTCCTACAGCCTCGAAGAGGCCGCGCCCGGCGACCTGAAGGAGTCGTTCTCCATCGGTCCCTCGAACGTGCCCGACGACGACTACCACCGCGGCCCCGCGGCCGGCCCGCACTTCGAGCCCAACAGCTGGCCGTCCATCGAAGGCTTCAAGGAATCCTACGAGGGCTACTTCGAGGCGATGAGCGATCTCTCGCGCTCGCTGATGCGTGTCTTCGCGCTCGGCCTCTCGCTGCCCGAGACCTTCTTCGACGACAAGATCGACAGGCACATCAGCATGTTCCGCGTGCTGAGCTATCCGCCGCAGCGCGAACAGCCACTGCCCGGCCAGCTGCGTGCGGGCGCGCACAGCGACTACGGCAGCCTCACCATCGTGCTGCCCGACGACAAGGGCCTGCAGGTGTTCAACAAGGCCGGCCAGTGGGTCGACGTACCGCAGGTCGAAGGCGGCCTGGTGGTCAACATCGCCGACCTCATGATGCAGTGGACCAACGACCAGTGGGTGTCCACGCTGCACCGCGTGATCAACCCGCCCTTCGAGGTGGCGAGCACCAATCGCCGGCAGTCGCTGGTGTTCTTCCATCAGCCCAACTACGACGCGATGGTCGAGTGCCTGCCGAGCTGCCTCGCGCCGGGCGAAGAGGCGAAGTACGCGCCCATCTCCTCGGGCGACCACCTCACATCGAAGTTCGTCAAGCAGACGACCTTCGGCGGCACCAAAGTGACGGCCTGAGGCATGGCCCACCTGTCTTACGTCAACGTCTTCGCGAAGGACGTGGTCGCACTCAGCGGCTTCTACCAGCGCGTGTTCGGCTTCGCCGAGATCGAGGCGATCCGCTCGCCGATCTTCCGCGGGCTGGACACCGGCAAGTCGAGCCTGGGCTTCAACGCGCTCGATGCCTACGAACTGCTGCACCTGAGCGAGTTTTCGGACACGCGCGGTGTCAAGTTCCTGCTGAACATCGACGTCGACAGCCGGGCCGACGTCGACCGCATGGTCCCCGTTGCGCTCGAAGCGGGTGCCACGCTCGTCAAGCCGCCGTACGTCACCTACTACAACTGGTACCAGTCGGTGTTGCTGGACCCCGAGGGCAATGTGTTCCGCATCAACTTCATGATGTGACGCGCACTGCTCGTTCCGATTTTCTCGTCCCTCCCTTTCTTCAAAGCCCCTCACCAAAGGTAGTTCCATGCAGCAGCTGCGCACCCTCACTCCCGGCCTGGGCCTCGCGATGACCATCGCGGCCGGCGGCGCGTTCTTCACCACGCTGCCCGCCGCGGCCGCCGATGGCTTCACGCTGAAGGACAAGCCGAAGATCGCGATGCTCTACTTCGGCCCGAAGAACGATGGCGGCTGGACACAGGCCTTCGACGAGGCCCGCGTGAAGATCGAGAAGGAGATCGGCCAGAAGATCCAGTTCGTGGAGAACGTGCCCGAGGATGCATCGGCCATCAAGCCCGCGGCGGAGAAGTTCATCCAGCGCGGCGCCAACATCGTGATCGGCACGGCCTTCGGCTACTCCGACAGCTTCAAGGACCTGGCGGCCAAATACCCCGACGTGGCCTTCCTCAACGGCTCGGGCACCACCAACGGCAGCAACCTCGAATCGTTCTACGGCCGCACTTACGAGAGCCAGTATCTCTGCGGCATGGCGGCCGGCGCGGCGTCGAAGACCGGCAAGCTCGGCTTCGTCGCGGCCAATCCCTTCGGCGTGGTGAACTGGACCATCAACGCCTTCGCGCTCGGCGCGCAGAAGATGAACCCGAACGCCACCGTCAACGTGATCTACACCGGCGCCTGGAACGACCCGGTGAAGGAGCGCGCCGCCGCCGCCGCGCTGATCGACCAGGGCGCCGACGTGATCGGCCAGCACGTCGACAGCCCCACGCCGCAGATCGTCGCGCAGGAACGCGGCGTGTACGGCACCGGCCACCACCGCGACCTGCGCCAGTTCGCGCCCAAGGCCACGCTGTGCTCGTCGGTGTGGGTGTGGGACCGCTTCCTGACGCCCGAACTGAAGAAAGTGATGGCGGGTGGATGGAAGCCTGCGCAATACGGCGCCTTCATCGAGATGAAGGACGGCGGCACCGACATTGCGGGTTTCGGCCCTGCGGTGCCCAAGGACAAGGCCGCGCTCATCACCGCCGAGCGCGACGCGATCATGAAGGGCAAGCAGGTCTACGCCGGCCCGCTCGCCGACCGCGACGGCAAGGAGCGCGTGGCCAAGGGCGCGGTGCTGTCCGATGCGGACCTGTGGAAGATGGACTGGTTCGTCAAGGGCGTGGTCACGCAGAAGTAAGCCGGAGCCACGCACCTCATGCCCAACGCGCTCGAACTTACCGGCATACGCAAGTCCTTCGACGGCTTCGCGGCGCTGACCGAAGCCCACGTCTCCGCGCGCTGGGGCGAGGTGCATGCACTGCTGGGCGAGAACGGCGCGGGCAAGTCCTCGCTGATGAACATCGCGGCCGGGCTCTATGCGCCCGAGGCCGGGCAACTGCTGGTGGACGACAACGCGGTGCGCTTCGCCGGGCCACGCGATGCGGCGAAGCACCGCATCGGCATGGTCCATCAGCATTTCAAGCTGGTGCGGCCGTTCACGGTGGCGCAGAACATCCTGCTCACTGCGCCGCCGCCAGCCGAGTTTCAGAGCCACGGCGAGCGGCTGCGCGAGATCGAACGCGACATCCGCAACAAGGCGTCCGAGCTGGGCTTCGACATCGATCCGTCGAAGCGCATCGATGCGCTGTCGATTGCCGAACAACAGCGCGTCGAGATCCTCAAGGTGCTGCTCGCGGGCGCACGCATCCTGATCCTCGACGAGCCCACGGCCGTGCTGACCGACCAGGAGGCCTCGCGCCTGCTGCAGACGGTACAAGGGCTGGCGCGCGCCGGGGCGGCCGTGGTGCTGGTCACGCACAAGATGGCCGACGTGAAGACATACGCCAACCGCGTGACGGTGATGCGCGGCGGGCGCACGGTGGCCACGCTGCGGCCCGACGAAGCCTCTGTTGCCGATCTGGTGAAGCTCACGGTGGGTGAGTCGATTGCAACGCAAGGCTTCCAGGCCTCGGCCACATCGCGTGGCCCCGTGCGCTTGTCCGTGCGCGGACTGCGCACGCCGGCCTCACCCGAAGGCCGGCGCGTGCTCGACGGCGTGGATCTCGAACTGCACGCCGGTGAAATCTACGGCCTCGCCGGTGTCGGCGGCAACGGACAAGGCGAGCTGGCGGGCGCGATCATGGGCCTGCCGGGCGAAGCCACCGAAGGCGAGATCCGGCTCGAAGGCCATGGCGACCTGAAGACCATGGCCGCATCCGCGCGCCGGGGCATTGGCATTGCCGCCATTCCGGCCGACCGCTACGGGCTTGCGCTCGCGGGCGGCCTTTCCGTCGCCGAGAACTACGCCATCGGCCGTGTGCACACCGGCCGCTACGGCCCCGTGTGGCGCCTGCGCCGCGGCCGCATCCAGAGCGACACGCAGGAAGCCGTGCGCGCCTTCGACGTGCAGGGTGTGCGCTCGGTCGCGCAGAAGGCCGCACTGCTGTCGGGCGGCAATGCGCAGAAGCTCGTGCTGGCGCGCGAGTTCGGCAAGTCGCCCACGCTGGTGCTCGCGCACAGCCCGAGCCGCGGGCTCGATGTGCGCGCCAGCGCCGAGGTGCATGCGCGGCTGCGCGCCGCGCGCGACAGCGGCGCCGCCGTGCTGCTGATCAGCGAAGACCTCGACGAGGTGCTGCAGCTGGCCGATCGCGTGGGCGTGATGACGCGCGGTCGCATCGCCGGCGAATTCGCGCAGCCCGCCGACCGGCAAGCCATCGGGCAGGCGATGGTGGACCATGGCTGAAGCGGCGTTGGCAGCCGACGTGGCACACCCTCCCAAGACCCCACCGCTCGCCGGCCGCCGCTACGCGCTCGAAATCCGCCAGCACATGGCCTGGCGCTGGCAGGCGCTGATCCTCGCGGCTGCCCTGCTCGTGGGCTTCGCCATCTCCGCCGCGATCCTCGTGGCGGCGGGCGTACCAGCCGACGAACTCGCCAACGAGTTCGTCATGCAGACCTTCTTCGACGGCCAGAACTTCCGCGCCGTGCTGTTCCAGGCCGCGCCGATGATCCTCGTCGGCCTCGCGGGCTCCATCGCCTTCCGCGCGCGCTTCTGGAACCTCGGGCTCGAAGGCCAGATGATCTGGGGCGCCATCGGCGCGACCACCGTCTCGATGTGGCAGATCGGCCCCGAAAACCTGCGCCTGCCGCTGATGTTCGCGGCTGCCATCGGCTGCGGCCTGCTGTGGGTGCTGGGGCCTTCGTGGCTCAAGCTGAAGCTCGGCGTGAACGAGATCATCTCGACGCTGATGCTCAACTACATGGCGGCCAACTTCCTGCTGCATCTGGTCTATGGCAGCTGGAAGGACCCGAAGGACAACTTCCCCTACTCGCCGCAGTTCCGCGCCTTCGAGCGCCTGCCCGAGCTGGGCGCCGGCGTGGGCAGCTCGATCCTGCTCGCGGGCGTGGTCGCGCTGCTGGCGTGGTGGCTGGTGAGCGTGAGCCGCGTGGGGCTGTATCTGCGCTTCGTCGATGCGAACCCGCGCGTGGCGCATGCCAACGGCGTACCGGTGCGGCGCACGATTTATGGCGCGGTGCTGCTGTCGGGCGCGATGGCCGGGCTCGCGGGCTTCGCAGTGGTCGCGGGGCAGGAAGGGCGGCTCACGCAGGCCTTCTATCAAGGCTACGGCTTCTCGGGCATCCTGATCGCCTTTCTCGCGCGCAACAACCCGCTTGCGGCCACGGTGGTGGCGCTGCTGGTGGCGGCGCTGTTCGTCACCGGCCGCAGCCTGCAGGTGTTCTACCAGGTGCCGTTCTCCATGGTGCAACTGATCCAGGCGGTCATCGTGGTGTGCGTGGCGTCGAGCGACTTCTTCATTCGCCACCGGCTGCGCCGGGTGGGCGGGGAGGCCGCAGCATGAGCGGCAGCATCGTTCTCAACTGGCTCGCGAGCACGCCGGACTTCGCCGTGCCGTACGCGCTGGCCGCACTGGGCCTGATCATCAGCGAGCGCGCGGGCGTGCTCTCGCTCGGCGCCGAAGGGCTGATGCTGGTCGGCGCGCTGGCCGGCATCGGCGCGCAGATCGCCATCGGGCAGCCGGCGGTGTCGCTGGTGCTCGCGATGCTGGCGGCCAGCATGGTGTCGGTGCTGTTCGCGGTGATGGTGATCTGGTTGCGCGTGAACCAGGTGATTGCCGGGCTGGCGCTGGTGTTCTTCTGCCAGGGGCTCACGGCGTTGGTGGGCTCGATGGCCGACTGGACCAACCACGCGACCGAAGGCATCGGCGCAATGGGCCTGTGGCCGCTGTCGATGCTGCCGGGCGTGGGCAGGCTCTTCGAGCAGAACGCGATGGTGTGGCTCACGCTGCCGATCTTCGGCGCGGTGGCGTGGTTCTTCACGCGCACCTCCACCGGCCTGCGGCTGCGTGCGGTCGGCGAGAACCCGCAGGCAGCGGACGCGGCCGGCATTCGAGTGACGGCATGGCGCTTCGCAGCCGTGCTCGCAGGCTCGGCCCTCGTGGGGCTGGCGGGCGCGTACATCTCGGTGGTCAGCACCAAGCTGTGGATCGCGGGCATGACGGGTGGGCGCGGCTGGATCGCGGTGGGCCTGGTGATCTTCGCGCGCTGGTCGCCGTGGAAGGCGCTGGCGGGCGCCGTGCTGTTCGGCTGCATCGAAGCGCTGATTCCCCAGCTGGCCGCGGCCGGCGTGCAACTGCCTCAGTACTTCGTGATGATGACGCCGTATGCGGTGACGCTCGGCGTGATGGTGTGGGTCGCTCTCTCGCGGCGCGGCGCCGATGAAGAGCCCGGTGCGCTGGGCCAACCCTATGTGAGAGAAGAACGGCGATGAAGGCCTGGGTCTACAACGAAGAGCGCGAACTCGACGCGGCGCAGTTCGCCGACTACCTGAACCCCGCGACCACGGCAGTCGTCTCCATCGACATGCACCGCGGCCACCTCGACGACAGCCCCGACTGCCCCTGCCCCGCGCCACGGGCGCGCGACGTGGTGGCGCCCATCGACAGCTTTCATGACGAGGTGCGCGCGCTGGGCGTGCGCATCGTGCACATCAAGTCGGTGCTGCGCCCCGATGGCGTGGACGACATCCACGGCATTCCGTCAGCGTGGCGGCGCACCTTTCCGCTGCACGTGGGCGAGATTCCGAACGCCGACGCGCATGCCATCGAAGGCTCGAAGTGGACCGAGTGGGTCACGCGCGTCGAGCCCGGCGACATGCGCGTGGACAGCAAGCGCCGGCTGTCGGCGTTCTACCCGACCGACCTCGACTTTCTGCTGCGCAACCAGCGCATCGAGACGGTGGTGCTCAACGGCGGCTTCACTGACTGCTGCGTGCTCAACACGGCCTTCGACGCCAACAACCACAACTACCGCGTGATCGTTCTGCGCGACCTCGTGCGCGGCACCGACCCGCATCTGGAAGGCGCGGCGCTGGCGATGGTGTCGCTGCACCTCGGGCTGGTGGTCGATTCGGCGCAGCTGCTACGCCAATGGCGCGGCTGAAGCAGCAGGACTGAGCCAGCGCTCGGCCACCGCCAGCATGTCGCCCTGCGCGGCCCGCCACACCATCTCGGGCGCGGCCACGTGCACGCCCGGCGGCGCGATGCGCAGCGCCACGTCGACCAGCTCCGCCACCTTCGACGCGCGCACCGGCTGCTCGCTGCTCGGCACCATGAAGCGCACGACGGACAGCATCCATGCGGCCAGCCGCTCGAGGGGATTGGCGAACTTCGCGTTCGCCGGCTTGCGCGCCGAGCGCAGGAGGATCACGCGCTCGAAGCCGCAGGCCACCACCGCCTGCTCGTCGAGGCTCGCGAGCCCGCGCTTGAGCGCCCCGGGCAGCCGGCCCTGGTCGTGCGGCTGCACGATGGCCAGCGTCTGCACGCCGCTGGCGCGCAGCCAGCGCGCCAGCGCGGGCAGGTCTGAGGGCTCGGGCACCCACAGCGCGCGCTCGCGGTCGTGGTACAGCCGCGGCGGGTCGAAGGCGACGATGGCCGTGTGGGCAGAGGTGAGCGGCCATTGCGCGATCGGCTCGGCCGGGCTCAGGTAGGTCTCGACGCCGCGCAGCCCGTCGCGGATCGGCTCGCGCGCCAGCACGCGCGCGTGGGCATGGCGGTGGCTGCCCGCGAGCCGCCGCAGCAGTTCCGCCCCCAACGCGCCGGTCGCACCGGCGACCAGCAGCGTGCCGAAGGCGTCGGAAGCAACGGGCAATACCGCACGGTTGGCGGCCTGCAGGGCATGGAGGGGATCGAGGGACATCGAGCCACCTATGCTACCTTCCGCATCTTCTGCGGAGGTAATGCAAATGATGATGAAGCGCTGGCTATTGATCCTTGCGGCTGTCGTGTCCCTGAGCGGCTGCGGCTACAACCAGTTCCAGTCCCTCGACGAGGCCAGCAAGTCGGCCTGGAGCGAGGTCCTCAACCAGTACCAGCGGCGCGCCGACCTCGTGCCCAACATCGTGGCCACCGTGAAGGGCGAGGCCAGCTTCGAACAGGACACGCTCACCAAGGTGATCGAGGCACGCGCCAAGGCCACCTCGATCCAGGTCTCGCCCGAGACGCTCAACAACCCCGAGGCCTTCAACAAGTTCCAGCAGGCGCAGGGCGAGCTCTCGTCGGCGCTGTCGCGGCTGATGGTGGTGGCGGAGCGCTACCCCGAGCTCAAGGCCAACCAGGCCTTCCGCGACCTGCGCGTGACGCTCGAAGGCACCGAGAACCGCATCACCGTGGCGCGCAACCGCTACATCGAGAGCGTGCAGGAGTACAACGTGCTCGCACGCAGCTTCCCGACCAACATCACGGCCAAGATCTTCAGCTACGCGCCGAAGCCGAACTTCTCGGTGCAGAACGAGGCGCAGATTTCCACGCCGCCGACGGTCGACTTCAGCACGCCGAAAAAGTAACTCCCCCAGTCTTCGTGCACTTCGTGTCACTGCGCCTCCCCCCTCGCCGGGGGCAACACCGGCGGCCCGGCAAAGCCGGTTCCGCGGTGTTTCTGGAATGGGGCGCGCGCCTTCTGGCGGCACTCATGCTGCTGACGATGGGCGGCGCATTCGCGCAAGGCCTGCTGCCGGTGCCCGCGCTCACGGCGCGGGTGATCGACCAGACCGGCACGCTCGATGCCGCGCAGCGCAACGGCCTCGACACCAAGCTCGCGGCCTTCGAGCAGCGCAAGGGCTCGCAGATCGTGGTGCTGATGGTGCCGACCACCGCGCCCGAGGACATCGCCAGCTACACGCAGCGCGTGGGCGACGCCTGGAAGATCGGCCGCAAGGACGTCGGCGACGGCCTGCTGGTGGTCGTGGCCAAGGACGACCGCAAGATGCGCATCGCCACGGCCAAGGCGCTAGAAGGCGCGGTGCCCGACCTTGCGGCCGTGCGCATCATCGACGAGGAGATGAAGCCGCGCTTTCGCGGCAACGACTTCGCGGGCGGGCTGAACGCGGCGGTGGACCGGCTCATCGGGCTGGTCGACGGCGAGCCGCTGCCCGAACCCACGCGCGACACGGGCAGCCACGGCGGCGGAGGCGGCGGTGGCTTCGACTGGGAGAACCTCGCGATCTTCCTGTTCGTCGGCGTCTTCATCGGCGCGCCGATCGCGCGCGCCATCCTCGGCAAGAAGCTGGGCACGGTGGTCGTGGGGGGCGGCGTCGGCGTGGTCGTGTTCCTCATCACCACCAGCATCGTCATCGCGGTGATCGCGGCGCTTGTCGCGCTCATCGTCTCGCTGGTCGCAGGTGCCGGGCGGATGGGCGGCGGCGGTGGGGGCGGCTGGAGTTCCGGTGGCGGTGGAGGCTGGAGCAGCGGCGGTGGCGGCGGAGGCGGAGGCGGAGGTTTCAGCTCCGGCGGCGGCGGCAATTTCGGCGGCGGCGGTGCGTCGGGGGACTGGTGAACACGATGGCGGCAACCGACGCAACCTTCTTCTCGAAGCTCGGCCGCATCTGGCGCCACCGCTGGATCGACGAGTCCGAGGTTCGCCGCGCGCTGCCCGCGGCCGCGCTGGAGCGCCTCACGGGCCGCGTCGCCGCGAGCGAGCGGCGCCACAGCGGCGAGATCCGCATCTGCGTCGAGGCCGGCCTGCCGATGTCGTACCTGTGGCGCCATGCACCGCCGCGCGAGCGCGCCGTCACGCTGTTCGGCAAGCTGCGCGTGTGGGACACCGCGCACAACAACGGCGTGCTGATCTACCTGCTGCTGGCCGAGCACGCGATCGAGATCGTGGCGGACCGCGGCATCAATGCGCGCGTCGACGATGCCGAATGGGCCGCGATGGCGCAGCGCATGGGCGCCGCCTTTCGCGAAGGGCGCTTCGAGGACGGGATCACGCAGGCGCTGGAAGAAATCTCGGCCCTGCTGGTGCAGCACTTTCCGCTGGGCGAGAACGAAATCGACGTGAACGAACTGCCGGACGAGCCCGTCGTGCTCTGACTTTCTCTTTCTCCCTCCCCCGCTGGGGGAGGGTTGGGGTGGGGGCACGCGGCGCCCGCACTTGGCGCCCTGCCTGCCCCCATCCCGGCCTTCCCCCAGAGGGGGAAGGAGCCAAACTCAGTCCAAGGCGGGGAGCGCCCACACGGCTGAACCGCCCACCGCATGAAAGCGCCGCCCCGGCGCCTGCTCCATCAACCACCCGCCCGTGAACTCGCCGAAAGCCGGCAGCACCGCCTGCTGCGCATCGCTCACGAAACACGGCAGCCGCACGCTGTCGCGCCCCGGGCCGTGGAGCCTGCAAACGGGGTGCAGATGCCCCGCGAGCACGAAGTGCGTGGCGTGCGCCTGCGGATGGTGGCAGCAGGCGAACGGCCCGAGCAGAAAAGGTTCGTCGACCACGTCGATGCCGAGCGCGTCCGACGGATCGCCCGCACGGCTGTCGTGATTGCCGCGCACCAGCGTCATCGCGACGCCGGCATGGCGCGCCCTCCAGGCCTCCACCGTGGCGAGCACCGTGCGCGCCTGCGCCGCATGCAGGAAGTCGCCGAGGAACACGATGCGATGCGGGGTTAGCCTGGCCATCAACGCGTCGAGCCGCGCAAGGTTTTCCTGCGTCGTGCCGCCCGGCACCGGCTGGCCGAGCGCGCGGTAGGTCGCGGCCTTGCCCAGATGCAGGTCGGCCACGAACAGCACACGCGCATCGGGCCACCACAGCGCCCGCTCGGGCAAAAGCTGCAGCAGCTCGCCCGCCCAGCGGACCGGGAACGGCGATGGGAAAGAATCGGAATGGCTCACGGGCTGGAAGTGTCGCAAAAGACGCAGGTCCCCGCGGCCGCCTTGCAATCGGCCCTGGCCGTCCCCAGTTCCGGCATATGACCGAATCGCCCCCGCTGCACATCGTCTGTCCGCACTGCCATACGACCAACCGCGTGCGCGCGGCGCAGCTGGACAGCGCGCCCGACTGCGGCAGTTGCCACCGCCCGCTGTTCGCCGGCCATTCCACCGCGCTGCCGGACGAAGCCACTTTCGATCGCCACATCGCGCGCAACGAGATCCCGGTGCTGGTCGACTTCTGGGCGCCCTGGTGCGGCCCCTGCCGCCAGATGGCGCCGGGCTACGAACAGGCCGCGGCCCAGCTGGAACCGCGGGTGCGGCTCGCCAAGGTCGACACCGAGGCCTTGCCTGCCCTGGGTGCGCGCTTCAACATCCGCAGCATTCCGACGCTGGCGCTCTTCAAGGGCGGCCGCGAGGTGGCGCGGCAGGCCGGCGCGATGGGCGCGGCGGACATCGTGCGCTGGGTGAAGGCGCACGGCGCAGGCTGACCGGCTCACAGCGGCGGCAACGGGCGTGACGGCCTGCGCCGGTCGCGCCGCTGCCCAACGGGCTTCGGCGGCTTGCCCGGCCCTTCCTGGCCGAAGGCCAGCGTGCCCTTCACGCGCTCGACGCCGCCGGCCGTGACCACGCCGCCCGCGGCCTTTTCCAGCTGCTCGACCATGCGCGCGATGCGGTCGGCCACGTTCTCGTTCGACAGCTTCTCGCGGAACAGCTCGACCATCAGCGGAAACGAAAACGGCGTCGGCCGCGCAAGGGGCTTCAGCACGAGCTGCTGCGTGGCCATGCGCGCGAGGCTGGCGCGCAGGCGGCCGATCTCGAGCTCCTGCGCGAGCAGCTCCTGCTCGGCCTGCTGCAGCAGCCTGTTGCCGGGGTCGTACTTGCGGAACACCTCCCAGAACAGCGAGGACGAGGCCTGCAGCTGCTTGCTGCTGCGCTTCTCGCCCGGGTAGCCCTGGAAGATCAGGCCCGACACGCGCGCGATCTCGCGGAAGCGCCGCTGCGCGAGTTCGCCCGCGTTGAGCGAGGCCAGCACCTCGTGCAGCAGCGCCTCGGGCGCGTCGCCTTCCGGCGGCCTCAGCACCTGCGGCAGCAGCGCAACCCAATCGACCTCGGTCGCGCTCAGCAGCTCGAAACCGTAGTCGTTGACCGCGATGGAAAAGGTGCGCGCCTCGTGCTGCGCGACACGCCAGGCCAGCAGGCTCGCCAGCCCGAGATGCACATGCCGGCCCGCGAACGGATAGAGGAACAGGTGCGAGCCTTCGCGCGTGTCCAGTGTCTCGGCCAGCAGCGTCTGCGGCGTCGGCAGCGCCGACCACTGCTGCTGTGTCTCGAGCAGCGGCCGCACGCATTGCAGCTCGGGCGAGTCGTAGCGCCCCTCGCCGGCCAGCGCCAGCTGCTGCACCACCGCGTCGGCCAGCGTGTTCGACAGCGGCATGCGCCCGCCGTTCCAGCGCGGCACCGCGGGCCGCTTGCCGCTCGCGCGCCGCACCCAGGCGGTCATGTCGTGGATGCGTACGAGCTCGAGCAGCCGGCCGCCGAACAGGAAGCAGTCGCCGGGCTTCATGCGCGCGACGAAACTCTCTTCGACGCTGCCGATCTTCGAGCCGCCGAGGTACTGCACCGACATGCTCGCATCGCTCACGATGGTGCCGATGTTCGTGCGATGCCGCCGCGCGAGCCGCGCGTCGGGCACGCGCCAGACACCCTCGGCGTCGGGCACGGCGCGCCTGTAGTCCGGGTAGGCCGCGAGCGAGGGGCCGCCTTGCGAAACGAAGTCGAGGCACCACTGCCAGCTCTCGCGCGAGAGGCCTTCGTAGGCGGCCGTGTCGCGCACCTCTTCGTACAGATCGTCGGGCATGAAGCCGCCGCCGAGTGCCACCGTCACCAGGTGCTGCACCAGCACGTCGAGCGGCTGGTCAGGCGAATGGCGCGCCTCGATATGCCCCGCCGCGATGGCCGCGCGCGCGGCCGAGCCTTCGACCATCTCGACGCTGTGCGTGGGCACGAGCGTGATGCGCGACGGCCGCCCCGGCGCATGGCCCGAACGGCCCGCGCGCTGCAGCAGCCGCGCCACGCCCTTGGGCGAACCGATCTGCAGCACGCGCTCGACCGGCAGGAAGTCGACGCCCAGGTCCAGGCTCGAGGTACAGACCACCGCCTTCAGCTCGCCGCTCTTGAGGCCCAGCTCGACCCATTCGCGCACCTCGCGGTCGAGCGAGCCGTGGTGCAGCGCAATGAGGCCGGCCCACTCGGGCTTCGCCTCCAGCATGGCCTGGTACCAGATCTCGGCCTGCGAGCGCGTGTTGGTGAAGACCAGCGCGGTCTTGCTCGCGGCAATCTCCGCGATCACCTGGGGCAGCATCGTGAGCCCGAGGTGGCCGCCCCAGGGAAAGCGCTCGGCGGTGCCGGGCAGCAGCGAATCGATGACGAGCTTCTTCGGCACCTGGCCCTGCACGAGCACGCCGTCCGCATGGCCCAGCAGCGAATGCATCGCCTCGTGCAGGTTGCCCAGCGTGGCCGACATGCCCCAGATCGCGAGGCCGGGGTTCCAGCGCTTGAGCCGTGCCAGCGCGAGCTGCACCTGCACGCCGCGCTTGTTGCCGAGCAGCTCGTGCCATTCATCGACGACGGCCATCCGCACATGGCCGAGCACTTCACTCGCATCGGCGCGCGAGAGCAGCAGCGACAGACTTTCAGGCGTGGTGACGAGCACGGTGGGCAGGCGCTGGTTCTGCGCGCTGCGTTCGGCCGACGAGGTGTCGCCGCTGCGTGCGCCCGCGCTCCACGGATGCACATCGGCGCCGAGGGCTTCGAGCGGCTGCTGCAGGGCACGCAGCGTGTCGGCCGCGAGCGCGCGCATCGGGGTGAGCCACAGCACGGTGAGCGGCGGGGCGGCGGGGCGTGCCGTTTCCTTGCGCGCCTGAGAGAAAGCCTGCAGCGCACCGAGCCATACGGCGTAGGTCTTGCCCGCGCCGGTGGTCGCGTGAAGCAGGCCGGACCTGCCTTCGCCGATGGCCTTCCACACCTCGCGCTGGAACTTGAAAGGCTTCCACCCGCGCGCCGCGAACCACGCGTCGAGCGCAGGCTTCACGGACTTGGATTTGCTCCTTCCCCCTCTGGGGGAAGGCTGGGATGGGGGCAAGCGGCCTTCGACAGGCCGCTGGCTCCGGATACGCCGCTTGCCCCCACCCCTGCCCTCCCCCAAAGGGGGAGGGAGAAATTCGGGATCCATTGGGTCGGTCATGAGGGAAGCAACGCAGCGAGCGTCTGCAAGGTGTCTGCTTCCGCTACGGGCTTGTCCTCCCGCCAGCGCAGCATGCGCGGAAAGCGCACCGCGATGCCGCTCTTGTGCCGCGTGCTGCGCGCGATGCCCTCGAAGCCCAGCTCGAACACCAGCGTCGGCTTCACGCTCTTCACCGGGCCGAAGCTTTCCACCGTGGTCTTGCGGATGATCGTGTCCACGCGCGCCATCTCGGCGTCGGTGAGGCCCGAGTAGGCCTTGGCGAAGGGCACGAGCTTGCGGTCGGCTTGCCCGGGCGGGCCGTCCCACACCGCGAAGGTGTAGTCGCTGAAGAGGCTCGCGCGCCGGCCGTGGCCGCGCTGTGCGTAGATCAGCACCGCGTCGACGCTGAGCGGGTCGATCTTCCACTTCCACCACACGCCAACGTCCTTGGTGCGACCCACGCCGTACTGTGCATCGCGGCGCTTGAGCATCATGCCTTCGACGCCCATGGTGCGCGCGGCCTCGCGCTGCCTTGCGAGATCGGGCCAGCCGGTGCCGGTGAGCATCGGGCTCGGCAGCAGCGAAGGATGCTGCATCCGCGTGATCAGCTCGTCGAGCAACACGCGGCGCTCCGACTGCGGCAGCGCACGCAGGTCGCGCCCTTCCCATTCGAGCAGGTCATAGGCCAGCAGCACCACGGGAATGTCGCGCAGCAACTTGGCGCCGAGCGTCTTGCGGCCGATGCGCTTCTGCAGCTCGGCGAAGGGCTGTACCTTGTCTTCGCGCCACACGGCGATTTCGCCGTCGAGCACCGTGCCGTCGGGCAAGGCCTCGCCCAGCACGGCAAGCTCGGGGAAGCGCTCCGTCACCAGCTCTTCGCCGCGCGACCACAGCCAGACGGCGCCCGCGCGCTTCACGAGCTGCGCGCGGATGCCGTCCCACTTCCACTCGACGATCCAGCCGGACGGCGGCCCCAGCACGGCATCGAACTGCTCGAGCGGAATGTTGAACGGATGCGCGAGGAAGAAGGGGTACGGCTGGCCGCTGGTCTTCTGCACCTGCTCGGCGCTCGACTCGGGTGCGATGAGCGTGCGGTAGTCGTCGCCCCGGGGCCGTGCCCCGATGTGCGTGTAGCCCATGAGCCGCTGCGCGACGCGCTTGGCATCGATGCCGCCGACCGCAGCGAGCGCCTGCGTCACCTGCAGCTTCGACACGCCCACGCGGAATGCACCCGTGATGAGCTTGAAGTACACCAGCCGCTCTTCGGCCGCGAGCTGGCGCCACTGCGCGCGCAGCCGGTCGGCGAGCTGCTCGGGTGCCGTCTTGGCGGCGTCGCGCAATGGCAGCAGATGCTGCTCGACCCAACCCGCGAGACCGACGTCGTGCACCTCACTCGGCGGCGGCAACAGCAGCGCGATGGTCTCGGCGAGGTCGCCCACGGCGTCGTAGCTTTCGTCGAACAGCCATTCGGGCAGGCCCGCCGCCTCCTGTGCGAGCAGGCGCAGCAGCTTGGTAGGCACGAGCTGGCGCGGCTTGCCGCCGGCCAGGAAGTAAACCGCCCATGCAGCATCGGCCGCGTCGGCCTCGCGCAGGTAGCGCTGCAGCGCGGCCTGCTTGGCGAGGCTAGACGTGCTCGCGTCGAGCTCGCGGTACAGCGCGGCAAACGCTCTCACGGTATTTCTCCTTCCCCCTTTGGGGGAAGGTTGGAATGGGGGCTCTCGGCGCCTCCATCGAGCGCCACGAGCCCCCTCCCCAGCCCTCCCCCGGAAGGGGAGGGAGTTTCCTGATCGTCTTCGTCGCCGTACTCGGTCTTGAAGCCCTGCGCATCGAGGCCGTTCTCCGAGAGCCACCGCACCATCACCTGCACGCTGCCGTGCGTGACGAACACGCGCTCTGCGCCGGTGCCGGCAATCGCCTGCTGCAGGCCGGGCCAGTCGGCATGGTCGGACATCACGAAGCCGCGGTCCACGCCTCTTCGGCGGCGCGTGCCGCGCAGTTGCATCCACCCGCTGGCGAACGCATCGGCATAGTTGCCGAAGCGGCGCATCCACGGCGAGCCCTGCGCCGATGGCGGTGCGAGCACCAGCGAACGCTTCAGCAATGCGGCGTCGACGCCCTCATCGTCCGCACGCAAGGTGGGCGGCAAAGAGACGCCCGCCGCCCGGTACACCGCGTTGAGCGGCTCGACCGCACCGTGCACCACGATCGGCCCGATCGAGGCGTCCACGCCATGCAGGATGCGCTGCGCCTTGCCGAAGGCATAGCAGAACAGCACCGACGCGCGCCCGGCCTGCGCATTGGCGCGCCACCACGCGTCGATCTCCGCGAACAGCACGGCCTGCGTGGGCCAGCGGTAGATCGGCAGGCCGAAGGTCGACTCGGTGATAAAGGTGTCGCAAGGCACGGGCTCGAAGGGCGCGCAGGTGCCGTCGGGCTCGGTCTTGTAGTCGCCCGAGGCCACCCACACGCGGCCGCCGTGTTCGAGCCGCACCTGGGCCGAGCCCAGCACGTGGCCGGCCGGATGCAGCGAGACGCGCACGCCACGGTGCTCGACGGCCTCGCCGTAGGCCAGCGTCTGCAGGTCGATGTCGCTGCCAAGGCGCGCGCGCAGCGTGCCGGCGCTGTCGGTGTGGGCCAGGTAGTGCGCGTGTCCGGCGCGCGCATGGTCCGAATGCGCATGCGTGATGACGGCGCGCGCCACCGGCCGCCACGGGTCGATGTAGAAGTCGCCGGGTGGGCAATAGAGGCCCTCGGGCCGGGCGACGACGAGGAGGTCTTCTTCCTGCTGTGCGGGCATGGCACGCCATCGTAGGCGCAGCGGCGGTTTCCCGCCGCGCCACGGCGGGCGCAAAGCGCTGTGGGCCGGCGCCTACCCGGCGTGCGGCGGGCTACGGCTTCTTCGGCCGGTTTTTCGCCATGTCGAGCACGTTCATCTTCATGCCGTTGGACATGACCATGTCGCCCGGCTTCTGGTCGGCCTTGCAAGGCCCGATCCACTTGGCCTCCATGACGCTCGCGCCTTCGGCACGGCCCATCAGCGGCGGGTTGTAGGTCGACTTGCTTTCCATGCGGTAGGACGTGCCGAAGTCGCCGCTCAACACGGCATGCGAGGTGGCGACCGTGTTGCCGATCTTGCAGACCGAGTCCATCACCAGCTTGCCGCCGTCGGAGCGCAGCTCTTGCTTCGAACACATGTCCTTGCCCATGCCCTGGCCCATGTCGCGCAGCGCCTTGTCGCTGGCCGCGTCGATGCACTGCTGCACGGTGTGGCCGGCGCCGGGTCCCTTGCCCGTGCCGTCCCCGGTCTGGATTTCCCACAGGCCGGGTTTGCGCGAGGGGAAGTCGAGGGCGAACGCAGGGCATGCGACGGCGCTGGCCGCGATGCAGGCTGCGAGGGAGGACAAACGAATCTTCATGGCGGACTCCCGCACCGGTGGCGACGATGCCCGGGTTGTACCGCGCACCCCGCCGCGGCGGAATACCGCAATCGGCCTACGCCGGTCGCGCGTGTACCGGTGCGAGCGCCGGGCCGCGCTGCCGTGTGGCGACACCGAGCGCCACGCCCAGCGCCAGGCCGCCCAGCACGTCGACCAACACATGCTGGCGCACCGCCATCGTCGAATAGACGATGCCGACGGCCCAGGCCACGTTGACGATGCGCAGCCACGCCGGCGCTCCCACCTCGCGCAGTTGCCGCGCGAGAGCGACACAAGTGAACACCGAGAACGACACATGCAGCGAAGGAAAGGCGTTGCCCGCCGAGTCGACCATCTTGAGGAACTGCAGCGAGGTGCCCGGCACGGTGTCGACCGCGAAGTTCGGAATCGCCGTGGGCATGAACCAGAACACGAGCAGCGCGAAGACCGTCATCGCCGCGCAGCCGAAGGAAAAGCTCGACAGCTCGCGCTTGTCCTTGGCCAGCAGCACGGGCAGCGCGATGTAGCCCCAGAGCGAGAGGTACACCGGCAGCAGCGCTGGCCAGAAGGCGATGAGATGGTCGACGGCCGTGAGCGGCAGCACCCAGGCTTGGCCGGCGTGCTTCATGATCCAGAAGTACAGGGGGAAGAAGCCGAGAGTGGCGACCGTGTTGCCGACCAGCTTCAACGGAAACAGTGTGATGCAGCGCCGCCACAGGGCAGCCACCCAGGGCTGCTGTGCCGTCGATGAAGAAGATGCGTCGGAGGCGGAAGGTGTCATGGAGGCCTGTGCAGCGCGCAGCGCGCTACCAGGGCGTCCACTTTAATTCGCTTTTCGCCGAGGCCACAGTGCGCTCGATGAATCGCACGCCGCGCGCGCCGTCTTCCACGCGCGGGTAGTCGGCGTCCAGCGGGTCGGCCGGTTGGCCCGCCAGCCGCGCGCGGATGTCCGCCGCCACGCCCGCGTAGACATTCGCGAAGGCCTCGATGAAACCTTCGGGGTGCCCCGCCGGCAGCCGGCTCGCGCGCTTCGCGGATTCGCACAGCCAGGGCGCGCCGCGCGTCAACACGCGCTTCGGTCCATCGTGCGGCAGATGCATCAGCTGGCTCGGCTGCTCCTGGCGCCACTCGAGCGTGCCCAGCGTGCCGGAGACGCGCAGGCGCAGGTCGTTCTCCAGGCCGGTGTTGATCTGCGAGGCGATCAGCACGCCGCGTGCGCCGTCCTTGAAGCGCAGCAACAGGCTGCCGTCGTCGTCGAGCAAGCGGTCCGGCACCAGCGCGCTCAGGTCCGCGCACAAGCTGTCGATCTGCAGCCCCGTGACGGTGGCGACGAGGTTCTCGGCATGCGAGCCGATATCGCCGATGGCGCCCGCCGCGCCGCTGCGTGCGGGGTCGGTGCGCCAGTCGGCCTGCTTGTTGGTACCGCCTTCGACGTGGCTGGCGAGCCAGCCCTGGTTGTATTCGACGACGACCTTGCGCACCTCGCCGATCTCGCCCGAGCGCACCATCTCGCGCGCCTGCCGCACCATCGGATAGCCGGTGTAGTTGTAGGTAACGCCGAACACCGTGCCCTGCTTCGCCACGGCGGCGACCAACGCCTCGGCCTGCTCGAGCGTGTGCACCAGCGGCTTGTCGCACACCACGTGAAAGCCGGCTTCGGCAAAGGCCTGCGCCACCGGAAAGTGCACGTGATTGGGCGTGACGATCGACACGAAGTCGATGCGCTCTTCCAGCGGGCGCTTCAACTCGTCGGCCAGCAGCGACTGCCAGTCGCCGTGGTTTCGATCGTCGGCCAGGCCGAGGTCGCGGCCCGAGGCGCGCGCCTTGTCCGGGTTCGACGACAACGCGCCCGCGACGAACTCGATTTGTCCGTCGAGCGCCATGGCCTTGCGGTGCACGGCGCCGATGAAGGCGTCTCGGCCGCCGCCGACCATGGCGTAGCGGAGTTTGCGAGTAGGTGTGTCTGTCATCGATCGTCTCGGCATTTCCGGAAACTTTTCCCTCTCCCTCTGGGAGAGGGTCAGGGTGAGGGCATTGGCGTTTGCACGCGCACGGTCTTTGCCATCGCCGCCGGCCCTCACCCCAGCCCTCTCCCCGAGGGGAGAGGGAGCAAGACGCCCTCAGAAAGGCGAGTTGGGGTGATAGAAGTCTTTTGCGTTTTCCTTGGTGATCAGCACCGAAGGAATGATCGTCGTCGCCGGCAGCTTCTCGCCCTTCAGCCGCGCCTCGGCCGTCAGCTTGATCGCGTCGTAGATGAACTTCGGCGAGTAGCTCACGTCGGCGGTGATGCGCTTGTCCTTGCCGTCCATGATGGTCTTGACCATGCCCTTGGCGCCCGCACCGCCGAAGATGATCTTGATGTCGTCGCGCTTGGCCTGCTCGATGGCCTTGAGCACGCCCACGGCCATGTCGTCGTCGGCCGCCCAGATGGCGTCGATGTTCTTGAAGCGCGTCAGGTAGTCCTGCGTGACCTTGAAGGCGTCGTCGCGGTTCCAGTTGGCGTACTTGGCGTCGAGCAGCTTGATGTCGGGGCTGCCCTTGAGCACGGCGTTGAAGGCGTCCATGCGCTCGTTGTCGAGCGTGGTGGCGATGCCGCGCAGTGCCACCACGTTGCCCTTGCCGCCGAGCTGTTTGACGATGTACTCGGCCGGGATCTTGCCGAAGGCGGTGTTGTCGCCGGCCACGTACGCATCCTGCGCGCTGGTGTCGGTCAGGCCTCGGTCGACCACGGTGACGTACGCCCCCTTGGCCTTAACCTGCGCGACCGGCTTCGTCAGTGCAGCCGATTCAAACGGGAACACGACCAGCGCGTTGATCTTGGTGACCGTCGAAAGATCCTGCAGCTGGTTGGCCTGCTCGGGCGCGTTCGCCGCGGTCTTGATCGTGATCTTCAGGTCCTTGTGTTCCTTCTCGAGGTCCTTCTTCGCCTGGTTGGCCCAGTAGTTGATGCCGCCCATGAAGCTGTGCGTGGCCGCGGGAATCGAAACGCCGAGGTTGACCTTCTCCGCGGCGAGCGCGGGCAGGCTGGCGAATGCAGCAGCGGCAACTGCCGTGAGTGCGATGCGTCGGGTGAAAGTCGTCATGCTGGGTGTCTCCTTGTGGTTAATGGAACTGGAACAAACAAAAGGGCCTATCGGCGCCCTCGCTGCAGGAAGGCCACGATGATGATCACGAAGCCCTGCACCGCCGCATTCAGGTACACGCTGATGATGCTGGTGAGGTTCAGGATGTTGCTGATGACCGAGAGCAGGATCGCGCCCACCACGGTGCCGGTGATGCTGCCCACGCCGCCCTTGAGCGCGGTGCCGCCGACGATCACGGCCGCGATGGCCTCGAGTTCCCACAGCAGGCCGGTGGTCGGCGATGCCGAACCGAGGCGCGGCACGTACAGCAGGGTGGCGATGCCCACGCACACGCCGAGCAGCACGTAGGTCAGGATCTTCACGCGGTCGACGTCGACGGCCGCGTAGCGCGCCACCTGCTCGTTGGAGCCGATGGCCTGCACGTAGCGTCCGTAGGCCGTGCGATTCAGGATCACGCCGCCGATGATCGCGACGATCACGAACACCCACACCGGCACCGGGATGCCCGCGAGGCTCGCGTAGTACACGGGCGCATAGAGGTCCGACAGCTCGTTGTCGAGCGTGAGCGCGCCGCCGTCGGCGAAGTACGTGAGGTAGGCGCGGAAGATGCCTAGCGTGCCCAGCGTCACGATGAAGGGCTCGATGCGTCCCTTGGTGATCAGCAGGCCGTGCGCAAGACCGAACACTGCGCCGAGCACCACCGCCAGCACCGCGCCCATCACCACCGCCAGCAGCGGCGAGCCCGACGCCGGGCCGGCCCAGTTGATGAACATGATCACGCTGCCCGCGATGAGCGCGGCCATCGAGCCCACCGACAGGTCAATGCCGCCCGAGATGATCACGAAACACATGCCCACCGCGATGATGCCGATGAAGGCCGTGCGCGTGAGCACGTTCATCGCGTTGTCGAGCGTGGCGAAGTCGCCGTTCAGCAGCGTGCCGGCAATGCACAGCAGCGCGAGTCCGATGACCGGGCCGAGCCCGTGCAGGCGCTGCGTCCAGCGCGGCGCCGCCTCGCTGCGGTGCTGCTGTTGCGCGGCCTCAAGCGACTGCGGGGGAGTTTGCGGTTCCGGTGGCATGAGCGATGAGCTCCTCTTCTGTCAGATGGCCTGCATCGAGCGTGGTGACGAGCCGGCCCGCGCGCATCACCGCGACGCGGTGGCACAGGCCGATCAGCTCCATCAGCTCCGACGAGACGACGATCACCGCGAGCCCTTCGCGGGCGAGTCGCTGGATCAGGAAATAGATGTCGCGCTTGGCGCCCACGTCGACGCCGCGCGTGGGCTCGTCGAGCACCACCACCTTGGGACGAGGTTGCAGCACCTTGGCGAGCGCGAGCTTCTGCTGGTTGCCGCCCGACAGCGACGAGGCCTTGACGTCGAGCGAACCGGTGCGGATGCCGTAGTCCTTCACCGCCTCGGCCAGCGCGCCGCGTTCGGCCTCGGGCTTGAGCCATGGCTGTGCATAGCGCTCGAGCGCCATCAGCGTGAGGTTCTGACGCAGGCCGAAGTTGACGTGCAGGCCCTTGCCCTTTCGGTCTTCGCTGAGGTATGTGAGGCCGTGCCTCGCGGCATCGCGCGGGTTGCGCCAGCCTTTGCCGCCGGGCACGGGCTTGCCGAGCACCTCGACGCTGCCGCTCGCGGGGCGCAGGCCGAGCAGCCCTTCGAAGAGTTCAGTGCGGCCCGCGCCGACGAGGCCCGCGAAGCCGAGGATCTCGCCGGGGCGCACCTCGAAACTCGCGTCCTGCGCCCAGCCGGGCACGCTGAAGTTGCGCACGCGCATGGCGGGTGCATCGGCCGCCACGACCACGTCGCGCGGCGGGTACAGGTCGGCCAGCTCGCGGCCCACCATGAGGTTGGCCATCTGCTGGCGCGTGACCTCGGCCGTGGGCGCGCGCGCGACGAAGCGGCCGTCGCGCATGACGATCACTTCGTCGGTGACCTGCTCCACTTCGTCGAGCTTGTGCGAGATGTAGACGATGGTCACGCCGTCGGCACGCAACTGCGCGATGAGCTTGAACAGGCGCTCGGTTTCACCCGGCGTCAGCGTCGCGGTGGGCTCGTCCATGATGAGCAGGCGCGCGCGGCGGGCGATGGCCTTGGCGATCTCGACGAGCTGCTTCTCGGCGACGATGAGGCGGCGCACCTTGGTGCGCGGGTCGATGTTCAGACCGACGGCGGCGAGCGCGGAGGCAGCGTCGCGCTCCATCGTGGCGTCGTCGAGCAGCCAGCCCTTCTTCTTTTCATGGCCCAGGAAGATGTTCTGCGCCACGCTCAAGTCTTCCGCGAGGTTGAACTCCTGGTGGATGAGCACGATGCCCAGCGCCTCGGCGTCGCGCGAACTCCCGAACCGCTGCGGCTGTCCGTTGATGCGCAGCGTGCCGCCGCTCAGCGATTCATAGCCCGCGAGGATCTTCATCAGCGTCGACTTGCCCGCGCCGTTCTCGCCGAGCAGCCCGTACACGCGGCCGGGCGCGAGCGCGAAGCTCACGCCGTGCAAGACCTGCACGGGGCCAAAGGCCTTCACCACGCCGTCGAACTCGACGGCCACGCTGCCCTTGCCGATGCCGGCCGCCGTCATGGCGCCACTCCCCGGACCTTCAGCGTCTCGTGCATCGCGAGCACGCCCGCGCCGACGAGGCCACCCTGCGTGCCGAGCGGCGTGTACTGGATCTCGAGGTGCCGCGTGGAAAGTGCCAGCGAGCGCTGGTACACGCTCTGCCGCACGGCCGCAAGAAACAGCGGGCCGATGCGCGTGATGCCGCCGCCGATGAACACGTGCGACGGATTGAAGAAGTTGACGACCGACGCGAGCATCTGCCCGATCAGGCTGCCCGCGCACTGGATGATGGCGTTAGCCGCCGTATCGCCGCCGCGACTGGCCTGGCCCACATCGATCGCGTCGATGCGCCCGTGCACGCGCAGGCACTCGGCGAGCGCCGCGCTTTCGCCGGCTTCGGCCGCCTGCATCGCCATGCGCGTGATCGCGGGGCCGGCGGCCATGGCCTCGACGCAGCCAAGATTGCCGCAGTGGCAGCGCGGGCCTTCCTGGTCGACGCAGATGTGGCCCACGTCTCCGGCCGAACCGGCCGCGCCGCGGTACACCTCGCCGTGGCAGACGATGCCGCAGCCGATGCCGGTACCGATCTTGATGACGAGGAAGTTGCTCAGCGAACGCTTGAGGCGCCAGAGTTCGCCGAGCGCCATCAGGTTCACGTCGTTGTCGACGAAGACGGGCGCCGCGTAGTCCTCGCGCAGGTAGTCGCGGATCGAGAAGCTGTCCCACGCCGGCATCAGTGGCGGATTCACGAGCTGGCCGATCTCGAAGTTCACGGGGCCGGGCACGCCAATGCCGATGCCGAGCACGTCCCTGGCGCCTACATTGCAGCGGGCCAGCAGTTCGCGCATGAGCGTGCGCACGCGCGCCAGCACCACGGCCGGGCCTTCGCGCACGTCGGCGGGTTCGTCGTGCTGCGCGAGCACGGTGAGGTTGGGCCGCAGCACGGCCACATCGAGACTGGTGGCGCCGATGTCGATGCCGACGAGCACGCCGAGCCCGGCATTCAGCTGGAGGTTCTCGGCGCGGCGCCCGCCCGAGGAGCGCTGCAGGCCGGCTTCGGCAAGCAGGCCCTGGTCGACGAGGCCGGCGATCAGCCCGTTGGCCTTGCTCTTGGAAAAGCCGAGCTGCTCGGCCATGGCATGGCGCGATCCGCCGGCCGACCAGAAGGTCGTCTCCAGCAGCCGCATCTCGTCCGCAGTGATGCCACTCCAACGTGCCACGCGTCTTGTCTCCGGTGTTCTTGTCTTCGCCGCACCCTGGTTGGGGCGAAGGCGAATACTAGGCGGAGGTCTTTAGCCGGACAAGGCTGAACTTCGACCAAATTCAGATCAAAGAAGCGACGATGGCGGAGCGGTCCAGGCGCAAAAAAGCCGCCCGAAGGCGGCTTATTCGAAAAACACCGCGGAACCGGCTTTGCCGGGCCGCTGGTGTTGCCCCCTGCAAGGGGGTTGGCGTAGCGACACGAAGTGCGCGCAGCCTGGGGGTGTGCCTATTTACTTTTTCTGGCGGTACTTGCGCAGCGCAGCGATCTGGGCGGCCATCACGGCCAGCTCCGATTGCGCCATCGCGATGTCGATGTCGCTCTTCGCATTCTTCAGCGCTTCCTCGGCTGCGGCCTTGGCCACATTGGCCTTTTCGTCGTCGAGGTCCTTGCCGCGGATCGCGGTGTCGGACAGCACGGTGACGGCATTGGGCTGCACTTCGAGAATGCCGCCGGCCACGAAGACGAACTCTTCGCCGCCGTCGGCCGTTTCGATGCGCACGGCGCCGGGGCGGATGCGCGTGATCAGCGGGGTGTGGCGCGGGTAGATGCCGAGCTCACCGGCTTCACCGGGCAGCGCGACGAACTTGGCTTCGCCCGAGAAGATCGACTCTTCCGCGCTGACCACGTCCACATGAATGGTGCCTGCCATGGTGATTCCTTCTTAAGCGACCTTCTTGGCCTTTTCGAACGCCTCGTCGATGCTGCCCACCATGTAGAACGCTTGTTCCGGCAGGTGGTCGGCTTCGCCGTTCACGATCATCTTGAAACCACGGATGGTTTCGGCCAGGGGCACGTACTTGCCGGGCGAGCCCGTGAACACTTCGGCCACGTGGAACGGCTGCGACAGGAAACGCTGGATCTTGCGGGCGCGGGCCACGGCGAGCTTGTCGTCGGGAGCCAGTTCGTCCATGCCCAGGATGGCGATGATGTCGCGCAGTTCCTTGTAGCGCTGCAGCGTGCCTTGCACGGCGCGGGCCACGTTGTAGTGCTCTTCGCCGACCACGTTCGGGTCGAGCTGGCGCGAGGTCGAGTCCAGCGGGTCCACGGCGGGGTAGATACCGAGCGAAGCGATGTCACGCGACAGCACCACGGTGGAGTCCAAGTGGGCGAAGGTCGTTGCGGGCGACGGGTCGGTCAAGTCGTCGGCTGGCACGTACACGGCCTGGATCGAGGTGATCGAGCCGACCTTCGTCGACGTGATCCGCTCTTGCAGACGGCCCATTTCCTCGGCCAGCGTCGGCTGGTAGCCCACGGCGGAAGGCATGCGGCCCAGCAGAGCCGACACTTCGGTACCGGCCAGCGTGTAGCGGTAGATGTTGTCCACGAAGAACAGCACGTCACGGCCTTCGTCGCGGAACGACTCCGCAATGGTCAGGCCGGTCAGCGCCACGCGCAGACGGTTGCCCGGGGGTTCGTTCATCTGGCCGTAGACCATGGCGACCTTCGAGTCTTCGAGCTTCTCGAGGTTCACCACGCCGGAGTCGGCCATCTCGTGATAGAAGTCGTTGCCTTCGCGGGTACGTTCACCCACACCGGCGAACACCGACAGACCCGAGTGAGCCTTGGCGATGTTGTTGATGAGTTCCATCATGTTCACGGTCTTGCCCACGCCGGCGCCGCCGAACAGACCCACCTTGCCGCCCTTGGCGAACGGGCACACCAGGTCGATCACCTTGATGCCGGTTTCCAGCAGGTCTTGCGAAGGCGACAGTTCGTCGTACGCGGGAGCCTTGCGGTGGATCGAAGCGGTGAGCTCCTGGCCGACCGGGCCGCGTTCGTCGATGGGCGCGCCCAGCACGTCCATGATGCGGCCGAGCGTGGCCTTGCCCACGGGCACCGTGATGGGTGCGCCGGTGTTCTTCACGATGATGCCGCGGCGCAGGCCGTCGGACGAGCCCAGCGCAATCGTGCGCACCACGCCGTCGCCGAGCTGTTGCTGGACTTCGAGAGTCAGCGCGCTGCCTTCGAATTTCAAGGCGTCGTACACCTTGGGCATCTGGTCACGCGGGAACTCCACGTCGACCACGGCGCCGATACATTGGACAATTTTTCCTTCAGCCATGGCGTTTCCTTCTGGATGGATCTCAATAAATTTGCGACAGGTTCTTGCAGAAGCGTCCTGGTGCCGAAACGGGCCGCTTTTGCAAGAATGCCGGACGGGCCGGCACCCTTGAGTTTCTTGTCGTCGTCAGCTCATCAGCACTTCATGGCCGTTGCTTGCGCAGCGAAGGCGTCCGAAGCAGCCTTGCAGGCCTGGCCCAGCGCAGCCTTGTCCGCGCCCATCGAAGCCCAGGTGGCCTTCGTCTGGTCGAGGTTGGCCTTCATCGCGTCGGCGGCAGCACCGCTTTGCGAAGAAACGCATGCCTGCACCTTGGCGAGGTAGTCGTTGCACTCCTGCGGCAGGTCGGCCGATGCCGTCGGGGCGGCGGCGGGAGCGGCCGGCGCTGCTGCGGGAGCGGGGGCCGGAGCGGGCGCTGCGGGTGCAGCGGCGGGAGCCGGTGCAGGCGCGGGCGCCTCTTCCTTCTTGGAGCAGGCAGTCAGGGCGGCGGCAACCGCCACCAGGGCAAGAATCTTCTTCATTTTGCGCAGAGTCCCCTAAAAATAGGCCTTGGGTTAACGAACGCGCAGAGCGCATCCGATCAGCAACGCGGCCTGTTGCATTGCCTCGATCAAACGCCTGCGGCCGCAGCCGCGCCGGACACGATCTCGGACAGCTCCTTGGTGATGCCGGCCTGACGGGTCTTGTTGTAGACCAGCTTCAGTTCGCTGATCACGTTGCCCGCGTTGTCGGTCGCAGCCTTCATGGCCACCATGCGCGCCGAATGCTCGGACGCCATGTTTTCGGCCACGGCCTGGTACACCAGCGACTCCACGTAGCGCACCAGCAGTTCGTCGATCACGCTTTGCGCGTCGGGCTCGTAGATGTAGTCCCACGAGTGATGACCCGACTCGACCTGCAGCGTCTCGGCCTTCAGCGGCAGCAGTTGCTCCACCATCGGCTCTTGCTTGATGGTGTTGATGAACTTCGTGTAGCACAGGTACACGGCCGACAGCTTGCCTTCGGCATAGGCGTCGAGCAGCGTCTTGACCGGCCCGATGAGCTTGTCGAGATGCGGCGTGTCGCCCAGGTGCGTCACATGGGCCACCACGCGGGCGCCGATGCGGTTGAGGAAACCCAGACCCTTGCTGCCGATGGCAACCGACTCGACCACGTTGCCCGCCGCCTGCGCTTCGCGCAGCTTGGCCGTCACGGCACGCAGCAGGTTGGTGTTCAAGCCGCCGCACAGGCCCTTGTCGCTGGTCACGATGATGAAACCGACGCCCTTGGCCTCGGTCGTCTTCATGAACGCGTGGGTGTACTCCGGGTTCGCCTTGCCAAGATTGGCCGCGATGTTACGGATCTTTTCGCTGTAGGGGCGAGCGGCGCGCATGCGTTCCTGCGCCTTGCGCATCTTGGAAACCGAGACCATTTCCATGGCCTTGGTGATCTTCTTGGTGTTTTCCACCGATTTGATCTTGCCGCGGATTTCCTTACCAGCTGCCATGAGAGCTCCTTCTTGCGTCGATCAAGGCGTCGATCAGGCGAACGACTTCTTGAACGAAGTGGCGGCGGCCAGCAGTTCGGCTTCCGCGTCCTGGCAGACCTTCTTGAAAGCCTTCTTCTCGTCGCTGTCGTCGGCCTTGGCGGGCTTCGGGTCCCACTTGGCGCCGTTCTTTTCCATCGTGGCCAGCAGGGGTGCGTGGCTCGACTTGAGGAACTGGTGGAAGCCGTGTTCGAACGAGAGAACCTTCTTGACGTCGATGTCGTCCATGAAGCCCTTGTTCACCGCGAACAGCGTGGCGCTCATCAGCGAGATGGGCAGCGGGCTGTACTGGGTCTGCTTGAGCAGTTCGGTCACGCGGGCACCGCGGTCGAGCTGCTTGCGGGTGGCTTCGTCGAGGTCCGAGGCGAACTGTGCGAAGGCCGCGAGTTCGCGGTACTGCGCCAGGTCGGTACGGATACCGCCGGACTGGTTCTTCACCAGGTTGGTCTGAGCCGACGAACCCACGCGCGACACCGAAATACCGGCGTTGATGGCGGGGCGGATACCGGCGTTGAACAGGTTGGTTTCCAGGAAGATCTGGCCGTCGGTGATCGAGATCACGTTGGTCGGCACGAAAGCGGACACGTCGCCGGCTTGCGTTTCGATGATCGGCAGTGCGGTCAGCGAGCCGGTCTTGCCCTTGACTTCACCCTTGGTGAAGGCTTCGACGTAGTCGGCGTTCACGCGGGCTGCGCGCTCGAGCAAGCGGCTGTGGAGATAGAACACGTCGCCAGGGTAGGCTTCGCGGCCCGGCGGGCGGCGCAGCAGCAGCGAGACCTGGCGGTAGGCCACGGCTTGCTTGGACAGGTCGTCATAGACGATCAGCGCGTCCTGGCCGCGGTCGCGGAAGTATTCGCCCATCGTGCAGCCCGAGTAGGCCGACACGTACTGCATGGCCGCCGATTCGGAAGCCGATGCCGCCACCACGATGGTGTAGTCCATCGCGCCGGCTTGTTCGAGTGCGCGCACCACGTTCTTGATCGACGAAGCCTTCTGGCCGATCGCAACGTAGACGCAGGTCATGTTCTGACCCTTCTGGTTGATGATCGCGTCGATGGCGACGGCCGTCTTGCCGGTCTGGCGGTCGCCGATGATCAGCTCGCGCTGGCCACGGCCGACGGGCACCATCGAGTCGACGGACTTCAGGCCGGTCTGCATCGGCTGGTCGACGGACTTCCGTGCGATCACGCCGGGAGCGACCTTTTCGATCACGTCGGTCATCTTGGCGTTGATCGGACCCTTGCCGTCGATCGGCTGGCCCAGGGCATTCACCACGCGGCCGATGAGTTCGGGACCCACGGGCACTTCCAGGATGCGGCCCGTGCACTTGACGGTGTCGCCTTCGGAGATGTGCTCGTACTCGCCCAGAATCACGGCGCCGACGGAGTCGCGCTCGAGGTTCAGTGCGAGGCCGAACGACGGCGTGCCGTCTGCGCTCGGCGGGAATTCAAGCATTTCGCCTTGCATCGCGTCCGACAGGCCGTGCACGCGCACGATGCCGTCGGTCACCGAAACCACGGTGCCTTCGTTGCGGATGTTGGCGCTGACCCCGAGGCCCTCGATGCGGCTCTTGATCAGTTCGGAAATTTCTGCGGGATTGAGTTGCATGACTCTTTCCTTCTTTCTTTGTAAGGCGATGGAGACCGGTCAGGCCGCCAGCGCAACTTTCATTTGTTCAAGGCGCGCTTTGACGGAGGTGTCGAGCACCTCGTCGCCGACCACCACACGAATGCCACCGATCAGTTCCGGCTCTTGCTGGACCGTGACCTGGAGCTTGCGACCGAAGCGCTTTTCGAGCGCGGCCGCCACACCGGCCAGAGCCGAGACTTCGATCGGAAAGGCGCTGTAGACCACGGCGTCGGACGAGCCGCTCTTCGCGTTGGCCAGTGCCCGGAACTGCTTCGCAATTTCCGGCAGCACCGAGAAACGCCCGTTCTCGAGGAGCGCAGCCAGGAAGTTCTGGGCCGCGGCGGGCAACGGCGCAGCGAATGCACCGGCGACCACGCCGAGAACCTGCTCGGCCGTAACCTTGGGGTTGTCGGCGAGCTGCTGGAGCTCCGGGTTGGCCCCGATGGCGGCAACCTTTTCGAGCCAGACGCTGGTTCCGGCGACGTCGGACGACGACGCCTTGAAAAGCGCCTCGGCGTAGGGGCGTGCAATGGTGGCGAGTTCAGCCATGGCTTCTATCAGAGTTCGGTCTGCAGGCGGGCGAGCAAATCGGCGTGAACGCCCGCATTCACTTCCTTGCGCAGAATCTGCTCTGCGCCCTTGACGGCCAGCGCGGCAACCTGCTCGCGCAGGGCTTCACGGGCCTTCAGTGCCTGCTGGTCGGCTTCGACGCGTGCGGCAGCAACGATCTTGTTGCCTTCCTCGGTCGCGCGGGCCTTGGCCTCTTCAACGATGGCCTGGGCGCGACGTTCGGCGTCGGCAAGACGCTGTGCGGACTCGTTGCGTGCCTGGCCCAGTTCGGCTTCCACGCGCTTGTTGGCGGCGGACAGCTCGGACTTGGCCTTGTCGGCGGCAGCGAGGCCTTCGGCGATCTTCGCAGCGCGGTCGTCCAGCGCTTTCGCGATCGGCGGCCACACGAACTTCATCGTGAACCCGACCAGGATCAGGAACACGATCATCTGAACGATCAGGGTACCGGTAATGCTCACTTTTCACCCTCTCTTTGGGATTGAATCGAAGCCATTCGCTAGGGGACTAGGGAACGACGACGCAGGTCCGACGAGAAAGACTTACTTCGGCAGGTTGGCGATCTGAGCCAGGAACGGGTTGGCCGTTGCGAACCACAGAGCGATACCGGTGCCGATAATGAAAGCGGCGTCGATCAGACCAGCCAGCAGGAACATCTTGGTTTGAAGTTCACCCATGAGTTCAGGCTGACGTGCGGCCGACTCGAGGTACTTGCTGCCCATGATGCCGATGCCGATACATGCGCCCACAGCGCCCAGACCGATGATCAGGCCGGCGGCCAGTGCAACAAAGCTAATAACTTCCATGATGACTCCTAGAGGACTTTGGTTGAAGAGAAAACGAAAAACAAAAAACGAAAGCGGATGATCAGTGGTGATCGTGGGCCTGGCCGATGTAGACCAGCGTCAGCATCATGAACACGAAGGCTTGCAGCGTGATGATCAGGATGTGGAAGATGGCCCAGGCCGTGCCCGCGATGATGTGGCCGATGGCCAGGCCGATGCCGGTGGCCGACACGGACCAGGCACCGCCCATCAGGGCGATCAGCAGGAAGATCAGTTCGCCGGCGTACATGTTGCCGAACAACCGCATGCCGTGCGAGACGGTCTTTGCGATGAACTCGATCATCTGCATGGCGAAGTTGAAGGGATACAGCGCCCAGTGGTTGCCGAAGGGTGCGGTAAACAGCTCGTGGATCCAGCCGCCGGCGCCCTTGATCTTGATGTTGTAGAAGATGCAGATCAGCAGCACGGCCACCGACATGCCCATCGTCACCGAGAGGTCGGCGGTGGGCACGACGCGCAGGTAGGCGTGGTGCGGGTCTTCGCCCGCGATGCCGAAGACCTTGGCCCAGATCGCCGGGAACAAATCGACCGGGAACAGGTCCATTGCGTTCAGCAGGAAGATCCACACGAAGATGGTGAGGGCCAGCGGTGCGACGAACTTGCGGCTCGTGGCGTTGTGCACGATGCCCTTGGCTTGCTGGTCGACCATTTCAACCAGCAGTTCGACGGCGGCCTGGAAGCGCCCCGGAACGCCCGACGTGGCCTTGCGTGCAGCCAGCCAGAGCAACCAGCAGCCCAGGATACCCAGAGCGATGGAGAAAAACAGCGAATCGAAGTTGAAGACCGAAAGATCGGCCACACCTGCAGGCTTGGAGCTTTGCAGATGCGTCAAGTGGTGAACGATGTATTCACCAGCGGTCTGACCATGTTCCGCAGCGTTTTCAGCAGCCATTCCGTTACTCGTCTCGTTGTTGCCGGCGCCGGGGCGAGAACATCACCGCCAACCAGGCCGCCTTCATTGTCACCACCAGGCCGATCAGCATTGCTGGCCAGCTCAGCGCCGTTATCAGCCTTGGCGCGGCGATCAGCATCGCCACGGACAAGGCCATCTTGACCATTTCCCAGAGGAAGAACCCGAACACCGCAGTGCCTGGATTCAGGGAAGAGAACCTGCCGGTCAACCCGCGTGCGAACACCGCCGCCGGAATGACCACCGCGATCGCGCCGTAAGCGGCGGACCAACCCAGATTTTGCCTCCCCGTCAGTCCCCAGGCGGCCAGAGCCACCACCAGACCGACAACCAACTGCCCCGCGACCACCCGCCATGGGGAGACCGAAGGGTTCTTTGCCCGCAGTTCACGCGCCTCATCGGCGGTCAACGGCTTGAATTCTGCGTCGAGGTCTTCAGCGACCTCCGAGTCTTGACGGGCGATTTTTTTCATTTCGAATGAAGCCCGGATGACGACCCAGAATTTCTACAAAGCCATTGATTATAAGTAAAAACCCAGCCTGTCCCGCCACCTGCGCTGTCGCGCATGCAAATCGATGCCGCATTCCCTGACGCGAACCCGACGCGGCGCACGCAACCATAATTCCGGCATGCACCCTATCACCGATGCCCTGCCCGCCACGCTTTGTTACCTCGATGGCGAATACACCGCCCTGCGCGACGCGAAGATCAGCGTCCTCGACCGAGGCTTCATTTTCGGCGACGGCATCTACGAATACGTCCCCGTCTACTTCGGCCAGCCCTTCTGCTTCGAGGAGCACATGGCCCGCCTCGACCGCTCGCTCGCCGAACTGCAGATAGAAAACCCGCTGTCGCTCGCCCAGTGGCGCGAGATCGTGATGCGGCTGGTCGCGCCCGGCGGCGATGCACCCCAATCCGTTTACTTTCAGGTGACGCGCGGCGTGGCCCCGCGCGACCACGCGATGGTGCGCGGCATCCGCCCGACGGTGTTCGTGATGGTGAACCCGCTGCCGCCCATCTCCGATGCCATCCGCGCCAAGGGCGTGGCCTGCGTCACCGCGGCCGACTTCCGCTGGCAGAAGGCCCACATCAAGAGCACCAGCCTGCTGGGCGCCGTGCTTGCGCGCCAGATCAGCGTGGAAGCCGGCGCGACCGAGACCATCATGTTCCGCGACGAATGGCTCAGCGAGGCCTCGTCGAGCAACGTGTGGATCGTGAAGGACGGCAAGCTGATGGGCCCGCCGAAGAACAATCTGGTGCTGACCGGCATCCGCTACGGGCTGTTCGAGCGCCTGAGCAACTCGCTGGACATTCCATTCGAACTGCGGCGCATCTCCCGGGAGGAAGTGTTCGCCGCCGACGAGCTGCTGATCTCATCGGCCAGCAAGGAGCTGCTGCCCGTCGTCACCCTCGACGGGCAGGCTATTGGCAATGGCCGCCCCGGCCCCATCTACCAGAGCTTGTATGCGGCCTACCAGCAGGCCAAGCAACACAACGCACAGAAACACGGAGCCCCGGCATGACCGACAACACGACCACCACCGAAACCACCTCGATCCCCGATCCGCGCAAGGAATCGCTGATCGAGTACCCCTCGCCGTTTCCGATCAAGGTGATGGGCGCCAAGGTCGACGGCTTCGTGCACGCCATCACCCAGATCGCCGAGCGCTTCGACCCCACCTTCGACGCCACCACCGTCGAGCTGCGCGACAGCAAGGCCGGCAACTACCTCGGCGTGACCATCACCGTCACGGCCACCAGCCGCGAGCAGCTCGACGACATCTACCGCGCGCTGTCGGCGCACCCGATGGTCAAGGTCGTGCTTTGAGCCGCGAGTTGTCCGCACGGCAGGCCATTCCATGACAGACGCCGCCGCGACCGTCCCCGCCATCGAGCTGTGCCCGCTGGGCCGCGTCGATTACGCCGACACCTTCGCGGCAATGAAGCAGTTCACGCAGGAGCGCACAGCGGACACGCCCGATGCGCTGTGGATTTGCGAACACGCCCCGGTCTTCACGCAAGGCATCGCGGGCAAGCAGGACCACATCCTGAACCCCGGCGCCATTCCCGTCGTGCAGACCGACCGCGGCGGCCAGGTCACTTTCCACGGCCCCGGCCAGGTGGTGGCCTACCCGCTGATCGACCTGCGCCGCGCGGGCTACTTCGTCAAGGAATACGTCTATCGCATCGAGGAATCGGTGCTGCGCACACTGGCTCACTTCGGCGTCACCGGCCACCGCGTGGCGAGCGCGCCGGGCATCTATGTGCGGCTCGACGACCCGTTCTCGCACGCGATGCTGAAAGCATCGCCTTCAAACGGTTCGGCCCTCGCTGGTCCTCTGCCCGCGGGCGACCCGTTTCGCGGTCTCGGCAAGATCGCCGCGCTGGGCATCAAGGTGAGCCGCCACGCCACCTACCACGGCGTGGCGCTCAATGTCGAGATGGACCTCGAACCCTTCTCCCGCATCAACCCATGCGGGTATGCGGGGCTGCAGACGGTCGACCTTTCTACAATCGGCATCCAAACCACATGGGAAGAAGCCGCCACGGTGCTGAGCCAGAAGCTCGGCGCCTTCCTGGCGCCTTGACACACCAATGAGCACCACAGAAGTCGTCCGCGACGCCCAAAGCGCCGAAAACTACAACCCGCTGGCCAAGCAGAAGGCCGCGGCCAAGCTCTCGCGCATCCCCGTCAAGGTGGTGCAGCAGGGCGAGGTGCTCAAGAAACCCGAGTGGATCCGCGTCAAGGCCGGCAGCCCGACCACGCGCTTCTACGAAATCAAGCAGATCCTGCGCGAGAGCAACCTGCACACGGTCTGCGAAGAGGCCTCGTGCCCGAACATCGGCGAATGCTTCGGCAACGGCACGGCCACCTTCATGATCATGGGCGACAAGTGCACGCGCCGCTGCCCGTTCTGCGACGTGGGCCATGGCCGCCCCGACCCGCTCGACAAGGACGAGCCGCTCAACCTCGCGAAGACCATCGCCAAGTTGCGCCTGAAGTACGTGGTGATCACCAGCGTCGACCGCGACGACCTGCGCGACGGCGGCAGCCAGCACTTCGTCGACTGCATCCGCAACATCCGCGAGCTCTCGCCGATGACGCAGATCGAGATCCTCGTGCCCGACTTCCGCGGCCGCGACGACCGCGCCCTTGAAATCCTCAAGGCCGCGCCGCCGGACGTGATGAACCACAACCTCGAGACCGCGCCGCGCCTGTACAAGGAAGCGCGTCCCGGCAGCGACTACCAGTTCAGCCTGAACCTGCTGAAGAAGTTCAAGGCGCTGCACCCCGACGTGCCGACCAAGAGCGGCATCATGGTGGGCCTCGGCGAGACCGACGAGGAGATCCTGCAGGTCATGCGCGACATGCGCGCGCACGGCATCGACATGCTGACCATCGGCCAGTACCTGTCGCCGTCGGGTTCGCACCTGCCGGTGCGCCGCTACGTGCACCCAGACACCTTCAAGATGTTCGAGGAAGAGGCCTACAAGATGGGCTTCAGCCACGCGGCCGTGGGCGCGATGGTGCGCTCCAGCTACCACGCCGACCAGCAGGCAGGACACGTTCTGGCCGGCGCGCCCTCGCTCGATTGAACGCCGCGGCGACCGTCCCAGCGGCGGACGCGCCGCAGTCAGGCAGGCCGATGCACTTCCTGCTGGCCATGTGCTTCCTGGTGCATCGAACAGGCGCGGAAATGTTCACCCGCGACCTGGCGCTGTGGCTGCGCCGCCGCGGCCACGCCGTCACGATCTTTGCAACGGCCTTCGGGGACATGGCCGACGAACTGCGCTTTGCCTCGATTGCCTGCGTCACCGAACTGAGCGACATCGCGGCGCGGCCGAACGTGATCATCGGCAACACCCACCACGAGACGGTTCGCGCGCTGCTGCATTTCCACGACGTGCCGGTCCTCACGATCTGCCACGACCGAAGCGCCGAACACGGACGCCCGGCGCAGTTCACCCAGGTCGTATGCCATGTGGCCGTCGACGAGAACTGCGCGGAGCGCCTGGTGCACGAGTTCGGCATCGCGCGCGAGCGCATCGAGCTGATCCAGAACGGGGTCGATCTTTCGCGCTTTCCGCGGCGCAGCGAGCTGCCGGCCCGGCCCCGGACGGCGCTGGTCTTCAGCAACTACGCCTCGCACGACGCGCAGCTCGAGGAGATCCGCGCCGCCTGCGTGCAGCGCGGACTGTCGCTGGACGTGATCGGCAGCGGCACCGGCAACCACCTGCCCGACCCGGCCGAGGCACACGGCCGCTACGACATCGTCTTCGGCAAGGGGCGCTGCGCCACCGAGGCACTGTGCACCGGCAACGCGGTGGTGGTGCTCGATCCGAGCGCGGGCATGGGCGAGATGGTGACGGCGGCCACCGCGGCCCACGCGCGGCGCTGGAATTTTGGCCGGGCGCTGCTGATCCGGCCGATCACGCGGGAGAACGTGGGCGCCGAGCTCGACCGCTACGACGCCGAGGATGCAGGCAAGGCCGGCGAATGGATGCGTGCGCATGGCGGCCTCGACGCAACGCTCGGCGCGCTCGAGCGCTGCGCGCAGGGCATGGCCCTGCAGCATCCCGTGATCGAGGTGCCCGCGAGCCAGCGGGCGAACGAGGTGGCCCGCTACATGGAGGACTGGATCCGGCGCGGCAACCCGTCGGCGGCGCATCTGGCTGTTGCGTCCTTGCAGCAGCACATCGGGTGGATCCAGCAGTCCTTCAACGACCATCAACGCATGCATCAAGCTCGAATCGACGCGCTGCAGGCAGAGCTACAACGCCAGGCCAAAGAGGCACGCCGGCAGACGGAGCTCGCCGCCATGCAGACCGCCGCGCAGGCCGCACAGGCGGCGCAATCGAACGCCGACTGCAACGCACGGCTGACCGAAGCCGAGCAGCAGACCCGGCAGGCGCGCACCGAACTCGCCCTGCTCCAGGCGCAGTTGCGCGAGGTCTACGCCAGCCGTTCGTGGCGTGTGACCGGACCGCTGCGGCGGGTGTCAACCCTCGTCCGGCCCGGCGGTCCACGCGCATGAAGGCGCTGGTGATCGCCGCCCATTCGGGGCACGAACTGTTGCTGTGGAAGTGGCTGCGCAACGAGCGGCCGGACTTCGTGGTGCTGACCAACGGCGCCGGTTCGAGCGGCGTGCCGCGGCTCGAACCGACGATCGACAACCTCGCACGCGCGGGGGCCCGCTGGATTGCGGATGTGGTGCAACCGGTTGCCGATGCCGACATCTACCGGGCGCTGCTCGAAGGCGACACGCGCCTGTTCACGCAGTGGGTGCACGCCTTGACGACGCATGTCGTCGAACAAGGCATCGACTGCATCGTCGCCGACGAAGCCGAGGACTACAACCCTTCGCACGACCTGTGCCGCCTGCTGGCCAACCAGGTCGCCGCGCACGCCGCGGCGCGCGGCCGCACGGTCGTTTCGCTCGGCTATCCCACCGTGGGCCATCCGAGTCCACCGGCACGGCTGGCTTCCGAGCGCCATGTCATGGTCGAGCTCGACGGCCCCGAGTTGCAGGCCAAGCTCGACGACATGCACGGTTACGCGCGCAGCTTCGGCGGCCAGCTGGAGCGCGAGCTGGCGGGCTTCATCGCCGAGTTCGGCGCCCAGGCTTATGGCCGGGAATGCCTCTTCGCCGCGCAGCCCACGCGCTATGAACTGGCGGAGGCGCCCGCCACCAAACCCGCCTTCGAAATCTTCGGAGAGGAACGCGTCGCGGCCGGCGTCTACAAGCACGTCATCCGCGGCGCGCATCTGCAGGCCGTGGCGGATCGGCTGCGCGACGCGATGCGATGACACATCCATCGATGCCTCGATGACCTTCACGACGCCCGCCAGCGACGACAGCCCGACCGCCATCGCCGCCGACACGGCAGCCGCGAGCCCGGCCGACGCCGCACTGGCCCATGCGATCGTGGGCCTTGGCCGCTTCGGCAGCATCCACGCCCGAAAGCTCCTCGCCCTGCGCGGCTTCCAGCTGCGCGCCCTCGTGGATTGCTCGTCGTCGGCCCGCGCCGGCGCGGAACTCGCGGCGCTGCCATTGCTGTCCAGCCTTGACGACCTACCGCCGGGCATCGCGTCGGCCACCGTTGCCACCAGCGACGACGCGCACGCCGAGCTTGCCCTGTCGTTGATGCGGCGTGGCTGCCACGTGCTGGTCGAAAAGCCGCTTTGCATCGACCGGCACGACGGTGCCCTGATGATCCGCACGGCGCGGCAATGCGGCGTGACCCTGAGCACCGGCCACATCGAGCGCTTCAACCCCGTGTTCGACGCCGTGCTCCTCGCCCGGCTGCGCAATGCCGCGGCAAGCCACCGCCAGGACCAGCGTCCGTTCATGCGGTTTCGCCGCTATTCGACGCGCATTGCCATGGCCAGGGAGAGCGTGCTGGACCTGATGGTGCACGACCTCGACCTGTTCGCCTGGCTGTGCGCGATTCCCGCGGAAGCGCCAATGGAAGTGCTCGCACGGCACATCGATGTGCACAGCGTGCGCGCGCGCGTGCGGCTGGGCACGTTGGTCGCCGAATTCGAGAGCGGCTACGCCAGCACGCCGGCGATCGCTCAATTGCAGGTGTGCGATGGCCACCGGGAGCAGTTGCTGGACCTGCGCAGCGGCGCGCGTTCGACGACAACGACGACCGGCGACGACGCCCTGGCACGGCAGTACCACGGCTTCAGGCGCGCCATCCTGGGCCAGGCCAGCCGCGTCGCCTCGGGTGCCGATGGCCTGGCGGCCGTGACCCGGGCTTGCCAGGTACTGCACGCATGAAGATCCCGCTGTTCCGGTCGGCCGCATCTGCCGAGCCGAAAGCGGCGCACCTGGCCCAGTCCCTCGCCGCAGTGCTGCGCAGCGGCGTGTACATCCTCGGTCCGCAAGCCGAGGCTTTCGAGGCACGGCTGTCCGGCCTGCTGCAAGGCCGCGAGACCGTGGCCGTGGGATCGGGCTCCGAAGCGCTTCTGCTGGCCTTCAAGAGCCTCGGCATCGGAAGCGCGGGCGGAGGGGCCGCGCTGGACGAGGTCCTGCTGCCGAGCTACACCTTCGTCGCCTGCGCGGAAGCGGTGCTCGCTGCGGGCGCGCGGCCGGTCTTCGTCGACAGCGCGCCGGACGACTTCCTGCCGACGCTCGCGCATTTCCGCGACGCCCGCACGCCACGCACCCGCGCGATCCTCGCGGTCGGCCTCTTCGGCGACCCGAGCGGCCTGCCCGAACTGGCCGCCTACTGCCGCGACGAGAAGCTGTGGCTGATCGAAGACGTGGCGCAATGCCTGGGCGCCCATGCCGCCGGCACCTGGGGCGACGCCACGGCGATGAGCTTCTATCCGACCAAGACCCTCGGCGCCGCCGGCGACGCCGGTGCGCTGGCCTTCAGGGATCCGCAGCACGCCCGCAAGGCCCGGCTGCTGCGCAACCACGGCTACGCCGACGGCCGGCACCACTGCCTCGGGCACAACAGCCGCATGGACGAATTGCAGGCCTGCCTGCTCAATGCCGCACTGGACGACTTTCCGGACAACATCGCGCGACGGCGCGCCATCGCAGCGCGCTACATGGCGGCCTGGGCGGACTGTCCGATCGGTTTGCCGCGAGACTCGGCGGGCCACGCGTGGAACTATTTCGTCGTCACCCTGCCCGGCCCCTGCGAACGCGCGGCCTTCGCGGCGCGGCTGGCCGCATCCGGGATCGCAACCCGGGTCTACTACGAGCAACCGCTGCACCGGCACGAGGCGCTGCGGCCCTGGCACGGCACCGGCGCCCTGCCGCACAGCGAAAAACTGGCCGGCTGTTCGCTCGCATTGCCGCTCTATCCGATGCTCGGCGACGAGGAAATCGAGTACATCATCGGCGTCGTACGGCAAGCTTCCGGCGCATAGCGGCGGCCAACGCCGCGGGACCACATCGAAAGGGAGAACGGATCAGATGGCCACCATCCTGACCACGCTGGCCACACGCCCCGTCGAGGGCCTGGTCGAGAACCACGCAGCCTATGCGCGCCGGTACGGCTACGCGCACCGCATCGCCGACAGCACCCACGTGTGGGGTCCGCGCCAGCCGGTCTTCTTCCGCTATCACGCGATCTACCAGCACCTGGCGCAAGCCGACGAGGGCAGCCTGCTGCTGGTGCTCGACCAGTTCGCGGTCGTCTACTGGCCCCGACCGCTGGAAGAGGCGTTCGACGGCATCGACGCGCTGGTCTGCGCGCAACCCGACGACGACGCGCTCTGCAACACCAGCATGCTGCTGCTGCGCAACACGGCTGCGGTGCGCGAGCAGGTGCGCCAGTTGGTCGATCATGTCTCCCACTGGTCAGTGCGCATCCTGGAGGACAACGAGCAGCCCGAGAACGCGCTGGTCGCCCATGTCTTCCCGCCCCGCCCCTGCGCCCTTCCCCTGCCCAACGGCATCCACGCCAACGTGCAGGCCAACTGGCCCGCGGGCAGCTACTACGAATCGATCCAGGGTGTGCGCCCGCTGGTGGCCAGCGACGCGCCCACCTGGCGCCGCACAGGCGCCGCAAACCAGTGGACGCCGGCGCTGGACTACGACTTCCGCGGCGTGCAGAACCTCGTCGAGGACGCCGCGGCCCTGGCCGCCGGCGAACGCCCGCCCTTCCTCGTGCTCGCCGAGACCGCGCCACCGCCCGGCGACGACCTGCACCTGAACCCCGGTGCGCGCATCGCCTTCGTCAGCATCTACACGCACCACATCGCCAGCTATGGCCGCATCCACGAAGAAAGCCTCGCGCGCTACTGCCTGCGCCATGGCTACGGCTACCACCTCTACCGCAAGGTGCCCGACTTTGCCAACGGGCTGACGGGCTCGTGGGCCAAGCCGCACGTCATGCGGCGCCACCTCGCGGAGCACGAGTTCCTGCTGTGGATCGATGCGGACATCCTGGCCATGAACCAGTCGCTGCGCATGGAGCCGCTGGTCGACGGCCGGCAGGCGCTGGTGGGCAACGACCACACGGCCTGGAACATGAACTCCAGCGTGGTCGGCGTGCGCAACACGCCCGCGATGCACGCGCTGGTGGAAGACGTCTGCCGGCAGATCGAGGCCGCGCCCGACCGCTCGTCGGTGCACGCCAACGGCGGCGACCAGACCTACTTCGCGAATGTCTTCAATGCTCACGGCCTCGTCACCGAAGCCCAGGTGGTGGACACGCTGTCGCTGGACGCGCCTGCGATCTACGCGACCACCGACAGCCACTTCGTGCATTTCCCGACGCAGCTGACGCCGCAGCGTGCGGCATCCATGCACTTCTGGAACCAGCGCAGCCTGGCGCGCGATGCGCATGAGCGCGGCGGCGACACGGCGCAGCCCGAGCCCCCTGCGTCGTCCCGCTGACCGGGCCGCGCGGCCTCAACCGCGCGTGGCGTTTTCCTTCATCTTCGCCAGCGCGATGGCAATCGCCGCGCCACCCAGCGTCTTGATCAGCCCCGAGTGCTGCGCATAGAACCGGCTCACCTCGTCGATCAAGCCCGCGTGCTGCTGCTCGGCATGCGCGGCGATTTCGGTCACCTGCGCAGGCGACAGCTGCGAGGCCTGGTCGGGCGTGACCTGCGTCTGCCCCGGCTGCAGCATGCGGCCGAGCACGCCGCCGGCCAGCGCCGAGGCCGCTGCCGGGCCCAGCGTGGCCAGGATCTGGTTGAGCACGCCGGCCTGCTGCTGCGGCGACGACTGGCCGAACAGCTTGCCCACCATGTCGCCGAAAGGCGGCGTCTGGTCGGAGCGCATGGCAGCGGCGAGCCCCGCACCGACTTCGTCGGTCGATGCTTGCTGCGTGACCTTGTCGAGGTGGGCCTCGGGGCTGTCGTTGCCGCCGATGGCCTGCTGGAGGATGTCGAGTAAACCCATGGAGATCTCCTTGTTACCGGGTCACGAGATGCCAGACCCCGAGCAGCAGGGCCGCGCCGATCACCGAGGCGATGAAGCCGGCGCCCGCGCCCGCAGCGTACAGCCCCAGGGCCTGTCCTGCATAGGTCGCCACCAGCGACCCGGCAATGCCCAGAATCACGGTGAGGATGAACCCCATGGAGTTGTTGCCCGGCAGGATGGCGCGGGCGATCAGCCCCGCGATGAAGCCGATCAAGATGGTCCAGATGATGTGCAAGAGAGACTCCCTGTCTATTGAAAAAAGATGACGCGGGATCGTTGCCCGCCCATCCTGAGCGCGGCCTGACGGTACGCCCTCCGACAGCCGCGCGGTCGCCAAGGAGCTGGCCGAAAGCGGCAGCATTTCGCTATCCTGCCGGCTGCTCAAGAAGAAGGAATGACCTTGCAAACGCACCCTGCCGTTCAAGCCGAAATGGAACACGCTTTCGGCGCCATTGCCGATCTGGTCCGCCTCCATGCGCAACACACGCCCGACCACGCCGCGCTGGCCGATGCCGGGCGCACGCTGGACTACCGCGCACTCGACGCGCTCATGGACCGCGTCGCGGCCAGCCTGCAGCGCGACGGGCTCCAGCCCGGCGATGCCATCGCCATCTGCGCCTCGTCGTCGGTGAACTACGCGGCGGTGTTCCTGGGCGCGCTGCGCGCGGGCGTCGCGGTGGCCCCGCTGGCGCCCGGCTCCACGCCCGCCAGCCTGGCCCGGATGATCGAGGACGCCGATGCGCGCATCCTGTTCAGCGACGCCTCGGCCGCCGAGGTGATCGGGCCGGCGAAGGAAGGCGGCATTGCACGCGTCGCGCTCGACGGCTCGAACGTGGGCCGCGACATCGAAAGCTGGCTCGCGCCGGCAGGTGCGCAACCCAAGGCTGTGGAGACGCAGCCTTCGTGGCCCTTCAACATCATCTATTCGTCGGGCACCACGGGCGAGCCCAAGGGCATCGTGCAGGGCCACGGCATGCGCTGGGCCCACGTGCAGCGCGGCGCCAAATATGAATACGGTCCCGACACCGTCACGCTGCTGTCGACGCCGCTGTACTCCAACACCACGCTGGTGGTGTTCTTCCCCACCATCGCCTTCGGCGGCTGCGTGGTGCTGATGCCCAAGTTCGACGCGCTCGGCTACCTACAGCTGGCCGAGCAACGCCGCGTGACGCACACCATGCTCGTGCCGGTGCAGTACCAGCGGCTGATGGCGCATCCGCGCTTCGACGCGCACGACCTGTCGTCGTTCCGCTTCAAGTTCAGCACCAGCGCGCCCTTCAACGCCGCGCTCAAGGCCGACGTGCTCAAGCGCTGGCCCGGCGGGCTGATCGAGTTTTACGGCATGACCGAGGGCGGCGGCACCTGCATCCTGGAAGCACACCTGAACCCGACCAAGCTGCACACGGTAGGCCAGCCCGCCGAGGGCAGCGACATCCGCCTGATCGACGAGGAAGGCAACGAACTGCCGCGCGGCAACACCGAGGTGGCCGGCGAGGTGGTGGGCCACTCGGGCGGCATGATGACCGGCTACCACCGCCAGCCCGAGAAGACGCGCGAGGCCGAATGGTTCGATGCCACCGGCAAGCGCTTCATCCGCACCGGCGACGTGGGCCGATTCGACGCCGACGGCTTTCTCACGCTGTTCGACCGCAAGAAGGACATGATCATCAGCGGCGGCTTCAACATCTACCCGAGCGACCTCGAGTCCGTGCTGCGCGGCCATGCGGCGGTGGCCGATGTGGCCGTGATCGGCGTGCCGTCGGAGCAATGGGGCGAAACGCCGGTGGCCTTCGTGGTGCGCCGCGAGGGCGACAGCACCACCGAAGACGCGCTGCTGCAATGGACCAACGCCCAGCTCGGCAAGACGCAGCGCCTGGCACGGCTCTCCTTCATCGAGGAGCTGCCGCGCAGCGCCATCGGCAAGGTGCTCAAGCGCGAACTGCGTGAACGCGGTGGATGAAATCCCTTCGCGGTCAGCTGGTCTTTTTCTGGGTGCTTCTGTTCGGCATGTGCGCCGCACTGGCCGTGGTGATGCTCACGCTCTACCGCAGCAGTGCCGGCGCGCAAGTGGCTGCGGGGCGCGCTGCGACCGAGCAGTCGTGCCGCGCGATCGCGGCGCGCTATGCCAGGTCGGCGGCCGCACCTTCCTCGGCGCAGCCGCAGGTCGATCTGCTGCAGGTGCTGCTGCAGCTGGTGCTGATCGAGGCGCCCCATGTCGAGGGCGGCGTGTGGCAGGCCGCCGGCGGGCAGTTGGCCTATGCCTACCCCACCTACGAAGGCAGCGGCGTCAAGCGCGACGTGCCCGCGGCCGAGCAGCCGCTGATCGCCGAGCTGGCGCAGCTCGCGACGCGCACCCGGCAGCCGCAGACCGATGTGGTGCGCGGCAGCCGTGAGGCACTGATCGTCTCGGCCTGCCCGCTGGCCGCGCCGGGCAACGACCTGGCGGCGTGGACCATGACTCGCACCAGCAGCGGCGCGCTGGCCGCGCAGGACAGCCTGCGCACCGGCCTGGGCGTCCTGCTGGCGCTGGTGCTGGCGTCGGGCCTTTGGCTCGGCTTCATCCTTCGACGCGGGCTGCGCCATGTGCAGCGCCTCGAAACCCGGCTCGCGCAGGCCGATGCGGACGGCGATGCCATGCCCGAGCTGCCGCGCACCGGCGTGCGCGAACTCGACCGCATCGTCGACGGCTTCAACCGCTACCGCCTGCGCTTCGAGGAGGCGCGCATGAACGTGCGCGCGGCCGCGCAGCAGCACAGCCGCGACCAGCGCCTGGCGGCACTCGGCCGCATGACCGGCGGTATCGCCCACGAGATCCGCAACCCGATCGCCACGATGCGGCTGAAGGCCGAGAACGCACTGGCCGCCGCGCCCGAGCGGCAGGGCCAGGCGCTGCAGGTCATCGTCGGGCAGATCGACCGGCTCGACGGCCTCGTGCAAAGCCTGCTCGCGCTGGTGCAGCCGGTGGCCCTCGCACCGGCCGAGGTGGCGCTTCATCGCTGGCTCGAAGAGCGCGTGGCCGCCGTCGCGCCGAAGGCAGCGGCGGGCGGCGTGCAGATCTCGCTGCATCACGACTTGCCCGCCAGTGCCGTGTTCGACCCGGTGCACCTTGCGCGTGCCGTCGACAACCTGCTCGACAACGCCGTGCGCCATGCGCCGCGCGGCGGCCATGTGGTGCTGTCCGTCGTGCAGCCCGATGCGCGCATGCTGCTCATCCGCGTGGACGACGACGGCCCGGGCGTACCCGAATCGCTGCAGGCCAGCCTCTTCGAGCCCTTTGCCACCGGCCGCGCCGACGGCACCGGGCTGGGCCTGGCGCTGGCGCGCGAAGTGGCGCTGGCGCACGGCGGCGAGCTGCATCATGTGCCCATGCAACCGGGCACCCGCTTCGAACTGGAGCTTCCATGGCGCACCTCCTGATCGTCGACGACGACAACGCCTTCCGCGACACGCTCGCCGAAACACTGCAAGGCCTCGGCCACGGCGTGGTGGCGACGGCCAGCGGCGCCGAGGCGCTGGAAACGCTGTCGTCATCGCGCGAGGGCTTCGACGCCGTGTTCCTCGACCACCGCATGGCCGGCATGGACGGCCTGCAGACGCTCGCGGCCATGCAGGCCACCCTAGTGCGCCTGCCGCCGGTGATCGTGCTCACGGCGTTCGCGAGCGCGGGCAACACCATCGAGGCGATGCGCCTGGGCGCCTTCGATCACCTGGCCAAGCCGATCAGCCGCGAGGCGGTGCGCGAGGTGCTGGAACGCGCGCTGCAGCAGCACGCGGCAGCGTCGCCCTCCGGTGTGCCGCAGGACGACGACGGCAGCGACCTGATCGGCCCGAGCCACGCGATGCGCGAGGTGCACAAGCGCATCGGCCTGGCCGCCGCCAGCGCGATGCCGGTGCTGGTCCTCGGCGAAACCGGCACCGGCAAGGAAATGGTGGCGCGCGCGCTGCACCGCCATTCGGCCCGCGCCGACCGGCCTTTCGTGGCCGTCAACTGCTCGGCGATTCCGAAGGAGCTGCTCGAAAGCGAACTCTTCGGCCACGTGCGCGGCGCCTTCACCGGCGCGACCGGCGAGCGCCCCGGCTGTTTTCGCGCGGCCGATGGCGGCGTGCTGCTGCTCGACGAGATCGGCGACATGGCACTGGACGTGCAGGCCAAGATCCTGCGCGCGCTGCAGGAGGGCGAGGTCACGCCGCTGGGCAGTCACCGGACGGTGAAGGTCGACGTGCGCGTGATCGCCGCGACGCACCGCGACCTGGCCGCCGCCGTGCGCGAGGGGCGCTTTCGCGAAGACTTGCTGTACCGGCTCGACGTGCTGTCGATCCGCATGCCGCCGCTGCGCGAGCGGCTGGCCGACATCATCCCGCTGGCCGAGCACTTCCTGCGCCGCGCGGCCGCATCCGATGCGCCGAAGGCGCTGTCGGCCGAGGCCGCGCAACGGCTGCTGAGCCACCCATGGCCCGGCAACGTGCGCGAACTGCGCAACGTGATGGAGCGCTGCCATGCGCTGGTACGGCACCGCGTGATCGGCGCGGCGGACCTGGCCATCGGACCCGGGGCCGCGCCACGCGGCGAAGCGTCCGACACCGTGCCGGCCGAGTGGCTCGAAGGCGAACTGCCCGCCGCCGTCGAAAAGCTCGAGCGCCTGCTGATCGCCCACGCGCTGGCCCAGACGCAGGGCAACCGTGCCGAGGCCGCACGCCGCCTGGGCATTCACCGTCAATTGCTCTATCGCAAGCTGACGCAGTACGGGATCGACTGAGGCGAAGCGTCCGGAAAGCGGACGCCTGGTGTCCCCGGATCATGCGGCTGCCGCCCACACGGCGCGCGCAAGTCATTGATTTCAAAGGGTTCATGCGCTGGCACGTTGTGTGAGATGTCCATGGGGTCTCCATTCCACAAGGAACCGCTCATGACCTCCCGCCTCGCCCTCACCGCCGCCGCCTGCCTGCTGGCCGGCAGCGCCGCCTTCGCCCAACGGCCACCCGCGCCGCCGCACGGACCCATGCCCCCGCCGCACGGCGCCATCGCATTTCAGGCCGAGATGGTTGCCACCGGCCGCGTGCAGCAATGGCTGATCAACCCGAACGGCGAGGCCGATGGCCTTCTGCTGTCCGATGGCACGCAGGTCGCCTTTCCACCGCACCTCTCGGCCGCCATGATGCAGATGCTCAGGCCCGGCGACACGGTGCAGGTCAGCGGCTGGCGCGCCCCCAGCGTGCCGGTGGTGCGCGCGCAGACCATCGGCGCCAACGGCCGCAGCGTAACCGACCAGCCGCCGATGCCGGGCATGGCCCCGCCGCCGCTGCGCGACCCGGGCACGCTCGTCGCCATGTCGGCGGGGGGCCGCATCGAGCGCCTGCTGTACACCGACCGCGGCGACGTGCACGGCGTGGTGCTCGCCGACAAGACCATCGTGCGCTTCCCGCCGCACATCGGCGCGATGTACGGCGCCCAGCTGCAACCCGGCGCGCAGCTGCATGCGCGCGGCTGGGGCACGCGCGGCGCACAAGGCACCGCGCTGGAAGCGACGAGCCTCGGCCCGAGCGCCGACACGGTGCGCGAAGTGTTCGGCGGGGCCGGTGTCCCCTGGGGTCCGCGCGGCGCCGGTCCCATGCCGCCCGCCGCGCCGATGATGATGCCGCCTCCGCCGGCGCCGGCGCCCGCTTCCTGATCCCTCGCACCGGCCCGCCATGACCACCACCGCTCCCTCCCGCCGCAGCCTGCGCGCCCTCGACGCGCTCGTCTTCTTCGCGCCCGACATCCAGGGCGGCGTCGGTCCGTTCCTGATCGTCTTCATGGCCGGCACGCTGGCCTGGGATCCGCAGCGCATCGGCACCGTGATGTTCGTCTCGGCGCTGGTCGGGCTGGCGATGCAGGCGCCGGCCGGCGCGCTGATCGACAGCGTGCGGCACAAGCCGCGCTGGATCGCCGGGGCCATCGCGCTCATCGCGAGCTGCCTCGTGGTCATGGCGAATTGGCCGGGATACGGCGTCATCCTCGCGGGACAGTCGCTGATCGGCGCGGCCGGCACGCTGGTTGCGCCCGCCATCGCCGCCACCAGCCTGGGCATGGTGGGCCGTGCGGGGCTGGACGCCCGCGTCGGCCGCAACGTCGCGATCACGGCGGCCGGCACGGTGCTGTGGGCGCTGGGCACCGGCTGGGTGGGCCATGCCTTCGGGCCGCATGCGATGTTCTTCTATGCGGTGGCGATGGCGCTGCCGACCATCGCGGCGGCGCTCGCCATCCGCCACCGGGACATCGACCTGCGCCTTGCGCGCGGCGCCGATGCGCAGGCCGGCGGTGCACCCTCCACGGCGCGCTGGCACGACCATCGCCTCTTCGTGCTGCTGGCCTGCGCCTTCCTGTTCCACCTGGCCAATGCCGCGATGCTCACGCTGGTGGCGCAAAAGGTCGGCAAGCAGTCCGGCAGTTCGGCCACGCTGTGGCTCTCGGGCGGCGTGATCGTCACGCAGCTGGTGACCATCCCGATCGGCCTCGCGGTCGGGCGCTGGGCGCCGCGGCTCGCGCGCAAGCCGATCTTCCTGGTCGGCTTCGCGGTGCTGCCGGTGCGCGGGCTGCTCTACCTGCTGGCCGACAGCCCTGCCGTGCTGCTGGCGCTGCAGGTGCTCGACGGCATCGGCGCGGCCATCTTCGGCGCCATGTTCACACTGATGATCGGCGACCTGACGCGCGGCAGCGGCCACTTCAACTTTGCGCTCGGCCTCGGTGGGGCCTGCGTGGGGCTGGGCGCTGCGCTCAGCAACCTGGTCGCGGGCACGGTCGCGCACCAGGCCCGCTAAGGCACCGCATTTGTCATGCTCGCGGGCATTGCGGCCGGTGCCCTGACGCTGTTTGCCCTGGCAATGCCCGAAACTCGCCACCGGCCTCGTTCTTCTCCCGCGAACGCGCCGGCCGCCTCCGCCCTGACCACCACCGCCCCATGACCAAAGACACTGCGCCCGCCCTGCCTCCTGCCTCCCCCGACGACAACGCCCCGTTGCCGCACGAAAGCGGCGGCAATGGCCTGCTCTGGGTGCTGCTGGTGGTGGCTGTGGTGTTCGCCTTCTTGCGGCCGCGCGCACCGATGGACTGGCTCCAGCTGGTCGACTGGCAGACCGTGGGAGCCCTGGCCGGGCTGCTCGCGATCACACAGGGGGTGGAGAGGAGCGGCATGCTGCAATCGGCCGCGCAGCGCCTGCTCGCACGCACCACCGACCTGCGCCAGCTCGCGCTGCTGCTCACCGCCACCGCCGTCGTGCTGTCGGCGCTCGTCACCAACGACGTGAGCCTGTTCCTGCTGGTGCCGCTCACGCGCGTGCTGGCCACGCAGGCGCACCTGCCGCTGGCGCGGCTGGTGGTGCTGGAAGCGCTGGCGGTGAACGCGGGCTCTGCCCTCACGCCCATCGGCAATCCGCAGAACCTGTACCTGTGGCACCGCACCGGCGAGAGCTTCGGCGGCTTCATGGCCATGATGGCGCCCACGGTGCTCGTCATGCTGCTCTGGCTGGTCGTGGCCGTGTGGCTGCTGGCGCCGCGAACGCCGATCGCGCTCAAGCCCGCCGCCGAGCCCACCGCGGTACGGCCGCAACTGCTGGCGCTGTCGGGCGTGCTGTTCGTGGGCTTCGTCGTCGCGCTCGACCGGCACTGGCTGCTGGCGGGCCTGGCGGTGGTGTTCGGCGCCTACCTGCTGTTCCAGCGCCGCGTGCTGCGCGATGTCGACTGGGCGCTGCTGGCGATCATCGCGCTGATGTTCGTCGACCTGCGCCAGCTCGCCGAGCTGCCGGCCGTGGCCGCGACCGTGGGACAGTGGCCGATTGCCGAAGGCTGGCGCGCGTACTTCGCGGCCATCGTCACCTCGCAATTCATCAGCAATGTGCCGGCCACCATCTTGCTGGACCGCTACGTGCACGACCTGCCCGCGCTCGCGGCCGGCGTGAGCGTGGGCGGCTTCGGCTGCGTGCTGGGCTCGCTGGCCAACCTGATCGCACTGCGGCTGGCCAAGGTGCCGCACGGGCTGCGCGAGTTCCACCGCATCAGCATTCCGTTTCTGATCGTGTGCGCGGCGTCGGCGGTGCTGCTGCGGCTCGGTTGATGGCGCCGCGCGCGCCTTCAGGAGCCTGAAGGCCGGCAGTTGTCCGCCTCGAAGAGGCTGCGCGGACAATACGCAAGAACATGTACACCCCTGCCTCTTCCCTGCCGACGAGCCACGCACTCTCGCTGCGCAACTACGGCGACTCGCACGGCAGCCACGCGCACGACCATTTCCAGGTGCTGATCGGCCTCGACGGCGTGCTGGAGATCGAAGTGGAAGGCCGCGGTGCCGGCGTCGGCGTGGGCGAGGCGCAGGTGGTCGCACCCGGCGAACGGCACGACTTCAGCGCGCGCAAGCAAGGCAGCGTGTGCCTGGTGCTCGACACCACGCACACGGCATGGGCCCGCTGCACCGAGCGCGCACCGCCCGACGCGCCGCAGCTGCACACGCTGGCGCGCTACCTGGCGCAATGCCTGCGGCAGCCGCAGGCCTCGGCCCTGGCCCTGCATAACGGGCCCGCGCTGCTGCTGGAGGCCTGGAACCCCGCGCCGCTCTCTCATTCGGATTCACGCCGCCGTCGCATCGACTGGCCTGTGCTCGCCGACTGGGCCCGCGCCCGCTGGCACGAACCGCTGGGCGTGGCCGACCTGGCCGGTGCCGCCTGCCTCAGCCCGAGCCAGTTCGCGCAGCGCTGCCGCGACGAACAGGGCATGGGCGCGATGCACTGGCTGCGCTCGCTGCGGCTGGCGCATGCGCGCGAGCTGCGGCTCGGCGGAATGAGCGTGGCCGAAACGGCGCGCCTAACGGGCTATCGCTCGCCATCGGCGCTCACGGCAGCGCTTCGGCGCTGACTTCGGCATTTCTCCCTCCCCCGCTGGGGGAGGGCCGGGGTGGGGGCACGGCGGCGTCGAAAACGGCGCAGCACCTGCTCCAAGGCCTGCCCCCATCCCGACCTTCCCCCAGAGGGGGAAGGAGCAAGACCCAATACCGTCGTTGCGCGACGACGAACCGTCATTGCACGACGACCTCATCGCATAGCCTCGGCCTCCATGTCGTCGACCGTCTACGCCCTTCTCGCCATCGCGCTCTGGACCACCCTCGCCTCGCTCGGCACGGCCTTGTCCCACCTGCCCCCGTTCCTGCTCACCGGCCTCGCGCTCATCATCGGCAGCGTGCCGAGCTGGCCGCTCGTGCTGCGCGACCGCCGCGCATGGAAGGTGCCGCCGCGCACGCTGGCGCTGGGCATCTACGGGCTGTTCGGCTATCACTTCCTGCTGTTCATCGCGCTGCGCTACGCCCCGCCGGTCGAGGCCAACCTGGTCAACTACCTGTGGCCGCTGCTCATGGTGGTGCTGGCGCCGGTGCTGCTGCCGGGCGTGTCGCTGCGGCCGCTGCACCTGGTGGCGGGCTTGCTGGGCTTCGCGGGCGCGGCTGCCGCGATCCTCGGCGCAAGGGTTGGCGCCACGGCCGTCGCCGGCTACTGGGGCTTCCTGCCGGCGCTGGCCTCGGCTTTCGTCTGGGCCAGCTACTCGCTGTGGACGAAGCGCGTCGCGGCCTTCCCGACCTCGGCGATCGGCCTGTTCGGGCTGGTCTCGGGCCTGCTCTCGCTGGCCTGCCATGCGGTGCTCGAACCTTCCGTGGCGCTGTCGGGCCGCGACTGGCTGCTGCTCGTGCTGTGCGGCCTCGGTCCGCTGGGCGCGGCCTTCTTCGTGTGGGACATGGCGCTCAAGCGCGGCGACGCACGGCAGATCGGCATCCTGAGCTACATCACGCCGCTGGGCTCGACCGCGCTGCTGCTGCTCGTCACCGGCAGGCCGCTGACCTGGACCATCGCGCTCGCGGCCTGGCTCATCATCTTGGCCGCGATCATGGGCACGCGCGCACGCTGAATCAGGCTGTATCCGACGGATTGCCCGCATTTTTCTGGCTAGAGTGGGGGCCAAGGAAAAAAAGGAGCCAATTCCCATGGACAGCAAGAGCAAGAGCGAGGATTTCGAGATCACGCCCAAGCTGGTGTTTGACCTGAACCTGGCGCTGTACCTCGACCTCGTGGCCGCGCTGGAGGGCGCGGGCGCCGTCACCTACCGCCAGATGGCGGCCCGGGTGCTGAACATCAGCATGGACGCGCGCAGCGACGGCGAGACCGGCCTGTCGACGGTGCTCGAAGGCATCGCCAAGGGTTTCGCGGGCCACGGCGAAGGGCTGTCGATCGAGCTGCTGAAGGCCGCGCGCGGCCTGCGCGAGGACGAGGCGATGGGCGACATTCCCATGCGCCCCGACGAAAACTGAGCGCTGGCTATTTGTAGTCGAGGGTGAAGGTGGCCGTGCCGTCCGCACGCCCTGGTGTCACCTTGTTGCCCGTCTGGTAGTAGCGCGCGGTGTACGGCAGCACATAGTCGCCATTCTTCGATGGGCCGACCAGCGTGTCTTCGCCGAACGCGACCGGCAGGCTCTGGTTGTCGACCACCTGGATGCCGACGCCGGTGGCAGTGCCTGTGCCGCCCTGCGTGATCTTCAGCACGCCTCGTTCGTTCGACGGGTCCGGCGTGGCATCCATGCGCAGGTGGACGGTGTTCTGCATGTTCTGCCCCGCCTGGCAGTTGAGCTTGATGTTGAAGTTGCGGTCTCCGGTGGTGGAGCCCCTGCCCTTGAAGTTGCTCTGGGGCACCCTTCCGAACTGCACCGAAATGTTCCGGGAGCCCAGATCCACCGAGCATGACGGCGTGACGATGGTGATGCCATTGCCGGAGAGCACGGTGGTCAGCATCGACACACCGTCGCCGTCACCGTGGTAGCGGGTATAGGTCCCCGAGGCCAGTGGCCCGTTTCCGGTAGCGGCCGCTGTTTTTATCAGCTCGACCTGGAACTGCGTTCCCAGCGGAAAGTAGATGTAGACGGGTCCACGCGGAAGCCGGTGCGGGTAGTTCACGGTCAGCGTTGCGTCGATCACTCGCGACAAGCGGATGCCGATACCTGGCACCGCCGTCGAGTAGGTCGTCGGATCGCTCGGCATGGGTGCTCCCTGCAGCATCTCCCCGATGAGCGTGCCGCCGCCACGGGTGCAGTCGAACATGTACTCCGCGGTGCCCCTGGTTGGAATAGGAAACACCTTCCTCGCAATCACGGCTCCGACAGGCAGATCATTGGAAATGATCACTTTGCCCATGTCCATGGTGATGAACTTCTCCGCCGTGCCTGGGTAGCGCGTGCACGCCGCCCAGGCGCCTTGCGCGCCGAGCAGCGCCACCGCTGCCGCAACGGCGATACGCATGAGGCCAGAAGAAATGCTGTGGCTCATTCCGTTCCCTTTGGTTGTTTGTCGTTTGGCGTGGGGGCGGCTGTGGCGGTGGCGTCGCATTGGCCGCTCAGCTCGTGGATCGGCGGTGGGTTCTTTTCTTCGGGAAGGCTGTAGCGCACGACGCACTGGTCGGTCTTGCCAGTCCCCCAACGCACGGTCAGGCGGCCGGTGCTGCCTGCGCCAGTGACGAAAGCCTGCCCCTCGGGACCGACGATGCCGACCTCCTGGCCCGCCTCGTTCTCGACCTTCGAGCCCAAGGGCAGCATGCGGCCTCCCGGGTCGGTCAGCGTCATCAGCAGGCGGAAGCCCACCGAGGTCTCGAACTTCGCGCGCACCACGGCGCCGCGCGTGGGCACCACCTCGGTCGCGGCGTTCTTCACCTCCACCGTGTCGCCGAGATCGGCCGTGCGGACGGCCAGGCGGTTCAGGCGGTACGGCGTCAGGTGGGGAACGACGGCATTGCCGGCCCAATCGGTCGCCACGCCGGGCTGCGACTCGAAACCCACGCCCTGCGCCCCTGGCGCCTGCACCAGCGCCACGGTTTCGCCGAGCCGCTGCGACAGCGTGACACCGCCGCCATGGATCAGCACCCCACCGGCCATGCCGAAGGTGCTTTGGCCATAGCCGCGGCCCATCGAGTGGCCGACGTCGAAACGCCCGACCGGCGACAGGTAACTCGCACCCGCGCTGCCGCTGTCGCTGCCGCCCCGGTTCGCATGGCCGGCCGTCACGTTGTAAGTCAGGCGGCTGTCGTCGAAGGCCGAGCCATAGACGCTGGCCTGCTGGTTGACGCGGCCGCCGCCGTCGCGGGTCACGGCGTACTGGGCGCTGGCGCGGGTGTCGCCGAGCGGAACGGTCAGCGTGAACATGATCTGGCGGCTTGCCGGCCGGTTCAGGCTGGTGGTGTAGTTGTAGAACACGCTGTAGCCGAACTGCTTGTAGTTGCCCGAGTAGCCCAGCTGCACCAGCCGGTCCTTGGCAGTGGTGCCCCAGTAGCTCTGCTGGCGTGCGGACGCGTACACCGTGCCCTGGTCGCCGAGTTGCTGCGACAGCTCGAAGCGCACCTCGTTGCGGCGGCTGTTGAACGACTCGAAGGGTTGCAGGTCCTGCATCTGCACCGCTTCCTGGAAGGTGCGGTAGCCGCTGGTCGAATAGCGGTAGCCGGCCACGCGGAAATTGGTGCCCGAATCGAGAAAGGCCTTCGAGTAGAGGAAGCGCAGCGATTGCCCGTCGTAGGTCCTCACGCCGTGGGCGGGGGTGCGGTCGGTGGTGCGCGCGCTCGACAGGTCGACCGACACGGCCCCGAAATCGCGCAGGTTCTTGCCGACGCCCACGAGCAGCGACTGGTACATGTTCGCCATCAGCGCGCCGCCGTAGAGCGAGAACTCGTTGCCCAGGCCGCGCGCCAGCGTCGCCTGCATGAAAGCCGGCTGCGAGAGGGAACGCCGCGTGCCCGGTGTGCCGCCGTGATAGCCGTTGCGGTATTTGCCCGCGGTGGCCGAATAGCGCCAGGTGCCTTCGCGCAGCAGCGTGGGCACGGCCGAGAAGGCCTGGGTGTACCGGGTCTGCCGGCCGTCGGCCTCGGCAATGGTCACCTCGAGGTCGCCGCTCGACGCGGTCGGATAGAGGTCGTCGATGACGAACGGGCCCGGCGCCACGAAGGTGCTGTAGACGACATAGCCGTTCTGGCGCACCGTGACGCGTGCGTTGGTCTGCGCCACGCCGCGGATGGTGGGCGCATAGCCTTGCTGGCTGTCGGGCAGCATTGCGTCGTCGGACGACAGCTGCACGCCGCGAAACGGCAGGCTGTCGAAGAAGTTGCCCGGCGTGTTGCCGTCGCCGATCAACAGCCGGCCGTTGATGGAGGCGAGGTCGCGCTGCGCGTAGGTGCTGATGCCCTGCCAGCGGCTGCGGCCATCGATGCCCCGGTTGTAGGTCGAGAAGTGGCGCAAGCGCCAGTCGCCGTGGTTGAAGCCGGCGCGCAGGCCCGCGAACAGGGTGTTGCGCTGGAGGGTGTTCCTGTTGCGATCGGCAAAGGGGTTGCCGTCGAACACGTTCTGCGGCACCGCAAAGGGGTTGGCATCGTTGCGGTAGCGGTTGCCGCTGTAGCGCGCGAAATTCAGCTGGTAGTCGAACATGCCGGCGGTGATGCCCCTGTCCCATTTCTCGGGACCGACCGCGCCGCGCGCCGAGCGCTTCAGCGCCGCCTGCGGAATGCTGACGAACAGGCGCTGCTTGCCGCCGTCATAGGTGAACGCCGCATCGGGAATGGTCGCAGCCAGATCGACGCAGGCATCGTCCGCGGCGCTCGCCAGCGCGGGGAACACCGCCACGTTGACACCCCAGTCGTCGAGCATGGGGCGCGTGAGGCAGGGCACGGCGTCGTTCTTGCCGTCCTTCTCGACGAAGCGGATTTCGGTTTGTCCGGCGCCGCGTTCGTTGAGCGACACGTCGACCATGTACTTGCCGGCCAGCACGCGGTTGCCGAAGGAGAAAAGCGACAGGTCCGCATGCGGCTGGTCGCCACCGATGCCGAGGAACTCTTCGTTGAAGCTGGAGCCAGCCACCTGCTGCTGCGCATGGCCGGGCAGGCCCATGGCGCCCAGCAAGGCGGCGCATATCGTCAGCCGGAACGGCGCGTGGAAAGCGAGTGAGCAACGCATGGCGGTTCGTCCCTCGCGTCTCAAGGCTTCGCACTGCGTGCGGGCAGCGGGACCGGCTCGGCCTGCACGGCCACCGGCTCGGCACCTGCGGGCACCTTGACGAATTCTTCGGGCGACTCGCCGCCGTAGTCGTTGAGCGTGGTGAAGTTGACCTGGACCGCCTGCGGCGTCTTCACCGCGCTCAGCGGGTACGCCATTTCGCCGAACGGCGGCACCATGTCGGCATTGATCAGCTGCTGGCCGTCGTTGACGTTCAGCGCGGTGAAGGTCACGTGATAGGCCGTGGGGTTGCCTACCTTGAGCACGGCGCCCTGCCCCTGCGCGCCGGCGCCGACCGCCCACTTGAGCTGGGCGCGCGATTCCTCGGGCTTGCCCGCGAGCTTCGAAGGCCGGTAGAACAGCTTGATGCGGCTGCGCACCGCAATCTGCAGCACGTTTTCTTCCTTCGGCTTCTCGGGAATCTCCTTCACGTTGAGCCAGAACACCGACTCGCGGTCGGCCGGCAGTTCGCCGCCCACTCGCATGATGCGCAGGATGTTTTCCATGCCGGGGTCGAGCCGCGACAGCGGCGGCGTGACGAGCAGCGGGGTCTTGTTCCTGCCTTCGCCGGCATCGATCCAGGTCTGGACCACGTAGGGCGTGGTGCCGGTGTTCTTCACCGGAATGGAAGCTTCGCGGTCCTTTTCACCGAGGATCACGCGGGTGCCGCCGAGCATCACGCCCGCGCCGGCCGGCCACTGGAGACCCAGCATCAGCAGGACGGCAAGAGCCCAGCGGAAGCGATTGTTGCTGCACATGAGAAAAAGTCCTTGGCGCGAGCGAGGTGCGCAACACGCGCACCCCGGCACGGCGGCGCATCGCGGCACCGCCGGAAAAAACTGGAAAGAGGGAAATGCCGGCGCCGGCCGGGGACGCGGGGTCCGGGCTCGGCGCCGGCGAAGGGCGCTACTTACTTGTAGGCAACCGTGAACTGCGCGACCGAGTTGGCCGGGCCGACCGTCACGGCCGTCCGGGTCGCGACGTACGCAGCCTGGAACTTCAGCGAGTTGTCACCGAGGCCCAGGACGTACTCGCCGGACGGCGAGCCCAGCGCGATCTTGGTGCCGGCGGAATCGCCAAGCTCGATCGCCACGCCCGAAGCCGCGCCCACGCCCACCTGGCCGGCATTGGCCACGCGCAGATAGCTGGCGTCGTCGAGGTCGGCGGTGCCCGAGAAGGTCACGGTCGCGCCCTTGGCGGTCGCGCCGCAACCCAGCAGGTCGATCGTGAAGTTGGCGGGCGTGGACTTCTTGCCGATCGTCGCGGTGCTCACGGGCGGCGTGCCGGTGACGGTGCCGAACACGGTGCGCGACACCTTGCCCAGCGGCACGGTCAGGTTCTGGCTGTTGGGCGAAATCGAGCAGGGCGCGTCGACGATTTCACCGGTGAAGTTGACGGTGCCGTCGGCGGCGAAAGCGCCTTGCGACAGCATGCCGGCCACGGCCAGCGTTGCGAGTTTGACGAAGATGGTCTTTTGCATTTTGCGTTCCCTGAGTGTTGATATGACTGATTGACTACCTGCTTTTCGGCAAGGCAGGCGCAGTCTATTGACTCAAGGACGCAAAATGAACGAAGTTAGTGGCGATTAACTATAGTTAATAGTCTTCTTCGAATACCCGTGAAATAAAGCACCACACCCGGCTTCGGGAAACTATTCGTCGGCCACCTGCAGCACCAGCTTGCCGAAGTTCTCTCCGGCAAACAGCTTGTTGAGCGATTCGGGGAAGGTGTCCAGGCCCTTCACCACGTCTTCCTTGCTCTTCATGCGTCCGTCCTTCAGGTACCCGGCCATTTCGGCGATGGCGATGTGATAGCGGTCGGCGTAGTCGAACACCACGATGCCTTCCATGCGCGCGCGGTTCACCAGCAGGCTCAGGTAATTCTTCGGGCCGGCCGCGGGCATGCTGTTGGCGTTGTTGTACTGGCTGATGGCGCCGCAGATGATGATGCGGGCCTTGCGCGCGAGCCGCGCCAGCACCATGTCGAGGATCTCGCCGCCGACGTTGTCGAAATAGATGTCCACGCCCTTCGGGCAGTGGGTCTTGAGGCCTTCGCGCACCGCACCGGCGCCGGCCTTGTAGTCGATGCAGGCGTCGAAGCCCAGCTCCTTGACCACCCAGTCGCACTTGGCGGCGCCGCCGGCAATGCCGACCACGCGGCAGCCCTTGATCTTGGCCAGCTGGCCCACGGTCTGGCCGACCGCGCCGGCCGCGCCGGAAACCACCACCGTCTCGCCCGGCTTGGGCATGCCCACGTCCATCAGGCCGAAGTAGCCGGTCATGCCGGGCATGCCCAGCACGTTGAGCCACTGGGTGATGGTGCCCACGCGCAGGTCGATCTTCACCAGGCCGTTGCGCTTGATCTGGTCTTCGGGGATGAGGATGTATTCCTGCACGCCCAGCGTGCCGTAGACGGTGTCGCCCACCGCGAACTGCGGGTTCTTCGAGGCGACGACGCGGCCGACACCGCCGGCGCGCATCACTTCGTCGATGCCCACGGGCGGGATATAGCTCTTGGCGTCGTTGAGCCAGCCGCGCATGGCAGGGTCGAGCGACAGCGACAGCGTCTTGACCAGCACGCCGCCCTCGGCCGGCTCGCCGACGGGTTCGGTGGTGAATTTCCAGTTCTCGCGCGTGGCCGCGCCCTCGGGGCGCTTGGCGAGGCGGACCTGGTGGTTGGTGATTGGGCTGCTCATGGTGGCTGTCTCCTTGACCTTGAATGAGGGGGGCTGGCGCGCAGGCGCATCGTAGCGGCGCCCTCCCGGCAGGCAGGTAGCGCAGGCGACAGCACCCGCCGGCCCTTTGGCCGCCCTTCTTTCTAAGCCAGCCTGACGACGATCTGCAGCCCCGGCCCCGCGTTGCGCACCGTCAGCTTGCCGCCGTGCGCCTCGGCGATCAGCCGGCACAGGTACATGCCCAGCCCCACGCCGCCGGTGGCGCGCGCCCGGGCGCCGTCGGTGCGGTAGAAGGGCTCGGTCAGGCGCTCGAGCTGCTCCTCGTCCACGCCGGGGCCGTGGTCGCGCACCTCGATCTCCACGCCCTGCCGGCTGCCCTCGCCCTCGATCACCGCGCGCAGCGACACGCACGGCGGCCGGGGCGCGTCGGCGCTGTAGCGCAGCGCGTTGTCCAGCAGGTTGCGCACCAGCAGCCGGATGCGCATGCGGTCCACGCCATGCGGCGGCAAGCCTTCGGCGAGGTCGAGGTGCACGTGATCCGCGCCGGGCATCTCGGTGGCGATCTCGCGGATCAGCGCCGCCAGGTCGACCGGCTCGCGCTGCAGCGCCACGTGCGGGCTCGCGAGGCGCTCGCTTTCGAGCAGGTCGCTGATGAGGTCGCGCATCTCGTTCAGATCGCGCAGCAGCGCGTCGCGCTCGGCCTGCCCCTCGGGCGTGCTCGGCAGCAGCTCGGCGTTGAGTCGGGCGCGCGTGAGCGGCGAGCGCAGTTCATGGCTCAGCGCCAGCAGCAGCCCGCGCTTGGCGTCGAGCATGGCCTGGATGTCCTCGGCCATGGTGTTGATGCGCTCGGCGAGGTCGCCGAGGTCGTCGTTGCGGCGCACCGGAATGGGCTGCGTGAATTCGCCGCGGCCGAAGCGCTGCGCGCCCTCGCGGATGTCGATCAACGGACGCAGCAGCCGGCTCACGTAGGCGTAGCCCAGCAGCACGCACGACAGCAGCAGGCCCAGCGTGGCCCAGCCGATGACGCGCGGCGCGAGCTGCCAGAGCTTGGGCGCCCAGCCGAAGATCACGCGGTGCCCGTCGGCCGTGGGGCGGATGAACCACTTGTCGCCGCCGAACACGTCTTCCCGGTCGTGCATCCAGCCGCCGGGGCTGTTCGCGCCGCCGGGGTTGGAATCCCAGTTGACCTTGGGGCCGACGATGCGGATGGTGATCGGCAGCCGCGCCACCAGCGCCTGCGCGCGCGCCACGTCGGGCGGCGTGCCGATCTCGGCCACGAGGCGGTCGGCGTAGTCGGTCAGCATCGGCTTGGCGGCCTCGGCCCAGCCGGTGGAAAACGACTTCTTCATGCCGCCCATGAACACCGCCGCCATCACCAGCGCGAGCAGCACGAACATCAGCACCAGCCGCACGCGCAGCGAACGGCGCCAGCGACGCTTGCCCTGCACCTTCTCGTTCCAGCGCGCGTGCCACTTCGCGTGCCAGTCGCTGCGTGCGATTTCGTCGCGACACTCCTCGCCGCGCCACCGCATCCTGCGAGGCTCCCTTCGACCGAGGTTCATGCCAAAGGCTCCGCGATTCGCACTGCGCTCATGCAGGCTCGCTGCGCGCAACCGCCAGCGCATAGCCGGCGTTGCGCAGCGTCTTGATGCAGTCCAGCGGCTCCAGCTTCTTGCGCAGGCGGCTCACCACGATGTCGACCGCGCGCGTGTAGAGCTCGGCCTCGTGGCCGCGCAGGCGGTTGAGGATGTCGTCGCGGCTGAACACCTTGCCGGGCTCGGCCGCCAGCAGCGCGAGCAGCTCGAACTCGGTGCCGGTGAGCTCCACGCGCTCGCCGTGGCGCAGCACCTGGCGCCGGTCGAGGTCGATCGTCAGGCCGTCGAACACGCGGTGCTGCGTGCCGCTGGCCACTGCCTGCGGCGCGGCGCTGCGCTGGCGGCGCAGGATGGTCTGCACGCGCGCCACCAGCTCGCGCGGCTCGAAGGGCTTGGGCACGTAGTCGTCTGCGCCGAGTTCGAGGCCGACCACGCGGTCCATGACCTCGCCGCGCGCCGTGAGCATCACGATGGGAATGTCGCTTTCCTTGCGGATCTCGCGGCACAGCGCGAAGCCGTCCATCTCGGGCAGCATCACGTCGAGGATGGCCGCGTCGTAGGTGCCTGCACGCAACTTTGCGAGGCCTTCGCTCGGGCGCACGGCGCTTTCGAGCGTGCAGCCGAAGCGTGCGAAGTAGGTGGTCAGCGGCGCGGCGAGATGTTCGTCGTCGTCGATCAGCAGGATGCGCGGCATGGCGGGATTGTGCCTCCTGACAAGAAAGTGGCGGATGACCTCGCTGACCATCAGACCCGCCGGCATCGCACCGCCCAGGTCAGGCCCGTCACAAGGATGGAAAGCAGCAGCGCGTGATAGACCACGTCGAGCACCGTGCGCGGGCCGATGCCCGCGATGATGGTGCCGAGCCCGACCAGCGTGCCCAGCAGCGCGAAGCCCTGGCCGAAGATGGCCGCGCGGCGCGCATGGTGCGGGCGCAGCCAGGTTTCGACCGAGGCCAGCACCAGCACGGTGGCGATCACCGCCTCGGCGGTGCGGGCCGCCGGGTGCGCGTAGCCGGGCACGAGGAACCCGGCATGCACCATCGACGCGATGCCCAGCGCGAGCGCCTCTGTCAGCATCCATGCGCGCGTGGCAGGCGCGTGCACGGCATGGGAAGCGCTGTCGTCGCGGCTCACCATGGATCAGCCTTGCCGATGCGGCCCAGGTGCGTGGCGGCGAAGCCGGTCGCGTACTTGAGCCCGTAGCCGAGCGCGTGGTCCATGCCGATGTGGGCCAGCCAGATCAGGCTGCCGGCCACCGCCCATGGCATCGCCGCGAGCACGCCGAGCGCCAGCAGCAGCACCGGGCCGACGTACGAGTGCGCCGCGTTGTAGAGGGCCGCCCCCGTGCGCGGTCCCGCGAGGTAGCCCAGCAGCGAGAGATCGGGCGCGAGCAGCCACAGCGCGAACACGCCCCAGCCCGCACCGAACTGGGCGTAGGCGGCGAGCGCCACGCCCAGCACCACTGCGCCCTCGAGGCGCAGCAGGGTGCGCACGCCGCCCGCGGCTACCGCTGCGGCCTCTTCGGGAGACGCCGTGGAACCGGCTTCGTCGGGCCACTGGTGTCGCCCCCGGAGAGGGGGGTGGCGCAGCGACACGAAGTGCGCAAAGCCTTGGGGTGAGCCGGGTTCAGCCACGGTGACTCCAGCGCCGACCGCCGCGCTCCATGAAGTCGCGCACCTTCTGCTGTTGCGCCGCGTTCAGGTTGTCATAGAAGTCGGCGGCGGCGGCAATGATCTCGGGGCTGCCGTTGCGCACGGCGGTGGTCTTTTCGTCGACCAGGCGTGCGGCGCCGGCCTGGTCGAGCTTGTTGCCCGCGAACAGCGCCTTGAACTGCGAGCGCGGGTCGCCCGAGCCGCCGGCACCGCGCATGGCTTCGCGCTGCGCCTGCAGCTTCTCGGCGAGCACGGTGAGCTTCTGCTTCTGGTTGGCGTCGAGTTCGAGCTTGCTGCCCACGCGCTCGACCATCTTCGCGCGGAAGTCGGCGCTGTCGCCACCCCAGCCATGTCGCTGGCCGGCGCAGCCGGCAATGCTGCCGGCGACCATCGCGGCGCCCGCGAATCCGAAAAGAGTGCGTTTGATCCAGTGCTTCATGATGATTCCTTGCTCGCCCTCGAGTCGCCCGAGGGCATCGTTGGGGGGAGGTCTTACAGCCGGCTGCTCTTGGCGTTGGCGGCTGCGGCGCGCGCGTCGACAGGGTTCTGCATCGTCGAGACGACCTGGCTGTTCACGCGCGAGCTGGACGTCACGTTCTGGTCGGGTGCGGCGGCGGCGCGCACTGCTTCGGCGACGATGCGTGCGCGCTCGGTCGACACGGCCATGCCCTCTGCGCCGCGCGAGCCGCGCACCACGTTCTGGTCGGGTGCCGATGCGGTGCGCACGGCTTCGGCGTTGACGTCGGCGCGGCTCTTGGCCGACACGGCGGGCTGCACGCCCTCGTAGCTTTCAGCCTTGGCGCCCGCGGCGGCGAGCATGGCGAAGGAGCCGACGGCAACGAGCTGAGTCAGGGAGAGAGATTTCATGATGCAGGTCTTTCTTTCGGGGTTGAAGAGAAGACCTGATCGTGCTTGCGGCGCTGCCGCAAGTCCTTTCGCCGCGGTTTCGGCGTGTTTCGTTAAGTTTCAGCTCGCCCCCAGGCTGCGCGCACTTCGTGTCGCTTCTCCAACCCCCTACCGGGGGCAACACCAGCGGCCCGGCAAAGCCGGTTCCGCGGTGTTTCCCGAATGAGCAGCCGAATCAGCCCGCCATTGCGGCGGCGGGGTCGTCGGAGTCGAGAACGCTCTGGGCCCAGGCTTCAAGCTTGCCGGTGTCGGCGCGCAGCACCTCCTGCTTGACCGCGAGGATGCGCGAGGGATGCATCGAGAAGCTGCGCAGGCCCAGCCCCAACAGCAGCCGCGTGAAGGCCACGTCGCCCGCCATCTCGCCGCACACGGCCACGCCCTTGCCCTGCCGCCGGCACTCGGCGATGGTGTCGGCCACGAGGCGCAGCACCGCCGGGTGCGCGGGGTCGTAGAGGTGCGCCACCGACTCGTCGGCGCGGTCGATGGCCAGCGTGTACTGGATCAGGTCGTTGGTGCCGATCGACAGGAAGTCGAAGTGCTTCAGGAAGATGCGCAGCGTGAGCGCCGCCGCGGGAATCTCGATCATGGCGCCGAGCTTCACCGGCCCGTGCACGGCGCCGCGGCTGTCGAGTTCGGTACGCGCGAAGTCGATCAGCGACAGCGTCTGGCGGATCTCGCTCGCGTGCGCGAGCATGGGAATCAGCAGGTGGATTTCGCCGTGCGCCGCGGCGCGCAGGATGGCTCGCAGCTGGGTGAGGAACATCGCCGGGTCGGCCAGGCTCCAGCGGATGGCGCGCAGGCCGAGCGCCGGATTCAGGTGCTCCTGCTTGTTGGCCGATTTGCCGTCCAGCGGCTTGTCGGCGCCCACGTCGATGGTGCGGATGGTGACGGGCATGCCCTGCATGCCCTCGACCGCGCGCTTGTAGGCTTGGTACTGCTCCTCTTCGTCGGGCAGGCGGGTCTGGCGCGTGGTCGACTCGCGGCCCATGAACAGGAATTCGCTGCGGAACAGGCCCACGCCCACCGCGCCGGCCTTGACGGCGCCCAAGGTGTCCTCGGGCATCTCGATGTTGGCGAGCAGTTCCACGCGCTGGCCGTCGAGCGTGACGGCGGGCTTGTGGCGCAGCCGCGCGAGCCGGCCGCGTTCGAGGTCGCCCTGGCGCTGCTTGAAGCCGTATTCGGCCAGGATGATCGGAGAAGGGTCGACGATCACCACGCCGGCGTCGCCGTCGATGATGACCCAGTCGTCCTGGCGCACCAGCTGGCTCGCGGTGCGCGCGCCGACCACGGCCGGGATGTCCATGCTGCGCGCCACGATGGCGGTGTGCGAGGTGCGCCCGCCCACGTCGGTGACGAAGCCGGCGAACACGCTCTTCTTGAACTGCAGCATGTCGGCCGGCGAGAGATCGTGCGCGATGAGCACCAGCGGCACGTCGATGCCGTCGCCCGCGGTGGGATCGTCGTTATCGTTGTCGTCGTCCTGGGAGGTGGCGCGCTTGCGCCGCGGCGGGCTCGGCGCGAGCACGGCGGCCGTGCCCTTCATGCGGTGCAGCAGGCGTTCGACCACCTGCTCGAGGTCGGCCTTGCGCTCGCGCAGGTACTCGTCCTCCATCTCGTCGAACTGGCGCGCGATGATCTCGAGCTGCGTGGTCAGCGCCCATTCGGCGTTGTAGAGCCGCTCGGTGATCCAGTGCTTCACACCGCCGGTGAGGACCTCGTCCTGCAGCAGCATCTGGTGCACCTCGAGCAGCGCCGAGAGTTCGTGCGGCGTGTCGTTCGGGCCCATCTGCGCAACGTTGGCCTGCAGCTTGGTGAGCTCGTCGGCCACCGCGTTGCGCGCGGTGCGCACGCGGTCGATCTCGGTCTCGATTTCTTCAGGCTTGATGAAGTAGTGGGCCACGTCGATGCGGCTCGACACCACCAGCACCGCGCGCCCGATGGCAATGCCACGGGCGACGGGAAGGCCGTGGACTGCAAAAGTCATGGGGCGGTCCTTATTCGCCTTCGCCGAACTTGTCGTCCATCAGGAGCACGATGGCGTTCATTGCTTCATCTTCCTGCTCGCCGTTGGTTTCGAGCTCGACGGTGCTGCCCAGTCCGGCGGCCAGCATCATGACGCCCATGATGCTCTTGGCGTTGATGCGGCGGTCGCCGCGGGAGAGCCACACCTCGCAGGGAAAGCTGCCTGCGAGCTTGGTCAGCTTGGCCGATGCGCGTGCATGCAAGCCCAGCTTATTGCTGATGGTCACGGATTTCTTGATCACTGTGCTTTCTTTTTGCCTGGTTCTGGGGAGCCGCCACCGCCACCTGCATGACGCCCGCGGTGCCGCCCGCAAGGGCGCGCTGCACCAGCGTATCCAGGGGCTCGTGCCGATAGGTGACGGCGCGCAGCAGCATCGGAAGATTGACCCCCGCCACCAGCCGCGACCGGGCACCGTCCACCAGCTTCTGCGCCACGTTGCAGGGCGTGGCGCCGAACACGTCGGCCAGCACCAGCACCTGCGAGCGCGGCGTGTGCAGCTGCTGCGCGAGCGTGATGCGCGCGGCGGCCAGCGTTTCTTCGGGCGACACGTTGGGCAGGACGTCGAGCGCGACGATGGCCTGCTCGCAATCGGGAAACACATGCAGCGCGCACTGCCGCAGCGCGTGCGCGAACGGTGAGTGGGCGATGATGAGGATGCTGTTCATGCGGGGCGGAGGGCGACGCATCGATTATGCGGGGGCGCCCAGGGGAAGTAGATATACGACACAACGCAGCAGCCCCGAAAGACGGACAGTGCCGTCAGCCCGGTAGCTATCAAAACCATAGCAGATCGGCCTTCATGGAAGCCGCAAGCTCTCGAAGAAGGTCTTCGATGCTTCGGGCGAAGAAGGCTTGCCCAGCACGGTGGCCTGATAGAGCGCCACGGTGCCGTCCTTCTGCGACTGGGCAAACCAGAGCACCTGTACCGGCGCCGACGCCGATGCGCCCTGCTGCTGCCGCGGCTGGGCATCGAGCCGCAGCGGCGCCGGCGCGGCGGTCGCGCGCTGGACGCTGGCGGGCGCTTCCGCCACCTGCGCCTCGCCCAGCTGGCCACGGGTGGCGGCGTGCCATGCGCGGAGCCAGGCCTCGGCCTGCTCGGGGCCGCTGGCGGAGGCATGCGCGATGGCAAAGGTCGCACCGCCGGCGTTGCAGCCCGTCATATCGACCTGCACCGATTCGGCACCCAGCGGCAGCGCGCGGTTCGCGCGGTCGGCCTTGCAGGGCAGCAGCACGATCAGGCCGGATTCGGCGACCGGCACTTCGCGCCAGTTGAAGGTCGGGCTGCAGGCGGCGACCAAGGCTGCCGCTGCCAGTACGAACCGGAAATGGAGGACGGGAAACGGCATCGGGTAACGATTATCGAGCCGCGGCCGGGCCGCGAGCACGATCCGGCGGGCGGAACTAAAATCGCGCCGCCCTTGTCTTCCGTGTTGCCATGAAGAAATACATCGCCGCTGCCGCCGTCGTCCTCGCATTGACCGCCGGCGTGGGCGTGTACCTCGGCTCCGGTGCCACGGCCGCACCGGCCTCGACCTTCGTGCTGCTCGACGGCACGCAAAAGAGCACGGCAGACCTGAAGGGCAAGGTCACCCTGGTCAATTTCTGGGCCACGAGCTGCGTGACCTGCGTCGGCGAAATGCCCAAGGTCATCGCGACCTACGACAAGTACAAGGCGCAGGGCTACGACACCCTGGCAGTGGCCATGAGCTACGACCCGCCGAGCTATGTCGTCAACTTCGCGCAAACGCGCAAGCTGCCGTTCAAGGTGGCGATCGACAACACCGGCAGCGTGGCACAGGCCTGGGGCGATGTGAAGCTCACGCCGACCACCTACCTGGTCAACAAGCGCGGCGAAATCGTGAAGCGCTATGTGGGCGAGCCGGACTTTGCCGAACTCCACAAGCTGATCGAGAAGCTGCTGGCCGAGGCCTGATCTTCCGCTCCTCCCGCAAAAAGGCGCTCCCGAAGAGCGCCTTTGTTTTTTCGCGAAGCGACGGCTTACTGGTTGCGGAAGCTGTCGTGGCAGGCCTTGCAGCTCGCTGCGGTCGGGCCGAACTGGGCCTTGAGGGCGTCGAGATTGCCGGCCTTGGCGGCCGTCACCAGCTTGGCGGCTTCGGCGATTAGCTTCTCCTGGCGCTCCTTGAACTTGGCGTCTTCCTTCCAGATTTCGGGCTTGGCCTTGCCGCCCTCGGTGCTGGCGCCGAAGGCCGTCCACGGCAGCTTTGCCATGTCGGCGACCATTTCGGCGTTGGCCGCAGCAGCCGAGGCGTCGTAGGGCGCGCGTCCGTTGGCCATGGCGCCGAGGCGGCCGAAATGCTGGCTCATCACGAACAGCGCGCTCTGGCGGTACTTGATGGCGTCCTCGGGCTTGGCGAACTGCGCTGCGGCGGGCAGGGACAGGGCAGCGCAGGCGGCTGCAAGGGCGAACGGAGCAAGTCGGGTCATCGGGGTCCTCGTTGTGGGGAAAACGCCGTCGAGCGCGGCGCTGCGGCCGAGTGTAGGGGCTGCCTGCGACAGCCGCATAGCAACAACCCGAAGCAGGCCGGGGCCTGGACTTTGCTAATCTGCGCCTTCCGCAGCATTGCGCTCCGCGCCTTCCTCGATGACCGATTCTTCCGTGGCTGCCTTCCCGGCCGCCTCAGGCTCCAGCGCCCGCACGCGGGTCTGGGACCTGCCGACACGCCTTTTCCACTGGGCGCTGGCCGCAGCCGTCATCGGCATGATCGGCACCGGGTTGAACGATGCCATGGAATGGCACTTCCGCCTGGGGTACGCGGTGCTCGCACTGCTGTTGTTCCGGCTGCTCTGGGGCTTCGTGGGCGGACGCTGGTCGCGCTTTGCGGCCTTCGTCTACGGCCCGGGGTCGATGGCGGCCTATCTGCGCGGACGAGCGCACCCGGACCATCTGGTCGGGCACACGCCTCTGGGCGCACTGTCGGTGTTCGCGGTGCTGGCGATCCTGGCGTTGCAGGTGACAACCGGGCTGATGGCGGACGACGAAATCTCGGCATCGGGGCCGCTCACGCGTTTCGTCTCGGGTGAGCTCGTGAGCCTGGCCACCGCTTGGCACAAGGCGCAGGGCAAGTGGATCGTGATCGCCCTCGTGAGCCTGCACCTGCTGGCGGTGCTGTTCTACGTGCTGATCAAGCGGCACCGACTGGTGCGGCCGATGGTGACGGGCGACAAGCTGGTTTCCGCCGAGAACGGCCAGGTGGCGCCGAGCCGCGACGACGCGGCGTCGCGCTGGCTGGCGCTGGTGCTGTTCGCACTGTGCGCGGGCGTGGCGTACTGGGTTTCCTCGCTACGCGTATGAGCTTTTCTGTTTCACGCCCCCTGCCGCTGTCGGACATGCCGGCGGTCGTGCTGCTCACGCCCGAAGAAGCTCACGAGATCGAGGCCGCACGCGCGATCTTCCGCGACTACGCGGCCTCGCTGGACATCGACCTGGACTTTCAGGATTTCGACGGCGAACTGGCGCAACTGCCGGGCGAATACGCCGAACCGCGCGGCCTGCTGCTGCTGGCGCTGGTCGATCCGGCCAACGTGAAGGAAGACGCCGGGCGCGAGGCGCCGACCCTGCGGCGCGCCGACGGCACTCTGGCGCATGTGGCGGGGTGCTGCGCGCTGCGCCCGCTCGACAGCGCGGACTACGCGAACGCCGCCGAGATGAAGCGCCTGTACGTGCGCCCCGGCTTTCGCGGCCTGGGCCTGGGCCGGCAACTGGCCGAGGCGATCCTCGATGCCGCACGCAGCGCGGGGTATGGCTGCGTGCTGCTCGACACCCTCGACGACATGGAATCGGCGCGCGCCCTCTACGAAGACTTGGGCTTCGCAGAGGTACCGCCCTACTATCACAACCCCGTTGCCGGGGCCCACTACCTGAAGGTGGAGCTTTAGCTCGCCCCCGGCTGCGGCTCCGAGCGGCCGTGCGCGGCGGCCCCCTCGAAGGATCCGGGTTTATTAACCGCGTGCTTGGGCCAACAGCGTGTCGGCGTCGCTGACTTCGAACTTGCCCGGTCCTTCGACGTTGAGCGTCGCGACCTTGCCGTCCTTCACGAGCATCGAGTAGCGGTTGCTGCGCAGGCCCATGCCGCGACCGGTCAGGTCGAGCGTGAGGCCGGTGGCCTTGGCGAAGTCGGCGCTGCCGTCGGCCAGCATGCGCACCTTGGTGCCAGTCTTCTGGTCACGCGCCCAGGCACCCATCACGAAGGCATCGTTCACGCTCACGCACCAGATCTCGTCCACGCCAGCGGCCTTGAAGTCGTCGAAGTGCTGCACGTAGCCCGGCACGTGCTTGGCCGAGCAGGTGGGCGTGAAGGCGCCGGGCAGCGCGAACAGCGCGATGGTCTTGCCCGCCGAAGCCTTGGCCACGTCCACGGCGTTCGGGCCGATGCTGCAGCCTTCGCCCTCGACTTCGGAATATTCCTGCAGGGTGGCCGAGGGAAGGGTGTCGCCGACTTTGATCATTGAAAGTGCTCCTGAAAAAGAAAAACGGCCCACATTGTGGGCCGTTTCCGGATGGGCTGTAGCGAGCCGGGGAGATCAGACCAGAACGGCCTTCTCGACCAGACGGGTCACGACCCAGTTCTTGGTCTTCGAGATCGGACGGCTTTCCGTGATCTCGATGGTGTCGCCCAGCTTGTACTCGCCCTTTTCGTCATGGGCGTGGTACTTGCTCGTCTTGGCCACGATCTTGCCGTAGAGCTCATGCTTCACACGGCGCTCGACCAGCACGGTCACGGTCTTGGCACGCTTGTCGCTGACCACCTTGCCGATCAAGGTGCGCTTGAGGGATTTTTTAGGTTCCGTCATGTTCACTCCTTACTTGGCGGCGGGGGTTTCTTGCTGCTTCTGAGCAAGAATGGTCTTTGCGCGAGCGATGTCGCGACGCGTCACGCGCAGCGTCGAGGTGTTCGACAGCTGTTGCGTGGCCTTCTGCATGCGCAGACCGAAATGGGCCTTCTGCAGATCCTTGATTTCGGCTTGCAGGCCTGCGACGTCCTTCGTGCGCAGGGTTGCAGCCTTCGTCACCTTGGCCGAAGCCGCGGTTTCTTTTTTCTTACGGGTTGCCATCAGTGTTCTCCTCTCAGGCGCCGAGCTGGCGAGCGACGAAGGTCGTACGCAGCGGAAGCTTGGCGGCGGCCAGGCGGAACGCTTCGCGGGCGAGTTCTTCGGGCACGCCGACGATCTCGAACACGATCTTGCCGGGCTGGATTTCGGCGACGTAGTACTCGGGGTTGCCCTTACCGTTACCCATCCGCACTTCAGCGGGCTTGGTAGAGATCGGCTTGTCCGGGAACACGCGGATCCAGATACGGCCACCGCGCTTCACGTGACGCGAAATCGCGCGGCGAGCGGCTTCGATCTGGCGTGCCGTGAGGCGGCCGCGATCGGTGCATTTGAGACCGAAGTCACCGAACGCAACCGAGTTACCCGTGGTTGCGATGCCGGTGTTGCGGCCCTTTTGTTCCTTGCGGAACTTTCTGCGTGCAGGTTGCAGCATGTTTTGTTACTCCGTAGTTCTAAGACCGATCACTCGGTCTTGGCACCGTCAGCTGCTGCAGCTGGCGCGGCTTTGCGGACGCGCTTAACGGCGGGTTTCGAGTCACCGGCACCGCCGGTTGCTTCTGCAGGCTTGTCGCTGCCATCGGCCGGAGCGGTGTTGCCACCGATCGGGCCGCGGGCACCGGCGCGCGGGCCGGGGCCACGACGGTCCGAACCCGGACGGTCGCCACCCGGGCGGCCATCACGGCGCGGACCGCGCGGACGACGTTCTTCTTCAGGACGCGGCGTTTCGACGGCCGGCAGGTCGTTGCGACCCAGCGTGTCGCCCTTGTAGACCCAGACCTTGACGCCGATGACGCCGTAGGTGGTCTTGGCTTCCGAGGTGCCGTAGTCGATGTCGGCGCGCAGGGTGTGCAGCGGCACGCGGCCTTCGCGGTACCACTCGGTACGTGCGATTTCGATGCCGTTCAGGCGGCCAGCCGACATGATCTTGATGCCCAGGGCACCCAGACGCATGGCGTTTTGCATGGCGCGCTTCATGGCGCGGCGGAACATGATCCGCTTTTCGAGCTGCTGCGTGATGCTGTCGGCGATCAGCTGCGCATCGATTTCGGGCTTGCGCACTTCTTCGATGTTGACTGCAACCGGCACGCCGAGCTGCTTGCCCAGTTCGCGCTTGAGGTTCTCGATGTCTTCGCCCTTCTTGCCGATCACGACGCCCGGACGTGCCGAGTAGATCGTGATGCGTGCGTTCTTGGCGGGACGTTCGATCATGACGCGCGAGACCGAAGCGTTCTTCAGCTTCTTCTTCAGGTATTCGCGAACCTTGATGTCTTCGGCCAGCATGCCCGCGAAATCGCGGTCGCTTGCGTACCAGCGGCTGGACCAGTTACGGGTGACCGCAAGGCGGAACCCGGTTGGGTGGATTTTCTGTCCCATATTTCTTCCAGGCCTTCTTAGTTGCCGACCGTCACGTACACATGGCACGTGGGCTTGCTGATGCGATTGCCGCGACCCTTGGCCCGAGCGGTGAAGCGCTTGAGCGTTGCACCTTGCTCGACGTAGATGGTCTTGACCTTCAGCTCGTCGATGTCGGCACCGTCGTTGTGCTCGGCGTTGGCGATGGCCGACTCGAGCACCTTCTTGATGATCACAGCGGCCTTTTTCTGCGTGAATTGCAGAACGTTGAGCGCTTGATCGACCTTCTTGCCGCGGATCAGGTCCGCGACCAGACGGCCCTTGTCGACCGACAGGCGGACACCGCGGAGGACTGCACGTGTTTCAGACATGGTCGTTCCTTACTTCTTCTGGACTTTTTTGTCCGCGGGGTGCCCCTTGAACGTGCGCGTGAGCGCAAATTCGCCGAGCTTGTGGCCGACCATCTGGTCGGTGATGTACACGGGCACGTGTTGCTTGCCGTTGTGCACAGCGATGGTCAGACCGATGAACTCGGGCAGAACCATCGAGCGGCGCGACCAAGTCTTGATCGGCTTCTTGTCCTTGGTCGTCACGGCCTTGTCGGCCTTGGCCACGAGGTGGTGATCGACGAAAGGACCCTTTTTGAGAGAGCGAGTCATTGGCTATCCCTTACTTCTTGCGACGCGACACGATGAAGACCTGCGTGCGCTTGTTGTTACGGGTGCGATAGCCCTTGGTCAGATTGCCCCATGGGTCGACAGGATGGCGGCCTTCGCCAGTCTTGCCTTCGCCGCCACCATGCGGGTGGTCGACCGGGTTCATCACCACGCCGCGAACGGTCGGGCGGATACCCATGTGACGCTTCACACCGGCCTTGCCGAGTTGGCGCAGGCTGTGCTCTTCGTTGGCCACTTCGCCGATGGTTGCACGGCATTCGATGTGGATGCGGCGCACCTCACCCGAACGCATGCGGACCTGAGCGTAGACGCCTTCGCGAGCCAGCAGCGTTGCCGACGTACCGGCCGAACGCGCGATCTGCGCACCCTTGCCAGGTTGCAGTTCGATGCAGTGGATCGTCGAGCCGACCGGGATGTTGCGGATCGGCAGGGTGTTGCCGGCGCGGATCGGGGCTTCGGCGCCCGACAGCAGCGTTGCACCAGCTTCCAGACCGCGCGGGGCGATGATGTAGCGGCGCTCGCCGTCGGCGTAGCAGACCAGAGCGATGTGGGCGGTACGGTTCGGGTCGTATTCGATGCGTTCGACCTTGGCCGGGATGCCGTCCTTGTTGCGCACGAAGTCGACAACGCGGTAGTGGTGCTTGGCACCGCCGCCACGATGACGGATCGTGATGTGGCCGTTGTTGTTGCGGCCGGCCTTCTGGAACTGGGGTTCCAGCAGGGGAGCGTGAGGAGCACCCTTGAACAGGTGGTCACGCGAGATCTTCACCGCGCCGCGTTGGCCCGGCGAAGTGGGTTTCATCTTGATGACGGCCATGATTAAGCGCCTTCCCCGACGAGGTTGAGCTCTTGACCGGGCTTCAGGGTCACATAGGCCTTGCGAACGTTGTCGCGGCGGCCGATGGACTTGCCAAAGCGCTTGGTCTTGCCCTTGGTGTTGAGCACCGACACGCCCTGGACTTCGACCTTGAACATCAGTTCGACAGCGGCCTTGATCTCGGGCTTGGTGGCGTCTTGCAGCACCTTGAAAGTGACAGCGTTCGACTTCTCGCCGACCATCGTTGCCTTTTCGGACACGATCGGGGCGACCAGCACCGCCATCAGGCGGCCTTCTTCGAACGTACGTTCAGCGGCGGTAGGGTTCACGCGGCTCATGCGAACATCTCCTTGAGCTTGTCGACGGCACCCTTGGTGACCAGCACCTTCTTGTAGTGAACCAGCGACACCGGATCGGCGTAGCGGGGTTCGACCACGAGAACGTTCACCAGATTGCGCGAGGCAAGGTACAGGTTTTCGTCGACTTCTTCGGCGATCACGAGCACGGACTCGAGATTCATCGCCTTGAAACGGGCTGCCAGCGGCTTCGTCTTGGGCGAATCCACGGTCAGCGAATCCACCACGGCCAGACGGCCTTCGCGAGCGAGCTGCGAGAAGATGGCGGCCATGCCGGCGCGGTACATCTTCTTGTTGATCTTCTGCGAGAAGTTTTCGTCAGGCATGTTCGGGAAAATGCGGCCACCCCCACGCCACAGCGGCGAGGACGTCATACCGGCACGGGCGCGGCCCGTTCCCTTTTGCTTGAAAGGCTTCTTGGTCGAGTGCTTGACCTGCTCGCGGTCCTTCTGGGCGCGCGTGCCTTGGCGGGCGTTGGCCTGGAATGCAACGACGATCTGGTGGACCAGGTCTTCGTTGTAGTCGCGGCCGAACACGGTCTCGGGGGCGTCGTACTTCGACGCGGCCTGGCCTTGTTCGTTCAGGAGTTCGAGTTCCATTACTTCGCTCCTTCAGCCGCTTGCGGCTTGGCCTTGATGGCGGGACGCACGGTGACGAAGCCACCCTTCGAACCCGGAATCGCGCCCTTGATGAGCAGCAGTTGACGTGCTTCGTCGATGCGGAACACGTCGAGGTTTTGCGTCGTGCGCGTGACGTCGCCGAGGTGGCCCGTCATGCGCTTGCCGGGGAACACGCGACCGGGGTCTTGTGCCATGCCGATCGAGCCGGGAACGTTGTGCGAACGGCTGTTACCGTGCGACGCGCGTTGCGAGCTCATGTTGTGGCGCTTGATCGTGCCAGCGTAGCCCTTGCCGATGGAGGTGCCTTGCACGTCCACCTTCTGGCCCACGGAAAACACGCTGCTGGCCGCGATCACGCCGCCAGCCTTGTGCTGACCTGCGGTATCTGCGGTAACGCGGAATTCCTGGATGATTTCGCCAGCTTCGACACCCGCCTTGGCGAGGTGGCCGGCTTCGGGCTTGGTCACGCGCGATGCTTTGCGCGAACCGAACGTCACCTGCAGGGCGACGTAGCCATCGGTCTCTTGGGACTTGATCTGGGTCACACGGTTGTTGGACACATCTACCACCGTGACAGGAACTGCGTCCCCGTCATCGGTGAAGAGACGCATCATCCCCACCTTGCGGCCCAGCAACCCGAGGGAGTTGCTCAGACTCATTTGTTTTCTCCAAAAATGGAAGACTTCCTTCGCCGCTGCCACTTCAATTGGCGACAGCGTTTGGCCGATTCCCCAAGGTTCCCGGCCTGCGAAAGAAGGTTGATAAATCTCTGCCCGAACTACGCCCGCATGGACGCACCAAGGGCAGAGCCAGCGATTATAGCCCGCGATGCGGGCCCGTTGCAAGGGCGATTGTTGCGCCCGTTTGGGGCCCTATTTGGGCTCTTTTGGCTCTTTGGCGGGCAAGGAGATGATCTTTTCGCCCTCGTCGGACGATTTCACCTCGCCGGCACCCTTCATGGCCGGCACCGCCGATCCGGTCGTCACAGGGATCGCGACGATGCTCATGGCGCCGTTCTGCGTGACAAAGACATTCAGGTAGGCGAGGCCCTCGCGGTCGCTCGTCACCGTGGCGGTGGCGGTCGTACGCTGGCCGGCCGGGAGAGCCAGGCTGCTGCTCGTCGTCAGGGTCAGGCCGGCATCCGTCGTCAGGCGCGCGGTGGCCCCGGCCGGATCGCTCACGCCGTCGAACTGCAGAACGACAGAAATCGGCCGGCCGACCTGGGCCGTGCCGTCGAGCCTGTACTGGATCACGACACCGGAATCATTGGGCTTGCGCGCCGCGACCGTCATGGGCGCATGGCGCGAAGAAGCAGCGTGCTTGGCCGCTCGGGGCGCGGGCACGCCGTCCGCAAAAACCGGCGCCGACGTGGCAGCGAGCGTCAGCCATGCCGCAGCGGCAATCATCGAGCTGGAAAGAGGGTTCATGGTGGCCTTCCTCACTGCTATTGAATGGTTACGTTGAAACACGTGCTAGCAGCGGAGTTATTGAGATCGTTGACAACCAGAACATAGTCGCCGGCCGAAAGGTTGACCGAACTGGTATTGCGGCTCACCACACCACCTTTATAGATCGCGAAATTGGCGCTGGCACCCACCGGCGGGGAGACCACGAACTGGTAACTGCGGCTGGCTGGAGCCGTAAACCTCAGATACGCAAAGCTGCCCAGCTTGTTGCCATCGCGCTGCGGATCGGCGGCATTCGTCACACAAGCCTGTGTAACCGAGCCACCGATCGCTGCCGGCTTGTACATCGGCAGCACGATCGGCAAGCCGCCATCATTGCTTTCCGATGAGCCATAGGCATCGCTGCCGCCCGCAATGTTCTGCCCAGCCAGCAGCGCGGCCAGCGCCTGTGCATTGCCTGGCGCTGTCGCATTGAATGCCGCCGCGAACGGATGGATCGACGTGACTGGCGCACCACTGCGGAACTGGAACCCTGTCATCGTGTCGTGGATCGGCCTGAACCCGACCTGCTGGTTGAGATTCCAGAAGATCGACTGGATCGAGGATTCGCGGAACCAACCCGGGTTGGATGCCGGCCCCCTCGTGAGGTCGAGGCTGCCGCCCTGAGCCTGGCCGGGTCCACCCGAATCGACATAGTTGCTCCGCCCCAGCGCGATGCCCGACCAGCCGTTGCCCCATCCTTCGGAGAAGGCAAGCCGACGATCGATGAGTTCGCTCGTGGAATGGGCGCCGCCCGTCGAATCGTCCCGGCTGAAGGAGGCCTGGTAGTAGTGCCCCCACTCGTGCGCGATCACCGGCGAATCGAATTCGTCGGTGTCCACATCCTCCTTGCCGAGCACATAGATTTCCGCACCCGAACTCCTGCCGATGAAGAACGTGGTGCCGATCTGTCCCAGCGCGATACTCCCGCTGGCGTTCGTGTTGTTCACGCTCCAGAACACCTTCAGCGACGGAAATGCCGTAGCCGGCGCCACCGACAGCACCTTCTGCATCGCGGTGTAGATCGTGTCCATTACGGCGAACGGCCCGGACACGCGCTGGCTGGTGTAGCTCGATCCACCCCAGCCGCTGCCGGCGCGCAGATCGCGGGTGAGTGCCGCGCCTCCCGTGGAGAACGCCGACGACTGCATGGAATAGATCGCGTTCGACTGGGTGTTGTCGCGCACGGTGACATCCCAGCTCGGCGCCGAACCGGTGCGGGTCAATTGGGCCCGCACCCGGACGATGATTGCCGTGTTCGCCGGAACGTTCACGGCATAGGCGCCACCGTCATCTGTGGAGGTCGTGGCCAACTGGCTGCCGCTGGTGGCATCGAGCACTTCGACAAAGGCGCCACGCACCGGCTTGACCGAGGTGTCGGCGTACACGAGTCGCCCGCCGGGATTGGGCACGGACTCGTAGGTGGCCGTACCGCTCAGGGCGACCGGTGTCGTTGGCACAGGAAGTACAGGCAGAAAGGGAAGACCGCCGCCACCTCCCCCACCACCGCCGCCGCAGGCGGTCAACAACACCGCCGCGATGCACGCCATCAAACCGGACGCAAAAGAGATGCCTTGTCTCATAGCTGTGCTGCCCTCGTTTCAGCTGCATGGCGCTCCGCCCCGTGGGGGCCGCAGACCGGCGAGGATGCCACATTCGTGAGACAAAAAACAAAGCCCGCCTGCATTTCTGCAGGCGGGCTTCATCAGTAACCGCGGCGCGAAGCCGAATGGATTACTGCAGCTTGATCTCGACGTCCACGCCGGCCGGGAGGTCGAGCTTCATCAGCGCGTCCACGGTCTTGTCGGTCGGGTCGACGATGTCCATCAGGCGCTGGTGCGTACGGATTTCCAGCTGGTCGCGCGACGTCTTGTTGACGTGCGGCGAACGCAGGATGTCGAAGCGCTTCATGCGGGTCGGCAGGGGCACGGGGCCCTTGACGATCGCGCCAGTGCGCTTGGCGGTGTCCACGATTTCAGCGGCCGACTGGTCGATCAGCTTGTAGTCGAATGCCTTCAGGCGGATGCGGATTTTTTGCTTGGTAGCCATGGTGATTCCTTTGCGTCCGGCTTAGATGTCGAGGATCTTCGCCACGACGCCCGAACCTACGGTGCGGCCGCCCTCACGGATGGCGAAGCGCAGGCCTTCTTCCATCGCGATCGGGTTGATCAGCTTCACGGTGATGCTGACGTTGTCGCCGGGCATGACCATTTCCTTGTCCTTGGGCAGCTCGATCGCGCCGGTCACGTCCGTCGTGCGGAAGTAGAACTGCGGACGGTAGTTGTTGAAGAACGGCGTGTGACGGCCGCCTTCGTCCTTCGACAGGACATACACCTCGGCGGTGAAGTGCACGTGCGGCTTGATCGAGCCGGGCTTGCACAGCACTTGGCCGCGCTCGACTTCTTCGCGCTTGGTGCCGCGCAGCAGCACGCCGACGTTGTCACCAGCCTGGCCCTGGTCCAGCAGCTTGCGGAACATTTCCACGCCGGTGCAGGTGGTCTTGACGGTCGGGCGGATGCCGACGATCTCGATTTCCTCGCCGACCTTGATCACGCCGCGCTCGACAGCGCCGGTCACGACGGTGCCGCGACCCGAAATCGAGAACACGTCTTCGACGGGCATCAGGAAGGTGCCGTCCACGGCGCGCTCGGGCGTCGGGATGTAGGTGTCGAGGGCTTCGGCCAGCTTCATGATGGCGCCTTCGCCCAGTTCGCCCTTGTCGCCTTCGAGGGCGAGCTTGGCCGAGCCGTGGATGATGGGGGTGTCGTCGCCGGGGAATTCGTACTTGTCGAGGAGTTCGCGGACTTCCATTTCGACCAGCTCGAGCAGTTCCTTGTCGTCAACCATGTCGCACTTGTTCAGGAACACGATGATGTAGCCCACGCCCACCTGGCGAGCCAGCAGGATGTGTTCACGGGTCTGGGGCATCGGGCCGTCGGCGGCCGAGCACACCAGGATGGCGCCGTCCATCTGGGCAGCGCCGGTGATCATGTTCTTCACGTAGTCGGCGTGGCCGGGGCAGTCGACGTGTGCGTAGTGGCGGTTGGCCGTTTCGTACTCGACGTGCGCGGTGTTGATCGTGATGCCGCGAGCCTTTTCTTCAGGAGCCGCGTCGATCTGGTCGTAGGCCTTGGCTTCGCCGCCGAACTTGGCCGACAGCACCGTGGCGATCGCCGCCGTCAGCGTGGTCTTGCCGTGGTCGACGTGACCGATCGTGCCCACGTTCACGTGCGGCTTGGTGCGGGTGAATTTACCTTTTGCCATTTTTCAATCCTTGAAAGAGCAGTCCCGTGTGTTGGTTTTATGTCTGCATCCGATTGCTGGTTCGCCTCGCACGGGAACGTGGCGGCACCGGATCGCAGACAACGAGGGCCACGCACCGCGCGGCCCTGCATTCTTGAAAACTTACTTTGCGCGAGCAGCCACGATGGCTTCGGCAACGTTGCGCGGAGCTTCGGCGTAGTGCTTGAACTCCATCGTGTACGTGGCGCGGCCTTGCGACATCGAGCGCAGCGTGGTCGAGTAGCCGAACATTTCCGACAGCGGCACCTCGGCCTTGATGGACTTGCCGCCACCGATCATGTCGTCCATGCCCTGCACCATGCCGCGGCGTGAGGACAGGTCGCCCATCACGTTGCCGGCGTAGTCTTCGGGCGTTTCGACTTCCACGGCCATCATCGGCTCCAGGATCACGGGGCTGGCCTTGCGGGCGCCTTCCTTGAAACCGAAGATCGCGGCCATCTTGAACGCCATTTCGTTCGAGTCGACGTCGTGGTACGAACCGAAGTGCAGCGTGACCTTGACGTCGACGACGGGGTAGCCTGCCAGCACGCCTTGCGTCAGCGCTTCGACAACGCCCTTTTCCACCGCAGGGATGTATTCGCGAGGAACCACACCACCCTTGATGGCGTCGACGAACTCGAAGCCCTTGCCCGCTTCCTGCGGCTCGAGCTTCAGAATCACGTGACCGTACTGGCCCTTGCCGCCCGACTGGCGAACGAACTTGCCTTCGGCTTCTTCGACGGTCTTGCGGATCGTTTCGCGGTAGGCCACTTGCGGCTTGCCGACATTCGCTTCCACGCCGAATTCGCGCTTCATGCGGTCCACGATGATTTCGAGGTGGAGCTCGCCCATGCCGGCGATGATGGTCTGGCCCGATTCTTCGTCGGTCTTGACGCGGAACGACGGGTCTTCCTGAGCCAGGCGCTGCAGGGCGATGCCCATCTTTTCCTGGTCGGCCTTGGTCTTGGGCTCGACGGCCTGCGAGATCACCGATTCCGGGAACACCATGCGCTCGAGCGTCACGACGGCTGCGGGATCGCACAGGGTTTCGCCCGTGGTCACTTCCTTCAGGCCCACGCAGGCAGCGATGTCGCCGGCGCGGATTTCGTTGACTTCTTCGCGGTTGTTCGCGTGCATCTGCACGATACGGCCGATACGTTCCTTCTTGCCGCGCACCGGGTTGTAGACGCTGTCGCCCTTGGTCAGCACGCCGGAGTAGACGCGCACGAAGGTCAGCTGGCCCACGAACGGGTCGGTCATCAGCTTGAATGCCAGCGCCGAGAACTTCTCGTTGTCGTCAGCCTTGCGGGTGACGGGCGCTTCGTCTTCGTCGGTGCCGTTGACCGGCGGAATGTCGGTCGGTGCCGGCATGTATTCGACGACGGCGTCGAGCATGGCCTGCACGCCCTTGTTCTTGAAGGCCGAGCCGCACAGCATCGGCTGGATTTCCCCGGCGATGGTGCGCTGGCGGATGGCCTTCTTGATTTCTTCCTCGGTCAGCTCGTTGCCTTCGAGGTACTTGTTCATCAGCTCTTCGCTGGCTTCGGCAGCCGCTTCGACGAGCTTTTCGCGGTATTCGTTGCAGACATCGGTCAGGTTCGCGGGGATGTCACCGTAGGTGAAGGTCACGCCCTTGTCTTCGTCCCAGATGATGGCCTTCATCTTCACGAGGTCGACGATGCCCTGGAAGTGCTCTTCGGCACCGATCGGGATCTGGATCACGACGGGGTTGGCCTTCAGGCGGTCGACCATCATCTGGCGCACGCGCAGGAAGTCGGCGCCGGTGCGGTCCATCTTGTTGACGAACGCGAGGCGGGGCACCTTGTACTTGTTGGCCTGGCGCCAGACGGTTTCCGACTGGGGCTGCACGCCGCCGACGGCGTCGTACACCATGACGGCGCCGTCCAGCACGCGCATCGAGCGCTCGACTTCAATGGTGAAGTCCACGTGGCCGGGGGTGTCGATGATGTTGATGCGGTGTTCTTCGAACTTGCCAGCCATGCCCTTCCAGAAGCAGGTGGTGGCAGCCGACGTGATCGTGATGCCGCGCTCTTGCTCTTGCTCCATCCAGTCCATCGTGGCGGCACCGTCGTGCACTTCACCGATCTTGTGGTTCACACCGGTGTAGAACAGGATACGTTCGGTCGTCGTGGTCTTGCCAGCGTCAATGTGCGCGGAGATACCGATGTTGCGGTAGCGCTCGATGGGGGTCTTGCGGGACATGATTTACTTTCGGGTTAAATGCGTTGAGCGCTGGTTCTCGAGTACGGACGACATCGCCCGACACTCAAGATCCAACGCCCAAGCTGTGTCTGATTTTTAGAAGCGGAAGTGGCTGAATGCGCGGTTGGCTTCTGCCATGCGGTGCACTTCGTCGCGCTTCTTCATGGCGCCGCCACGACCTTCCGTGGCTTCCATCAGTTCGTTGGCCAGACGCAGGGCCATCGACTTCTCACCGCGCTTGCGGGCAGCTTCCTTGATCCAGCGCATCGACAGGGCGAGGCGGCGGACAGGACGGACTTCGACCGGCACCTGGTAGTTCGCACCGCCAACGCGGCGCGACTTCACTTCGACCATCGGCTTCACGTTGTTGATGGCAACGGTGAAAGCCTCGAGAGGGTCCTTGTCCGGGTTCTTCTTTTCGATGAAGTCGAGGGCACCGTAGATGATGCGCTCGGCAACAGCCTTCTTGCCGCCTTCCATGATCACGTTCATGAATTTGGACAGCTCGACATTGCCGTACTTGGGATCCGGCAGGATTTCACGTTTGGGGACTTCGCGACGACGTGGCATTTTTCTAACCTCTTTGCTTCAGTTGGCATCGTTTCCGATACCGCGAGAGCCAGTCAGGACTCTCACTTACTCGACCCGGGATTGGGTCACTTCGTTCGACAAGCCCGCCAAGGCCATCGAACACCGCTTGTTTTTTGACAACAGGAAGGCTTAAGCCTTCTTGGGACGCTTCGCGCCGTACTTGGAACGCGACTGCTTGCGGTCTTTCACGCCTTGCAGGTCGAGCGAACCGCGCACGATGTGGTAACGCACACCGGGCAAGTCCTTGACACGACCGCCGCGAACCAGCACCACGCTGTGTTCCTGCAGGTTGTGGCCTTCGCCGCCGATGTAGGAGATGACTTCGAAGCCATTGGTCAGACGGACCTTGGCAACTTTACGAAGCGCCGAGTTGGGCTTCTTTGGCGTCGTGGTGTAGACGCGGGTGCAGACACCGCGACGTTGCGGCGAGTTCTGCATGGCAGGGCTCTTCGAATTGATCTTTTCGACCGTTCGACCCTGACGCACCAGTTGATTGATGGTTGGCATGAATGAATTAGTCCCAAAACGCCCCGGCCTTGGCTGTGAAACCGTCCTTGTCCTTGTCGTGACGCAAGGCAGGGAAGCCGGGAATAACGAAAACGTGAAACCCTTCGGAAATTTCCGAAAAGCCCACGAGTATAGCAAACGAGCATGAAACAGCAAGGTCAGCCGCGGCGGCTGGCTGCCGGCGGCCTTGCAATCCCACTGATTTACTTGATCCAGAGCCGCACGGCATCCCAGGCGCGGCCGAATATCCCTGCCTGCTCGACGGGCTCCAGGGCGACCAGCGGCACATCCGCGACCGGCTGGTCGTCCAGGGTGACCTTGAGCGAACCGACGGGCTGGTACTTGGCGAACGGCGCCACCAGCGGATCGGGGCGCGACACCTGGGTCTTGATCTTGGCGGCGGTGCCGGCCGGCACCGCGACCACGATGGCCTCCGGACGGCCCAGCTTCAGGATGTTGGCCTTGCCCTTCCAGACGGCCGGGGTGGCAGCCGGCTGGCCTGCGTCGAACAGGCGGACCGCGTCGTAGGCCGTGTAACCCCAGTTCAGCAGCTTCTGCGACTCGTTGGCGCGCACGGTCTCGCCGGTGGTGCCCAGCACGATCGACAGCAGGCGGCGCCCGCCGGTCAGGTTCGGGAAGTCGCGCTTGGCGGTGGCGATCATGCAGTAGCCGGCCGCTTCGGTGTGGCCGGTCTTCAGGCCGTCGACGGTCGGGTCGCGGAACAGCAGCAGATTCCGGTTGGTGTCGTTGGTCGACGGCGTGCCCGGATAGCGGTATTTCTTGATGGCGTAGTACTTGGCTTCCTCGGGGAAGTCGCGCACCAGGCGGGTCGCCAGGATGCTCAGGTCGCGGGCCGTGGTGGTGTGGCCGGGGGCCGTCAGGCCTTCGGGGTTCTTGTAGCTGGTGTTCTTCATGCCCAGGGCCTTGGCCTGGGCGTTCATCATTTCGACGAAGTGCTCCACGGTGCCGCCCACACCTTCGGCCAGCGCCACCGTGGCGTCGTTGCCGGACTGCACGATCAGGCCCTTGATCAGGTCTTCCACCGGCACCTGCATCTTGGGGTCGATGAACATGCGCGAGCCGGGCATCTTCCATGCGCGCGGGCTGACCGGCATCGTCTGGGTCAGCGTGATCTTCTTGGCGCGCAGCGCGTCGAACACCACGTAGGCCGACATCAGCTTGGTGAGCGAGGCCGGCTCGACCGGGCTGTCGATGTCCTTCTGCGCCAGGATCTGGTTCGCGGTCACGTCGAGCAGCAGGTAGCTGCGCGCGGCGATTTCGGGCGGCGTCGGCACCTGGGCGACGGCGATCAGGTTGACGGATGCAGCGGCGGTAAGGACCAGCGCGCGGAGCGCGCCAAGAAAACGATTCATGGGGAGTTCGGAAAGAGACGAAAACAAGCCTGCGAGGCTTTCACGCGATGTCCGCGCGCAGATGGCGGACCACGAGACTTTTGAGCAGCGGCAATTGTCCGTGAAAGAAATGACCGCCCCCGGGAACGACTGTGACAGGAAGTGACTGGGGCCGCGCCCAGTCCATCACGGCGGAGAGCGCCACGGTGTCGTCGGCTTCGCCATGAACCACCAGCGTGCGCTCGTGCGCCTCGGCCGGCAGCGTGGCCACGGTGTTGCGCGCGGCGGCCGTGCCCACCAGCACGATCTGCCGGATGTCGCGCTCGGCCCAGAGTCTTGCGGCGGCGCCGCTCGCGACGAAAGCGCCGAAGGAAAAGCCGGCGATCGCCAACGGACCTTCGGACGCCAGCTGGCCCACGACATTCAGCATGTCTTCCAGCTCGCCGCGTCCTTCGTCGTGTACGCCTTCGCTGGCACCCACGCCACGGAAGTTGAAGCGCACCGTGGTCCAGCCGCAGGCGACGAAAGCGCGCGCCAGCGTCTGCACCACCTTGTTGTCCATCGTGCCGCCGAACAGCGGGTGCGGATGGGCGATCACGGCAATGCCGCGCGCAGCACCGGCAGGCTGGTCGCGTTGAACCTCGATCGCGCCGGCGGCGCCCTGGAGGCTGATCTTTTCGGTCTGGGAGTTCATTGGCGCAGGGTACGAGCGGAGGGCCGGTGGAAAAGTTCAGCGTCCGACATCGGAAGGCAGCACGAGCCGCTCGACGACCTGGCCGTTCTTCAGGTGCGACTCGACGATCTCGTCGATGTCCTCGCTGTCGACGAAGGTGTACCAGACGGCTTCGGGGTACACCACGGCCACCGGCCCGCCCGCGCAGCGGTCGAGGCAGCCGGCCTTGTTGACGCGCACCTTGCCAGGCCCTGCGAGCCCCTGCTCCTTGACCTTCGCCTTGCAGCGGTCGAAGCCCTCCTGTGCGTTGTGCATGGCGCAGGAGTCTTCGCCGTTCTTGCGCTCGTTGAGGCAGAAGAAGATGTGGCGACCGTAATAGCCGGACGGCTTGGCGGGAGAGGAGCTGGGCATCGGCAGATTTTAGTGACCGCCTCCCGGCGCCGCTGCCCGGACGCTCAGGCCGTCGCGGCGGCGGGCCGGCTCCGCCGCGACAAGGCGGCCACCACGTACGCCAGCACGGCGAATGGCCAGGTCCAGCCGAGCCACTGCGCCAACCCGTGGAAGCGGATGAAGCGCCCCTGCTCCCAGGTGGCCAGGGTCTGGGCGAAGTACGCGCTCTCGGGCGCCTGGTTCAGCAGGCTCAGCTGCAGCACGAGCCCCACCAGCAGCAGTGCCGCGCAGAGGCGGCGCGGCGCGAAAAGCAGCAACACGCCGGCGAACAAGGCCGCGGCCATGCCGACCTGCACCGGCAGGTCCAGCCATGCCCATGCGTGCTCGGGCCCGTAGCTCAATGCCGCCGACAGCGCCGAGGCCGCGATGCCGGTCAGCAGCGTCAGCGGCAGCAGGACCGCGCGCTGGGCCACGGAGCGCGCCACCAGGTAGCCCAGCAGGCACGGCACCAGCGCGCCGAGCATCACGCACAGCAGTTCCACCGCGGGCACCAGCGGTTCGAGCTCGAACTGCCGCAGCGGAAGCCAGTCGATGAAGGGCGTGTCGAGCAGCCATTCGGAAATCGCCACTTCGAGCCGCTCGAACACCTGCCCGAGCCCGAAGGTGACGGCGGCCGGAAACAGCAGCGCGAAAGGCCACAGCGCGAGCAGCACCAGCGCGCCGCGCGACTCCTCGACGAACCACTGCGAACGCGCGCGGCTCCAGTGCGCAACCGCGCCCAGCCGCTCCAGCCCCGCCGCCAGCACCGCGCCGAGGACGGCGCCCGCCGTGTTGAGCCCCAGGTCCACATTGGAAGGAATGCGCGCAGGCAGGTAGCTCTGCAGCGTCTCCATGGCGAAGGCGATCGCCGCGCCCGCTACTGCGGCTCGCAGCACGGCATGCCAGACGGCGGCAGTCCGGCCCGTGCGCAGCGCCGCCAGGGCGCAGAGGAATCCGAAGGGCATGTAGCCCACCACGTTGACGGCGAAGTCGAAACCCGTCCAGTACTTCGGCCAGGGCGCCGACAGGTAGGCCCAGGGCGCGATCCCCTGGTCGCGCCAGTCGGCGAACGGATAAAGGCTGGCGTAGACGATCAGCGCCGCATAGGCGAGCGCCAGGGGGAGCGCGGTTGACTTGTGCGGCCTCTCCACCATGTGCACCGGGTTTCAGAACGGCTTGACGACCACCAGGATCACGATGCCCAGCAGCAGCAGCACCGGCAGCTCGTTGAACCAGCGGAACCAGCGGTCGTTGCGCCGGTTCTCGCCCGCCACGAAGCGGCGCAGCAGCACGCCGCAACCATGGTGATAGCCGATGGCCACCAGCACCAGCGCCAGCTTGGCATGCATCCACCCGTTGCCCGGGCCGCGCCCGATGCCGTAGCCCAGCCAGAGCCACAGGCCGAAGCCGAGCGCCGGAACTGCCAGGAAAGTCGTGAACCGCATCAGCTTGCGCGCCATCAGCAGCAGCCGTTCGCGCTCGGCCACCGACTCGGGCGGCACCATCGCCAGATTGACGAAGATCCGGGGCAGGTAGAACAACCCCGCGAACCAGCTTGCAATGAAGACGATGTGAAGAGATTTGACCCAGAGCATGGCGGCAGTTTAGTGGCGCCCTCTCGCCGGCCCCGGGTTTTGCGGCACTGCCTCCGCACGGCGGGCAAAAAAAAGCCCGACGTCTTCACGTCGGGCTGGGAAGCCCTTTTGCTGTCACACATCAAGGCACCCGCTCAGGGAGGAAAAGCGGGGAGCGGCAAGCCGCCCGCTTCAGAATTTAACAAAGACGAAACAAGGTTTCAAGCGACTGAGGCACTTTCTTTGACATTTGAGGCAAAAAACTTAGAACCTTGGTTCTACGATATTCCGTAGTTGTCAGACAACCGCCTTCTTCGAGGGAGGCACCGCGAAATGTCGCTTCAGGCACAATTTTGGATATATGACGTCATCATCTTCCCCCTTGGCCATGTTCCCCGCCGGGCGGCCACGGCGCCTGCGCCGCGATGCCTTCACCCGCAACCTCGTGCGGGAGCACGCGCTGACGGCCAACGACCTGATCTACCCGGTGTTCGTGCAGGAAGGCGAAAAGCGCCGCGATGCCGTGCCTTCGATGCCTGGCGTAGATCGCCTGAGTCTCGACCTGCTCCTGCCCGTGGCCGAGCAGTGCGTTGCCGCCGGCATCCCGGTGATGGCGCTGTTCCCGGTGATCGACGCCAGCCTCAAGACACCCAGCGGCGACGAGGCCTTCAACCCCGACGGGCTGATTCCCCGCGTGGTGGCCGCCCTCAAGGCGCGCTTCCCCGAACTGGGCGTGATGACCGATGTCGCGCTCGACCCCTACACCAGCCACGGCCAGGACGGCCTGCTCGACGACACCGGCTACATCCTCAACGATGCGACCGTTGAAGTGCTGGTGAAGCAGGCGCTCACACAATCGCAAGCCGGCGTCGACATTGTGGCGCCCAGCGACATGATGGACGGCCGAATAGGCGCCATCCGCACCGCGCTCGAGGCCCGCGGCGACGTGCACACGCGCATCATGGCCTACAGCGCCAAGTACGCCAGCGCCTTCTACGGCCCCTTCCGCGACGCCGTGGGCTCGGCCGCCACGCTCGGCAAGAGCAACAAGAAGGTCTACCAGATGGACCCCGGCAACAGCGACGAGGCCCTGCGCGAAGTGGCCATCGACATCGCCGAGGGCGCCGACATGGTGATGGTGAAGCCCGGCATGCCCTACCTCGACATCGTGCGCCGCGTGAAGGACCAGTTCCACGTGCCGACCTTCGCCTACCAGGTGAGCGGCGAGTACGCGATGCTCAAGGCGGCCGCCCAGAACGGCTGGCTCGACCACGACGCCGTGGTGCTCGAAAGCCTGCTGGCCTTCAAGCGCGCCGGCGCCGACGGCGTGCTGACGTACTTCGCGCTCGACGCCGCGCGCCTGCTCCAGAAGTAGCGCGCACTGGCATGCGCATCTTCGAAATCAATCGCTCGCAGGTCAGCGAGCACTCCGCACTGACGCCGTTGACCGTGCCGGGCGCGTGCGGCGCAGGCGGCTACCTGTGGATCTCGCTCACGCGCGAGGAATTCCGGGCCTCGCTGGCCGAGGTGCAGCAGATCCTGCAGACCCTGTGCCTCACGCAGCTGGTCGACCTGCACGTGGCCGACCTGCTCAACGATCAGCTGCCTTCGCACTACGACTACACGTCCCAATACGACGTGCTGGTGTTCCGGCGCCTTGCCAATGGAAACGGGCAGGGCCAGGAGGCCCCGGCGGGAGGCGCGGCGCCGCGCCTGCCCCGCAGCGGCCCGCCCGTGCTGCGCCGCGTCGACACCCGTCCGGTCGGCTTCGCGGCGTTCGACCGCGTGCTGCTGTCGGTGCACCCGGAAGACGGCGCGGTGCGCGACGCCTTCGCCGCGCGGCTGCTGGCGGCCGGCTCGCCCGACGACCGCGGCGCGCCGGCACTCGACGTGCGCGCCACCTCGGCCCGCGTGCCGGCCAGCCCTTCGGACCTGATGCTGCGCGTGATCAACCAGATCGTCGACGGCTACCTCGACCTGCGGCGCGAACTCACCAAGCAGCTCGACCACTGGCAGACCGAGCTGATCGACCCGCGCAGCCGCTTCACCAACTGGGGGGCGCTGATGGAAGCGCGCCAGTCGCTGCACCACCTGGACGAGATCTGCGAGGACCAGCGCGCCGCCATGCAGGACTGGATCGACTCGCTCGAGACCCTGCCCGTGCCCAAGGGCGAGACCGAGCGGCGCGAGCGCGAACTCATCATGATCCGCAGCCGCGACGTGCTCGAGCACATCGAGCGCGTGGTGCACCACGTGCACCGGCTGGAGCAGAACGCCGAGACCGCCGTGCAGATGCACTTCAGCGTCCAGGGCCACCGCGCCAACGACATCATGCGGGTGCTGACGGTGCTCACCGCCGTGTTCCTGCCGCTCAACCTCATCGCAGGCATCTTCGGCATGAACTTCGAGTTCATCCCGCTGGTGCACAAGGCCGACGGTTTCTGGATCGCGATGACGTCGATGTTGGTCATCGCCGTGCTGCTGGTGCTGATCTTCTGGCGCAAGCGCTACCTCGCCCGCACGCGCTGACTCCCCCATATATCAGCGGCAAATGCAAAAGGGCCACGCTTTCGCGTGGCCCTTTTGCATTTGGGCAACCCCGAGGGGCCGCTTCGATTACTTGGCGATAGCGCCCGAACCTTGCTGCGCCTGGAGTGCGTCAGCCGGGTTGGCCATCGTCGAGATCACCTTGCTGTTGACGCGCGAACCCGAGCTCACGTTCTGGTCGGGAGCGTAGGCGGTGCGAACGGCTTCGGCTTCGACGATCGCACGGTCCTTCGACACGGCGACGGTTTCCGCACCGCGCGAACCGCGCACGACGTTCTGGTTCGGAGCCGACGCGGTGCGTGCGGCTTCGGCGTTGACGTCGTCGCGGCTCTTGGTCGAGACGGCGGCGTTCACGCCTTGGTAGGTTTCGGCTTGAGCGCCAACAGCGCCAACAGCGGCAAGCAGGGTCAGAGCGGCAGCGGCGAGGATTTGCGAGGTCTTCATGTTCAGTTCTCCTAGTGTGTTCGTCGGATGGTTCGTCCACCAGGCTTGCTGGTTCGCTTGCCTGTGCGGCGAGTTTCCGGGCGAACTGCCTTGCCAGAACACTCGGATCAGAGACACCGTGTTTCCTCTATTGAAACAATACGAACATCAAGGCATGCCAGTAGAAGAAGACGGCCGGTTCCGGAACGATCCAGCCGTGGCTGGCAACGTCGGCGTGCACCACAGTGTCGCGGGAGTCGGCTAAGAAAAACCCCGGAGAATCGAACCATCACGTTCCCAAAACGGAAACAATGGGCTCATTCACATGGACAGTCTCGACCTGATCAGAACCTTTCGGGAAGTCGCCTCGCAAGGCAGTTTTTCCCAGGCAGCCAAGAGGCTCGACATGTCGAAGGCCACCGTCAGCAAGTACGTGGCCGAGCTGGAAACCCGCTTCGGCGTGCGTCTTCTCAACCGCTCCACGCGTTCCGTGAGCCTCACCGACGCCGGCCAGCTGCTGCTGGAGCGCAGCATCCCGATGCTCGAGATGGTCGAGCTCACCCAGTCGGAACTGCAGGACCGCGCCAGCCAGCCCGGCGGCCGGCTGCGCATCTCGGCCCCGCACGGCATGGGCAACGGCGAGTTTCCGAACCTGCTGGCCGACTTCATGCGCTACTACCCCGACGTGACGATCAGCCTGCAGCTGACCAACCGCACCGTCGACCTCGCCGAGGAAGGCATCGACGTCGAACTGCGCAGCGGCCCGGTGGAAGACGCCAACCTCATCGTGCGCAAGCTGCGCCTGATGAACATGGTGGTCTGCGCCTCGCCGATCTACTGGAAGAAGCACGGCAAGCCCGAGCATCCGCGCGACCTGTCGGGCCACGACGCCCTCACGTTCTCGCTGCTGGGCCAGCAGCCGGTATGGCGCTTCGACGACAACGGCACGCCGCTCGACGTGCAGGTGAAAAGCCGCATGGACTGCACCGAGGCCGCACCGCTGATCCGCGTGGCCATGCACGGCTTCGGTGTGATCTACCTGCCGTCGATCCTCGTGCAGTCCCACCTCGACCAGGGCGAACTCGTGCCCGTGCTGCAGGACTACGCGCGCAAGGACATGTGGCTGTCGGCGGCCTACCTGCAGCGGCGCCACAACAGCGCCGCGCTGCGCGCGCTGCTCGACTTCCTGCAGACGCGCGTGGGTCCGGAATCGGCGCGAAGAAGCAAATAAGAGCGCCGAGGCGCTGCTTCAGCCGACGTGCTTCGCAAAGAACGCCAGCGTGCGTTCCCGCGCCAGCTTTGCCGCGTCGGCGTCGTAGGAGCCGCGCTGGTCGCAGTTGAAGCCGTGGCCGACCGGGTACACGTGCACTTCCACCTCCGGATGCGCCTTCTTGAACGACTCGATGGTGTCCAGCGGAATCCAGTGGTCCTGGTTGCCGAAATGCGCGAGCACCGGCACCTTGGGCTGGCGCGCCGTTTCCTCGGGCGTGGTCATGCCGCCGCCATAGTAGGGCGCGGCTGCAGCCAGGCCCGGCAGCAGCGCCGCTGCGCGCCACACCAGCAGGCCGCCCCAGCAGTAGCCGACGATGCCGACCTTGCCGGCCTTCGACGCGTAGGCGATGGACGCCTCGATGTCCTGCAGCACGCCCGGCGCCGGCAGCGCCTCGACCGCCGTCTTCAGTCCGAAGCCGTTCTTCATGTCGTCTTCCGAATAGCCCAGCTCCACGCCCGGCTTGACGCGGTGGAAGGTCGACGGCGCCACGGCGAGGTAACCCTCCGCCGCGTAGCCGTCGGCCACCGCGCGGATGTGCGAGTTCACGCCGAAGATTTCCTGCACAACGACCACCGCGCCGCGCGGCTTGCCCGCCGGCTCGGCCACATAGGCGGGAAAGGTGAAGCCGTCCTTGGCCTTGAGATCGATGAATTGACCCATGTTGTCTTGCTCCTTGATGGCAAATAGATGAATGAATGAATGAACGCCGGGGGTCAAGGGCGCAGCGCCCGCTCGACGAAGTCGAGGCGGTCCTGGCCCCAGAAGATTTCGCCGTCGATCACGTAGCTCGGCGCGCCGAACACCTGGATGTCGATGGCCTCCTGCGTGTAGGCCTCGTAGCGCTCCTGCACCGCCTGGCTCTGCGACTGCTCGGCGCGCTTGGGCGACAGCCCGCATTCGATGACCAGCGAATCGAGCACCTTCGGGTCGCCGATGTTGCGCTCCTGCACCCACACGGCCGCGAACACCGCCGCGCACATGCGCATGGCGGCCTCGGTGCCGTCGTGCATGTCGACCGCGATGATGAGCCGGGCCGCATCGTCGCTGGCCACGGGAAAGAACTTCGGCCTGGTGTTCAGCGGCAGGCCGAGGTGGCGCGAGAAGCGCGCCAGGTCGACCAGCCGGTACGCCTGGCGCTGCGGTGCGCGTTTTCCCAGCGGCAGCCCGCCCGACACAGGGAACACGCTGCCCATGTCGATGGGCCGCACGCGCACCTCGGCACCGGCGGCCGCGGCAATCGCCGCGAAGCGGGAATGCCCCAGATAGGTCCATGGGCTCTGTGGCGCAAAGTAGTAGTCGATGGTCCTGTTGGTGCTCATGCGCGTGCCCCCGATGATGTAATCCAAGCCAACGGTTTTAACTGACACGCAGTTTCTCTGCAGGAGGTAGGTTTTGGACCAAGTGCTCTTGATCACGGGCGGCGGACGCGGCATCGGCGCCGCCACCGCCGTGCTCGCCGCGCAGCGCGGCTACGCGGTGGCCGTCAACTACGCCAGCAACTCGCTGGCCGCCGACGAGGTGGTGCGCACCATCCGCGCGGGCGGCGGCACCGCCATGGCCGTGCAGGCCGACGTGGGCGACGAGGCGCAGGTGCTCGCCATGTTCCAGAAGGTCGACGCCAGGTTCGGCCGGTTGACGGCGCTGGTCAACAACGCCGGCGTGGTCGACGTGCAGGCGCGCGTCGACGAGATGAGCGTGGCCCGGCTGGAGCGCATGTTCCGCATCAACGTGATCGGCAGCTTCATCTGCGCGCGCGAGGCCGTGCGGCGCATGAGCACGCGCTACGGCGGCGCGGGTGGCGCCATCATCAACATCTCCAGCGCCGCCGCGCGGCTGGGCTCGCCCGACCAGTACGTCGACTACGCCGCGAGCAAGGGCGCCATCGACACCTTCACCATCGGGCTGGCCAAGGAAGTGGCGGCCGAAGGCATTCGCGTGAACGCAGTGCGCCCCGGACTGATCGATACCGAAATCCACGCCTCGGGCGGCATGCCGGACCGCGCCTTCGATCTCGCGCCCACCGTGCCCATGCAGCGCACCGGCAGCGCGGAGGAAGTCGCGGGCGCCATCCTGTGGCTGCTGTCCGCCGAGGCCAGCTACACCACCATGGCCCTGCTCGACGTCGCCGGAGGCCGCTGACCATGAGCACCTCGATGGACCTGATCAAGCCGCTGGTCACGCTGGTGGCCATCGTCAACCCGCTGGCCATCGTGCCGTTCTTCATCCACTACACGCAGGGCTACAGCGATGCGCAGCGCCGCCACACGGTGCGCATGTCGGCGTTCAGCGCGTTCGTGGTGATCGCGGTGAGCGCGCTGCTCGGGCTGCAACTGCTGTCCTTCTTCGGCATCTCGATCGCGAGCTTCCAGGTCGGCGGCGGCCTGCTGCTGCTCATGAGCTCGCTTTCGATGCTGAATGCCAAGCCGGCCGAGAGCAAGACCAACGTCGAGGAGCTGCGCGCCACCGAAGTGAAGGCCTCCATGGGCGCGTCCATCGCGGTGGTGCCGCTCACCATCCCGCTGCTCACCGGGCCGGCCACCATTTCCACCGTGGTCATCTACGCGGACAAGACGCAGCACCTGTGGGAGTTGGCGGTGCTGGTTGGCTACGGCGTGGTGGTGGCGCTGGCCACCGCGGTGGCCTTCTCGCTCGCGCAACCCATTGCGCGCGTGCTCGGCAAGACGGGCATCAACATCATGACGCGGCTCATGGGGTTGATCCTCGCGGCGCTAGCGGTCGAGGTGATGGCCGATGGGCTGGGGAAGCTGTTTCCGATCCTGCAGCGCGTGGGCTGATTCATTCAGCCCAGCATCTTCTCGATGACTCTCCAGTGCGCGGGTTCGACCGGCGTGATCGACAGCCGGTTGCCCTTGCGCAGCACCACCAGGTCGGCCAGTTCCGGATTCGCGCGCAGCTCGGTCAGCGCCAGCAACCGCGTCTTGCGCAGCGCCTGCACGTCCACCAGCAGCCAGCGCGGATCGTCCTTCTTCGAGGCCGCATCGTAGTAAGGCGACTTCGGATCGAACTGCGTCGGGTCGGGCTTGATGCCCGAGGCCACGCGCGCAATGCCGGCGATGCCGGGCTCCGGGCAGCTCGAGTGATAGAACAGCACGCCGTCGCCGACCTTCATGCCATCGCGCATGAAGTTGCGTGCCTGATAGTTGCGCACGCCGGTCCAGGGCACGGTGGCGCCGGGCGCGGCGAGCGCGTCGTCGATCGAGACCTCGTCGGGCTCGGATTTCATCAACCAGTACTGTGGCATTGCGGTCTCTTCACCAGAGAAATTCGCCGCAAATATAAACCTGCACCAGGCCGCGCACCTTCATCGCGGAACACCGCGGAACCGGCTTTGCCGGGCCGCCGGTGTTGCCCCCGGCGAGGGGGATTGCGAAGCGACACGGATTACGGTGTCACATAGTCGGAAACGACCACCCACTTGCCATCCTTGATCTGCGACAGGCGCGACAGGTCGTTGCCCAGGCGCTTGGTGGCGGTGTAGCTGCTCTTCGGGCTGCCGAACATGTCGGGCTCGAAGGTCATGCTGTCCATCGCCTTGATGAAGCTGTCGGTCGTGAGGTTCGGCCCGGCCTTGGTCGCCGCCTTGATGAACGAATCGATGATCACGTAACCGTACACCGAGAACACGGTCGGGTCTTCGTTGAACTTGGTCTTGTACTTGTTGGCCCAGAAGCGCAGCGGCTGCGACTGCTCGTCGGTGTACGGGTTCTGCACCGTCATGGTGGCGTAGATGCCGTCCATCGCCTTGCCGCCCAACTTGTGGATCAGGTCGGTGTAGGCCGCGCTCGAGCCCAGGAAGGTCGGGTTGAAACCCGTCTTGCGCGACTCGCCCACGGTGCCGATGGTCTCGCGGATGATGGTGCCGAGCACCACGAGGTCGCAGTTGGCGGCCTTCATCTTGGCGACCTGCGAGCTGAAGTCGGTGGCGCCGCGCTTGAACGAGGTCTTCTCGGCCAGCTCCATGCCGGCGGTCTTCAGGCCCGCCTCGGCGCCGCGCAGCACCTCGAGGCCGAACTCGTCGTCCTGGTAGATGGTGCAGACCTTCTTGGCGCCCTTCTCCTTGATCATCTTGGGCAGGGCCAGGCGGATCTGGTCGTAGTAGGTGGCTGCGAACGAATACTTCAGCCGATTGAGCGGCTCGTACATTTCGCGCGCTGCGGTGATCGGCATGAAGTTGACGATGTTCTTCTCGAACTGCACCGGCATCGCCGCCATGTTCTGCGCCGTGCCGATGTGGCCGGCCATGATGAAGATCTTTTCCTGGTTCACCAGCTTCTGCGCCGCCAGCACGGCCTTCTTCGGGTCGTAGCCCGAGTCTTCCACGAACAGCTTGAGCTTGCGCCCGTTGAGGCTGCCCTGCTCGTTGAGTTCGTCCACGCGCAGCTGCATGCCGTTGCGCGCCTGCTTGCCGAAGCCCGCGAGCGGACCCGACAGGTCCTGGATCGTGCCGATGCGGATCTCGTCCTTGCTCACGCCCTGCTGCTGCGCGGACGCAAGCGTCGCGATCAGGCCCAGCACGGCCAGCGTCGTCAGTGTCTTGAGCTTCGTCATAGCGTTGTCTCCTCGGGTTGGCAAAAAAGAGGTCAGCGGTACATGGCGTCGATGCGGCCGGCGTACTTGGTCTGCACCAGCTTGCGCTTCAGCTTCATCGTGGGCGTGAGCTCCTCGTCCTCGGCGCTGAGCTGCGTTTCGAGCAGAAAGAACTTCTTGATCTGCTCGACGCGCGCGAACCTGGCGTTGACGCGATCGATCTCGCCCTGGATCAAATCCTGCACTTCCTTCGCGCGCGTCAGGCTCTCGTAGTTGCTGAACGGCACGTCGTGGTCCTGCGCAAACTTCTCGACGTTCTCCTGATCGATCATGACGATCACCGTGAGGTAGGGCCGCTTGTCGCCGATGACCACGGCATCGGTGATGTAGGGGCTGAACTTGAGCTCGTTCTCCAGCTCGCTGGGCGTCACGTTCTTCCCACCCGCCGTGATGATGATGTCTTTCATCCGGTCGGTGATGCGGAAATACCCGTCCTCGTCCATCGTGCCCACGTCGCCGGTGTGCAGCCAGCCGTCGGCGTCGATGGTCTCGGCCGTCTTCTCGGGCAGGTTGAGGTAACCCATGAAGACATTGGGGCCGCGCACTAGGATCTCGCCGGTGGCGGGGTCGAGGCGCACCTCGTTGTAGCCGGTGGCCGGGCCAATGGAGCCCGGCTTGATGCGCGTGGCCGGCACCGCGGTCGAGGCGCCGCACGACTCCGTCATGCCCCACACCTCCAGCATCGGCACGCCCAGCGCGAGATACCACTTGACCAGCTCGGGCGAGATGGGCGCCGCGCCCGTCACCAGGAAGCGCGCGCGGTGGATGCCGATGAGCTTGCGCGCGTTGTCCAGCGCGAGCACGCGCGCGAGCCTGAATCTGAACTTCAGCGACGAGCTCACCGGTTCGCCCGCCAGCACGCGGTTGGCGATCTCCTCGCCCACGCCGATGCTCCACCTGTAGGCAGCCTGCTGCAGCGGGCTCGCCTCCTTCAGCGCGATCATCACGCCCGAATAGAACTTCTCCCACACGCGTGGCACGGCCGTGAACACCGTGGGTGCGATCTCGCGCACGTTCTCCGGCACGGTCTCGGGGTTCTCGACGAAGTTGAGGATGGCGCCGGTGTACATCGCGAAGTACTCGCCGCCCATGCGCTCGGCGATGTGGCACAGCGGCAGGAAGCACATGCGCTCGTCGGTCTGGTCCTGCGCGACGAGCGTGTTGTAGCCGCGCGCGGTGTACACGAGCCCGGCATGGCTGTGCATGGCGCCCTTGGGCTTGCCGGTGGTGCCCGAGGTGTAGACGAGGATGGCGAGGTCTTCGGGGCGGCAGGCGGCAACCGTGCGCTCGACCGCCTGCGGATCGGCGGCCAGGTGCTGGCGCCCGAGCGCACGCAGCGCGTCGAGGCTCATCACCGCCGCATCGTCGAGGTCGCGCAGGCCTTCCATGTCGAACACGACCACGCAGCGCAGGCCCGGCAGGCCGGCGCGCACCTCGAGCGCCTTGTCGAGCTGCTCGTCGTCTTCCACGAAGAGCACGGTGGTGCCCGAGTCTTCGCAAAGGTAGTGCACCTGCGAGGCCGCGTCGGTCGGGTAGATGCCATTGGAGACACCGCCGCAGCTCAGCACCGCGAGATCGGCGAGCACCCATTCGATGACGGTGTTGGACAGGATCGACGCGCACTCGCCCGGCGCAAAGCCGATGGACTGGAGGCCGGCCGCGATCTCGCGCACCGCGTCGGCGGTCTGGTGCCAGCTCCAGCTGCGCCAGATGCCCAGTTCCTTCTGCCGCATCCAGATGTTGTCGCCGCGCTGCTTCACGGCGTTCCAGAACATCGCGGGGATGGTGTCGCCGGGCACGACGACGTCGAGCCGGGGTGCGAAGGTGCCGAGGTCCCAGAGTCCTTGCATGGCGGCTATCTCCAGGTCTTCTTCTTTTTCCAGCGCCGCTCGCCGCGTACGCCGTCGTCCTTCACGCCGAGGTAGAACTCCTTGATGTCTTCCTTCTCGCGCAGGCGTTCGCAGGTGTCTTCCATCACGATGCGGCCGTTCTCGAGCACGTAGCCGTGGTCGGCGGCGTTGAGCGCCATGTTGGCGTTCTGCTCCACCAGCAGGATGGTGGTGCCGCGCTCGCGGTTGATGCGCACGACGATCTCGAAGATCTCTTTCGTCAGCTTCGGGCTCAGCCCGAGGCTCGGTTCGTCCAGAAGAATCAGATGCGGCGCGGCCATGATGGCGCGCGAGATGGCGAGCATCTGCTGCTGGCCGCCCGACAGCAGCCCAGCGTCCTGCGTGGCCCGCTCGCGCAGGATCGGGAAGTAGGTGTAGACCGTCTCCATGTCCCGCGCCACGCCGTCGCGGTCCTTGCGGGTGTAGGCGCCCATCAGCAGGTTGTCCTTCACCGACAGCAGCGGGAACACCTCGCGGCCTTCGGGCACGTGGCTCAGGCCCTGCTGGACGATGTGGGCCGGGTCCTTGGCAGTGATGTTCCTGCCCTGGAATTCGATGCTGCCCTTGCGGGGGTCGATGATTCCGGAGATGGTCTTGAGGATGGTCGTCTTGCCTGCGCCATTCGAACCGAGCACGGTCACGATCTCGCCCTGCCTGACTTTCAGGCTGACGCCGCGGATCGCCTTGATCGGACCGTAGGCGCTCTCTACGTTGAGAAGCTGAAGGACTGCGTCGCTCATGCCGCGCTCCTCCTCAAGCTGCTCACGTCGTCCACGGTCCCAAGATAGGCCTCGACAACCCGCGCATCGGCTTGCACCTCGCGAGGTGAGCCGGTAGCCAGCACCTCGCCCATGTTCATCGCCAGCACCCGGTCGGACACCTTGGAAACAAGCGACATGTCGTGCTCGACCATCAGCACGGACACGCCCAGCTCATGCTGGATGTCCTGGATCCAGAACGCCATGTCCGCCGTCTCTTCCACATTGAGCCCCGAAGAAGGCTCATCGAGCAGCAGCAGCTTCGGCTCCGTGCACAGCGCGCGCGCCAGCTCGACGACCTTGCGAACGCCATAGGGCAACCCCGCCACCATCGAGTCGCGATGGTGCTGCAGGTCCAGCAGCTCGATCACCTGCTCCGCCTTCTCGCGCGCCTCGATCTCCGCGAGCCGCGTGGCGGGCGTGAAGAACACCTCGCTCCAGAAACCCGTCTGCCGGTGCGTGTGGCGGCCGATCAGCAGGTTGTGAAGCACCGTCGCGTGCTCGAACAGTTCGATGTTCTGGAAGGTGCGCGCAATGCCCAGCGCGGCAATCGCATGCGGGGCCTGCTGCGTCAGCGCGATGGCGCCGCCCTCCTCGCCATGCCACGTGATCTCCCCCATGGTCGGCGTGTAGATGCGGCTGATCAGGTTGAACACCGTCGTCTTGCCCGCCCCGTTCGGCCCGATCAGCGTGAACACCTCGCCACGCCGCACTTCGAAGCTCACCTTGTTGACCGCCAGCACGCCGCCGAAGCGCACGCTCAACTCCTTCGCGGAAAGAAGAATGTCGTTGCTCATCTCAGCCGATCCGACTTGGTGAACGACTTCTGCCGCTTGAACAGCCCCCTGCGATAGAACGGGAAGAGTTGCAGCCATGTGCGCACCTTGAGCCAGCGCCCGTACAAGCCCAGCGGCTCGAACAGCACGAACGCGATCAGCACCAGCCCGTACACCAGCCCCTGCAACCCCGGCGCCTGCCCGATGGCCTCGGGCAGCCAGTCCTTTCCGATCGAAATCAGCTGCGGCATCGCGATCAGGAAGATCGCACCAAGGAACGCGCCGTGCACCGAGCCGAGCCCGCCGATCACCACCATCAGCAGCAGGTCGATCGACTGCAGGATGCTGAACTGGTCCGGCGAGATGAAGCTGAGCTTGTGCGCATACAAGGCCCCGCCCAGCCCCGCGAGCGCGGCCGAGATCGCGAACGACATCGTCTTGTAGCGCGCAAGATGAATGCCCATGCTCTGCGCCGAAATCTCCGAGTCGCGGATCGCGACAAAGGCGCGCCCCGTCGGCGAACGCAGCAGGTTCAGGATGCCCAAGGTGGAAATCACCGCAACCACCAGGCACAGAAAGTAGAAACCATCGCCCGAGCCCAGCGACCAGCCGAAGATTTCCGGCGCCTTCACATGCAGGCCGGCATTGCCGCCCGTCACGCTCTCCCAGCGCGCGAACACCTCCTCGACGATGAAGCCGAACGACAGCGTCGCGATGCCGAGGTAGATGCCCTTCACGCGCAAGGCCGGCAGCGCGACCACCACGCCCACGGCCGCCGACAGCGCAGCGGCCGCAATCAGCGCAATCGGAAACGGCACACCGGCGTTCGTCAGCACGCCCTGCGTGTAAGCGCCCGCGCCAAGAAACGCCGCGTGCCCGATCGAGAACTGCCCCGTGAACCCGGCCAACAGCATCAGCCCCAGGCCGACGATCCCGTAGATCAGCACGAAGGTCAGCTGCGCGAGCCAGTATTCGTCGATCACCCATGGTGCGACGACCAGGAACGCCACCAGCAGGCTGTACCAGAACACATGCCCACCATGCCGCGCGAGGCGGATGTCCTGGTCGTAGCTGGTCTTGAAAATGAAGCGCATGAACAATCAAACTTTCTTGCGCAGCTTCTCGCCGAACAGACCGTTCGGCTTGATCATGAGCATCAGCAGTACCACGATGTACGGCGCCGTGTCCTTGAATCCATCGGGCAGATAGAAGCCCGCGAACGACTCGACGATGCCGATGACCAGCCCGCCGACGATGGCACCCGGCAGGCTGCCGAAACCGCCCACCACCGCCGCCGGAAAGGCCTTGAGCCCGATGAAGCCCATGTTCGCGTGCACGAAGGTGATGGGCGCGAGCAGCATGCCCGCGATGGCCGCGACCGCCGCCGCCAGGCCCCACACCAGCCCATTGAGCCGCTTCACCGGAATGCCCATGTAGTAGGCCGCCAGCTGGTTCTGCGACGAGGCCTGCATCGCGATGCCGAGCTTGCTGTAGCGGAACATCGCGAACAGCAGGGCGCAAAGGATGGCTGTGGCGACGATGATCGCGAGCTGCTCGAGGTTGACCACCAGCTCGCCCAGTTTCCAGATCTGGTCCTTGTAGGGCACGGGAAGCGTGTGGGTGTCGGTGCCGATGCCCGGCACCATGGTGATGAGCCCGCGCGCCACGTAGGCGATGCCGATCGTGAGCATCACGATGGAGAACTGCGGTTGCCCGAGGATCGGCCGGATCACCACCAGTTCGAGCAGCACGCCGAAAGCCGCCATCGCCACCACGGCAAGGATGGCCGCGAGCCAGAACGGCAGGCCGAACAGCGACATGCCCGCGAACGCACCGAAGGCCCCGAGCATCATCAGGTCGCCCTGCGCGAAGCTCACGGTTTCGGTGGCCTTGTAGATCAGCACGAAGCCCAGCGCGATCAGGCCGTAGATGCAACCTTGCGCAATGCCCGACAGCAGGAGTTGGAGGATCTGCATGGGGCCTCGTCGCGCCTACTGCCTGAAGCTGCCCGCCGCGTCGTGCAGCGCGAGGCGGCGCGATCCGGCCACGATGTCGCTGGGCTTGAGGCCGTAGACCTGGCGGATCGAATGGCTGAAGTGCGTCGAGTCGGGGTAGCCGGTGTCCAGCGCGATGTCGGTCAGCGTGCCGGTCTGGCGCACGTAGCGCAGCAGGCTGCGCGCGCGCTTCCAGGCCCGGAAGGCGCGAAACGCCATGCCGGTCTCCTGCTTGAACAGATGCAGGAAGCGCGAGAACGACAGGTGCACCGAGGCCGCGCAGTCCTCGGCCGAGGCGGGCGCCGCGGGGTCGGCGACGAGGGTGTCGATGACCTTGCGGATGCGCGCGTCGATCGGTCGCGGCGCAAGCGCCTCGCCGAAGAACAGCGCATCGAAATCGAAGCCGTCGAATTCCGAGCCGCGGCCCGAGGCCGCGAGCAGGTGCGCGTGGACCTCGCGCACACGCTGCGCGAAGGCGGGCGCATCGACCGGGCCGCAGTGCTGCATGAACGCCGGCAAGCGCGCGGGGTCGACCGATTCCGATTCGATCAACAGGTTGAAGATCAGCGGATGCTCGCTCTCGACATGGTGCGGCACCTGCGGCGGCACCACGATCAGCTCGCCCGCCTGCCAGGCGCCGCCGCCGATGCGGATGCGGATCGGCGGCACGCCCGCGGGCGACAGGTACACGCCGTGCCCGCCCATCGTGCGCTCGGCGGCCGCACCGAGCAGCCCGGCGTAGAACACGCGCTGCGGCGTGAGCCACATGAGGCGTTCGCCCTGCCGTGCGGCACCGCTTGCGGACGGCGTCGTCCTCGTTCGCTGCATGGTGTTTGTCTCCTGCATCGGTGGACTGCCAACCGGTGGATGGCGTCTTGTTCGCTGGATCGTAGCGGCGCGAGCCGTTTGCGCGATGTCCATTTGCGCGGGGACTTTCCCTAGGCCTGCGCGAAGGCGCGGCGCAGTTCGGCGGCACACAGCGCGACTGCCGTGTTGGCCTCGTCGAGCACCTTGCCCATTGGCACGAAGCCGTGGATCTGGCGCTCGAAGCAGACGTACATCGCGCGGTTGCCCGCGGCGGTCAGTGCCTCTGCATAGGCCAGTCCCTCGTCGCGCAGCGGGTCGTAGCCGGCGGTGAGCACCAGCGCGGGCGGCAGCTTCGAGAGTTCGGGGTGCAGCAGCGGCGAGGCGCGCCAGTCGAGGTCGTGCTTCGGGTCGGTGATGTAGTGGTCGTGGAAGTAGCGGATGGTGTCCGCCGTCAGCAGGTAGCCCTGCCCGTTGCTCTGGTGCGATGCGTGGCTGCGCCGCATGTCGGTTGCCGGGTAGATCAGCAGCTGGTAGACGATGGGCAGGTCGCCCGCATTGCGCGCCGCGATCGACACCACGGCCGCGAGGTTGCCGCCAGCGCTGTCGCCGCCCACTGCGAGGCGGCTCGCATCGAGCCCCAGCGCGGCGGCCTCGCGGCGCACCCAGCGGGTGGCGGCGAGCACGTCGTCCACCGCCGCGGGAAAGCGGTGCTCCGGGCCCATGCGGTAGTCGACCGCGACCACGGCGCAGCCGGCGCCGTTGGCCAGCTCGCGGCACAGCACGTCGTGCGTGTCGAGGTCGCCGATGACCCAACCGCCGCCGTGGTAGTACACCAGCACCGGCAGCGGCCCCGCGCCAGAGCCCATCGGCCGGTAGAGGCGCACCGGGATGGTGCCGTGCGGGCCGTCGGCGGCGAGGTCGCGCACCTCGGCCACTTCGGGCGGCAGCGGCTGCGTGGTGGTGCGGCGCTCGCGATAGAAGGTCCGCGCGTCGGCGGGCGACAGGGTGTGCGTCGGCGGAATGCCGCGCGCCTCGATGAAGTCGAGCAGGGCGCGCGCCTGGGGATGCAGCATGGTGTCTCCGGTGGATCGTTGCGAGCGTCCAGTGTGGAAGGCATCGGGCTCGCGCGGTATCCGCACGCACCCGCCCCTCGACCGGCCTGGCAAGCCCCCGCACCATGCCCGCGCCCTTGCGGCGCGGCTTGCGGAAACTGGCTACGCCTTGCGCGGCTTTACGCGGGAAGCGGCTTCCTTGGCCAGCTTGCGGGCCGTGTCGGTGTCGGCCGCGTGCACCAGCGCCACGCCCATGCGGCGCTTGGTGAAGCTCTCGGGCTTGCCGAACAGGCGGATGTCGCTGCCCGGCACCTGCAAGGCCTCGGCCACACCGTCGAAGGCGATGCCGGTGGCGTCGACGCCGCCGTAGATCACGGCGCTTGCGCCCGGGCTCTTGAGCGAGGTGTCGACCGGCAGGCCGAGGATGGCGCGCGCATGCAGCTCGAACTCGTTCTGCCACTGCGTGGCCATGGTGACCATGCCAGTGTCGTGCGGGCGGGGGCTGACTTCGCTGAACCAGACTTCGTCGCCCTTCACGAACAGCTCGACGCCGAACAGGCCCTGGCCGCCGAGGTCGGCCGTGACGGCCTGCGCGATCTGCTGCGCCTTCTGCAGCGCGGCGGGCGCCATGGGGTGCGGCTGCCAGCTTTCGACGTAGTCGCCGCTCACCTGCACATGGCCGATGGGGTCGCAGAACTGGGTCTGCACCGCGCCGGACGCGTCCTTGGCGCGCACGGTCAGCAGTGTGATCTCGTAGTCGAAGTCGATGAAGCCCTCGACGATCACGCGGCCGTGGCTCACGCGGCCGCCGGCCATGGCGTAGTCCCAGGCCTTCTGCACGTCGGCCGGGCCGTCGATCTTGCTCTGGCCCTTGCCGGAGCTGCTCATCACGGGCTTGACGATGCAGGGGTAGCCGATGCCGCCGTCGATGGCCGCCTGCAGTTCGGCCAGCGAGTCGCAGAACTTGTAGGGGCTGGTGGGCACACCCAGCGTCTCGGCGGCCAAGCGGCGGATGCCTTCGCGGTCCATGGTCAGGCGGGCGGCGCGCGCGGTGGGAATCACGCGCACCACACCCGCATCTTCGAGCTGCTGGAGCATCGGCGTGGCGATGGCCTCGATCTCGGGCACCACCAGCGTGGGCTTCTCGGCCTCGATCAGCGCCTTGAGTTGCTCGGGGTCGCTCATGGTGATGGTGCGCGCGTGGTGCGCCACCTGCTGGCCGGGCGCGTTCTCGTAGCGGTCGACCGCAATAGTCTCGACGCCGAGGCGCTGCAGGGCGATCAGCACCTCCTTGCCGAGTTCGCCGGAGCCGAGAAGCATCACGCGGGTTGCCGAGGGGGAAAGGGGGGTGCCGAGGGTGGTCATGGTCGGAGGTCGAAAGAGCGGGGGAAGAGCGAAAAATGCAACCGCCGCACTGTAAGCCACCGGCGGGCCACCCGTGTCGCACGCGGCAACGGCGCGGCCCTGGGGCTGCTTCACAATCGAAGTTTTCGCCGCGGCGCCAGCCTCGCGCACCCTTCTTTTTGTTTTCTCTCAAGGAGTTTTCTCATGGCTATTCAGACTGTCGGCATCATCGGCGCCGGAACGATGGGCAACGGCATCGCGCAGGCCTGCGCGGTGGCCGGAGTGAACGTGGTGATGGTCGACATCGCCCAGGCGGCCGTCGACAAGGGCCTGGCCACGGTGTCGGGCAGCCTCGACCGCCTGATCAAGAAAGAGAAGCTCACCGCCGAGCAAAAGACCGCCGCGCTGGCGCTCATCAAGGGCTCGACCAACTACGACGACCTGAAGAGCGCCCAGCTGGTCATCGAGGCGGCCACCGAGAACCACGCGCTCAAGCTCAAGATCCTCAAGCAGGTCGACGACATGCTGGCACCCGAGGTGATCATTGCGTCGAATACCTCGTCGATCTCGATCACCCAGCTCGCGGCCGCCACCTCGCGCCCCGACCGCTTCATCGGCATGCACTTCTTCAACCCGGTGCCGATGATGGCGCTGGTGGAGCTGATCCGCGGTTACCTCACGAGCGACGCCACGCACGACGCGGTGAAGGCGCTGGCCGAGCGCCTGGGCAAGTCGCCCATCACCGTGAAGAACGCGCCGGGCTTCGTGGTCAACCGCATCCTGGTGCCGATGATCAACGAGGCCTTCTTCGTGCTGGCCGAGGGCATCGCCACGGCGGAAGACATCGACGCCGGCATGAAGCTGGGCTGCAACCAGCCCATCGGGCCGCTGGCGCTGGCCGACATGATCGGCCTGGACGTGTGCCTGGCCGTGATGGAGGTGTACCTGGAGCAGTTCGGCGACTCCAAGTACCGCCCCTGCCCGCTGCTGAAGGAAATGGTCGCGGCCGGCCAGCTGGGCCGCAAGACGGGCCGCGGCGTGTACACCTACTGAGCCGCAGAGCCATAACAACAACACGGAGACAAGACCGATGACTGCGACCCCCACCACCCCGCCAGCCGAAGGCTGCATCGACACCGAAGTGCTCGGCCACGTGCTGCTGATCGGCATCAACCGCCCCGCCAAGCGCAACGGCTGGACGCCGCCGATGTTCAGGCAGCTGGCCGAGGCCTACACCCGGCTCGACGACGACCCGAACCTGCGCGTGGGCGTGCTGCATGCCTTCGGCGACCACTTCACGGCGGGCCTCGACCTGCCGGCGGTGGCCGAGTACATGAAGCGTGGCGAGAAGGCGGTCCCGCAGGGCCTGGTCGAGCCGCACGACTTCGGGCTCGAAGGCTACCGCCGCCGCACCAAGCCGATGGTGGCTGCCGTGAAGGGCATCTGCTTCACCGTCGGCATCGAGCTGATGCTGGGCGCCGACATCGTGGTGGCGGCCGACGACTGCCGCTTTTCGCAGATGGAGGTGCAGCGCGGCATCATGGCCACGGGGGGCGCCACGCTGCGCATGGCCGAACGCGCCGGCCTGGGCAACGCGATGCTGCACCTGCTCACGGCCGACGAGTTCGACAGCGCCGAGGCCTATCGCCTCAACTTCGTGCAGAAGGTGGTGCCGGCCGGCCAGGAGCTCGACGCGGCGCTGGCCATTGCGCAGCGCATCGCCGCCCAGGCGCCGCTGGCGGTGGTGGCCACGCGGCTCAACGTGCTGAAGGCCATCGAGCACGGGCCGCTGGCCGCGGTGTCGGAGTTCATCGAGACGCAGAAGCGCCTGTCGAACAGCGAGGACGCCGCCGAGGGCGTGCGCTCTTTCGTCGAACGCCGGCCGGCGCGCTTCAGCGGCCGTTGATCACCTTCACCGACCTCACCATGTCCCTTTTCATTCGCACGGCGCTCGCCGCCGCCGTCACCCTGCTCGCAGTGAACACCACCTCCGCCCAGACACCCGCGCCCGCCGCGCTGCCCGACCCCGCGGCCACCTCGGTCGACGCGCTGGGCTGGATGAAGGGCTTCCCGCCCGCGCCCGACAAGCTCATCACCTTCGACAACCCGGCCGGTGGCGCGTTTCCGCGCACGCGCTGGAGCTTCTCGCACGTGCGCGAGACCGTGCCCACGGCCAACGTGTGGCGCGGCAGTGGCGCGGCGAGCCCGCTGCCGGCGGCCACGTCGCCCGTCCAGATCGAAGCCGTGACGTTCAAGCCTCTTGGAAGTGCAGGCAGCGACCAGACGCTGAACTTCGCGCAGATGATCTCCGGCACCTACACCGACGGCATCCTCGTGATGCACCGCGGCAAGGTGGTCTATGAGAAGTACTTCGGCGCGCTCACGCCCGAGCGCCCGCACATCGCGATGTCGGTCACCAAGTCCTTCGTGGGCACGCTGGCCGCCATCCTCGCGGACGAAGGCAAGCTCGACCCCGCCGCGCCCGTCACCAAGTACATCCCCGAACTGAAGGACACGGCGTACAGCGACGCCACCGTGCGCCAGGTGATGGACATGACCGTCGGCGTGCACTACTCCGAGAACTACGCCGACCCGAAGGCCGAGATCTGGGACTACGCCCGTGCCGGCGGCATGCTCACGCAGGGCCAGAACTACACCGGACCCAAGTCGTTCTACGAATTCCTCGTCACGCTGAAGAAGGAAGGCGAGCATGGCGACGCCTTCGCCTACAAGACCGTCAACGCCGAGGTGCTGGCCTGGATTCTTCGCCGCGCCAGCAACCAGTCGCTGGCCGACCTGCTGAGCGAGAAGATCTGGCGCCGCATCGGCGCCGAGCAGGACGCCTACTTCATGGTCGACCGCATCGGCACCGAGTCGGGCGGCGGCGGCCTCAACACCGTGCTGCGCGACCTCGCGCGCTTCGGCGAGACCATGCGCAACGGCGGGCGCGCCTCCAACGGGCAGCAGGCCATTCCGAAGGCGGTGGTGGAAGACATCCAGCGCGGCGGCGACCCGGCGAAGTTCGTGAAGGCCGGCTATCCGCTGCTCAAGGGCTGGTCGTACCGCGACATGTGGTGGGTGTCGCACAACCCGCACGGTGCCTACATGGCGCGCGGCATCCACGGCCAGAGCATCTACGTGGACCCGAAGGCCGAGGTGGTGATCGTGCGCTACGCGGCGCATCCGGTGGCGGGCAATGCGGGCAACGACCCGCTCACGCTGCCGGCGTTCCATGCTGTGGCCGAGGCGCTGATGCGCCCCTGAGCCGCTTCTCTTTTTTTCTAGGCCGCCGCCCGCTCCCGGGCAATCACGAGCAGCCCGTCCATGATCAGGCTCTCGACCAGCTCGAAGTGGCCGTTCATGACGGGCGCCATCTTCCAGCCTGCGCCGCCCGTCATGTAGCAGGCCGGATCGGCGCCGCAGTGCGAGCGCACGTGCTGCACCATGCGCTCGACCGCGCCGGCGATGGCGTAGGTGCCGCCGCTGGTCAGCGCATCGCTGGTGTTGGTAGGGAATTCGCGCACCTCGCCGGTCGGCACGTGCAGCCCGGCCGTGCCCGACTCCAGCGCGCGCAGCATGATGCCGTGGCCCGGCAGGATCAGGCCGCCGAGGAACCTGCCGTCCGCGTCGATCGCCTCGACGGTCACGGCGGTGCCGATCATCACCACCACCATGGGCCGCGGCGGCTGCCCCGGCCTTGCGGCCAGCATGCGGTGGCGCGCACCGATCATCGCCACGAAGCGGTCGGCGCCCAGGCGGGTGGGATGGTCGTAGCCGTTCACGATGCCGGCCTCGCCCGCGCTGGACATCACCCAGCGCGGCGCGCAGTCGAAACGCTCGACGATCTGTTCCTCGGCGCGCCGGCGCACCGCGTCCCCGGCCACCACGCAGCCCAGCATGGAACCGGGCGCCGGCAGGTCGGCCCAGGGGCCGTCGGCCAGCCGTTCGATGTGGTCGAGGAATTCGGCGCCGTGCGCCTGCAGCTCGGCACCGGGGCGGGCCGAATCGTAGAGCGCCCATTTGAGGCGGGTGTTGCCGATGTCGATGGCGAGGAAGGGGGATGGCATGCGCGGGATTATTGCGACTTTGTCGTTATTCCTGCTGGCACCCCGTCGACACGCGGCATGGGCCTACGCGGCGCTGCCCCGTCGCGCCGGTAAATTGGCAGGCCCATCCACCAACCACGGCACAAGGAGAACACCATGGGTTTGCTCAGTTTCATCAAGGAGGCGGGTGAAAAGCTGTTCGGCGGTTCGTCGGCGCAGGCCGCCACGCCGGACGCCAACCAGGCCGCCGCCGCGGCCATCAAGACCTACATCGAGACACAGAACCTCGGCCTCACCGGGCTCCAGGTGACCTATACGGCGAGCAGCGGCGTGGTCACCCTCGCGGGCCAGGCGCCCTCGCAGGAGGCCAGCGAAAAAGCCTCGCTGGCAGCAGGCAACGTGGCGAACGTGACGAGCGTCGAGAACAACCTCGTCGCACCGGCCGCGCCGCCCGCGCAGTACCACGACGTGGTGAAGGGCGACACGCTCTCGGCCATCTCGAAGAAGTATTACGGCGATGCGAACAAGTACAACGCGATCTTCGAGGCGAACAAGCCGATGCTGAGCAGCCCGGACAAGATCTATCCGGGGCAGAAGCTGCGCATTCCGCCGCTCTGAACTGGCGCTCGAAGCGGGCAGTCTCGAGGCCTGCCGAGGAATCGGCGGGCCTTTTTGCTTCTTTCGGGGGGCGTGCGAATGACACCGGGTACTCCCCTCCGCGAATGTCCCCCGGGCTTCGCCCTCCTCCTTTATTTCGCTGCGGGGAGCACCCGGTGCCATTCGCACATGAACGCTCTGCTTGTGCCGGCGGTTCGACCGCTGTGCCCATCGATCACGCCGATGGGGTGCCTTGCGCAGCGAAATAAAGGGGGAGGCCGAAGGCCGGAGGACATTCGCGGAGCAAGGTACCCCGTCGGCGTGATCGCCCCCCGAACGACTCAGTTCTGCTTCCAGGGCAACCCGCGCTTGCGCCAGCCGCCGATGAGCCCACGGTGCCCCTGGTCGTTCGGATTCCCCTCGAAGCCTTCGAGGATGTTGTAAGCCTCCGCGCCCAGTTCGGTCGCGCGCTTGGCAGCCGCGATGGAGCGCACGCCGCTGCGGCACAGCAGCACCAGCTTCTTCTTGCCTTCGGCGGCTGCACGGATGCCGTCGTCGAACGCGGGGTTCATCGCCATGCCCGGCCACTGCTTCCAGGCCAGCGGCACGGCGCCGGGTACGTAGCCGACCCATTCGCGCTCGGCGTCGGTGCGCACGTCGACCAGCACGGCCTCGCCGCTGGCCATCCACTGCGCCGCCTGCTCGGGCGTCACGTCGCCGGCATAGCCCTTGTTTTCCACGGATTCGGTCATTTCCTTGCTTCCTTTTCTGCGACGCGGTTTTCAATCACTGGAATTCTCATCAGTTCAATCAGCTCGAACAGGCCCATGCCCAGCAGCATGGCGCCCACGAAGACCACGGCCTTGAACTCGCCCGTGCCGAGCGAGACCAGCGCAGGCCCCGGGCAGAAGCCCGCGATGCCCCAGCCGACGCCGAACAGCAGGCTGCCGCCGACGAGGCGACGGTCGATCCGGCGCGCGGTGGACAGCATGACCGGCGCGCCGAGCAGCGACAGCTTGCGCCGGCGCGCGAACAGGAAGGCGACGGCGCTCACGGCCACCGCCCCGCCCATCACGAATGCGAGCGAGGGGTCCCAGGCGCCGGCAAGGTCGAGAAAACCGAGCACCTTGGCCGGATTGGCCATGCCGGAGACGATGAGGCCGAGCCCGAAGACCAGGCCGGCGAGCAGGGAGGCGATGACGGTCGGCATGAGGGCGAATCGCTCCTTCATCACAGGTTGAACAGATGGCGCGCCACGAACACCGTGGCGAATCCGGCTGCCATGAAAACCCCGGTGGCGGCCAGCGAGCGCGGCGACAGCCGCGCCACGCCGCACACGCCGTGGCCGCTGGTGCAACCCGCACCGTAACGCGTGCCCACGCCCACCAGCAGGCCGGCCAGTGCGAGCGCGCCGTAGCCGGCGTCGATCCGTGCCGCGGGCAGCACGGCGAACAGCCCATAGGCGGCGGGTGCACCGACCAGCCCGAGCACGAAGGCCGCGCGCCAGGCCACGTCGCCCTTCGCGGGGCGCAGCAAGCCGCCCAGCACGCCGCTGATGCCCGCGATGCGCCCGTTGAGCAGCACGAACATCGCCGCGGCGATGCCGATGAGAACGCCGCCGGCCAACGCGGTCCATGGCGTGAAATGGGGCCAGTCGATGGCGGGCATCTTCAATCTTCCTTCGGGCAGTAGAGACGGTAGAGCACCGCGAGAATGTCGAGCAGCGCGGCATCGGCGACGCTGTAGTAGATGTTCTTTCCCTCGCGGCGGGTGCTGACCACGCCTTCCGCGCGCAGCACCGAGAGTTGCTGCGACAAGGTGGGCTGGCGGATGCCCAGCGCGCTTTCGAGGTCGCTCACGCACATCTCGCCCTGCGAGAGCTGGCACAGCAGCAGCAGCCGGTCTTCGTTGGCCAGCAGCTTGAGCACCGCGACCGCCTGGCGGGCACCGCCGCGCAGCACTTCGGGATCGATGACGAGGGTGGAAGCCTTCATGGAGGGCAATGTCGGTTAGTTCACCAATATTATATCAATTCATATAATATCAACAGCTTGACTGAAGGAGTGCCCATGACGACGACCGCCGCGCCCCGCCACACCACCACCCAGGCATTCTTCGATCCCGTGACGGGCACGGTGTCCTACGTGATCTGGGATCACGCCACGAAGCGCGCCGCGATCATCGATCCGGTGCTGGAGTACGACTTCAAGTCCGGCCACACCAGCACCGCCTCCGCCGATCGCCTGCTGGCCTATGTGCGCGCGCAGGCGCTACAGGTCGACTGGATCCTGGAGACCCACGCGCATGCCGACCACCTCTCGGGCGCGCGCCATGTGCAGTCGCAGGCCGGCGGCCGCATCGCCATCGGCGAACACATCCGCACGGTGCAGGCCACCTTCCGCACGCTCTACAACCTGGAGCGCGACTTCCTGCCCGACGGCAGCCAGTTCGACCATCTCTTCAAGGACGGCGAGTCCTTCCGCATCGGCGACGCCGAGGCGGTCGCGCTCCTGGTGCCCGGCCACACGCCGGCCGACATGGCATACCTCGTGGACGGCGCGGTCTTCGTCGGCGACACGCTTTTCATGCCCGACCTGGGCAGCGCGCGCGCCGATTTTCCAGGCGGCGATGCGCGCCAGCTCTACCGCTCGATGCACCGGCTGCTCGCCCTGCCGCCCGAGACGACCGTGTACGTCTGCCACGACTATCCGCCCGCCACGCGCGAGCCCCGCTGGCAGAGCAGCGTCGCGGAACAGCGCGCCCACAACATCCACGTGCGCGACGGCATCGGCGAAGAAGAATTCGTGCGCATGCGCACCGCGCGCGACGCCACGCTCGACGTGCCGACGCTGATCCTGCCGTCGATACAGGTCAACGTGCGCGCCGGGCGATTTCCGCCGCCCGACGACAACGGGGTGGCCTACCTGCGCATTCCGCTGAACACCCTTCCGGTCCATCGAAGCGCGGCCGCCCCGGAGTGAAGGCTCAGCGCCGCCGCTCCACGTACGGCCGCGCCTGCAGCAGCACGATGCGGTCGCCCACCGTCGCCCACTCGATGTCCTGGTCCACCGCATTGAAGGTGCGCTTCACCGCTGCGCCCACGTTGGCGAGGCGCACCACCAGCTCGTCGGTCAGCACGTTGCGGCCCACCTCCACCGGCACTTCCTTCACGCCGCCTTCCTTGTCGAGCTGCAGCGACGTTTCTTCGGCCGAACGGCTCAGCACCTGGATCGCCTTCGACCAGCTCGAATACATCACCTGCTCCGCCACCCGCTGCCCCTCGACCACGCGGATGCCGATGCCGCGCTTGGCCGAGATGTAGGTGACGTGCGGATGCCCCGCGTCGAACGGGTCGCGCGTGATCATCACGCCGGCGTTGGTCGAGTCGATGGCGGTCTGCACGAACACCCCCATCAGCACCGATTCGGCGCCGAAGCCCGCGGCGCTGCGAGCCTCCCAGGCCTCGGGGTTGAAGACCGAGGCCCAGACCTTTTTCACGGCCACTTCGAGCGCGTCGCCGGTCTTCACGTTGGGCACGGTGGTGTAGAGCCCCGCGCCGCTGAAGCCGGGCAGGTCTTCGGAGTTGGACGAGCTGCGCACGAACACGCCGCCACCGCCCAGTTGCGACTGCCACGCGGCGCGCCATGCGGCGGCGGTGGCGGCATCGACGGGCCATTGCACGATCTCGTCGCGCAGCTGCGCCAGCGCCTTCTGCCGGGCCTTCGGATCGCTCGCGAAGCCCGGCTGCTGCTGCATGCGCGCGATGCGTTCGGCCAGGCCGTTGGCGCGCATGAAGCGGTCGTAGTGCGCGAACGGAATGCAGAAGCCGTCGGGCACCGAAGTGCCCGGAATGTGCGCGGCCAGCATGGCGCCGAGGTTCGCGGCCTTGGTGCCGCACTGGGCGTTGTTGCGCGCGCGCAGCGAGGCCAGCGGCAGCAGACGGGTTTCGCGCAGGTCGGGCCTGATGGCGCGCGCGCTGCCGGGCGTCGCGCCGGTGGCGGCGGTGCGCACGGCGCGCGGCGGCAGGGCGGCGATCTCTTCGGGCGCGAGGCGGCGCACCTGGTAGCCCGAGGCCGCCACCTTCAGCGCCACCCACTGGCCCGCGTGCGCCTTCAGCACCGTGGCGGCATCGCGCACATAGGCGTTTGGAATGCCCCAGCCCTTGGCCAGCAGGTTGACGTGCGACAGCGCGGTCGACGGCCGCTCGGTCAGCACGCCCGCCACCGGCGGCAGGCTGATCGGCACCTGCCGCAGCACGGCGATGTCGTCGGGCAAAAGTGCGTTGATGCCGGATTCATCTTCCACGATGCGCACGCGTCCGGTGGCGGTGCCGAGGTTCATCGGCAGAAAAGGCTGCTCGCGGATCAGCGCCTCCTGGCTCACGAAGTCGATGCCGGCTTCCTTCGCCACGCGTTCGTGCAGCGTGGAGTTGGTCTTGAACTTCACGGGCGAGAAGAAGCTCGCCTTGACCTGCGCGTCGGCCTGCCGCAGCAGCGGCGCAGTGAGCCGGTCGCCCTCCCAGAACTCGTAGGTGAAGGTGCCGATGTTCTGTTGCCAGCTCAGCGTGCCGAACAGGAAGCGGCGGTCGGGCACGAGGTAGTTGCGGTCGATCTCGCGCTTGATCGTGTTCGGCGTGAGCCGGGTGTCGCGCAGGAAGCGCACGTGCAGCTGGTAGCGAGGCGTGTCGATGTAGTACATGCGCGCCGGCTTCGCCTGCCGATCGACGGCGAACAGCACGTGCGCAAGCTGCATCGGCGTGCCGGCGTCGTAGACGCGCGCCAGCTGGTCGAAGTCGCCCTGGCTGCGCAGCGCGGGCAATGACGACGGCACCGCAGGGCGTGGCGCGAGCTGCGCGGCCGGGCCTTCGGGCAGCGGCTGGTTCTGCTGCTGGTAGTACGAGGGCTTGCGTGCCAGCTGGGCCGCGGCGGGCACGGCCGCCAGAACCATGGCGAGCGCTGCGCACAGCGCGATCAAGCTATCAGTTTCGGAGCGCATGGCGCCCGTGGGGCGTGCGCGATCCTGGTTTTTCATGGAGATTTCTTCCTTACAGCCGGTTTCCGAATGCACGCGCGCTTCACCAAGCAGCGGGTTGGCGATGACAGCGGCAGCGGATTCTCGCGCGTTACAAATTCAGCGCTTTCGCATCGTCCCAACGACTGGGGAGAACACGCCATGAACCCATCCGCCATTTCCATGCATTCCGCCGCGCTGCGCCGCTGGCTGCTCGGCCTGGCCATGCTGTGCGTCGGTCTCGCAGCCAGCGCCCAGGAGGACCCGCCGGGCCGCGTGGCCCGTCTCAACTTCCACCAGGGCACCATCAGCTTCGCGCCGGCCGGCGACGACAGCTGGTACGACGCGCAGCCCAACCGCCCCATTACCAGCGGCGACCGCCTCTGGACCGACCGCAACGCCCGCGCCGAGGTGTACATCGGCTCGGCAGCCCTGCGGCTCGACGGGCAGACGCACGTGGAGTTCTCCGAGCTCGACGACGACACGGCACGCATCACCTCGAACCAGGGCAACCTGCAGCTGCGCGTGCGCGACGAACTGGCAGGCCAGCGCTTCGAGGTCCACACCGGCAACCTCGCGGTGGTGATCGACGCGCCGGGTGAATACCGCATCGCCTCCGATCCGGCTGCCGGCACCACCTGGGTGGCCGTGGCCTCGGGCCGCGCCACGCTCTACGGCGAGAACGGCCAATCGCAGTCGCTGGGCGCGCGCCAGCAGCTCACCGTGTCGGGCCGCGACCTCGCGGTCGTGGGCGGTGCGCCGTCGCAGGCTGGCGGCTTCGACGCCTGGGTGGCCGAGCGCAACCGCATCGAGGACCAGTCGATCTCGGCGCGCTACGTGTCGCGCGAGGTGGTCGGCTACCTGCAGCTCGACAACTACGGCGACTGGCAGAACGACGCCACGTACGGCGACGTCTGGTTCCCGCGCAACGTCGATGCCGACTGGGCGCCGTACCGCGACGGCCAGTGGGTCAACGTCGCACCGTGGGGCCTGACCTGGGTCGATGCCGCGCCTTGGGGTTTCGCGCCCTTCCATTACGGCCGCTGGGCGCGCGTGGGTTCGCGCTGGGGCTGGGTGCCGGGGCGGACGAGCGGCCGGCCGGTGTATTCGCCGGCGCTGGTCGGCTTCGTGGGCGGCGGTGCGAACGCGGGCGTCCAGATCGGCAACGGCCGCAGCGGCGTGGGCTGGTTCCCGCTGGCCCCGGGCGAGCAATGGCGCCCCGGCTACCACGCGAGCCAGCGCTATGTGGACCAGGTGAACCGCATGGCCATCTACAACCGTCAGGCCGGGCCGCGCAACGACTTCTATGCCAACCAGCAGATGCCGGGCGCCGTGACCGTGCTGCCCGCCGACCGCTTCGGCCGCGGCCCCTTCGGCCGTCGTGACCTCGTGCGGCTGCCGGACGACCGCTTCGCGCGCGTGCCGGTGGCTCCCACGCCGGGCGTCTCGATCAACGGCTTCGGCGGCGGCTTCGGCCGGCCCGCCGCAGTGGTCCCGCCGGCGGCGGCGCTGATGGCGCGGCAGCAGCAGATCCAGCTCCAGCAGGCGCAGCAGCAGCAACAGTTGCAGCAACGACAGCAGATGGAATGGCAGCGCCAGCAGGGCGGGCGTCCGCAACAGGAATGGCGCCAGCAGCAGGATTGGCGGGCCCAACAGGACGGGCGCCAGCGCGGCGAACAGGAACGCTGGCAACAGCAACAGCAACAGCAACAGCAACAGCAACAGCAACAACAACAACAGCAACAAGCGCTGCGCCAGCAACAGGAAATGCAGCAGCGCGCGGCGCAAGCGCAAGCCCAGCAGCAGCAACAGCTGCTTCAACAACAGCAACAGATGCAGCTGCAGCAGCAACGCGCGGCCCAACAGCAGGCCCAGCAACAACAACAGCAGCTTCGCCAGCAACAGGAAATGCAATTGCGCGCCGCACAGGCGCAGCAGCAGGCGCAAGCCCAGCTTCAGGCCCAGCAGAACGCGATGCGCCAGGCACAGGAGGCTCAGTTGCGCGCGATCCAGCAGCAGCGCGGCATCGCGCCAGCGCAGCAGCAGCAGCCGCAAGGCCAGCGCAGCGACGATCCGCGCAGGCTCTGGACCTCGCCGGACTCGCGCTGAACGCCAGCCGCCGCGCAAGTCCCGCCGAAAGCGCTTCCTTCGGCCTGCCGCTACAGTCGGCGGCCAAGGAGCCTTTCATGCCCACATTCGACTTCGATTTCTTCGTCATCGGCGGCGGCAGCGGCGGCGTTCGCGCCGCGCGCATGGCGGCGCAGACGGGCGCCCGCGTCGGGCTGGCCGAGGCCGCCGAACTCGGCGGCACCTGCGTCAACGTGGGCTGCATTCCGAAGAAGCTCTACAGCTATGCGGCCGGCTACGCTGAATCGTTCGAGGAAGCCGCCGGCTACGGCTGGAAGCTGTCCCACGCGCCGCAGTTCGACTGGGCGCACCTGAAGTCGCAGCGTGCCAGGGAGATCACGCGGCTCAACGGCATCTATGCCTCGCTGCTGAAGAACTCGGGCGTCACGCTCATCGCCGGCTGGGCGCAGCTGGCCGACGCCCACACAGTGGAAGTCGACGGCAAGCGCCACACCGCACGCCACCTGCTGGTGGCCACCGGCGGCACGCCCTACGTGCCCGACATTCCGGGTCGCGAACACATCGTGAGCTCCGACGCGATGTTCGACCTCGACCCCTTCCCCAAGCGCCTGCTGGTGGTGGGCGGCGGCTACATCGCCTGCGAGTTCGCATCGATCTTCAACGGCCTCGGCGCCCAGGTCACGCAGCTGCACCGCCGCGCGCACCTGCTCACCGGCTTCGACGACGACGTGCGGCAGTTCCTTGCGAACGAGATGGGCAAGGCCGGCGTCGACGTGCGGCTGAACTGCGAAGCCGCCTCGGTCACGCGCGGGCCGCACGGGCTTGCCGTCACGCTGGCGCGCGGCCAGCAGATCGAGGCCGACACGGTGCTCTTCGCCACCGGCCGCGTGCCCAACACGCAAGGGCTCGGTCTCGAGGCGGCGGGCGTGAAGCTCGACGAGAACGGCGCGATCGCGGTCGACGCCCGCTACCGCAGCTCGGTGCCGTCGATCTACGCGGTGGGCGATGTCTCCACCCGTGTGCAACTCACACCGGTGGCGCTGGCCGAGGCGATGGTGGTGGTCGACGAACTCTTCGGCAAGGGCAAGCGCCGGCTCGACTACGAGTTCATTCCCACGGCCGTGTTCACGCACCCGAACATCGGCACCTGCGGCTACACCGAACTCGAAGCGCGCGCGAAGTTCGGCGAGGTCACGGTGTTCTCGAGCGAATTCAAGTCGCTGCGCCACACGCTGTCGGGCCGCAGCGAGCGCACATTCATGAAGCTGGTGGTCGAGAAGGCCACCGACCGCGTGGTGGGCCTGCACATGGTAGGCGCGGACGCGGGCGAAGTGGTGCAGGGCTTTGCGGTGGCGATGCGCGCCGGCGCGACGAAGGCGCTGTTCGACAGCACCATCGGCATCCACCCGACCGCCGCCGAAGAGTTCGTGACGATGCGCGAGCCGATGCCAGGCTAGCGCTGCTTGCCTTCGAGCAGCTTCACCATCACGAACAGCACGCGGTTCGCCGGCGTGGGCACGCCGCGCGCCTCGCCGCGGCGCACGACCAGGCCATTGAGGTGGTCGATCTCGCTGAGCTTGCCGCGCGCGAGGTCCTGCGCGGTGGACGAGTACTGAGATGGCATGGTCTGCGCGATGCCTCGCACAGCGGCGTCGGTGTCGCCGGGCACCACAACGCCCTCGGCCTTTGCGACGGCGAGGCACTCGGCCACCACGTCGCGGATCACGTCGGTCACGCCTGAGCCCTTCACGAGCACGCCATACGGCAGCTGCGTGATGGCCGACAGCGCGTTGTAGGCGCAATTCAGGATCAGCTTGGCCCACAGCGAGCCGCGCACGTTGTCCGAGATCTGCGTCGGCACGCCAGCGGCCACCAGATGCCGCGCCACTTCTTCGCTGCGGCGCGACGGCGCAATCACCAGTTCGCCGCGCCCGTTGTGCTTCACGTGGCCGGGCCCGGCCATGCCGGTCGCCACGTAGACGACGGCCGCGGCCACGTCGTTCGACGAAAGCACCGAGCGCACGCGCGTGTCGTTGTCCACGCCGTTCTGCAGCGTGAGCACCAGCGCGCCAGGCGACAGGTGCGGCCCGATCTGCGCAGCGGCCGATTCGCTGTCGGTGGACTTCACGCAGAACAGAACGAGGTCGGCGCCGTGCACTGCGCTGGCTTCGGTGCTGGCTGCCACCTTCACGAATTCGTCGAAGGCCTTGGTCTCCAGCCGAAGCCCCATGGCGTTGACGGCCTCCACATGCGAAGGCCGTCCGATCAGCACCACCTCGTGTCCGGCGCGCGCCAGCATGGCCCCGTAGTAGCAGCCGACTGCGCCGGCGCCCATGACTGCGACTTTCATCGATCGTGTCCTTCGTTGTCTGTTCGGACCACGAGGTTACTCAACATGGCCGTTTCACGCCTCGGCCTCCACGCCGCGCGAGGCCGCGCCCTCTTGCAGCAGCCATTCGCGGAAAGCCGCGAACGCCGGCAGGTCGAGCCGGTCCGGCCGATAGCAGAGATAGTGCCCCTGGTTCACGCTCACCGGCGTGCCGCAAGGACTCAGCAGCGAGCCTTCCGCGAGTTCTTCCTGCACCAGCAGCCTGGGCACGAGGCCGATGCCCAGTCCGTTGAGCGCTGCCTGGATCAACGCGGAGTACTGCGCGAAGCGCGGGCCGGCCACGGTCTGCACCTCCGGCACGCCATGTTGCGCGGCCCATTGCCGCCACGCAGTCGGCGCGCCTTCGTGATGCAGCAGCGTGTGGCCGAGGATGTCGGTGGGCTGCGCGATGCGGTGCCGCCCTTCGACCAGCGAGCGCGCCACGATCAGCACGAACTCGCGCCCCGCGATGTATTCGGACACCACGCCGGGCCAGCCGTCGGGGCCGTAGCGGATGGCCGCATCCACGCCCGCCGGAATGCCGTCGCTCGGCTCCAGGTGGCGGCTAAAGCTCAGCATCACGTGGCGGCTCTTCTGGCTGAAGGCGGGCAGCCGCGGAATCAGCCACTTGGTGAGGAAGGTGGGCACGCTCGCCAGCGTGAGAAGCCCGGCGCCCGCATCGCCGGAGCGCGCCTCGAAGGTCGCCGTTTCAATCGCTCGCAGCCCACCCGAAATCTTCTGCCAGTACACGCGCCCCTGGGGGGTCAGCTGCACGCCGCGTCCGTTCTTCTGCAGCAGTTCGCGGCCGAGGAAAGCTTCGAGCCCGGCGATCTGCTTGCTGACCGCGCTCACGGTGATGCACAGGGCGCCGGCCGCGAGCGTGATGCTCTGGTGGCGCGCCACCGCGTCGAAGGCCAGCAGCTCCTGGATGGTGGGACAGTCGCGCTTCATGCATGGCCTCGCTGTGTGAAAGCTGCGTGAAAAACGTTTTCCGATTGCTCAAGCATCGTCATCCAACTTTCACCCATAAGTTCGTATGTGCTTCCTAGAATTCGTAGCATCGCGGCGGCATGGCCGGCGCAGACAGTAGCGCATCCGGAAAGTATGCCGGGTGCCAATGACACTGGAGACAACCTTGGTTCGCGGCATCTCGCTCATCTACGGCCTGTACCTGCTGCTGCCCATCGCCCTGCTGCTCGTCGGCAGCGCGGGCGGCAACTGGACCAACACGCTGCTGCCCACGGGCATCACCGGGCAGTGGTATCTCGACCTCTGGCTCGACACCTCGTTCCGCAAGGCCTTCGTGAGCAGCCTCGTGGTCGCCATGGCGGCCTGCGCCATCAACACCGTGCTGGCGCTGCCGCTGGCCTATGCGCTGTACCACGGCGCGCGGCGCGGCGGCAGCCTGGCAGCGCGGATCGTGAGCGCCACGCCGGTGGCGGTGCCGGCCATCACGCTGGCCTTCGGCTACATGATCGTGTTCAACACCGACCTCGCGCCCTGGCTGGGCTCGATGCCGCTGCTGATCGCGGCGCACGCGATCCTCACGCTGCCCTATCTCACCAACACGCTGCTGACCGACCTGCGGCACCTCGACCTGGGCCGGCTCGAGCAGGCCGCGGCCACGCTCGGCGCCTCGGGCTGGCAGCAGTTCACCGGCATCGTGCTGCCGAGCCTGCGCCAGAGCCTGATCAGCGGGCTGGTGATGGTGGCCGCGATATCGGTGGGCGAGTTCGGCGTGTCGAACCTGCTCACGAGTTTCCAGAACCGCACCTACCCGGTCGTGCTGCTGCAGGCCTTCTACGGCGCGACGGGCTTTGCGTGCGCGGCCACGGTGATTCTTCTGGTGCTGGCGAGCGCGTCGGCGCTTCTTTCTTCCTCCCTGGTGAAGCAACGCGCGTAACCGACCATGAGCCTCCTTCTCGACAACGTCAGCTACAACTACCCCGGCAGCACGCACGGCCTGCACGACGTATCGCTCGACGTGCGCACGGGCGAGCTGGTCGCGGTGATCGGTCCGAGCGGCTCGGGCAAGTCGACCTTGCTGAAGCTCGTGGCGGGCCTGGAAACGGGCCACACCGGGCGCATTGCGCTCGGCGGCGACGACATGTCGCGCACGCCGGTGCACCAGCGCCACATCGGCATGGTGTTCCAGAGCTATGCGCTCTTTCCACACCTGAGCGTGCTCGACAACGTGGCCTACGGGCTCAAGCTGCGCAAGGTAGGTACTGGCGAGCGCCGCAAGCGTGCGCAGGAGCTGCTCGACATCGTGGGGCTCGGCGACTACGCGCAGCGCGCGGTCGCTCGACTCTCGGGCGGCCAGCAGCAGCGCGTGGCATTGGCGCGCGCGCTGGCCATCGATCCGCGCGCACTGCTGCTCGACGAGCCGCTGTCGGCGCTCGACGCCAGCGTGCGCGGCCACCTGCGCGACCAGATCCGATCCCTTCAGCAGCGCTTCAACGCCACCACGCTGCTCGTCACACACGACCAGGAAGAAGCGCTGGTGATGGCCGACCGCGTGGCCATGCTCAAGGACGGCCGGCTGCTGCAGATCGCCACGCCACGCGACATCTACGAGAACCCCGCGAGCCGCGCGGTGGCCGAGTTCGTCGGGCTCTCGACGATCCTGCCCGCGAAGGTGGCCTCGCCGGGCCGGCTGGACCTGGGCTTTGCCGAGCTCTTCGCCGAGACGGGCAGCCGCTCCAACGGCTGCCCGGTGCATGTGCTGGTGCGCCCCGAACACATCCGGGCCGACCCGACGCCCGACGCGGTGAACCGTCTCGCGGGCCGCACCGGCGCACAGCGCTACCTGGGGGCGCTCACGCGCTACGACTTCGAAGTGCAGGGGGCGCCCAAGCCCTTCCTCGCCGAGTCGCCCGCGCCGGCCGCCGAAGCCATTGCCATCGCGCCCGAACACCTCCGTTTACTCGACCACTGATCTTTTCCTCCAAGGAGCCACCATGCAACGCAGACATCTGATCCAGGCCGCCGGCGCACTGCCGCTGGCCACGCTCGCGGCCCGCACCGCCTTCGCCTTCGACGGCCCCGAGCTCTATGCAGGCGAGAAGGCGCTGTATGCCGAGGCGCAGAAGGAAGGCCTGTGCGTCTCCTTCGACACCGGCCCCGAGTGGGCCAACTGGAAGTCGCTGTTCGCCGCCTTCAAGAAGCGCTACCCCGAGATCGAGCTGACCTACAACGACATCGGCTCGGCCGCCACCGTGGTCGCGCTCGAGAAGACCAAGCGCCGCCCGCAGGCCGACACTGCCTACTACTTCGCCGCCTCGGGTGTCGAGGCCGCGAAGAAGGACGTGGTCGCGCCCTTCAAGCCCGTCAACTTCGACAAGCTGCCGCCGGTGTTCCGCGAGGCCGAGGGCCGCTGGTTCACCATCCACACGCTCAACATCGCCTTCCTGGTCAACAAGAAGCTGGTGAAGACCGTGCCCACCGGCTGGGCCGACCTGCTCAAGCCCGAGTTCAAGAGCACGGTGGTCTACCTCGACCCGCGCTCCACCGGCATCGGCCAGGTTCTGACCTTCGCAGCGGCATATGCCAACGGCGGCAGCGTCGACAACGTGCAGCCCGGCACCGACTACCTCGGCAAGCTGCATGCGGCCGGCAACGTGCTGCGCGTGGAAGGCACCACGCCGTATGCCAAGTTCCTGAAGGGCGAGATCCCGGTGTGGATCAGTTACGAGAACGACGGCCTCAAGGCCAAGCATGTCGACGGCATGGGCGACGCGGTGGAAGTCGTGATCCCGAAGGAAGCCAGCGTGGCCGCGCCCTACGCCATCAGCCTCGTGAAGAACGGTCCGAACCCGAACGCCGGCAAGCTGTGGCTCAACTTCATCATGAGCGAGGCCGGCCAGTCGTTGTTCGCGCAGGGCTTCGTGCGCCCCGCCGTGCCTGGCACGCCGCTGTCGGCCGATGTCGCGGCCAAGATGCCGGCCGCGCCGCAGATCCGCCCGCTCGACGTGGTGAAGGCTTCGGAGCGCAAGGCCGAGGTCGACAAGCTCTGGGCCCAGGCTGCGTTGGGGAAGTAATCAGCATGCGACGCTTTGGCGCCTGGCCCGCGTGGGCCTTCATGGCGCTGTTCTTCGCGGTGCCGCTCGCGGCGCTGCTGCCCGAAGCCTTCGGCGAAGGCGGCAGCGCGTTCGGGCGGCTGTTCGGCAATCCGCTGTTCCTCGGCGCGCTGCGCAACACGCTGGGCCTTGGCCTCGCGGCGGGCGCGATCTCTGCGCTGGTGGGCACCTGCATCGCGATCGAACTGGCGCGCCAGCCTGTGGCGCGGCGCCAATGGATGATGACCTTGCTGGGGCTGCCGCTCGCCTTCTCGGGGCTGGTGATTGCCTACGGCTTCATCCTGGCCTTCGGGCGCGCGGGCTTCGTGACGCAGCTGCTCGCGGGCCTGGGCGCGGACCCGGCGGCCATCGGCAGCTGGATCTACAGCGTGTCGGGCCTGGGCTTCGCGTATGCCTACTACCTGATTCCGCGCGTGGCGCTGTCGCTGTACCCGGTGTTCGCGAACCTCGACCTGCGCCCCGCGCAGGCGGCGCGCACGCTGGGTGCTTCGCGCTCGCGCGCCTTCCGGGACACGCTGGTGCCCGAGGTGCTGCCCTCGGTGTTGTCGAACGCCTGCATGGTGGCCGCGATAGCGATGGGCACCTACGGCACGGCGCTGGCGCTGGTGGGCACGCAGCTCAACATCCTGCCGCTGATGCTGCTCGCGCAGGTCGGCGACGGTGGGTCCGATTTCGCGGTGGCGGCGGCCTTGTCGCTGGTGCTGATGGTGGTGTGTGTGATCGTGATGGGAGTGGGCGATGTCTTTACGCGAAGGCGCGAGCGCGGTGCTGTCGGCGCCGGTCACTGAGGCGCTGACGCGCCTGGCGCAGAAGCAGTGGGGGCCGGCGCGCCACCGCCAGCCGGTGGCCATCATCGGTCCCGGCGACGGCGGCCCGGCGGAGTGCGAGGCGGCCTATGCCGTGGCGCATGCGCTGGCCGGCGCGGGCATGGCGGTGGTCTGCGGCGGGCGCGGCGGCGTGATGGCCGCAGCCTCGCGCGGTGCGGTGGAAGCCGGCGGCATCGCCGTGGGCATCCTGCCTGAGGACGACGACCGCAACGCCAACGAATGGCTCAGCGTAGCCATTCCCACAGGCATGGGCGAGATGCGCAACGGCATCGTCGCGCGCAGCGGCGTGTGCCTGGTCGCCATCGGCGGCAACATGGGCACGCTGTCCGAGATGGCGATGGGGCTCAAGTGGGGCAAGCCGGTGTTCGTGATGCACGGCGATATCGAGCTGCCGGGCGCGGTGCAGGCCGCGGATGTGAACGACATGCTGGGCAAGGTGCTGGGCTGTCTGTTGGCTTGAGAGGCCGTGCGGGGGACATTCGGGGTACGTGCGCAGGACACCGGGTACTCCCCTCCGCGAATGTCCCCCGGGCTTCGCCCTCCTCCTTTATTTCGCTGCGGGGAGCACCCGATGCCCTGCGCACGAGGGCACGCTGCTGGTTTGCGGCCGATCAACCAGTGCTCTGAACGATCACGACGGCGGGGTGCCTTGCGCAGCGAAATAAAGGGGGAGCCCGAAGGGCGGAGGACATTCGCGGAGCAAGGCACCCCGTCGGCGTGATCGCGCCCCGAACAACGCAGCGACCAACACCGCAGCCATTGCACAATGACAGGCATGCCCTACATGCCCACCTTCGTCGCCCCCGCCCGCTTCACCGACGCCGCCGCCGCACTCGAACAGGTCAAGACCATCTACCAGGGCGGCCTGGCCCACCTGCGCGAATCGATGCTGCGCTTCGTTGCCGGCGAGGCGCTGCCGGGCCGGGTGCGGGCCTGCTACCCCTTCGTGCGGGTGCACACCCATACCGTCTCGCGCCACACGCCGCCTGCCAATGCCGGGCTGAGCTACGGCTTCGTGGCCGGCCCCGGCCGCTACGAGACCACGCTGACGCGGCCCGACCTGTTCTCGCGCTACTACCTCGACCAGTTCCGCCTGCTGCTGGAGAACCACCAGGTCGAGCTCGAGGTGGGCACCAGCACGCAGCCCATTCCGATCCACTTCTCCTTTGCCGAGAACGACCACATCGAAGGCACCATGAGCGCCGAGCGCCGCGCCCTGATGCGCGACGTGTTCGACCTGCCCGACCTGGGCGTGATGGACGACGGCATCGCCAACGGCACCTACGAGGCGCGCGATGGCGAGGCGCAGCCCCTGTCGCTGTTCACGGCCGCGCGGGTGGACTACTCGCTGCACCGCCTGCGCCACTACACGGGCACCGCGCCCGAGTGGTTCCAGAACTTCGTCTTGTTCACCAACTACCAGTTCTACATCGACGAGTTCGTGCGCCTGGGCCACGAGGCAATGGCCGACGAGAACAGCGAGTACGTCGCCTTCATCGAGCCCGGCAACGTGGTCACGCGCCGGCGCGGGCTGCCGGCCGGTTCGAGCAGCACCTACGGCCACCTGCTCGACGGCAGCCAGGGCACCGCGCCGCCGCGGCTGCCGCAGATGCCGGCCTACCACCTGGTGCGCGAGGACTGCAGCGGCACCACGATGGTCAACATCGGCGTCGGCCCGGCCAATGCCAAGACCATCACCGACCACATCGCGGTGCTGCGCCCGCATGCCTGGATGATGCTGGGCCACTGCGCCGGCCTGCGCAACACGCAGCAGCTCGGCGACTACGTGCTGGCGCACGCCTACGTGCGCGAAGACCACGTGCTCGACGAGGAGCTGCCGCTGTGGGTGCCAATTCCGGCGCTGTCGGAAATCCAGCTCGCGCTGGAAAAAGCCGTGGCCGACATCACGCGCTACGAAGGCCCCGACCTCAAGAAGATCATGCGCACCGGCACCGTGGCCAGCACCGACAACCGCAACTGGGAGCTGCTGCCGGGCAACCAGCCGCAGCGCCGCTTCAGCCAGAGCCGGGCGGTGGCGCTCGACATGGAAAGCGCGACCATCGCGGCCAACGGCTTCCGCTTCCGCGTGCCCTACGGCACCCTGCTGTGCGTGAGCGACAAGCCGCTGCACGGCGAGATCAAGCTGCCCGGCATGGCCAACCACTTCTACCGCGAACGCGTGGAGCAGCACCTGCGCATCGGCATGCGGGCCATCGACATCCTGCGCGCGGAAGGCTCGACACGGCTGCACAGCCGCAAGCTGCGCAGCTTCGACGAGGTGGCGTTTCAGTAAGAAGAAGGGCTCCAGCAGGGCCCTGGAAGAGCGCGGGCCTCAGGGTTTGTCCTGCCCGCCGCGGCGCGGGATCGCCGCGTTTCGCGGACATCATCTGGTTGGCCCTACAGACAACCGGAAAAAAGATGCCCCAGTCGCCTTCCGTTCCCCTCTCCCGCCGCAGCTTCTCGGCATGGATCGCGGCCTCGGCCGCAGCAGTCGGCGGAGGGCATGCTGCCCTCTGGCCGCGCGCCGCGCACGCCGCCGACGCGCCCGTGAGCAGCAAGCTGCGCATCGTGATTCCCGCCAACGAAGGCGGTGGCTGGGACCAGACCGGCCGCGCGCTCGGCGCTGCGATGCTGGCCTCCGGCGCGGTCGGCAGCGTGGTGTACGAGAACGTCGGCGGCAAGGGCGGCACGATCGGCCTGGCGAAGTACGCCGAGAAATACGATGCGGACCCCGACACGATCCTGATGAGCGGCATGGTCATGGTCGGCGCGGTGGCGCTGCAGAAGCCCGCCGTCACCATGGCCCACGTGGCGCCCATCGCCCGCCTTACCAGCGACTACGAGGTGGTGGCGGTGAAGGCCGATTCACCCATCAAGACACCCAAGGACCTGATCGCGCAGCTGCGCGCCGATGCGGCCAACACCGTCATCGCGGGCGGCTCGGCCGGCGGCGTGGACCACATGTATGCCGGCATGCTGGCGCGCGTGGCCGACGCCTCGCAGACGCTGGTCTATCAGGCGCACCCCGGCGGCGCCGAAGTGGTCGAGGCGCTGGAAAGCGGCAAGGCCGCGGCGGGCATCTCGGGCTACAGCGAGTTCAGCGAAGGCCTGGCCAGCGGCAAGCTGCGCGCCATCGGCGTGTCGTCGAAGCGGCCGTTCCAGGGCATTGCGTCGGTGCGCGAACAGGGCGTCGATGCCGACCTCGCCAACTGGCGCGGCGTGCTCACCGGCCGCAAGGTACCGCCTTACCGCAAGGCAGCGCTGCTGACGGTGGTGCGGCGCGCCACCGCCACCGATCTGTGGCAGAAAACCATCAAGCAGAACAACTGGGACCCCTTCTGGATGGAGGGCAAGGACTTCGAGAACTTCCTCGAACTCGACACGGCGATGGCCGGTCCGCTGATCTATCTGCTCAAGCTGAAAGCCTGAGGGGCAACGGCGCTGCTCAATTCCAAGGGTTTTCCCTAGATGTAAAACTTGAGGAGGTTGCTCGTTTTTCGGACATCATCCAGTTACCTTTGTAGACAACTGGAAACAAAATGCCGCATCCCGTGCCAGCAGGCCTTTCTCGCCGCAGCCTCGCTGCATGGTTGGCATCGGCCGTCGTCGCGGGCGTGGTGCCAGAAGCGTTCTGGCCCCGGTTGGCTGGCGCGGCCGAACCGCAGCTGATCCCCAAGCTGCGCATCGTCATTCCCGCCAACGAAGGCGGCGGCTGGGACCAGACCGGCCGCGCACTCGGTGCCGCCATGGTGGCGTCGGGCGCGGTGGGCGATATCGCCTACGAGAACATCGGCGGCAAGGGCGGCACCATCGGCCTGGCGAAGTACGTAGAGAAATACGATGCCGACCCCGACACCCTGCTGATGAGCGGCATGGTCATGGTCGGCGCGGTCGCGCTGCAGAAGCCCGCCGTCACCATGGCGCAGCTCGCGCCGGTGGCGCGGCTCACCAGCGACTACGAGGTGGTGGCGGTGAAGGCCGACTCGCCCATCAAGACGCCGAAGGACCTGATCGCGCAGCTGCGCGCCGATGCCGCCAAGACGGTCATCGCCGGCGGCTCGGCCGGCGGCGTGGACCACATGTACGCCGGCATGCTGGCGCGCGTGGCCGGCAACGCGGCCGCGCTGGTCTACCAGCCGTACCCCGGCGGGGCACAAGTGGTCGAGGCGCTGGAAAGCGGCAAGGCGGCCGCCGGCATCTCGGGCTTCAGCGAATTCAGCGAAGGCCTGGCCAGCGGCAAGCTGCGCGCCATCGGCGTATCGGCCAAGCGCTCGTTCATGGGCATTCCGGCGGTGCGCGAACAGGGCGTGGACGCCGACCTCGCCAACTGGCGCGGCGTGCTCACCGGCAAGAAGGTCACGGCCGAGCGCAAGGCCGTGCTGCTCGAAGCCGTGCGCCGCGCCACCATGGCCGAACTCTGGCAGAAGACCATCAAGCGCAACAACTGGGACGCGTACTGGATGGCGGGCAAGGACTTCGAGAGCTTCCTCGAACTCGACACGGCAATGGCCGGCCCGCTGATCTACCTGCTCAAGCTCAAAGCCTGATCGCCCGGCGCTTCAAGAAAAAAGCTCCGGCATCTCGCGCTGCGCCTTCGGCGTGAGGGTGAGCGCCCGCCCGTCCAGCTCCTGCCGTACCCATCCCCGGCGCAGCGACAGCTGCAGCCATGCGGCACCCAATGCGCCGCCCAGGTGCGGCCGGCGTTCACTCCAGTCCAGGCAGGCGCAGGCAAAGCGCCGGCGCGAGCGGCGCACCGCATCGACCTCGACGCCCAGGCTCTCCAGCGCGATCGCGCCTTCGGGCGTGAGCTCGTACGAGCCGCTCTGCAGGCTGCTGAGCCAGCCCTGGGCGTGCAGCCGGTCGTGCAGCGCGACGCCCGCCGTGCCCGCCATGTGGTCGTAGCAGGTGCGCGCGCTGCGCAGGCGGCTCGGCGTGCTCGGCTCGAACCCGGGTGTGCGCGGCGTGCCCGCCACCACCATCAGGCTTTCGAGCGCGGCGGCGACGTCGTCGCTGGCGAGGCGGAAGTAGCGGTGCTTGCCCTGCACCAGCAGCTCGACCAGCCGCTCGTCCTTCAGGCGCGCGAGGTGCGCGCTGGCGGTCGACGCGGCCACCTCGGCGACGGTGGCGAGCTCGGTGGCGGTGCGCGCGTGGCCGTCCATCAGGCAGCTCAGCATGCGGGCGCGCGCCGGTTCGGCGATGGCGCCGGCCAGGCGGGCCAGCTGCAAATCGGCGGAGGAGGAAAGGGTGTCCATGCGCGCATCGTAGAACGACGCTGCATCCGACACTTCGTTCGTGGGCGAAGTGTGATGGCGGCTTCGATCGCACACTGCGGCCATGAACGAAAGCAACCGCCCCGTCGATATCGACATGCCCGCCGATCCGGTCGCGGCCGCCACGCATGCCGATCCCTATCCCTGCTACGCAGCCCTGCGCGACGGCCCGCCGCTCGCGTGGAACGAGAAGCTGCGCCTCTGGGTCGCAAGCCGGGCGGATGTCGTCGAGCAGGTGCTGCTCGCGCATGGCGCGTTGCGCGTGCGGCCGGCCGCCGAGCCGGTGCCGCGCGCGATCGTGGGCAGCGCGGCCGGCGAAGTGTTCGGACATCTGGTGCGCATGAACGACGGCGTGGCGCACCAGGCGCATCGGCCTGCGCTGCAACGAGCGCTGACCGGCCTCGACCTCAACGCCGTGCATGCAGCCGCCTTGCGGGTGGCGCAGCGCGTGCCCAGGCAGCAGCCGCTGTCCGACACGCTGTTCTCGATGCCCGTGCAGGCCGTCGCGCACCTGCTGGGTTTTGCCGACGATGCACTGGCGCAGGTGGACCGGTGGATGCGCGACTTCGTGGCCTGCCTGTCGCCGCTGTCCACGCCCGCGCAGCTGGAGCGTGCGAGCGCCGCAGCGGGCGAACTGATGGCGCGCTTTGAAATGCTGGCAGCGAGCGCGCCGCCGCGGCACGGCACGCTGCTCGCGGCTGTGCTCGCCGAGAGCGCGGGCGATGCGCGCGTTTCGCGCTCGCTGCTCGCGAACCTCGCAGGCCTGCTGTCGCAGACCTGCGATGCCACGGCGGGCCTGGTCGGCAACAGCCTGATCGCGGTGATGCGCGAGCCTTCGCTGCTGAGTGCGTCGACCCGCACGCGCGACGGCCTGCAAGCCATCGTCGAGGAGACCGCGCGCTACGACCCGTCGGTGCACAACACGCGGCGCTTTGCCGCCGAGGCCGTCACCATCGCCGGCACCCCGCTGGCGGCAGGCGATGCGGTGCTGGTGCTGCTGGCCTCGGCCAACCGCGACCCGGCACTCAACCCCGACCCCGATCGCTTCATGCCCGTGCGCGCCCGCCGCCGCATGCTCGGCTTCGGCCACGGCATGCACGCGTGTCCGGGGCAGGCGCTGGCCTGCACGCTGGCGGCGGCCAGCCTCGAAGCCCTGCTGCCGCGCCATGCAGCCGACCTCGACGCGCAGCGCCTGCGCGGCTGGAGCTATCGGCCGTCGGTCAACGGGCGCATCCCCGTATTCCACTGACCCGTGCCCGCCAGGTGGGGCGACAGTTGCGCATCGCCCCAGCGCAGCGGCAACGCCGCCGGACGACGCAGGGCGTGCGCGACCCGAAAGCGCATCAGCCGCTCCGCCCCTTCGAACGCGGCCACTTCGGGACCGTCCCACACGATCTCTGCCGTGACCGCCACGTGCAGCAGGTCGCCGCTGTCGAAGTCGACGAACAGCAGCCCCGCGCGCGGATGCGCCGCCAGGTTGCCGAGCGTGTTGAAGAAGCGGTTGCCGTTGAAATCCGGCACGGTGAGCACGTCGCCTTCGTGGTCGTTGTCGATGCGCACGAAGCCCGGGCGGCCGCCGCGGTGCGACACGTCGACGCCGTGCGAACTTGCATCGGCCTCATCGCCCGCCGCCGCTTCGTTCGGATAGGCGGTGGCGATGAACAGCGTGTCGGCGCTGCCAATCAGGCGATGCGCCGCCAGGTCGAGCTCGTCGACCCACTGCACCTGCGGCGCCGCATCGCCGCGCGGCGATGCGAACACCGGCTCGCGCGCCTGGATGTAGCGCGGGCAGTTGCCGAAGCTCTGCTGCACCGCGAGCATGAAGCCCGACCCATCGAGCGCCTCGACCGTGCCGTTCATGCGGTTGCGCCGCCGCGTGTGCGGCTGTATGCCGAGCAGGCCCAGCGTGGCGCCCTGCTTCAGTTGCCCGGCGAGCGGATCGCCCGCCGCCGGCAGCGCATCGACGCGCAGGTGCGTGGCATCGGGTGAATGCACGAAGCCGGCGGGCGCCGCCAGCACGCTGGCCCACGGCTGCAGTTCCGCATCGAGACTGCCGACCACGAGGAACGGCAGCAGCCCGAAGAATTCGCGATGCTGGTCGGGCATGTAGTCGCGAATGACGCGCGGGCCCGCCACCTCCATCTGCTCGCGCGAGCCTGCCAGGGCCTGCATCGCGCGCTCGCCCGCATGGAACGGCGCGGCGATCATGCGACCGCTCCGAGTCCGACGGGCGTGCGCACCATCGGCACGAACCCCGGCAGGGCTTCCACGCGTTCGAGCCAGCCGCGCACGTTCGGATAAGCGTCGATCGACACGCTGCCTTCGGGTGCATGCGCCACGTAGGCGTAGTTCGCGATATCGGCGAGCGTTGCGTCGGGGCCGGCGAGGAAGGGCTGCTGCTGCAGATGCATTTCCATCACCGAGAGCAGCGCATGCGAACGCGCGACGGTCTCCGCCGGGTCGATGTCGCGGCCGAACAGTGCAATGACCCGCGCCGCCGCCGGGCCGTAGGCGAGCGGGCCGGCCGCCACCGAGAACCAGCGCTGCACGCGCGCCGCACCGACGGGGTCGCGCGGCATCCAGCGCGCGGGGTCCGGCGCGTAGCGTTCGTTGAGGTAGACGAGGATGGCGTTGGAATCGGCCAGCGCGAGCTCGCCGTCCTCGATCACCGGCACCTGGCCGAAGGGGTTGCGCGCCAGGAATTCGGGCGTGCGGTTCTCGCGCTTGCGCATGTCGATCTCGATGTTCTCGAATGGCAGGCCGAGCATCGCGAGGAACAGGCGCACACGATGCACGTGGCCCGAGATGGCGGAACCGTAGAGCTTGATGGGCTGGGCGGGGCGGGCGGCGGTCATGGGGGAACTCCTTGTTTGAGGATTGCGGGGCGTTGCCTGGATTGTTCTCTCTTGCACCAGATGAATGAATAGTCAATTCGGTATTTGACTGCTGCGTTTTCCGGTTTAATCGCACCATGGATCGTTTCAAAGCCATGCAGACCTTCGTTCAGATTGCCGAACAGGGCAGCCTGACCCGCGCCGCCGAGGCGCTCGGCAGCTCGCTGCCGGCGGTGGTGCGCTCGCTCGCCGCGCTGGAGGCGCACCTGGGCGTGCGCCTGTTCCACCGCACCACGCGCCGGCTGTCGCTCACCGAGGAAGGCCGCCACTACCTGCCGAGCGCGCGCGAGGTGCTGCTCGCGGCCGACGCCGCCGACCTCGCGCTGAAGGCCGAGGCGCGCGAGCCGGCGGGCCAGCTGACCATCACCGCGCCGGTGCTCTTCGGCCACATGTACGTGGCGCCCGCCATCGTGCGCTTCATGCAGCGCCACGAAAAGGTGCGCTGCAGCGTGCGCCTGTACGACCGCACGGTGAACCTGCTCGAGGAGGGCATCGACGTGGGCATCCGCATCAGCCCGCTGGAAGACTCGTCGCTGGTGGCGCAGACCCTCGGCACCATCCGCCGCGTGGTGGCCGCGAGCCCCGCATACCTCGCGCAGCACGGCACGCCACGGCATCCGCGCGACCTGGCCGGCGCGCCCTGCGTGCGCGGCCGCATCGACGCGCCGGCGCAGTGGCTGTTTCGCGACGGCGGCAAGACGATCAGCGTGACGCCGAACAACCGCCTGGAATTCAACCACCTGGCCCCGGCCATCGAGTCGTGCGCGGCGGGCATGGGCTTCGGCACCTTCTTCTCGTACCAGGTGATGCCGCACGTGGCGCAGGGGCGGCTGAAGCTGGTGCTCGAAGACTTCGAGCCGCCGCCGCGGCCGGTGAGCGTGATCTATCCCAACGCGCGGCTGCTGCCCGCGCGCACGCGGGCGTTCATCGAGTGGATGAAGATGGAGTTCAGCGGCCTCAGGCTCTGAGCCCGGGCGTCGTCAAGCGGCGCCCCGGCCAGCCGTCGTCGAGCGATTCGCGGCTGTCGTGCAGGCAGAGCTCGCTGTCCTGCTTCAGCAGCGGCCAGCCTTCGCGTTCCAGCTGGCCCGCCAGCGCTGCCATCCGCGTCTTGAACCCGGCCAGCGGCTCACGGCTGCGCAGCGTCACGAAGCGCATGCCGGTCTCGCCCATGAGGCTGTTGCGCGACAGCCGCGCGCCGTGCGTCTCGCACAAGTGCTGCAGCGCGGACGCGTCGTGCAGCTGCAGCTTGCCGCGCCACTCGAAATACTGGTCGGGCTGGCTGAGCCGCTCCCAGCCCTGGACCGGCGCCTCGATCTTCACGCGCCGCACCGCCATGCCCGCGCGCGCCAGCCATTGCCCCAAGGCCATGGCCTCGGCCTTCGCTTCTTCGAGCGTGCCGCGAAGCCAGCCGGTGGCGATGGGCTGCTGCTTCTGCTCGCCATGGGCGAGGTCGATCAGCATCGGCTTGAGCCCGACTTGCTCGCACACCACGACGAAGGCCGCTATTTGCGATTCCTGCAAAGCGCAGCACGTCAGGTGCAGCTTCAGCGCGCGCTTCATGGTGCGCCCGCCGGCTCGGGCAGCGGCCTGCCGTCGCAAAGCGCGGCGGCGTCGATCGCCATGCCGCGCACCGCCTCTTCGAGGCCGAGGTTCAGCACCGACATGAACTCGCCGTTGGCGCTGGTCCAGTTGGTGCGCGTGCCCATGCCGTGGTACTGGCGCGCGACGGTCCCGCCGCCGGGCAGGCGGTAGCTCACCTTCAGCACGACGTGCGAAACCAGGTTCAGGTTCACCGACCACGCATGGGCGAGGCGCAGCGCGACGTCGGCCACAGCCTGCCTGGCGCCACCACCGTCGCTTGCGGGCGGCGCACCCGGCACCGCCTGGAGTCCGTAGCGGCCCAGCGACTGCAGCGCCCCGCGCGTCCACGCCGTCGCGTCGCCGCTGCGCAGCGACTGCACGGACCGCGGCGTGGCGCGCACCGTCGGCAGCATCACCGTGAGGTTGCCGGCGTAGGCCTTGTTGCTGCGCGCGTCCTCGATTGCGGGCAGGTACAGCGTGCAGCCGCGCGCGAGCCGCAGCGGTGCGGCCGGCACGCCGTTGGGCCGCTCGGCCGGTTCGGGCGCCGGCTCGAAGACCATGGAGAGCGGCTCGCTCTCGGTGAGGGCGTGCGAGAGGGTGGGCAGGGCGCAGAGCGCGGCGACTGCAGCAGCGGCGAGTTGTTCGGGGCACGGCCTCATGGCGCGGCGCTCCTCACCGAATACATGGCGCCGTCCTGGTCGCGGAACAGCACGCGGCCCGGCTGCTCGTCGAAGCCCTGGCCGGCCAGCGTCACCCACGAGCCGTTGACGTTGAAGCGCGCGGTCTTCACGCCGCCGGAGCGGGCGCCGGCAATGTCCAGCGCCACCGCATGCAGGGTCTGCGCCATCGACTCGCGCATCACGCCGCGCAGCACCTGCCCGTCGTTCGCCGTGAGCCGCCGCAGCACGGCGGCGCGCGCCGTGCCGCCGATGGGCGTCTGGAAGATGGCCGCGGCGCGGTAGCTGGGCTCGCTGCGGCCGTCCTGCCACAGCAGGGCCGAGGTTCGCGTGGTGAAGGCGCCCAGGCCGGGCTCCAGCGCGTACTGCAGCAGCAGCACCATGTAGGCGGGCCCCGCCTTCGTGGCGGCGATGCGGGCCTCATGCTCGGCCTTCGCCGGCATGGCCGCGAGCACCTGCGACGAACGGATCTTCAGCGGGAACGAGCTCGGCTCGGCCAGCAGGGCGTCGAGCGCCTTGCCCGCCTCCACGCGGTAGTCGTAGTCGAGCAGCGGGCCGACGATGGCCTGCACCTCGGCGCTCATGTCCTTCTGGCGCGATTGCTGCACCGACGAATCGATCAGTGCGCCGATCAGCCCGCCGCCCGTGGCCGCGCTCACGCCGGGGGGCTGCGCGGAGAACATGAAGCTCTCCTGCGCAACGACGACGCGCACGTCGACTTCCTGAACCTTGTGGCGGTCCACAGCCGCCAGCGGCCGATGAAAAGGCGCGCAGGCACCGAACAGCATCAGCACCGGCAGCGCCAGCCAGAAACGCAGCATCTTTGGGCCTCCCACCGCACAAACGCCATTCTTGGCATCGATTGTGCCGCCGCCGGCGTGCGGTTCGACCCGGGTTATCGAGGGTTCGCCGGACGCGCCCGCCATGTAGTGGCCCCGAACACACGCGGTTGTCCATCGATTGAAGCGATGGGGCGCCCGCGGCACGGCTGCGTCAGAATGGCCGCGTGCCACCCACACAATCCTCCATTCAGTCTCCGCTCTTCCACGCCAGCCACCTGCACAAGCGCTACGGCGACACCACCGTCGTCGACGACCTCTCGTTCGAGATCGCGCCCGGCGAGTGCCTCGGCGTGATCGGCCCGAACGGCGCCGGCAAGACCACCACCATCCGCATGTGCCTGGGCCTCACCACGCCCGATGGCGGCGACATCTCCGCGCTGGGGCTGCAGATGCCGCGCGACGCGCTGGCCATCAAGGCCCAGCTCGGCGTGGTGACGCAGTTCGACACGCTCGACCCCGATTTCAGCTGCGCCGAGAACCTCGTGGTGTACGGCCGCTACTTCGGCTTCGGCAAGGCGCAGGTGCGCGCACGCGTGCCGCAACTGCTGGAGTTCGCGGCGCTGTCGCACAAGGCCGACGCGAGGCCGGGCGAACTGTCGGGCGGCATGCGGCGGCGGCTGTCGCTGGCGCGCGCGCTGGTCAACGATCCCAGGCTGCTGCTGCTCGACGAGCCGACCACCGGACTCGATCCGCAGGCGCGGCACCTCATGTGGGAGCGGCTGCAGGTCTTGCTGCAGCAGGGCAAGTCGATCTTGCTGACCACGCATTTCATGGACGAGGCCGAGCGCCTGTGCTCGCGCCTGCTGGTGCTCGACCACGGCCGCAAGATCGCCGAAGGCCGGCCGCGCGACCTGATCGCCGAGCACCTGGAACCCGACGTGGTCGAGGTGTACGGCAACGGCGCGCTGACGCTGGCCGACTCACCCGAACTGAAGGCGATGGCTGCGCGCGTGGAGGTCAGCGGGGAGACTGTTTTCTTCTACACGCAGGACGCGCGGCGGCTGCTCGATGCGCTGACGCGACACAGCGGCCTGCGCACTTTTCATCGGCCCGCGAACCTGGAGGACCTGTTCCTCAAGCTCACCGGCAGGCAGATTCGAGAGGACGGCTAAGAATGCGGCACACCCCCAGGCTTGCCCACTTCGTGTGGCCTCCTACCCCCTCGCCGGGGGCAATACCAGCGGCCCGGCAAAGCCGGTTCCGCGGTATTCCTGAAATGGAGAGGAAATCATGAACAACATTGCGACCGCTGCGTCGCCGCCTGCGCCTTCCGTGTGGCGCGCGCCCGAACTCTCGCTGCGCTGGTGGCCCGTGTTCCTGCGCAACCTGCTGGTGTGGCGCAAGCTGGCCATTCCGAGCCTGATCGGCAACATCGCCGAGCCGCTGATCTGGCTCGTGGCTTTCGGCTACGGCATGGGCGCGCTGGTGGGGCAGGTGTCGGTCGACGGCGTGAAGGTGCCGTACATCCTGTTCCTGGCGAGCGGCTCGATCTGCATGAGCGCGATGAACGCGGCGAGCTTCGAGGCCCTGTACTCGGCGTTCTCGCGCATGCATGTGCAGAAGACCTGGGACGGCATCATGAACGCGCCGGTCGGTCTCGACGACATCGTGCTGGCCGAGATGCTGTGGGCCGCGTTCAAGTCGATCTTCACGGTCACGGCGATCCTGTTCGTGATGCTCGGGCTGGGCATCAGCCACAGCCCGAAGCTCGTCGTCGCGTGGATGGTGCTGGTCGGCGCCGGCATCACCTTCTCGTCGATCGCTCTGATCTTCAATGCGCTGGCCAAGGGCTACGACTTCTTCACGTACTACTTCACGCTGTTCATGACGCCGATGATGTTCCTGAGCGGCGTGTTCTTTCCGCTGGAGCAATTGCCCTCGGCGGTGAGGGCCGTGGCGGCGTGGCTGCCGCTGACCAACGCGGTGGCGCTGGTGCGGCCGCTGTTCATGGACCAATGGCCGACCGGCTGGTGGGTGCACGCGGCGGTGCTGGCCGTCTATGCGGTCGTCGCCTTCTGGATCGCGCTGGCGTTGACGCGCAAGCGGTTCAGGGGCTGAGCGGCCCTGTTGCAGCCAGGAACAGCACCGAAACTTCCGAATTACATTTCACACAATTCAATTGCTCGCTACAATTCGACCCATGCGCTCCACCACAGCCCCCGCCGACGAAATGCTCAAGCTGGACAACCAGCTGTGTTTCGCCGTGTATTCCGCTTCGCTGGCCATGACGCGGCTCTACAAGCCGGTGCTGGAAAAGCTGCAACTCACCTACCCCCAGTACCTCGTGATGCTCGCCCTGTGGGAACAGGACGGCCCCACGGTCTCCGCGCTCGGGGATCGCCTGTCTCTGGACTCCGGCACGCTCACGCCGCTGCTCAAGCGCCTCGAGGCCAACGGCTACGTGGCCCGCGTGCGCGACGTGGCCGACGAGCGCCGCGTGCACATCACGCTGACATCCGCCGGCCGCAAGCTCAAGGGCCGCGCGGCCGACGTGCCCGAGTGCCTGATGGCGGCGGCCCAGTGCTCGGTGCCCGAGCTGATTTCGCTCACCCAGCAGATCCAGGCCCTGCGCGACCGCATCAGGAAAGCGGCCTGACGCAGCGCAACTTTTTCTCCCGCTTCGATCGCATCCTCAAGAGAGAACGAAGCTTTTCACCACCCTCCTCCATCATCACCAAAGGAATCACCATGACCACCAAGCTCGACAAAGTGCTCTACACCGCAGAAGCCCACACGGTCGGCGGCCGTGACGGCGCAGGCAAGTCCAGCGACGGCGCCATCGACGTCAAGCTGAGCTCGCCCGGTTCCGGCAAGCCCGGCACCAACCCCGAGCAGCTGTTCGCTGTCGGCTACGCCGCCTGCTTCATCGGCGCGATGAAGGCCGTGGGCCCGAAGATCGGCGTGAAGGTGCCCGAGGACGTCGCCATCGACTCCAGCGTTTCGCTTGGCCCGACGAACGGCGGCGCCGCCTACGGCATCGCCGTGAAGCTGGCGATCACGCTGCCCGGCCTGGACATCGACGCCAAGCAGAAGCTGGTCGACGCCGCTCACCAGGTGTGCCCGTATTCGAACGCTACGCGCGGCAACATCGACGTCGATTTGACGATCGCCTGACCGCTTGTTGCACACGCGAAGAAGCGACCCGGCCACAAGCCGGGTCGCTTTTTTCATGCCCGCCGATGTCTCACGGGTGACGCCGAAACGCGCCGCGCGGTGGCGCCTTTCATCGAGGCTGGCTAACGTAGCCGCATACCAACCGCCCGGAGCCTCGCTCATGAGCACCACCAGCCTTCTCATCCGCAAAGACCAGCTCGCCACCACCCGCCTGCACACCGCCAGCGACGAGCCGCTCGCCGACGGCCAGGTGCGCGTGCGCATCGACAGCTTTGCGCTCACTTCCAACAACATCACCTACGCCGCCTTCGGCGAGGCGATGAGCTACTGGCAGTTCTTTCCGTCCGAGGAAGAAGGCTGGGGCAGCATTCCGGTGTGGGGCTTTGCGAGCGTGGTGCAGTCGCAGCACCCCGGCGTGGCGGTGGGCGAGCGGCTCTACGGCTACTGGCCGATGGCCTCGAGCGCGGTGCTGAGCCCCGACCGGCTGTCGGTCGCGCGCTTCACCGACGCCGCCCCGCACCGCGCCGAGCTGCCCGCGGTCTACAACCAGTACTTCCGCTGCAACGCCGACCCGCTCTACACCACCGACACCGAAGACCTGCAGGCACTGCTGCGCCCGCTGTTCATCACCTCGTGGCTGATCGACGACTTCATGGCCGACAACGACTTCTTCGGCGCCAGCACCATGCTGCTGTCGAGCGCATCGAGCAAGACAGCCTACGGCACGGCCTTTCAGCTGCACCAGCGCAAAGGCATCGAAGTGATCGGCCTGACCTCGCCAGCCAACGTCGCTTTCTGCGAAAGCCTGGGCTGCTACCACCGCGTGGTGACCTACGACGCGCTCGACGGCATCGCGGCAGGCACGCCTTGCGTGTACGTCGACTTCGCCGGCAACGGCGGGCTGCGCAACGCCATCCACGAGCGCTTCACGAATCTGAAGTACAGCTGCTCGATCGGCGGCACGCACGTGGAGCAACTCGCCTCCAAGGGCTCGGGCAAGGACCTGTCGGGCCCGCGCGCCACGCTGTTCTTTGCACCGGCGCAGATCAAGAAGCGCACCGCCGAATGGGGCGCGGACGAATTCGGCCGGCGCATGGTGGCAGCCTGGCGCAACTTCCTCGCCACGGTGACCGACGTCAACAACCCCTGGCTGCACGCCGAGCACCACCACGGCGGCGAGGCCGTGCAGGCCGCCTACGCGCAGGTGCTGGCCGGCAAGGGCGACCCGCGCACCGGGCATATCCTTTCGCTTTACAAGCAACCGGGCGGGCTGTAACAGCCTCGGGGGTCCGTGTGGCGACAATCGCTGCATGACCCCTTCCCCCGCGGCGCCTGCCAACACCCATCCCTACGAGAGCCTCACGCCCGACGTGGTGCTCGACGCGCTCGCGACGCTCGGCCTGCACGGCGACGGCCGGCTCACCGGCCTGAACTCCTACGAAAACCGGGTCTACCAGGTCCACCTGGAAGATCGCTCGGCGGTGGTGGTCAAGTTCTACCGCCCCGGCCGCTGGAGCGAGGCCGAGATCCTCGAGGAGCACGGCTTCTCGCTCGAACTGGCCGCGGCGGAAGTGCCCGCTGTGGCGCCACTGGAATTCGACGGCCGCACCCTGCACCACCACGCCGGCTTCGCGTTCAGCGTGAGCCCCTACCGCGGCGGCCGCGCGCCCGAGCTCGACGACTTCGAGGTACTCGAATGGGTGGGCCGCTTCCTCGCGCGCATCCACACCGTGGGCAGCGCCAAGCCTTTCGAGGCCCGCCCCGCGCTGGACCTGCAGACCTTCGGCCTCGATTCGCGCGACTGGCTGCTCGAGAACGACAAGATCCCGCTCGACGTGCAGCGCGACTGGGAAACGGCCTGCAACGCGGCGCTGGACATGGTCCGCGCAACCGCCCTCGCGCTGCAGCTGCCGGCCTCCGATTTCACGCCCCGCAAGCTGCGCCTGCACGGCGACGTGCATCCCGGCAACATCCTGTGGACGCCCACCGACCGCCCCGGCGGCGGCCCGCACTTCGTCGACCTCGACGACGCGCGCACGGGCTTCGCGGTGCAGGACCTGTGGATGCTGCTGTCGGGCGACCGCGCACAGCGCACCTCGCAGCTGTCGGGCCTGCTCGACGGCTACGAGCAGTTCCGCGAATTCGACCGCCGCGAGCTGGCGCTGATCGAGCCGCTGCGCACGCTGCGGCTCATCCACTACAGCGCGTGGCTGGCACGGCGCTGGGAAGACCCGATCTTTCCGATCAACTTTCCGTGGTTCGGCTCCAGCGACTACTGGAAGGGGCAGATCCTGGTGCTCGAAGACCAATGCGAGCAGATGGCCGAAGAGCCGCTCTACGCCTGAGCCTGCTCGGCGGCAATGCTGTCCGCCACGCCCTGCAGCAGACGCTCGACCAGCACGTTGGCCGGTCCGTTGCGCCAGATGCCATAGGCCTCCGACTGCGCCACCACCCGGTCGAGCGGCCTGAACACCGCGCCGCGCAAGGCCGAATGCCGCATCGCCTGCGGCACCAGCGCCACGCCCATGCCCTGCGACACCAGCGAGACCACGGCCAGCCAGTGGCGCACCTCGTGCCGCACCTCGGGCAGGAAGCCCGCGTCGGCGCAGATCGACAGGATGCGCTCGTGGTAGTCGGGCGAGGCCTCGCGCGAGAACAGCACGAAGGGCTGCTCGCGCAGGTCGGCCGGCGCCAGCACGCGCTTGCGGGCCAGCGCATGCCCGGCCGGCAGGCAGGCCACGAAGGGCTCGGACAGCAGCAGCCGGTGCTGCAGTTCGAGGGGCACGCGGCGCGTGTGGGCAAAGCCGAGGTCGAGCCGGTCGTTCAGCAGCTCGGCGATCTGCACGCCCGAGTTGAGTTCGCTCAGCGTGATGCGCACCGCCGGGTGCTTCGCCTGAAAGGCACGCAGCACCTGCGGCAAGCCCCGGTACAGCATCGCGCCCACAAAGCCGATGCGCAGCCGACCCGCCGAACCCAGCGCCACATCGCGCGCCTCGATGGCGGCCTCTTCCGCCTGCAGCAGCACACGCCGCGCCGAGATGCGCAGCGCTTCCCCCGCAGGCGTGAGCCGCACTTCCTTGCTGTTGCGCTCGAACAGCCGCGCGCCCACGTTGTCCTCCAGCTGCCGGATCGCCACCGACAGCGGCGGCTGCGAGATCGACAGGCGCCGCGCCGCGCGCCCGAAGTGCAGCTCTTCGGCGAGCACGGAGAAGTAGCGCAGGTGCCGCAGTTCCATGGATAGTCAGATCGAATAGAACAAGACCAAATCGATATTAGACACGGATCGTCGCGGCTTCAACAATGCGGCAAACCAAGGAGACAAAGCGCATGTCCGCAGAGCACGCCCATCCGATTCCCGATCGCCACGGCCAGAACCTGTTCACCACCGACGCCGAGCTGCACGCCCTGCTCGCGCTCTACCTGCCCGACGACCTGCGGCAACACATGCAGCCGCACTTCGAGCGCCTGGGCGGCCTCGCGGGCGGCCTGCTCGACGAGCTGGCCGGCACCGCCGACCGCAACCCGCCCACGCTGAAGCAGCGCACGCGCACCGGTCTCGACGAGCAGAAGGTCGTCAAGCATCCTGCCTACGTCGAGATGGAACGCCTCGCGCTCGCCGAGTTCGGCCTGGCCGCCATCTCGCACCGCGACGACACGCTGGGTTGGAAGGGCAAGATGCCGCCGCTCGTCAAATACGTGCTGACCTACCTGTTCGTGCAGGCCGAGTTCGGCCTGTGCTGCCCGGTGTCGATGACCGACTCGCTCACGCGCACGCTGAAGAAGTTCGGCAAGCCTGATCTGGTCGCCCGGTACCTGCCGCGCCTGACCTCGCTCGATTTCGACGAACTCGCGCAGGGCGCGATGTTCATGACCGAGCAGGCGGCCGGCTCCGACATCGCCGCCACCGCCACCATGGCGCATGCCGAAGCCGATGGCAGCTGGCGCCTTACCGGCGACAAGTGGTTCTGCTCCAACCCCGACGCCGACTTCGCGATGGTGCTCGCACGCGCCGACGATGGCGCGGCGGGGATGAAGGGCGTGTCGCTGTTCCTGCTGCCGCGCCGGCTGGACGACGGCAGCCTCAACCACTACCGCATCATTCGCTTGAAAGACAAGCTCGGCACGCGCTCGATGGCCAGCGGCGAGATCCGCCTCGAAGGCGCGGTCGCGTACCTCGTGGGCGAAGCGGGCCGCGGCTTCGTGCAGATGGCCGACATGGTCAACAACTCGCGCCTGTCGAACGGCGTGCGGGCCGCCGGCCTGATGCGCCGCGCGGTGGCCGAGGCCGAGTTCATCGCCTCGGAGCGCCGCGCCTTCGGCCGCACGCTCGAGCAGATGCCGCTGATGCAGCGCCAGCTCGACAAGCTGCGCCTGCCCGCCGAGCAGGCACGCACGATGGTGTGCCAGACAGCGCTGGCGCTGGCCCGCTCCGATGCCGGCGAGCCCGACGCCTATGCGCTGCTGCGCATCCTCACGCCGCTCATCAAGTTCCGCGCCTGCCGCGATGCACGCAAAGTCACGGGCGACGCGATGGAAGTGCGCGGCGGCTGCGGCTACATCGAGGAGTGGAGCGACGCGCGCCTCGTGCGCGACGCCCACCTGGGCTCGATCTGGGAAGGCACGAGCAACATCGTGGCGCTCGACGTGATCCGCGCAGTAAAGCGCGAAGGCTCGCTGCCGGTGCTGCGCGCGCACTGCGAAAAACTGCTCGACGACGCGGCACTCGCCCCCGGCTTCGCCAAGGCGCTGCGCGATGCGCTGGAGCGCGCCGCCGCGCTGGCCGAAACCGCCGCGCGCGAAGGCGGCGACGTGCTCGCGCGCCAGGCCGCCTCGGCGCTCTACCACTGCACCAGCGCCATCGCGATGGCCTGGGAGGCCTCGCACAGCGGCTCCGCTGCGCGCCTGCGCTGGGCCCAGCTGGTGCTGCTGCATCGCGTGCTGCCGCGCGATCCGCTCTCGCCCGACGCCATGCCCGCGGACTGGAACGCCGCCGCGGTGCGCCCTGCGAAAGCGCTCGCCTGAGCCTCTTTGTCAATTCACAAGAATCGGAGACATCCCTTGAAACGCCTCACCTTCCTGCTGGCCGCCTGCGCCACGTTCATGACGGCAATGCCGGTCGTCCACGCGGCCGATGCCTTCCCAACCAAGCCGCTGATGCTGGTCGTCCCCTTCCCGCCGGGCGGCCCCACCGACGCCATGGCGCGCACGCTCGCCGCCGGAATGAAGGACCGTCTCGGCCAGCCCATGATCGTGGAGAACCGTGCGGGCGCGGGCGGCAACATCGGCGCCGAGTACGTGGCGCGCGCCGAGGCCGACGGCCACACGCTGATGTTCGGCACCTCGGGCCCGCTGGCCATCAACGCGAGCCTGTACCGCAAGATCAACTATGACCCGGTGAAGAGCTTCGCGCCGGTGATCCAGGTCGGCTACCTGCCCAACATCCTGGTGGTGAACCCCGCGCTGCCGGTGAAGAACGTGCCCGAGCTCGTGGCCTACGCCAAGGCCAACCCCGGCAAGCTGAGCTATGCCTCTTCGGGCAACGGCGCGTCGTCGCATCTCGCGGGCGTGCTGTTCAACTCGGTGGCCGGCACCGACCTGCAGCACATTCCGTACAAGGGCACGGGCCCCGCGCTCAACGATCTGCTGGGCAACCAGGTGAGCATGACCTTCACCGACATCCTCACCGCGCTGCCCTACGTCAAGGCCGGCAAGCTGCGCGCGCTGGGCGTGGCCACCGTCGCGCGTTCGCAGGTGCTGCCCGACGTGCCGACGATTTCGGAGCAGGGCTATAAGGGCTACGACGTGAGCGTGTTCTTCGGCATCGTCGCGCCGGCCGGCACGCCCGCCGACCGCGTGACCAAGCTCAATCAGGCCTTCGCCGAGGTGCTCAACTCGCCCAAGGTAAAGCAGATGTTCGCGTCCCAGGGCCTCGAGGTGCCTGCCGATACGTCGCCGCAGAAGCTCGGGCAGTTCATTGGCGCCGAGTCGGCCAAGTGGAAGGACGTGGTGAAGAAGTCTGGGGCGCAGCTGGACTGAGTTCATGGCCTCGTTCGGGGCGTGATCACGCCGACGCGGTGACCTTTTTCGCGAATGTCCCCCGGCCTTCGGCCTCCTCCTTTATTTCGCGAAAAAGGCCCCCGCATCGACGTGATCGTCCAGAGCACCTGTTGATCGGCCGCACACCGGCAGCGTGCCCTGTGCACAGGGCGTCGGGTGCTCCCCGCAGCGAAATAAAGGAGGAGGCCGAAGGCCGGGGGACATTCGCGGAGGGGAGTACCCGGCGGCCTGTGCACGCGCCCCGAAAGACAAGACAAATGGATCAAGAAATGACACAAGCCCAAGGCGCCCTCTCAGGCATCCGAGTCCTCGACATCTCCCGCATCCTCGGCGGCCCCTACTGCGGCCAGATCCTCGGCGACCACGGCGCCGATGTGCTCAAGGTCGAACCGCCGCAGGGCGACGACACGCGCACCTGGGGCCCGCCGTTCAAGGACGGCGTGGCTTCCTACTACCACGGCCTGAACCGCAACAAGCGCGTGCAGCACCTCGACTTCTCGACCGAAGAAGGCCGCGACGCACTGCTCGCTTTGGTGGCCGAGGCCGACGTGCTGATCGAGAACTTCAAGACCGGCACCATGGAGCGCTGGGGCATCGGCTACGAAGAACTGTCGAAACGCTTCCCGCGCCTCGTATGGTGCCGCGTGTCCGGCTTCGGCGCCGACGGCCCGCTCGGCGCGCTGCCGGGCTACGACGCCGCCGTGCAGGCCATGACCGGCATCATGAGCATCAACGGCGAGGCCGACGGCGGTCCGCTGCGCGTGGGCCTGCCGGTGGTCGACATGGTGACCGGGCTCAACGCCGTGATTGGCGTGCTGCTCGCGCTGCAGGAGCGCAATCGCAGCGGACGCGGACAGTTCGTGGAAGCCGCGCTGTACGACAGCGGCCTCTCGCTGCTGCATCCGCACGCCGCCAACTGGTTCATGGACGGCACCGCGCCGCGCCGCACCGGCAACGCGCATCCCAACATCTATCCGTACGACGCGCTGGCCACCGGCACCGACCCTGTGTTCGTCGCGGTCGGCAACGACCGGCAGTTCGCAAGCCTGTGCCGCTGCATCGGCCTGCCCGACCTGGCGGACGATCCGCTCTACCGCACGGCCGGCGCGCGCTCGGTGCATCGCGACGGACTGAAGCAACAGCTCGAGGCGGCAATGGCCGCGTTCGACGGCCGCGCGCTCGTCGAGCAGCTGATGGCCGCCGGCGTGCCCGCCGCGCCGGTGCTGCCGGTCGATGCCGCGCTCCAGCACCCGCACACGCTGCACCGCGAGATGGTGGTCGAGATGCCCGGCGGCTACCGCGGCATCGGCGCGCCGGTCAAGCTGAGCCGCACGCCGGCGAGCTACCGGCATGCGCCGCTCACGCCGGGCGAGGCGTTCCTTCCACTGGACGATTCAACGCAACAGTGAAGATCGCCCGCGGCCGATGCCGTAGTACGCGATGCCCGCGGCTTCGGCCTCGGCCGCGTCGTAGAGATTCCGGCCGTCGAAGATGGCCGGCGTGCGCAGCTCCTTCGCAATGCGCGCGAAGTCGGGCCGGCGGAACTCCGGCCACTCGGTGACGAGCGCCAGCACGTCGGCGCCGCTCAGCGCGTCCTGCGCCGTAGCGCACCAGCGCACATCGTCGCGCTCGCCGACGATGCTGCGCGCATTCGGCATCGCCGCCGGGTCGTAGGCCTGCACACGCGCGCCGGCCGCCCGCAGGCGCTCCAGCAGCACGAGGCTGGGCGCGTCGCGCATGTCGTCGGTGTCGGGCTTGAAGGCCAGGCCCCACACGGCGATGGTCTTGCCGGCGATGCGGCCTTCGAAGTGGTGCACCATCAGATCGAACAACCGGCCCTTCTGCGCGTGGTTCGTCGCCTCGACCGCCGAGAGGATGCGCAGCACGTGGCCCTCGCGTTCGGCCGCATGCGTCAGCGCCCGCACGTCCTTTGCGAGGCACGAGCCGCCATAGCCCGCGCCGGCCTGCAGGAAGTCGGGCCCGATGCGGCGGTCAGCGCCGATGCCGCGCCGCACCGCCTCGATGTCGGCACCCGCATGCTCGGCCACGCGTGCCATCTCGTTCATGAAGCTGATGCGGGTGGCGAGCATGGCGTTGGCCGCGTACTTGGTCAGTTCGGCCGAGCGGCGGTCCATCACGAGCACCTGCCTGGGGTCGTGCACGAACGGTGCGTAGAGCCGGGTCAGCAGGTCGACGGCCCAGGGGTCTTCGCTGCCGATCACCACGCGGTCGGGCCGCCGGCAGTCGCGCACGGCCGAACCTTCGCGCAGGAACTCCGGGTTCACGGCCACCGCGATGCGATGCGCAACACCGCGCCGCGAAAGCTCGCCGTTCAGCACGGCCTCGACCTGCGCCGCCGTGCCCACGGGCGCGGTCGACTTGCACACGACCACCGCCTCTCGGTCGCGGTGCCGCCCGATGCCGGCCGCCACCGCGATCACGTGCCGCAGGTCGACCCGCCCATCGGCATCGGCCGGCGTGTTCACCACGATGAAAAGCACGTCGCCGTGCAGGCAGGCGTCGCGCTCGTCGACAGTGAACCGCAGTGTTCCGGCAGCCAGGCCGGCGACGACCAGCGCCTCCAGACCGGGCTCGTGCAGCGGCATCAGGCCGCGCTGCAGGCCCTCGATGCGCGCCGGGTCGGTGTCCGCGCAGAGCACCTCGTGGCCCGCCTCGGCCAGGCAGGCGGCGAAGCCCAGGCCCACGTAGCCGGCGCCGAAGATGCTGACCTTCATGGGCGGGCCCATGGCGCCCGACGCTGGTGGAGGGCGCGGTTGTGAGATAAAAGCAGGATGCAAGCCTTCAAAACAAATGTCCGGACAGGAAAATTCGATGATGCCCGATGAAGTTGCCGCGCGATGCGCGCTGGTCCTGGAGACCAACAACCTGCGCGGCGGAGCCGATGCCGAAGCCAGGGCAGGCAGCAGCCTGCAGCGCCTGGTCGCCCTGCTGGCGAAGCAGAAGCTGCCGCTCGGCGCGCTCGCTCAGGTGGTCATCACGCACGACGGGCTGAGCCCCGCCACCTGCGAGGCCGTGAGCGCGCTCGCGGGCCGCCCGGTCGACTTCGTGCGCATCGACGCGAGCACCGGCTACTACGACGCCAAGAACGTCGGCTTCGCGGCCACCGATGCGCAGCGCTGCACGCACGTGGTGTTCGCCGACGCCGACTGCCTGCCCGACGACGACTGGCTGCTGCAGATGCTGCTGCCCTTCACCCGGGCCGATGCGCCCGCCGTGGTGGCCGGCCGCACCAGCTACGCCGCGAACGTGGTGGGCACGGCGCTCACGACCATCGACTTCATGTACTTTCCCAACGCCGGCCACGCCGGCGCCACGAGCAACTTCTACGCGAACAACGTGGCCTTCCGCCGCGACGTGTTCGAAGAGCACAGCTACCAGGCGCTCGACGGCGTGTACCGCGCGCACTGCCAGGTGCTGGGCATGCGGCTGAAGGCGGCCGGCGTGCCCATCCACTACGCCGCGGCGGCCCACACCGAACATCGCCTGCCCGACACGCGTGCCGAAGCGCTCAAGCTGCGCTGGATGCGCGGGCAGGACACGTACTCGCTCACGCCGCACCTGCTGCGCAGCTATGTGTCGCCGCGCTGGCAGTGGCTCGCGAAGAGCGGGCCGATCGGGCCCCTGTGCGTGCTGTTCACGCGGCTGGGCTTCAGCATGAAGGCGCTGAACCACCAGGACCTGCCGCCGCTGCGCGGACTGCGCTGGCTGGCGGGCGTGGCACTCATCCTGGGCTTCTCGGCCGTCGACATGCTGGGCGCGTTCGCGCGCGGCATCGGCTGGCACACCACGGGCCGCACCAACGCCGACGCGCAGGCGCTTTCGTATCACCGGCCCTGATCGCCGCTGCCCAGAAGAACAACAACCAAAGACCATGCACATCCTCTCTTCGCTTTCCGTTCGCCGCGCGACGCTGGGCCTCGCGCTCGCGGGCGCCTTCACCCTCGCCAGCGCTGCCGACTTCACTGGCCGCGGCGTCTTCAACTTCAGGTCCGAAGCCGGCTGCCCCTTCGCCGCGCTCGCGGGCGCCGGCAACGACTGCAACCGCCTCGCCCTCGACGACGCCGACACCCACGCCGCGCTCGACCTCGCGGCGCACACCATCCGCTTCGCCAGCACCCGCAGCTACCCCGAGAAGACCATCGTGGGCGACGTGCTGCTGCAGGGCTCGGGCCGCGCGCGCGACGGCCAGCGCGTGCCGCTGACCTTCCACGCGCTGCTGAGCCGATCGGGCAGCGAATGGTCGGTGAGCAGCCATGCCCACTCGCCGGTGAGCGGCGAGTTCGACGACATCCGCATCGACCCGTACAAGGTGACGGTGAACGAGCCCGGCACCGAGCGCGTGATGCTCACCGCCGAGCAGATCGTCGGGGCGCTCGCCAAGCCCTCGCTGACCGCGCGCCTGGCCAACGTGCTGGTGCAGGTCGACGACAACCGCGCCGATGGCGCAAAGGATGCCGACATCACCATCGGCCTCGGCCTGAGCAAGGCCTCGAAGTCGGTGGCGCGCGCACGCTTTCGCGCGCCGGGCGCCAAGGGGCGCGAGCTGGCCGAAGCCATGCAGCAGGGCAACTGGACACTGGAGCTGCAGGCCCTGAGCGGCCAGATTCCGCGCCAGGTGGTACAGCGCGACCTGTTCCTGTACGGGCTCGAATCGCAGTCGCTGCTTCAGCCGCTGCTGCAGCGCGGCTTCCACAAGAACGAGAAGCTCGTGCTCGGCGCCATCAACGGCAAGGGCTACGTGCGCTACGACGGCCAGCAGCGCGAGTTCGCGGGTGCCGACGCCGCCGCGCGCGCCTTCCTGCAGGACAGCTTCATCGGGCTGGTGCTGGGCTGGCAGCAACAGCAGCAGCCCGCGAAGGCCAGGGCCAATGGCCGCTGACCCGGTCGGCGCCGCGCCCGGCTTCGATTGCCTCGCCCCGCCTTCGTTGCGCGGCTGGCCCGCCCTGCAGGCGCGCCTTGTGCACCACGTCAAGCGCGCCGCGCTGCGCCAGCTGCACGCGAGCAACGCGGGCGAGATGCTGCTGCTGCGCTTCTACCTCGTGGGCGAGGAATCGTCCGAGCAGGCGCTGCAGCGCGAGCTGCGCATCGCCCCGCCCGAGTGGCTGGTGCGCCAGCTCGACCAGCACCTGGCCGACGAGCAGCTGCATGCGCGCCTGTTCGCCGAAGCCATCGTCGAGCGCGGCGGCAGTGCGCAGGCCGCCGCATCGCCCGAAGAGGCGCCGCAGCCCGACTGGTTCAGCCGCCGCAAGCTCGCGCGCTGGCAGGCGCTCATTCACCGCCATGCACCGCACTTCGCGCACGGCGGGCTGGTGCCGGCCTATGCCATCGGCCTCGCGGCCGAGCAGATGGCATCGCGCATCCTGCAGCGCCATTGCGCGCTGATCGGCTCGCGGCATGCGCTGCATCCGCTGCTGTCGCGCGTGCTGGCCGACGAGGATCGCCACATCCGCCTGTGCGGCCACACGCTGCAGCGCTGCGTGGCGCCGCATGAGCAGGCGCGGCTCGTGCAGCTGATGCGCGAGGTGCGCGACACCGAGCGCGGCTTCGGCATCACCGGCGCGGCCGGCATGTGGCTCGCCGGCGTGGCGCTGCGGCTGCGCCCCGGCGCGGCGCGGCCCGTCCGGCACCACGCCTGAGCGATGCCACCGCGCATCCTCTACCTCGCGACCGCGGACGCGCGCGGCCACCTGATGCGCGCGCAGCTGCTCACGCATGCGCTGCGCGCGGCCGGCGCGCAGGTGCAGGTGCTCACCACGTCCGACGAAGGCGCGCGCTTCCTCGCCGGCTTCGGCATCGATGCGCCGGTGCTCTCGCACCACTACGCGGTGCAGTTCGACGCGCAGCAGAACATGCTGCGCCGCGAGACCGATCGCAACGTGGCGCACTACATGTTCCGGCCCGAACGCATGCTGCGCGACGTGTGGCGGCTGCGTGCGCACGTCCGCGACGCCGACCTGGTGGTGAACGACTCGTTCCACCCCGCGCTGCTGCTGATGGGCTGGCTGCCGTTCTGGCGGCGCAAGGTGGTGCACGTGTACGGCGCCAGCCTACGGCGCGCGCTCGAAACCAACTTCAAGGGCCGCATGCCGGGCGCCGTCGCGAAGCTGTTCGGCGGCATCGTGGCGTGGCAGATCGACCGCAGCCTCGCGCGCATCGAGCACGACTTCGCATACGGCGAGCCGCAGCACGACGGGCATGGCCGCCACCTGCTGGCCACGCCCGTCGCGGTGGTGGACGCGGTGGACCGCAGCGATGCCACGGAGCATGCCGCCGCCGTGTACCTCAACCCGCATTTCAGGGAGCCGGCATTGGCCGACGGCCTCGAACAGGGCCTCGCCGACGCGGGCCTGCCCGCGCACTTCGTCGGCGAAGGCTATGCCCACCGGCCGCACTGGCATGCGCGCGACGAGCGCTGGATCGAGGCGGCCGCGCACAGCGCCTTCATCGTCTCCGCGCCGGGCATGGCGGCGCTGTCCATCGCGGCGGTCTACCGCAAGCCGATCCTGCTGCTGCTGACCGACCAGCCCGAGCAGGCGATAAACGCGGGCCGCGCGGCGCAACTCGGCCTGACGCACCGCGTGGTGGTGTGGCGCGGCGATGCATCGAAGTTCGCACGGGCCGTGGCTGCTGCGGCCGGCGAGCTGCGCGCCACTGCGGCGGATGCATCGGATGCCGCCGAGGGTCGCCAGGCCGCCATCGACCGGCTGCAGCATTGGGTCGCGCTGCTGTTGCGCCTGGCGGGCGCGCCGGCTACCCGGTGACCCCGCGCGCCGAGTCGACCAGCGCGCGGAATGCACGCGTCATCGCGCGCACCGGGGACATCTCGGACCAACGTGCGGGCCTGGCCTGCGGCGGTGCCGAGATCACGCCCCGGCCCATGCGCAGCGACACCTGCAGCTTCCTGAGCGTGAAGGCCGGCCGCACCGCGCCCCGGCGCGCGCTGCCGCCGGGCCCGGTGCCGGCGACGACGAATTGCAGCACCAGGCACTTGCGCCCCGCTGCCGGGTGGATCTCGAACACCAGGCTGCGCCGCCGCGCGCCCGTGACGCGCTGGCCGGGCAGCACCACGCCGTCGAACATGGCGTGAACGCCGGTGGCCTTGGCGTTGCTGCGGTAGTCGATGCGCACCTCGACGCGGTGCGGCCGCGGCTGCGGCAGCGCGGGCAGCGGCACGACCAGGCAGGCCAGTTCGCCCTCGCTGCGCGCGCCCTCGCCATCGAAGCCCGACCAGCCGTGGCTCAGCCAGCTCATCGCGGGGCTGCCGGGGTGGAACAGGTAGGAGCGGCCCGGCTGCAGCTCGGCCACTTCCGGCAGGCCGTGGGCCTGGTCGTCGAGACCCCAGCGCAGCAGGAAGGCGCGATCGATCGCCGCCGCCGGCCAGGCCGGGAAGAGCTTCGGCGCGGCATCGCCGTTGGCGCCGCTAATTCCGCAGGCCGCCGCCATGAAGTCCATCGACCCCAGCGCGGCGCCCACCGGCATCCAGTCCGAGCAGGCTGCGGGCAGCAATGCCGCCGCGTTGCGGTCGGCGCGGATCAGCTCGTGGGCGGGCTTGCGGAAGTAGCGCGCCTCGGTCAGCACGCTCGACGACAGGCTGGCGGCGAAGTGCACGTTGGCCGCCGACAGCAGCGCGTAGGTGTTCCCCTGCGTCCACGCCACGTTGGGAATGGCGCGCGCGATGGGCGCCAGGTCGTGCAGTGCAGGTTCGTAAGGGTGCGGCTTGATGACCAGCAGGTCCACGCCGTTCGCCAGTTCGCGCAGCGGCGCGATCACGCCGGCCGGGTGCATGGTGCGCCCGCCGCTGACCAGCGACAGGTCGACCAGGCTCTGGCCGAAGAACAGCCCCACGCGCAGGCGCGCATCGAACAGCGACGCCGCGCCGTGGCGCGCGAAGCGGCCCTTGAGCGCGCTCGCGTGGTTCCAGAACAGCTCTTCGTCCACGCGGCGCGCCAGCAACGCGGCCCTGATGGCGGGGTCGTTGGTGCGCGCGCAGAAGTGCAGGTGCTCGGTGAAGCGGCGCGGATCGATCTCGATGTCGAGGTAGCTCGCACCGCTGCGGTCGATGAAGTGCTGCAGCGCGGGCGTGAGGCCCCAGCCGATCACGAGGCAACCGGGTTCGAGCATCGGCAGGCCTTCGCGCCCGGCCAGTGGCAGCAGGTCGGCGATGCAGGCGCGCGCCCAGGCGGCCGGGGTGCAGGGAAGCTCCAACCCCTCCATGAGGCGCGCGACATCGATGTCGCCGCCCTCGGACAGCGGCGCGATCTCGCGCACCGGCAGGCCCAGCCGGCCCAGCGCGGTGTCGAAAAAGCCCCGCAGGAAACGTCGGTTGGCTGGGTGGTGCTGAAGCCCGTTGGCAGGAGAGCGGAAGAAGTCGTCCGCAAGAATGACTTGATGGAACCGGCGAGTGGTCATGGGCCTCGGGAGGACCGGCCTGCCCTTTTGCAAGCCGTCTCGCCGACCTTTTCTGTGCGATGCGCCAATCTAGGCAGCGACTCTTAGCCCGTCGTGAGAAAGACACCGCGCCTGCGCAAAGCTGGCGTAAAGGGCAAGCCTTGCAGGCTTCAGTCCAGCGACAGGTTGAGGTCGCGGATCAACGGATGCCAGCGCGCCGACTCTCCCTGCAGCAGCGCCGCGAACTGCGCGGGTGCGTCGCCCACGGGCTCGACGCCGAACTCGGCGAGCTTGCGCTGCACGGTGGGGTTGTGGATGGCGCTGGCGACCGATCGCTGCAGCCGCGCCACGATCTCGCCCGGCGTATTGGCCGGCACCACCAGCCCCATGAGCGCGGCGGCCTCCACCTGCGGCATGCCAAGCTCGGCAAAGGTCGGCACGCCGGGCAGTTGCGCGAGGCGCGTGGGATGCGCCACCGCGAGCGCGCGCAGCTTGCCGCTCTGGATGAAGCGGCGTGATGCGGCCAGGTCGCACATCATCACCGGCAGCTGGCCGCCGGCCACGTCGGCCAGTGCAGGCGCCGCGCCGCGGTAGGGCACGTGCACCATCTGCAGCCCGGCCTGCCGCTCGAGCAGCTCCATCGCAAGGTGCTGCGGGCTGCCGGTGCCGGCCGAGGCGAAGCTGACCTTGCCGGGAAAGGCCCGCGCATCGTCGATGAAGGCTCGCGCGTCCTTCACGCCGCTGGACGGGCCGACCAGCAGCACCATCGGCAGCCGCCCCAGCAGGGTGACGGGCGCGAAGTCGCGCGAGGGGTTGTAGCTGAGGTTGCGGTACAGGGCCGGGTTGAACACCAGCGTGCCGTTGTCGGCCGACAGCAGCGTGTAGCCGTCGGCCGGCGCGCGCGCGGCCTCGACAGCGCCGAGCGCGGTGTTGCCGCCCGCGCGGTTCTCGATGGTCACCGGCTGGCCCGCGTCGATGGCGAGTTGGGTGCCGATGGTGCGCGCGACGATGTCGGCGCCGGCCCCGGCGGGGTACGGAACGATCCAGCGGATGGGCTTGGCGGGATAGGCCGACTGCGCCTTCGCCGCGCGGGGCAGCGCTGCCGCCGCAAGGGCGGCCACGGCCAGGAAATGCAGCAGCAGCGGGCGGCGAGTCATGGGCGGGGCGTCTCCGGCTCGATGTTAGGCCGGGTTCGGGCGGCCCTGCTGGTCTCGAGGCCTTGCCGCGCCGCGCCTCAGGGGGCGACGGGATTGCCGGGCGTGCCAGCTTCGCGCAGCGAGGCAGGCGCAGCGACCGGCGTGCGGTAGGTGACGTTCACGGCCGGCGCCTGGGGCTCCGGCGGCGGCCGTGCGATTTTGACGAGAGGCGCCCTGGCCGCCGTGGCGGGCGTTGCGGACGCGATCGGCGGCACGGGCTGGACGGGCTGGGCGGTTGCAGGAACCGGTGCGGCGGCCACCGCGCCCGGCGCCACGGTGCCCGCCGGCGCCACCTTGGGGTCGTAGAGCACCGTGCCCTTGCTGACCCCCGCGCCCACCGGCCCCACCCCGACGCCCACGCCGGCCGAGCCCGACACCTGCCCGCCGTTGTTGACGGCCACGCCGGCGCCGAGCGGACCGAAGCCGGTATTGAGCCCCACCGAGAAATTGCCGTCCTTGGTGGCGCCCAGCCCGAGCGAGAGCCCGGGCACCAGCGGAATGCCGATGTGATAGTGCGAACAGCCGCCCGTCAGAAGCAACAGCAGCGCGGCCGGAACGACCGCCGCTGCGCGAAGGACGCGCGGCCGGGTGTTCACACCAGCAGCGCGTTGACGCGCCTCACGTACGCGGCAGGATCGGCCGGCAGCCCGCCTTCGGCGAGCAGCGCCTGGTCGAACAGGATGTTCGCGAGGTCGTCGAAGTGCGAGGAGCCTTCGAGCTTCTTCACCAGCGGATGCTCGGCGTTCACCTCGAGCACCGGCTTGAGCTCGGGCGCGGGCTGGCCGGCCTGCTTGAGCATGCGCGCGAGCTGCGTGCTCATGCCGCCGTCCTGCACCACCAAGCAGGCGGGCGAGTCGACGAGGCGCGTGGTCACGCGAACGTCCTCGGCCTTGTCCTTGAGGGCTTCCTTGAGCTTCTCGAGCATGGGCTTGAACGACTCGGCTGCTTCCTCGGCGGCTTTCTTCTCGGACTCGTCCTGCAGCTTGCCGAGGTCGACCGCGCCCTTGGCCACGCTCTGCAGCGGCGTGCCGTCGAATTCGTTGAGGTAGTTCAGCGCCCACTCGTCGACGCGGTCGGTCATGAGCAGCACCTCGATGCCCTTCTTCTTGAAGACCTCGAGCTGCGGGCTGTTCTTCGCGGCGGCGAGCGTGTCGGCCGTGATGTAGTAGATCGCGTCCTGGCCCTCCTTCATGCGCGCCTTGTAGTCGGCGAAGCTCACGCTCACCGCATCGGTGGTGGTGGAGGCGTAGCGCAGCAGCTTGGCGATGCGGTCGCGGTTGCCGAAGTCTTCGCCCAGGCCTTCCTTGAGCACGGCGCCGAACTCGGCGTAGAACCTGGCGTACTTGCCCGATTCGTCGGCGGCCGCAACGGCGGCTTCGGCGGCGGTCGGCGCGTTCTTGTCGACCACGTCGGTCACGGCCTCGGTCGGCTCGGGCGCGGGCACCGATTCGCCCGAGCCCACGTCGATCTTGCCCTCGCCGCTCTCCGGCGCGGTCTTCTGCTTCTTCGCCAGGTCTTCCAGCATGCCGAGCACGCGCTTGGTGCTGCCTTCGCGGATCGCCTTCACGTCGCGGCTTTCCTGCAGCAGTTCGCGGCTCACGTTGAGCGGCAGGTCGGCCGAGTCGATCACGCCCTTCACGAAGCGCAGGTAGCTGGGCATCAGCGCCTCGGCGTCGTCCATGATGAAGACGCGCTTCACGTAGAGCTTCACGCCCGCGCTCTTCTCGCGGTTCCAGAGGTCGAACGGGGCCTTGGCCGGGATGTAGAGCAGCTGCGTGTACTCGGTGCTGCCTTCCACGCGGTTGTGGCTCCAGGCGAGCGGCGCCTCGTAGTCGTGGCTGATGCTCTTGTAGAACTCCTCGTACTGCTCGGTGGTGATGTCCTTCTTGGGGCGGCTCCACAGGGCGTTGGCCTTGTTGACGGTTTCCCACTCGCCGGTCTTCACCATGTCGCCGGGCTGGTCGTTCTCGCCCTCTTTCCACTCTTCCTTTTCCATCAGGATGGGCAGGGAGATGTGGTCGGAGTACTTGCCGACGATCTGCTTGATCTTCCAGGCGTTGAGGTATTCGTCGGCGTCGTCGCGCAGATGCAGCGTGATGCTGGTGCCGCGCGCGGCGCGCGTGATGTCGGCCACCTCGAAGTCGCCGGCGCCGCCGCTGGCCCAGCGCACGCCCTGGTCGGCCGGCAGGCCCGCGCGGCGCGATTCGACCGTGATCTTGTCGGCCACGATGAAGCCCGAGTAGAAGCCCACGCCGAACTGGCCGATCAACTGCGCGTCGGCCTTCTGGTCGCCGCTCAGGCGGCTCATGAAGTCCTTGGTGCCGCTCTTGGCGATGGTGCCGAGGTTGTCGATGGCCTCCTGGCGCGACAGGCCGATGCCCTTGTCGGTGATGGTGAGCGTGCGCGCGGCCTTGTCGAACGACAGGCGCACGTCGAGCTCGGGCTGGTCTTCGTACAGCTCGGGATGGTCGAGCGCCTCGAAGCGCAGCTTGTCGCATGCGTCCGACGCGTTCGAGATCAGCTCGCGCAGGAAGATTTCCTTGTTCGAGTAGAGCGCATGCGTGACGAGGTGCAGCAGTTGCGCGACTTCGGCCTGGAACGGGAGTTTGGTGTTGGAGGAGTCAGCCATGGGGAAAAAAGATATCGAACAAAAAATTCTAAGTCCAGCCGCCAGGATCGGGCCGGGCTCGCCAAATTCGTGATCTGGGGCCTGTGTCCCGGAAAACAACAGGCTCCTGCGAACGGCCTACCGCGGCTGCGACTCGACTTCGCGCGTCCAGCGGTCGATCAGCCGCTTGCGCTCGGCCGCCTTCCCGTACTTCTCGAAGTCGTACTTGATGAGCTTCACGTCGGCCATCGAGGGGATGCGAGGGTCCGGCTTGAAGGTCTTGTTGGCCGGCGACTGCAGGCTGCCGACGGTTCCACCGATGGCCTGGCCCGCCGGGCTCATGAGCCAGTCGTAGTAGCGCTTTGCGTTCTCCTTGTTGCGCGCGCCCTTCACGAGCGCGATGCCGCCGACCTCGTAGCCCGTGCCTTCGCAGGGCGCGGCGGTCTTCACGGGAAATTTGTCGTAGCGCCAGCGCTCGAAGCCGAAGATGAAGCTCACGCCGATGGCCACTTCCCCCTTGGCCACGTTGGGCGCCTGCGCCTGCCCGCTGCGGGTGTAGCTGGTGACGTTGCGGTGCAGCTTCTTCAGGTACTCGAAGGCCGCGTCCTCGCCCATCTGCTGCACCAGGCCCGCGATGATGGTGTAGGCCGTGCCGCTGGAGGCCGGGTGCGAGATCTCGATCTCGCCCTTGTACTCGGGCCTGACCAGATCGGCCCAGCACTTCGGCTCGCGCAGCTTCTTTTTCTTCAGCAGGTCGGTGTTGAAGCCGAAGCCGATGGCGCTCGTGTAGAAGCCGCCCACCATGTTCTGCGACAGCGCGTACTGCCGCACGGCCCAGTCGTGCAGGTCGTTGATGTAGGCCGGGCGGTAGGGTTCGAGCAGGCCCTGCTCGGCCGCCTGCAGGAACGGGTCGCCGGTGCCGCCCCACCAGATGTCGGTCTTGGGGTTGGCGGCTTCCGCGCGCAGCTGCGCGCCGATCTCGCCGGTGCCCTTGTGCGCCTGCTGCACCTTGATCCCGGTCTCGCGCGTGAAGGCGGTGGCGGCCGCCTCGCACCAGCCGGCGTCGGTGCTGCACAGCGCGTTGACGGTGCCTTGCGCCGCGGCGTTCGGTGCGCCCAGGAGAGCCGTTGCCGCAATGCATGCGGCAGCGGCAATGTGTCGGATGGGGTGCATGCGCGGGTCTCCTCGTGGTTCTTCGAAGGCGCAGGATAGCGCCCGCGGGCGTTCAGCGCGCGGCCAGCAGCGGCGGCAGGTGCTCGGCCAGCCAGTCGGTCACCACGCGCGTCTTCAACGGCAGGTAGCGGCTGCGCGAGCGGATCACGTGCAGCGCGAAGCCGAAGGGCTGCGGCTCGTCGAACACGCGCACCAGCGTGCCGGCCGCGAGCGCATCGGCCACGAGCCAGGCCGGCAGGCGCGCGAGCCCCATGCCGCCGACGGCGGCCTCGAGCAGCACCTCGGCGCTGTCGCAGCGCAGCCGCGACGGCGGCGTCAGGTCGACGAGCCGGCCCCCGGCATCGTGGAAGCGCCAGGACGAGACCAGCCCGTCGCGCGCATAGAGCACGGCCTCGTGCGGTTCCTTCATCAGGTCGCCGATGTTCGCGGGGCGCCCGCGCTCGGCCAGGTAGGCCGGCGCGGCGCACAGTGCCATCCACTGAGTGCCTACGGGCCGCGCGACCAGCTCCGCGCTGTCGGCCAGCTCGCCGCTGCGGATCGCGAGGTCGAGCCCCTCTTCCACGAGGTCCACGCGCCGGTCGTTGAACGCGAGTTCGAGCGACAACTGCGGATGTTGCCGCGCCAGTGCCAGCAGCAACGGACCGACCTTGAGCCGGCCGAGCATCGCCGGCATGCTGATCCGCACGACGCCGGTCGAGGTGCTGCGCGCCACATAGGTCACCGCCTGCGCCGCATCCAGTTCGTCCAGCACGCGCCGGCAGCGCTCGTAGTAGCCGTGGCCTTCCTCGGTGAGGCTCTGGCTGCGCGTGGTGCGCAGAAACAGCCGCGTGTTCAGCCGCGCCTCGAGGCGCGCGATGCTCTTGGCGACCGCCGAGCGGGTGACATGCAGGCGCTGCGCCGCCAGCGCGAAGCTGCCGGCCTCGACCGCCGCGACGAACTCTTCGATGCCTTGGAGACGTTGTCCCATTGGATACTTTCAAGCACCAGTGAAGAGAAAATTATCCACCACCGGATACCTTCCATCCTCAATAGCATGGCGGCTCCCTGTCATTCGTGGAGCCTTTCAATGCAAGAACCCGACACCCTGCGCCGCTGGCAACTGCCCCGGCTGGGCCGCACCCACCTCGCACAAACCGAAGCGCCGATGCCCACGCCGGGCGCGGGCCAGATCCTGGTGAAGGTCGGTGCGGTGGCGCTCAACTACCGCGACCTGCTGATGATTCGCGACGGCATGGGCATGCCGCTCGACCTTCCCTTCACGCCTGGCTCCGACATGGCCGGCACCGTGGTGGCCGCCGGCCCCGGCGTGACCCGCTTCGCCGTGGGCGACCGCGTGATCAACACCTTCTGGGGCGGCTGGATCGACAGCCACTGGCACGCCGACACCACGCTGCTGGGCGGCCCCGGCCCGGGCATGCTGGCGTCGCATGTGCTGATCGACGCGGCCTGGGCCGTGGCCGCACCCACCACGCTGAGCCTGGCCGAAGCGAGCACGCTGCCGTGCGCGGGCCTCACCGCGTGGTTCGCACTGGCCGAGACCGGTGGGCTGCGCGCCGGCGAGACCGTGCTGATCCACGGCACCGGCGGTGTCGCGCTGTTCGGACTGCAGATCGCGCGGCTGCATGGCGCGCAAGCCATCGTGGTCACGGGCAGCGAGGACAAGCGCGCACAGGCGCTCGCACTCGGCGCCACGCACGTGCTGGCGCGCGACGATGGCGACTGGCCCGCCGAAGTGCGCCGGCTCACCCACGGGCGCGGCGCAGATCACGTGCTCGAACTCGCGAGCGGCCCCAACCTCGACCGCTCGCTGCAGGCCGTGAAGCAGGGCGGGCGCGTGTCGATCATCGGCATGCTCGGCGGAGAGACGCTGGGCGCTTCGTTCTACGCAATGGTGCTGGGCCGCGTGACGGTGCAGGGCATCGGCGTGGGCCACCGGCGCGCGCTGGAGGACCTGGTGCGCGCCGTCGACGCGAATGCACTCAAGCCGGTGATCGCTGCGCGGTACGGGTTCGACGCACTGCCCGCCGCGCTCGATCACCTCGAACGCGGAGCGTTCGGAAAGGTCGTCGTCACGCTCTGAACGCTCTGAAGACAAGGCCTTTCGAAAACGCACCACGATTGCGAAATTGCACAAAAACCGAGCCATCCGTGAATAGGTCGCACTAGTGCAAAAGACGTGCTCGACGCCCCCTCCGGCCGTTCCTAGAATCCGCCCGCGCCTGGGCTCGTGCCCTGCGCGTTTTCACAACTCAAAGATGGAATTTATGGAACACAGTACCTACAAGAAATGGTCCGCGGAGTTCATTGGTACTTTCTGGCTCACGCTCGGAGGCTGCGGAAGCGCAGTTCTGGCCGCGGCCTTCCCGGGTGTCGGCATCGGCCTGCTCGGAGTCTCTCTTGCCTTCGGCCTCACGGTGGTGACGGGGGCCTATGCACTGGGCCCGATCTCGGGCGGGCACTTCAACCCGGCGGTGTCGATCGGCCTCGCGGCTGCGGGCCGCTTCAAGGCCTCGCAGCTCGCGGGCTACATCGTGGCGCAGGTGCTCGGCGCCATCGCGGCGGCCGGCGTGCTCTACCTCATCGCCACGGGCAAGCCGGGCGCGGACATCGGCGGCTTCGCCACCAACGGTTTTGGCGAACACTCGCCGGGCAAGTACGGCATGACGGCCGCGCTGCTGTGCGAAGTGGTGATGACAGCCGTGTTCCTGATCGTGATCCTCGGGTCCACCGCCAGGCGCGCGGCCGGCGGCTTCGCGGGCCTTGCCATCGGCCTGTGCCTCACACTGATCCACCTGATCTCGATCCCAGTGACCAACACCTCGGTCAATCCGGCACGCAGCACGGGGCCGGCCCTGTTCGGTCCGTCCTATGCCGTGTCGGAACTGTGGCTGTTCTGGGCGGCACCCATCGCGGGCGCCATCATCGGCGCAGTGATCTACCGCGCACTGCTCAGCAGCGGCAGCGACGACTGATCGTCGTCAGTGGCGGCGCTGCAGCTTCTTCTTCAGCTGCCGCTGCCCGACTTCACCATCGGCAGCGAGGTCGATTGCCCGATCGGCTCGGTGCCGGTCGCATGCGACGCCGCATAGGCGCCGGCCTGGACGTCGGCCACCGGCAGCGTCGAGGCCATCGCGGGTGCACTGGTCGACTGGCCCACAGGCTCGGTGCCGCTCGGATGGGCCGCGGCCATCGCGCCGGACTGGACTTCGGGATTCTCTGGCGAGTTCATCTGCAGCGGATGGAAGTCCGAGCCATCGGTGGTCTCGGCCGATGCGGTGACGGCGCCCATCGCGGCCAGCGCAGCGAAGGAACCGACGGCGAGTAGCTTGAAAGAAATGCGCATGACTTGCTCTCCTGAGGACAGGTTGTCTCCGGTCACCCGGCACGCGCGAACTGCGCGTGGCAGGACCTGAACGCACTCTAGGCAGCCAGACTGAGGCGAAGGTGAGCGATGTGTTAGCGGCGCGTGAGCGGCGCGCTGCCCGCTACGCCGCCGCCGAGGGCAGGTGCACGCGCGCCATCAGCCCCGGTCCATCGGCGCGATTGCACAGCTCGATGCGCAGGCCATGCCGCTCGGCCGCCGTGCGCGCGATCGCGAGCCCCAGCCCGCTGCCGCCTGCCACGGCGCCCGGCACGCGGAAGAAGCGGTCGAACACGCGGCCGATCGCGGCCGGCGGAATGCCCGGGCCGTTGTCCAGCACGTCGACCACCGCGTGGCCTTCGGCCTGGTGCAGCTTCACGTCGACCACGCCGCCTTCGGGCGCATAGCGCAGCGCGTTGTCGATGAGGTTGTCGAACACGCTGCGCAGCTCGGCCGCGGGCGCGAACACCACCGCGGCGATGCTGCCTTCGAAACCGATGTCCACGCGCCGCGCGTCGGCCAGCACCATCAGCTGGCTCACGCTTTCGCGCAGCAGCACCTCGACGTCGACGCGCTCGCGCGCATCGCCGCCCTGCGGCGCGTCCTGCCGCGAGAGGTGCAGCAGCTGCTCGATCAGGTGCTGCGCGCGCGTGACGCCGGCTTCGAGCTGGTTGAAGCGCTCGGTGGCCTCGCCGGCCGGCACGTGCGCGCGCAGGTTCTCGATCTGCAGGCCGATGGCGGCCATCGGCGTGCGCAGCTCGTGGGCCGCGTCCTGCACGAAGCGCCGCTGCGTGGCGAAGGCGCTGCGCACGCGCGACAGCAGGTTGTTGAAGGCGCCCACCAGCGGCGCGATCTCGTCGGGCACGCGCGCGAGCGACAGCTCGGTGGGGCTGCGTTCGTCCTGCGAGGCCACGTCGCGCGCCACCACACGCAGCGTGCGCGAGGCGGCCGACACGATGATCCACAGGATCAACAGCGCCAACGGCAGCAGCAGCGTGATCGGCAGGCCTTCGAGCAGCGCGCGGCGCAGGGCGCGGCGGCGGCGGTAGTCCTCGTTCTGCAGCACCTGCACGCGCGGCTGGTCGGCGCGCGTGCCGGGCGGCGCGGTGAACACGCGCCAGGCGGAACCCGCGTGCGTACCGGTGTTCACGTCGCCGAAGCCGGGCTGGGCCTGCAGGGGCACCGCGAGCACGGGCCATGAAGTGGCGCGCAGCGTGCGGCCGTCGGCGCTCCAGATCTGCACGATGAAGGCGCCGCGCGAGAAGGCCGCCTCGCCGTTCATCGGGCGCGGCAGCTTCGCCGGATCGCTGCCCGCGTACGACTCGGCCACGAGGCGCATCTGTTCGTCCAGCGCGTTGTGCACGAGGTTGCCGTAGGCCACGAACGAGAACCAGGCCGTGAGCATCGCCGCCCCCAGGTGCAGCGTGACGAGCCACAGCAGCAGCTGCGTGCGCAGCGAACGCGGCCGCCACCAGCGGCCGGTGCCGCGCGAAGCTCCGTTCATTGGCAGGGCAACCCGTCTGCCTGTACGCGGAACACCGTGGAACCGGCTTTGCCGGGCCACCGGTGTTGCCCCCGGTAGGGGGTTGGCGAAGCGACACGAAGTGCGCGAAGCCTGGGGGCGAGCATCATCATGCCGCGACGCGCCAGCCGAGCCCGCGTACGTTGCGGATCGATTCGGCGCCGAGCTTGCGGCGCATGCCGTGGATGAGCACGTCGATCGCGTTGCTCGTGACTTCCTCGCCCCAGCCGTAGATGCGGTTCTCGAGCTGCTCGCGCGAAAGGATGGCGCCGGGCCGCTCCAGCAGCGCGTGCAGCAGGGCGAACTCGCGCGCCGTGAGCGCCTCGCGCGCACCGTTGGTCACCACCTCGCGCGTGGTGAGGTCGAGCTGCAATGCACCGCTGCCGACCAGCGAATGCGCAGCGCCGTCGCGGCGCCGCACCACGGCGCGCATGCGCGCGAGCAGCTCGCGGAACTCGAAGGGCTTGAGCAGGTAGTCGTCGGCACCGAGGTCGAGGCTGTGGATGCGGTCGTCGAGGCCGTCGCGCGCGGTGAGCACCAGCACCGGGGTGGCGTCGCCGCGTTCGCGCGCGCGGCGCAGCACTTCGGTGCCGTCGTGCTTCGGCAGCCCGAGGTCGAGCAGCACGCAGGTGTAGCCGCCATCGCCGAGCGCGCTCTGCGCCAGTTCGCCGTCGCGCACCCAGTCCGCGGACCAGCCCGCGCCCTCGAGCGCCTGCTTGAGGCTGCGCCCGATCATTTCATCGTCTTCCACCAACAGCACGCGCATCGCGGCAACTCCTTCGGCCGCAAGGTAGCACGCGACCGGAATGATCGGAAGTGCCTGCGCCGAGGCGCAGCGTAGTGGCGCAGAGTTACGCGGGACTTAAAGCCCCCGTCTTGCTCCCTCTCCCTCCGGGAGAGGGTTGGGGTGAGGGCATGTGCGCTCGACAAAGCGCGGCGCCTGGGTGGATGCCGTGGCCCTCACCCCCGCCCTCTCCCGGAGGGAGAGGGAGCAAGACCGCGCACTGCATGGTGTTCGCCCTCGCCGTCGGAGGTGAAGGCCAGCAGCTCCAGGGCCTCTTCCTCCACACCGAGGCGGTCGGCCTTGGACCAGCGCGTGAAAGGCTCCAGCACCACGGTCGCGGTGTTCTTCGCCCGCTCGATCTTCCAGACACCCGCCACGAACCCATCGAGCAGCACCGTGCCGCGCACGATGCCGTTGACGGTGAACACGCGGGCCCGGTGCGCTTCGCTCAGCACGCGGCTGCGGTCGGCGTGCGCAAGCAGCAGGTTGTCCCACTCGGCCACGAGGCGCGGCGGCGCGGGCATGTCGGGGTCGGGGCGCGGCGCGCGGGGCAGGTCGAAGAGCTCCTGCCCGTCTTCGCCGACGAACACGCGCAGCTGCGGCCGCAGGCGCTCGGCCACCGCCTTCCAGCCCGTGAGGCCCGACCATGCGCCGGCATCGGCCAGCGTGGCGGGACCAAAGGCGGCGAGGTAGCGCAGCAGCAGGTCGTCCTGCGTGGCCGGAGGTGCCTCGACGTCGTCCAGCCAGTCGCCCAGGGGCTGCAGCAATGCACTCTGGTGCGAGTTCCAGCTGCCGGCCGGCGGCAGGTGCACCAGCGGCAGGTTGTTGCGGATCAGCGCGGCGAGAGAGGCGGTCTCGCGGCCCTTCCATCGCATGCCGAGGGCCTGCCCGAGCTCGGCGCTGGTGCGCGGCTTCTCGCCGAGCAGCGCGCGCCCCGCCGCCACCACCGCCGCGCGGTCGAGGCCTTCGAGCGCGCGCTTGTGGCTGCTGCCCATCAGCCCGCGCTGGTGAACAGGCTCCAGCAGCGGACGCCACGCCAGCGCATCGTGCGCGGTCATCAGGTGCAGGGTGGAGCGCATCGTCGACAAGCGCACGATGCGGCGCCTGCGCATTGCCTCGGTCAGCTGGTCGCGCTCGAAGCCTTCGAGCCGGCTCCAGAGGCCGATGTAGGGCGGGTTGGGTGCCTGCGCCTGCAGCCCGGCAAGCCGTTCGACGGCTTGCACTGCCGTGAGCTTTCGCCGCGCCAGCAGCATCTGCCGCGCCAGCGTGGCGCGGTTCAGCGCGCGCAGGCTCAGAATTTCTCGTGCGGCCCGAGGTAGCGCCATTGCCCCACCGGCAGGTTGCCGAGCATCACCTTGCCGATGCGCACGCGCTTCAGCCCCACAACCTTCAGGCCCACCAGTTCGCACATGCGGCGGATCTGCCGCTTCTTGCCTTCGGTTAGCACGAAGCGCAGCTGCTCGGGGTTCTGCCATTCGACCCGCGCTGGCTTCAGCGCTTGGCCATCGAGGCTCAGGCCATGGCGCAGCTTCGCCAGCATGGCCGGTGGAAAGACCGCCTGCACGTTGGTGGTGACGGGATCGTCGTCGTCCATGCGCACCAGCTGGCCCGTGGGCGCGGGCTGGCCCAGGCCGTGGTAGGCCACGCGCACGAGGTATTCCTTCTCCATCACCGAGTCTTCGCCGATGAGCTGGCGCGCGATGCGGCCGTCCTGCGTCATGACGAGCAGGCCGATGGAGTCGATGTCCAGGCGCCCGCACGGCGCGAGGCCGCGCAGCTGCTGCGGGCTGAAGAAGAAGCGCGCGTTGTCGTCGGCCCAGCGGTTCTGCGGCGTGAACAGCGTGACCGCGGGCTCGTGGCCGTCTTCGGCCTGCCCGCTCACGTAGCCGATGGGCTTGTTGATGAGGATGGTGACCTGGTTGGCCTGCTGGCCCTTGGCCGCCTTGTCGATCTCGATGCGGTCGGACGGCACGACCTTCACGCCCATCTCGGCCGGTTTGCCGTTGACCTTCACCCAGCCGTTGGCGATCCATTCGTCGGCCTCGCGGCGCGAGCACATTTTCAGTTCGGCCATGCGCTTGTTGAGGCGCACGGCACCAGTGGGGGGAGTGGAGGGCTCGGTCATCGGAAGGCTTGATCAATGTGCGGCACCGATGCTATCCTGAACGCAAGCGCGAGTTGATCGCGCCCTTTTTGGGGGATTCCCAAGTGAGCACACGCAAGTACCAGTACGCCATCGTCATCGGGCGTTTCCAGCCCGTCCATTTCGGACACCAAAGACTCATCGAAGAAGGCCTGCGCGCCGCCGATCGGGTCATCGTGGTGGTCGGCTCCGACCGCAAGCCACGCAGCGTCAAGAACCCCTTCACCTTCGACGAGCGCGAACGCATGGTGCGCGCCTGCCTGCGCGGCACCGAGCAGATGCGCGTGAGCGTGGTGGGCGTGGGCGATTCGCCCTACAACGACCAGATCTGGATCGCGTCGATCCAGTCGGCCGTCGAGAAGCTGATCCAGCAGGATGGCCATGCGCCGGCCAAGGCCAAGGTCGCGCTGGTAGGCCATCTGAAGGACGCATCGAGCTACTACCTGAAGCTCTTCCCGCACTGGGAATTCGCCGGCCAGAACAGCGTGGAGAGCCTCAACGCCACCGACGTGCGCAGCCTCTATTTCGACCCCGAGAACCGCGGCCAGCTGGCGCGCGCCGACCTGCCCGACGGCACCGCGGCCTTCCTCGAGCAGTTCGCAAACACCGCCGACTACGCCGAGCTCTGCGAGGAGCGCGCGTTCCTCGCCGACTACCGCGACAAGTACCGCTATGCGGGCAGCAGCTTTCCGCCGATCTACACCACGGTCGACGCCATCGTGGTCGAGGCGGGCCACATCCTGCTCGTGCAGCGCAAGTTCCATCCCGGCAAGGGCACCTGGGCGCTGCCCGGCGGCTTCGTCGGCCAGCACGAGCGCCTGCAGGACGCGGCCATCCGCGAGCTGAAGGAAGAAACCCGGCTCAAGGTGCCCGTGCCCGTGCTCAACGGCAGCATGAAGGCCAGCCATGTGTTCGACGCGCCCGACCGCTCGCAGCGCGGGCGCACCATCACGCACGGCTTCTTCTTCGAGCTGGCGCACAACCAGTGGACGGGCCTGTCGGAGGTGCGCGCCGACGACGATGCGGCCGAGGTGCGCTGGGTGCCGATCGCCGAGTTCCTCGACATGCAGGACCGCATCTACGAAGACCACTTCTTCATCGCGAATCATTTTTTGGGTGGCCTGGGCAAGAACTGAACGACCAGGCTTTGTCAGCAAGAACGGCCCTGGTTGACGGGGCCAACGTGAAAGGAGCTTTCACACATGAACCGCAATCTCACCTCCACGCCCCTGGGCAACAACCTGCTGCTTCGCACCGACTCCTACAAGGTGTCGCACTGGATGCAGTACCCGCCCGGCACGCAGACGGTGTACAGCTACATCGAATCGCGCGGCGGCATCTTCAGCCACTCCCTCTTCTTCGGCCTGCAGGCCTACCTGCGCGAATACCTGCAGACGCCGGTGACGCTGGCCGACGTGGAGGAAGCCGCCGCACTCATGGCCGTGCACGGCGAGCCTTTCAACCGCGAGGGCTGGCTGCGCCTGATCGAGAAGCATGGCGGGCTGATGCCGGTGCGCATCCGCGCGGTGCCCGAGGGCAGTGTGCTGCCGGTGCACAACGTGCTCGCGACCATCGAGAACACCGACCCCGAGTTCTTCTGGGTCACGAGCTTTCTCGAGACCGAGCTGCTGCGCGCCATCTGGTACCCGACTACGGTGGCCACGCTCTCGGCCGCCGCGCGCACCACGCTGCTGCGGTATCTCGAGGCGACCTGCGACGACCCGCAAGGGCAGATCGCCTTCAGGCTGCACGACTTCGGCGCACGCGGCGTGTCGAGCCTCGAATCGGCCGCGCTCGGCGGCATGGCCCACCTGGTGAACTTCATGGGCACCGACACGCTGGCCGCGCTGGTGGCCGCGCGCCGGTATTACGACTGCGACGTGGCGGGCTTCTCGATTCCCGCGGCCGAGCACAGCACCATCACGGGCTGGGGCCGGGAGCACGAAGCCGACGCGTATAGCAACATGATCGACCAGTTCGGCAAGCCCGGCGCGACCTTCGCGGTGGTGAGCGACAGCTACGACATCTTCAACGCCTGCGCACGCATCTGGGGCGACGAGCTGAAGGCAAAGGTGGTGGCCTCGGGCGCGACGCTGGTGGTGCGGCCCGACTCGGGCGACCCGGCCGAAACCACGCTCAAGGTGGCGCAGATCCTGGCCGAGCGCTTCGGCACGACGACCAATGCCAAGGGCTTTCGCGTGCTGAACAACGTGCGCATCATCCAGGGCGACGGCGTGAACCTCGACTCGCTGCGGCTGTGCCTGTCGAACTTCTTCCACAACGGCTTCTCGACCGAGAACATCTCCTTCGGCATGGGCGGCGGGCTGTTGCAGCAGGTCAACCGCGACACGATGCAGTGGGCGATGAAGTCTTCGGCCATGCAGGTGAACGGCGAGTGGCGCGATGTGTACAAGTCGCCGGTGGGCGATGTGGGCAAGGCCTCGAAGAAGGGGCGGCTCGCGCTGGTGAAGAACGCGCGCGGCGAGGTGCAGACATTGCGCGAAGAAGCGCTCTCGGCGGGGCAGAGCGATTTGCTGCAGACGGTGTTCGAGAACGGTCGCATCGTTGAGAGCACTACGTTCGAGGCTGTTCGCGAAAGGGCTGCGGCGGGGGTGAATCAGTTCATTACCTCTCGGGCGCCGCTCTGAGCGGTGGCCTTCAGGGCGTGTGCACAGGCCACCGGGTACTCCCCTCCGCGAATGTCCCCCGGCCTGCGGCCTCCTCCTTTATTTCGCTGCGGGGAGCACCCGGTGCCCTGCGCACGATGAGCGCGGCCGTTGTGCTGGCCGATCAAACGCGACGCTGAACGATCACGCTGGCGGGGTGCCTTGCGCAGCGAAATAAAGGAGGAGCCGAAGGCGGGGGACATTCGCGGAGCAAGGTACCCCGTCGGCGTGATCGCGCCCCAGATCCCAAGACCTCTGCACCAACCGCAAGCAGCAAGTGCCACATGGCATCGCCATAATCCGCGCAACTTCCGGAATTCATGACCAAACTCCTGATCCTCAGCGTGAGCGCCGGCAACGGCCACGTGCGTGCAGCACAGGCGCTTACCGCCACCGCACAGTCCCTCGCCCCGCCCTGCACCGCGGTCCACATCGACGCGATGGCCCACGTGGCCGGCGGTTTCCGCAAGGTCTACACCGACTGGTACATCCAGCTCGTGAACCGCGCACCCGAGCTGTGGTCGTACCTGCACCAGCGCACCGACAGCACGCCGCACCACGCGCCCTCGCAACGCCTGCGCCGCGGCATCGAACGGCTGAGCACCGGCGCGCTCGTGAAGGAGATTCGCCGCGAGAAGCCCGATGCCGTGGTCTGCACGCACTTCCTGCCGGCCGAGCTGCTGATGCGCGAGCGCAACCGCGGCCGCATCGACTACCCGGTGTGGCTGCAGATCACTGACTACGACCTCCACAACATGTGGCTGGTGCCGGGCATGGCAGGCTACCTGGCCGCCACGGAAGAGGTGGCGTTCCGCCTGCGCGCGCGCGGCATTCCCGCAGACCGCATCCACGTCACCGGCATTCCGGTGATGCCGGCGTTTTCCGAACCCGATGTGCCGGCGCTCGCGCGCAACGCCTGCGTGGCGGAACTCGGCCTCGATCCTTCGCGGCCCGTACTGCTGATGGCGTCTGGCGGCGCAGGCGTCGGCGACCTGGCGAGCATGGTGGAGCGCGTGCTCGGCCTCGGCGGTGAAGGCAACTTCCAGGTCATCGCCGTGGCGGGCCGCAACGTGGAAGCGCACGGCAAGCTCGAAGCGCTGGCCAGGCGCTACCCGGGCCGCGTGGTGGCCATCGGCTTCACCAACGAGATGCACAAGATGATGGCCGCGGCCGACCTCGTCGTGACCAAGCCCGGCGGCCTCACGGTGTCCGAGTGCCTGGCGCTCGGCAAGCCGATGCTGCTGATCTCGCCCATTCCCGGGCAGGAAGAACACAACGCCGGCTTCCTGATGGAGGAAGGCGCGGCCTGGCTCGCCTACGACGCCATCGGCCTCGACTACAAGGTGGCGCGGCTGATGGCCGACCCCGCCAAGCTTGCGCACATGGCCTCGCGCAGCCGGGCGCTGGGCAAACCGCAGGCCGCGCGCGCGGTGCTGCAGCACGTGCTGGCTGCGCCGGCGGGAACGACGGCGTGAGCGGCGCCGCCGAAAAGACGGGCGTGGCCCGCACGCTCGGCTATCTCGCCTGGGTGGTCGTCATGGCCTTCTTCTTCGCCAACGCCGAGATCCAGATCGAAGGCGGCGCGGGCTGGGCCACCTCGCTGCCCACTTGGCGCATCGAGAACAGCATCTGGCTCGACCTCTTCTGGGGTGGCCGCGCGATGACGGGCTACCACGCCTGGGTGTTCACCTTCATGGCGCTGGTGTTCTTCTCGCCGCTGGCCTTCAACGGGCGCTGGACGTGGCGCGACGTCGGGTTGGCGGTGGCGGGGCTCATCGTGTTCTGGGTGTGCGAAGACTTCCTGTGGTTCATCATCAACCCGGCCTTCGGCTGGGCGCGCTTCAATGCGGTGGATGCGTTCTGGCACAAGCACTGGGTGTGGGGCGCGCCGGTCGACTACTGGGGCGGGCTCGCGGTGGCGGCGCTGATCCTGGGGACGCGGCACTGGGGGCGCGAGAAGAAGAAGCAATGACGAAGAAGCACAAGACAGCAGCAGCAACAGCGGAAGAAGGCATCGCCGACCCGCGCCCCGGCCACTGGGCCGACCCGCTGGACGAACTACAGGTCGAGAACCTGCACCGCATCACGCCCACGCTCTACCGCAGCGCGCAGCCGCGGCGCGCCAACATGGCGGCGCTGCAGTCGCTGGGCATCCGCACCGTGGTGAGCTTGCGCTCCTTCAACGACGACAGGAAGGTGTTCGCGGGCACCGGCATCCGGCTGGTGCGCGTGCCGATCAACACCTGGTCCATCGACGACGCCAAGGTGCTGCGCGCGCTGGTGGCGATCCGCGAGGCCGGGAAGCACGGCCCGGTGCTCATTCACTGCATGCACGGCGCCGACCGCACCGGCGTGATCGCGGCGGTCTACCGCATGGCGGTGCAGGACTGGGACAAGGACAGCGCGCGCCACGAGATGCTGCGCGGCGGCTACGGCTATCACACGCTCTGGCGCAACATTCCGCGCTACATCGAACGGCTCGACCCGGTGAAGATGCGCCACGCGCTGGCCCATGCGCCGGTGGTTCCCGTGGTGTCCTGAAGGCGCCTGCAGCTTTCGCACCGCGCTCCTATACTGGCCGCCCCGTGGCCACAGGCCATCTGCGAACCGTCTGAAAAGGGGCCTCCCATGGCACTGCAAATCCGCTCCCTCATCCGCGCCAACGGCGAACTCGAACTCTCGCTGCACGACGACCCGATCCCCGAACCGCAGGCCCACGAAGTGGTGATCCGCGTCGAGGCGTCGCCATTGAACCCGTCGGACCTCGGCCTGCTGTTCGGTGCGGCCGACATGAGCACGGCCAAGGCCTCGGGCACCGCCGAGCGCCCGGTCGTCACCGCCACGGTGCCCGAGCGTGCGCTTCCCGCCATGGCGGCGCGGCTCGGCGAATCGATGCCGGTCGGCAACGAAGGCGCGGGCGTGGTGGTGAAGGCCGGTTCGTCGCCGGCTGCGCAGGCGCTGCTCGGCAAGACCGTGGCGGCCATCGGCGGCGCGATGTACTCGCAGTACCGCTGCCTCGCCGCTGCCCAGTGCATGGAACTGCCCGAAGGCACCACGCCGGCCGAAGGCGCGTCGTGCTTCGTCAATCCGCTTACCTCGCTGAGCATGGTCGAGACCATGCGCATGGAAGGCCACAAGGCGCTGGTGCACACGGCCGCCGCGTCGAACCTGGGCCAGATGCTCAACAAGATCTGCCAGAAGGACGGCATCGCGCTCGTCAACATCGTGCGCAAGCAGGAGCAGGAAGACCTGCTGCGCGGCCTGGGCGCGAAGTACGTGTGCAACGCGACCTCGCCCACCTTCCTCGAAGACCTGACGCAGGCATTGGTCGAAACCGGCGCCACACTGGCCTTCGACGCCACCGGTGGCGGCAAGCTCGCCGGGCAGATCCTCGGCTGCATGGAAGCCGCGATCAACCGCACGGCCAAGGAATACAGCCGCTACGGTTCGACCACGCACAAGCAGGTGTACATCTACGGCGGCCTCGACCGCAGCCCGACCGAGTTCGTGCGCAACTTCGGCATGGCGTGGGGCATGGGCGGGTGGCTGCTGTTCCCGTTCCTCGGAAAGCTCGGCGACGAAGGCACCAAGCGTTTGAAGGCGCGCGTCGTCGCGGAGCTGAAGACTACGTTCGCGAGCAAGTACACGCGTGAGGTTTCGCTGGTCGAGGCACTGCAGCTCGATGCGATCGGGGTTTATGGGAAGCAGGCTACGGGGGAGAAGTTCTTGCTGAATCCGAACAAGGATGTTGTTGCTTGAACGTTGCGCGTGGGCCGTTGGCGCGCTCACGCCGACGGGGTACCTTGCTCCGCGAATGTCCCCCGGCCTGCGGCCTCCTCCTTTATTTCGCTGCGCAAGGCACCCCATCGGCGTGATCGTTCAGAGCACTGGTTGATCGGCCGCGAATCAGCACCGTGCCCTGTGCTCAGGGCATCGGGTGCTCCCCGCAGCGAAATAAAGGAGGAGGCGAAGCCGGGGGACATTCGCGGAGGGGAGTACCCGGTGGCCTGTGCACGCGCCCTGAACGCACGCACCCGAGAGCTAAACAACCAGCCGATACCCCACCGCAGTTTCAGTCAGCAAATGACGAGGCTGCGCCGGATCGACTTCGAGCTTCTGCCGCAGATGCCCCATGTAGATCCGCAGGTAGTGGCTCTGGTCGGCGTACGACGGCCCCCACACCTCGCGCAGCAGCTGGCGCTGCGTCAGCACGCGCCCCGCGTTCGCGACCAGCACCGACAGCAGCCGGTATTCGGTCGGCGTCAGGTGCACCTCGACACCCGCGCGGCGCACGAGGCGCGCGGCGCGGTCGAGTTCGATCTCGCCGAAGCGGAACAGCGCCTCGGGCGTTGCTTCCTCGGTGCTGGCGGTGCGTGGGCGGCGCAGGTTGGCGCGCACGCGGGCCAGCAGCTCGCCGGTGCCGAAGGGCTTGGTGAGGTAGTCGTCGGCGCCGGCGTCGAGGGCGGCTATCTTGTCGGCTTCGTCGGTACGTGCCGACAGCACGATGATCGGCACGGCCGACCAGCCGCGCACATCGCGGATCAGCGAGACGCCGTCGCCGTCGGGCAGGCCGAGGTCGAGCACCAGCAGGTCGGGCTGGCGCGTGCCGGCCGCGGCGAGCCCGTCGCGCACGGAGCCGGCCTCGTGCACCACCCAGCCCTCGGCCTCGAGCGCGCCGCGCACGAACCGGCGGATCTGCGGCTCGTCTTCGATCACGATGGCGGTAGGAGAAGGCATGGGTTCAGAGCTGTGCTTCGGCGGGTTCCGGTGGCTCGCGGCGCGGCAGGGTGACGGTGAATTCTGCACCGCCGTCGCGCGCATTTTCAGCCGTGATCTCGCCGCCGTGCGCGCTCACCACCGCCTTGCAGATCGCCAGGCCCAGGCCACGCCGGGCGTGGCCGACTCGACCTCGCCGCGCGTGAACTTGTCGAAGAGCTTCTGTTCGCGGCCCAACAGCGCGGCCGGCAGGCCGGGGCCGTGGTCTCGCACCGTCAGCACCAGAGCACCGGGCTCGGCACGCGCGCCGACCACGATGGGCGGCGCGCCGTACTTGGTGGCGTTCTCCAGCAGATTGACCAGCACGCGCTCGATGAGCACCGCGTCGAACTCGACCAGCGGCAGGTCCGGGTCGAGCGCGGTCTGCACCACGGTGCTGCCCAGCGACGTGCGCGCCGCGCGGATGGCCGAGCCCACCACCTCCTCCACAGACTGCCAGTCGCGCCGCAGGTTCACCGCGCCGCCGGCGATGCCGCTTTCGAGCCGCGCCATGTCGAGCAGGTTGCTCACCAGCGCATGCAGCTCGTGCGCCTGCGCGACGATGGCGCGCGCGGCATTGGCGTGCTCCTCGGGCGGCAATGTCTGCAGCGACTCGGCCAGCGCGATGAGCGCGGTGAGCGGCGTGCGCACATCGTGCGAGATGGCGCCCAGCAGCGCGTTGCGCAGCCGCTCCGATTCCATCTCGACCACGGCCTGCTGCGCCACCTCGACGTAGTGCACGCGCTCCAGCGCGATCGCGATCTGCCGTGCCAGCGTGTCGAGCTGCTGCGCCTGCTCGGGAATGAGCAGCCAGCGCGGCTGCGCGGGCGAGAGCGCGAGCACGCCGCGCACGCGCATCGGCGCCTGCAGCGGCACGTAGTGCCAGGGCTGGGCCGCGAGCGTGGCGGTGGCGAGGCCGGCGCTCTGGCCGTGGCGGAAGGCCCAGTCGGCCACCTGCGGATCGAAACCCTCGGGCGCGTCGGTGGGCATCACGAGCTGGTCGGCCGCGTCGGTCACGAGCACCAGCGCATCGCCGCCGAAGTGCCCGCGCACGGCAGCGGTGCCGAGCATGACCACCTGCGAGGCTTCGAGCGCGGCCGACAGTTCGCGTGTGAGCTCGAACAGCGAACGCGCGCGCCGCTCGCGGCTGGTCGACACGCCCGCCGCGAAGCGCAGCCCCGCGGTGAGCTGCCCCACCAGCAGGCCGACGCCGAGCATGATCGCGAAGGTCAGCACGTACTGAACGTCGCTCACCGCGAACGACATGCGCGGCGGCACGAAGAAATAGTCGAAGGCCGCGACGTTGAGCAGGGCGGCCAGTGCCGAGGGCCCGCGCCCGAAACGCATCGCCACGCCCACCACGCCGAGCAGGAACACCATGACGATGTTCGACAGCTCCAGCACGCCGACCAGCGGCGTGCACGCCAGCGTGAGCGCGATGCTGGTGGCTGCCGCCCATGCATAGCCGGGCCAGTGGATGGGCGCCTTCTCGTGGTCGTCGCTGTCGATGCTCGCGCCCTGCAGCGGCGCGCGCGACAGGCGGCGCGAGCTTTCGGCGGGCGCCACTTCCATGATGTCGAGCGCCGGCGCGCGCTGCGCCAGCGAGCGCGCGAGCGGCACCGCCCTCGCGGGCCACCAGCGCCGCCAGCCGGCCTCGGGCTGCGAGCGCCCGAGCACCAGCGTGGCGCAGTTGAGCCGCCTTGCCTGCTCGGCGAGCTGCTCGGCCACGTCGGAGCCGGTGAGCACGGCCGTGGCCGCGCCCAGTTCTTCCGCGAGCTTGAGCACCGCGAGGATGCGGTCGCGCTCCGCCGCGGCCAGCCGCTGCAGCCGCGGCGTCTCGACGTACACCGCATGCCAGCGCACGCTGAGCTGTCCCGCGAGCCTCGCGGCGGTGCGCACGGTCTGCGCCGCGCCCTCGTGCGGGCCGACGCACGCGAGGATCGCGCCCGATGTGTTCCAGGCCTGCAGGCCGGGGCCCTTGCCGTTCCCGCCCCCGCCGCCTGGGCCCGACTGCTCCACGCGCCAGCCGCGCACGTCGTCTTCCACGTGCTCGGCGGTGCGCCGCAGCGCGATCTCGCGCAGGGCGATCAGGTTGCCCTTGCGGAAGAAGTTCTGCGCGGCGCGTTCGGCCTGCTGGGGCAGGTAGACCTTGCCGGCCGACAGCCGCGCGGTGAGTTCGTCGGGCGTGACATCGACCAGCACCACCTCGTCGGCCTCGTCGAGCACGGTGTCGGGCACGGTCTCGTGCACGCGCACGCCGGTGATGGCGCCAACCGTACCGTTGAGGCTTTCGAGATGCTGCACGTTGAGCGCCGACCACACCTCGATGCCGGCGGCCAGCAGCTCCTGCACGTCCTGCCAGCGCTTGGCGTGGCGCGAGCCGGAGGCATTGGTGTGAGCCAGTTCGTCGACCAGCAGCACGGCGGGCTTGCGCGCGAGCGCGGCGTCGAGGTCGAACTCGGCGAGCGTGCGCCCGCGGTAGTCCAGCTCGCGCAGCGGCAGCGCCTCCAGCCCCGAGAGCAGCGCGGCGGTCTCGCTGCGGCCATGGGTCTCGACCACGCCGATCAGCACGTCGCGACCGGCGGCACGCTCGCGCTGGGCGGCGCTGAGCATGGCCCATGTCTTGCCGACGCCCGCGCTGGCGCCGAAATAGATGCGCAGCTTGCCGCGCTGGGCGCGCGCCTCGTCGCTGCGCAGCTGCGCGAGCAGCGCGTCGGGATCGGGACGGAGCACTTCGTTCATCGGCGGCACAGGTTAGCGCATCGGGCCGTCCTTGCGGCGCGAGCGCTGGTGGCGCCGCGCGGTGCGCGACAGCACCCACCAGGCAAAGCCCAGCGGCACGAACAGCGCCGCCATGGCCAGCAGCGCCATCAACAGGTCAGTGACCATGGTGCAGGCCGCAGCGCGCGAGGTGCTCGATAGGCGGCATAGGCCATGGTCGGTTTCTCCTCAACGCGGAGCCGAAGGACTGAAGGAACCCGAAGCGGCATCGAGCGCGATGTTCAGCGCCAGCACGTTGACGCGCGATTCGCCCAGAAGGCCCAACAAGGGCTTCTGCGTGTTCTTGTCGATCAGCAACTGGATCTGCGCGAGCGGTATGCCGCGCACGCGCGCCACCCGCGCCGCCTGGTACTGAGCGGCGGCGGGGCTGATGTCGGGGTCGAGCCCGCTGGCCGAGGCCGTGACCAGGTCGACGGGCACCGGCGCGGTGTTGTCCGGATCGGCCGCGCGCAGCGCTTCCACGCGCGCCTTCACCGCATCGGTCAGCGCGGGGTTGAGCGGACCCTGGTTCGAGCCGCCCGAGGCGCTCGCGTTGTAGGGCTGCGGTGCAGTGGCCGAGGGGCGGCCCCAGAAGTGCTTCGGATCGCTGAAGTTCTGGCCGATGAGCTTCGAGCCCACCGTCTTGCCGTCGATCACGATGAGGCTGCCGTCCGCCTGCGCGGGGAACGCCGTCTTCGCGACGCCGGTGACGGCCATCGGGTAGATCAGGCCGGTGAGCGCGCTCAGCAGCACGAAGAGCACGAGCGCGGGGCGGACGATGCCGCCCTCGCTGCCATTGCCGTTGCCATTGACGATGTTGTTGTTCATGACGGAATACTCCTCAGACGAGATGGACGGCGACAAGCAGCCAGTCGATCAGCTTGATGCCGATGAAGGGCACGAGCAGCCCGCCCAGGCCGTAGATGGCGAGGTTGCGGCGCAGCAGCGCGGCGGCGCCCACGGGCCGGTAGCGCACGCCCTTGAGCGCCAGCGGAATCAGGAACACGATGACCAGCGCGTTGAAGATCACCGCGCTCAGGATCGCCGACGACGGGCTCGTGAGCCGCATCACGTTGAGCGCGCCCAGTTGCGGATAGGTCGAGATGAAGATCGCCGGGATGATCGCGAAGTACTTCGCCACGTCGTTCGCGATCGAGAAGGTGGTGAGCGAGCCGCGCGTCATCAGCAGCGCCTTGCCGGTCTCCACCACTTCCAGCAGCTTGGTCGGGTTGGAGTCCAGGTCGACCATGTTGCCGGCCTCCTTGGCGGCCTGCGTGCCGCTGCCCATGGCCACGGCCACGTCGGCCTGCGCGAGCGCGGGGGCGTCGTTGGTGCCGTCGCCGGTCATGGCCACGAGGCGGCCTTCGGACTGGTACTGGCGGATGAGCGCGAGCTTGTCCTCGGGCGTGGCTTCGGCCAGGAAGTCGTCGACGCCCGCTTCGGCGGCGATGGCCGCGGCCGTGAGCTTGTTGTCGCCCGTGATCATCACGGTCTTGATGCCCATGCGGCGCAGCTCCGCGAAGCGCTCCTTGATGCCGGTCTTGACGATGTCCTTGAGTTCGATCACGCCGAGCACGCGGTTGCCCTCCGCCACCGCCAGCGGCGTGCTGCCGCGGCGCGCCGCTTCCTCGGCCGCGCGCAGCACCTCGGGCGCCATGCTGCCGCCGAGCGCTTCGACGTGGCGGCGCACCGCATCGACCGCGCCCTTGCGCAGCAGGGTGGCTTCGGTGTCCAGACTGTTCGCAGCGGCCGGCAGATCCACCCCGCTCATGCGGGTCTGCGCGGTGAAGGGAACGAAGTGCGTGCCTTCGACTGCGGTGGCGTCCAGCCCGTCGCGGCGGGCCAGCTCGACGATGCTGCGGCCTTCGGGCGTTTCGTCGGCGAGCGAGGCGAACATCGCGGCGCGCGCGAGGCGTGCCTTCGGAATGCCCGGCGCCGGCAGGAACGAAGTGGCCTGGCGGTTGCCGTGCGTGATGGTGCCGGTCTTGTCGAGCAGCAGCACGTCGACGTCGCCCGCGGCTTCCACCGCGCGGCCCGAGGTGGCGATCACGTTGGCCTGCATCATGCGGCTCATGCCGGCCACGCCCACGGCCGACAGCAGGCCGCCGATGGTGGTCGGGATCAGGCACACCAGCAGGGCGACCAGCGCGGTGAGCGACACCACGGTGCCCGCACCGGCGGCCTCCACGCTGAATACCGAGAACGGCAGCAGCGTGACCGTCACCATCAGGAACACGAGGGTGAGCGCCACCAGCAGGATGGTCAGCGCGATCTCGTTGGGCGTCTTCTGGCGCTTGGCGGCCTCGACCATGCCGATCATGCGGTCGAGGAACGACTCGCCCGGGTTCACCGACACGCGCACGATCAGCCAGTCGGACAGCACGCGCGTGCCGCCGGTCACGGCCGAGAAGTCGCCGCCCGATTCGCGCACCACCGGTGCCGACTCGCCGGTGATGGCGCTCTCGTCGACCGAGGCCACGCCTTCGATCACCTCGCCGTCGAGCGGGATCACATCGCCCGCTTCGACCAGCACGACATCGCCCTTGCGCAGATTCGGTGCCTGTTCAGGCAGCCACTGCGCGCCATGGTGAGGCTCATGCAGCTTCTTGGCCCAGGTGTCCTTGCGCAGCCCGCGCAGCGAAGCGGCCTGCGCCTTGCTGCGGCCTTCGGCCAATGCTTCGGCGAAGTTGGCAAACAGCACGGTGAACCACAGCCAGATGGTCACGGCCAGCACGAAGGCGGGCTTCATGCCGGTGTCGCCCGGGAAGCTCAGCGCATGCAGCCAGAGCAGCGTGGTCAGGATGCTCCCGATGTAGACGATGAACATCACCGGGTTGCGCCACTGGGTGCGCGGGTTGAGCTTGGCGAAGGCGCCCCACAAGGCGGGCTTGACCAACGCCGCATCGAACAGCGAAAGAGAGGTTTTGGTATTGGCAGTCATGGTGCGCTCCTTCTTATTTCCAGAGCACGAGGTGTTCGACGATCGGACCTAGAGCCAATGCCGGCACGTAGTTGAGCAGGCCGACCAGCAGCACGGTGCCGATCAGCAGCGAAACGAACAGCGGGCCGTGCGTGGGCAGCGTGCCGCTGGTGACGGGCAGGCGCTTCTTGGCCGCGAGCGCGCCGGCCACGGCGAGCACCGGCACGATCATCGCGAAGCGGCCGAGCCACATGGCGAGGGCGAGCAGGCCGTTGTAGAAGGGCGTGTTGGCCGACAGGCCCGCGAAGGCGCTGCCGTTGTTGTTGGCGGCCGAGCTCAGCGCGTACAGGATTTCGGAGAAACCATGCGCGCCGGGGTTCGCGATGCCGGCCTTGCCCGCGCCCGCGATCACCGCCACCGCCGTGCCGGCCAGCACCAGGATCGGCGTGACCAGGATGGCAATGGAGATCAGCTTCATCTCGCGCACCTCGATCTTCTTGCCGAGGTACTCGGGCGTGCGGCCGATCATGAGGCCGGCGATGAACACCGCGAGCATCGCGAAGATCAGCATGCCGTACAGGCCCGAGCCCACCCCGCCGAAGACCACCTCGCCGAGCTGCATCAGCACCAGCGGCACCATGCCGCCCAGCGGGGTGAGCGAGTCGTGCATGCCGTTGACCGCGCCGCAGGAGGCGGCCGTAGTGATGGCCGAGAAGAGCGAGGAGGCGTCGATGCCGAAGCGCACTTCCTTGCCTTCCATGTTGCCGCCGGCCTGCAGCGCGTCATGCATCTGGTCGACGCCAAGCGAGGTCAGCAGCGGGTTGCCGGCCTGCTCGGCGGGCGTGATGACGATGACGGCGACGACGAACATCACCGTCATTGCCGCGAGCACGGCCCAGCCCTGGCGCATGTCGCCCACCACGTGGCCGAAGGTGAAGCACAGCGCAGCCGGGATCAGGAAGATCGCGATCATCTGCAGCAGGTTCACCAGTGCCGTCGGGTTCTCGTACGGGTGCGCCGAGTTGGCGTTGAAGAAGCCGCCGCCATTGGTGCCCAGCATCTTGATCGCTTCCTGCGAAGCGACCGGGCCCATGGCGAGCGTCTGCGTCTTGGTGGTGGCGTCTTCCATCACCGGCTGGCCCTTGTCATCCTTCAGCGGCTGGCCGTCGGCGCCGTTCTTCGGCTGCTGGAAGGCGGTGGTCTCCAGCGTGCTCGCTTCCTTGTAGCCGTCGAAGTTCTGGATCACGCCCTGGCCGACGAAGACCACCGCGAGCACGAACGAGATCGGCACCAGCACCCACAGCGTGATGCGCGTGATGTCGGCCCAGAAGTTGCCCACCAGCCCCTTGCCGTCGCCGCGGCGTGCGAAGCCGCGCACCAGCGCGAAGGCCACCGCGATGCCGGTGGCGGCGGAGAAGAAGTTCTGCACCGTGAGCCCGAGCATCTGCGTGAGATAGCTCATGGTCGACTCGCCCGCATAGCCCTGCCAGTTGGTGTTGGAGACGAAGCTCACCGCGGTGTTGAAGGCCGAGTCGGGCGACACGGCCCCCATGCCGGCGGGGTTGAGCGGCAGCCATGCCTGCAGGCGCTGCAGCGCGTAGACAAAAATCGCGCCAATGGCATTGAAGGCCAGCAGCGCGAAGGCATAGCGCAGCCAGTGCATCGACTGCTCGGGCTTCGTGCCGGCGAGCTTGTAGAAAGGCGCCTCGACGCGCTGCATCCAGCGCGGCACGCGCTCGTTGCACAGCGCGGCAAGGAACTTGCCGACCGGCCAGGCGAGAACGCCAAGCACGGCCAGGTAGAGGGCCAGCAGGCCCCAGGCGGAAGAAGTCATTTCAGAATTCCTCCGCGCAGATCAGCGCGAACACGAGGTAGGCGAAGAGAACCACGGCGATCAACGCGCCGAAGCCATAGAGAACTTCGAGGCTGATCACGATGACGCTCCGTCGGTCTTGTTCGATGGCTTCGGCGCGTCGAGCCTGTCCAGCCCGACCACCATGGCCCCCACCACGGCCCACAGCGCCAGCAAGGCGCCCATCCAGACGATATCCATTCAACTGCTCCTGGAGCGAAACACAAGGCCTTCAGTCTCGGCAGCAGTGCGTAAAAACGGGGAACAGAGTCAGCGGCGGCGCATAAAGAAAGCGTAAAAGCACACTGCCCTGCGTGGCTTGGGGTCATTTGCGCCAAGCCTCGACAGCGGCGTCGCGTCACTTAATAATCAAAATGACCACTTTGATTAATCTCATGCCAGCCTCAGTCGCCGGGCCCGCGCCAATGCCGCACCAGCCGGCAGACCGCATCCTCTCCACGCTCAAGACGCGCGGTGCGCTCGGCATTCCCGACATCGCCAAGGTCCTGAACGTCACGGTGGAGGCGGTGCGCCAGCAGATGGCCAAGCTGCAGGCCGAGGGATGGGTCGACGCCGAGAGCCGCTCCAGCGGCCGCGGCCGGCCCACGCAGATCTGGCGGCTCACGGGCGAGGGCCACAGGCGCTTTCCCGATACGCATGCCGAGATGACGGTGCAGATGATCAGCGCCGTCATCAGCGTGTTCGGCGAGAAGGGCATGGACCAGCTCATCGCGGCGCGCGAAGCGGCCATGCGCGCCAACTACGCCGAGGCCATGCGCGGCGCGCGCAGCCTCGAGTCGCGGCTGGCGCGGCTGGCCGAAATTCGCAACCGCGAAGGCTACATGGCCGAGTTCCGGCCCGACGAACAGGGCCCGGGCGACGGCTTTCTGTTCATCGAGAACCACTGTCCCATCTGCACTGCGGCGCGGGCCTGCACGGGCTTCTGCCGCAGTGAACTGCAGTTGTTCAACGAAGTGCTGGGGCCGGACGTGGCCGTCAGCCGCGTCGAACATGTGCTGGCAGGCGCCAGAAGATGCGCCTACCGCGTCGAACCCAAGGCGAATGCCTGAACCTTTTTTTCAACAGCCACAAGGAAACCACGATGGAACACAAGCTCCCACCCCTGCCCTACGCCCTCGACGCACTGGCGCCCGAGTACTCGAAGGAAACCCTCGAATACCACTACGGCAAGCACCACAACGCCTACGTGGTGAACCTCAACAACCTGCAAAAGGGCACCGAATTCGAATCGATGACGCTCGAGGAGATCGTCAAGAAGTCCAGCGGCGGCATCTACAACAACGCCGCGCAGATCTGGAACCACACCTTCTTCTGGAACTGCATGAAGCCCCAGGGCGGCGGCGCTCCGACCGGCGCCCTGGCCAAGGCCATCGACGCCAAGTGGGGCAGCTACGACGCCTTCAAGGAAGCCTTCGTGAAATCGGCCGTGGGCAACTTCGGCTCGGGCTGGACGTGGCTCGTGAAGAAGGCCGACGGCTCGCTGGACATCGTGAACATGGGCGCCGCGGGCACGCCGCTGACCACCGGCGACACCCCGGTGCTGACGGTGGACGTGTGGGAGCACGCCTACTACATCGACTACCGCAACCTGCGCCCGAAGTTCGTCGAGACCTTCCTGGCCAAGCTGGCGAACTGGGACTTCGCGGCGAAGAACTTCGGCTGAAAGTTCAGCCGTTGATGAGGTTCAGGATGTTCCCGTCCGGGTCCTTGAACCACGCGACCTTCATGCCGCCCATGACGTGGAGGTCGCCCTCGAGCGTCGTGCCGGGCATGTCGTAGTGCTCGAAGCGCACGCCCCGGTCCTTGAGCGCGGCGGCGATGCGGCCGATGTCGTCGCCGACCTGCCAGGTCACGGCCGTGGCCTGGTTGGTGCCCGCGAACTGCGAGCGATACACGTTGATGCGCGTGTTGCCGCTGCGGTAGACGATGACCTCGTCGCCTTCCGCATCGACCTGCGACAGGCCCAGCGTGTCTTCGTAGAAACGGCGGGCCACGGCGAGGTCCTTGACCGCGAGATTGGCCACCGCGTCGATGTTTCCGAGCATGCGAGTCTCCTTCGAAGCCCGGCGACCTGCCGAGGCACGCCAGGCGAGCCAAAAATACTCAACCATGCGGTGCAGTATTCGCATCGGGCGAGGCCCTGTCAAGGCATCGGAAAATAGCCCACCGCAGGCCGATACGAGCCCCATCGCGAATGAAGAATTCCTTCTTGATCGGCGTCCGGCACACTGCACCTCGGTGCAGTCACGACGACAACGACTGCAACCCCGAAACGACCTCGACAAAGAGACAACCCATGATTCGCAGACACCTCGGCACGCTGGCCATTGCGCTGGCATTCCCGTTGGCCTTCACGGCCACCGCACATGCACAGTCCTACCCCGCCAAGCCCGTGCGCATGATCGTGCCCTTCCCTCCCGGCGGCGGCACCGACATCCTGGCGCGCCTGGTCGCGCAGAAGCTCACCGAGACGAACCACTGGACCGTGGTGCCCGACAACCGCGCAGGTGCCGGCGGCACCATCGGCATTGCCGAAGCCGCGCGCGCCGCGCCCACGGGCTACGACATCGTGATGGGCCAGAAGGACAACATGGTCGTCGCGCCCTGGCTCTACAAGAACCTGAGCTACAACCCGGTGAAGGACCTGACCGCCGTGGCCCACGTGGCCTACACGCCGGTGGTGATCGTCACGCAGGCCAACTCGAAGTTCAAGACGCTCGACGACGTGGTGAAGGCCGCGCGCGCCGCGCCCGACACCGTCACCTATGGCTCGCCCGGCAACGGCACCACCATCCACCTGGCCGGCGAGATCTTCAACGGCGCAGCCCAGATCAAGATGCGCCACGTGCCCTACAAGGGCTCCAACGCGGCCATGATGGACGTGCTCGCAGGCAACGTCGACCTGATGGTGTCGTCGGTGCCCTCGGCGTTGGCGCAGATCAAGGCCGGCAAGCTGCGTCCGCTGGCCGTGACCTCCGCCAAGCGCAGCACCTCGCTGCCCGACACGCCCACCGTGGCCGAGCTCGGCTACAAGGGCTTCGACGTGTCCACTTGGTACGGTCTCTTCGTGCCGGCCAGGACGCCGAAGGACGTGATCGCCACGCTGAATGCAGAAGTGAACAAGCTGCTGGCCACGCCCGAGATGAAAGCCGCCATCGTCGCGCAGGGCGCCGAGCCGCAAAGCATGACGCCCGAACAGTTCGAGGCGCTGCTGAAGACCGACTACGAGAAGTGGAAGGACATCGTGCAGGCTTCGGGCGCGACGATCGAATAGCCCTTCTTGCCCCTTCCCCCTTTGGGGGAAGGTTGGGATGGGGGCTCACGGCATTGAAAAAGCCATGAGCAATGGATGCGCCGCCTGCCCCCACCCCTGCCCTCCCCCGGAAGGGGAGGGAGAAATACGGGCTCAGTCCGGCGTGAACTTCTTATTGAAGATCTCCACGTCCGCCGCGTCCTCGAACGTCGCCACCTGCCCCATCTTCCCGTCGCTCATCCTGCAGGCCGAGAACAGGCTGTAGCGGCCCTTGAAGTAGAACTCGTCCATCACGATCAGCGCGTACGGGTACGGCACGAAGACCTGGTGTTCGAAGACGATGCGGTGCACGTTCCTCGGCGACGGGAAGAGCTTGTAGTCGTTGGTGTCGATCGACTTGGCGGTGGCCATGGTGTGTGCGTCCTGCAGTTTCAGGCCGGGTCGCGCACGTCGGCCACGGGGTTCGTACCGAAGTCCGCTCGGGCCAGGTACTTCAGCACCTTGGCGGCCGCCGTGGCGGGGCTGTCGAGCATGCCGTCGTTCTTCATCTTCTCGAAGCGCGTGCGGTCCGGAAACTTCTCGGCCGATGCGCCGCGCAGCTGCACCTGCATGTCGGTGTCGATGATGCCAGGCGCCAGCGAGACGATGCGCGCGCCGTTCGGCGCATTCGCTTCCTCCAGCGCCACGGCGCGCGAGAAATGGTCCATGCCGGCCTTGGACGCGCAGTAGGGCGCCTGGCTGCCCATGGCGTTGCGGCCCAGGCCCGACGAGATGTTCAGCACCTTGCGTGCACCACGCCATTCGCGCGTCGCGCCCAGGAAAGCGGCCGTCAGCAGCATCGGCGCTTCGAGGCCGATGCGCAGGGCCAGCGACAGCTCGGCTTCGACGGCGCTGGACAGCGGCGCGGGGTTGCCGACGGTGCCGGCGTTGTTGATGAGCGTGACGCTGTCGAAGCGTTGCGGGTCAATGGTCTTGAGCCAAGCCGACACGCGGGCTGCCGCGGCGACCGGGTCGGACAGGTCCTGCTCCCATTGCACGAGTTCGGCGCCGGCAACCTTGGCGGCCTCGGCCAGTTGTGCGTCCTGCTTGCGCGAAATGCCGAGCACCACGTGGCCGGCTTGCAGCAGCTGTTCGGCCATGGCACGGCCCAGGCCGCGGGAGGCGCCGGTGATGAGGGTGAGATGGGAAGCGGTCATCGGAAAAAGTCTTTCTGGAGCGAAGGCAGGAAGGGTAAGCGCAATCGGATGGGCACGTGGCGCGCTCAACCGGTTCTGAACTGCTTGCGCAGGAAGTTGCGGTGGCGGGCGATGTGCTGCAGCTGCGCGGGCGCGACGCTGCCGCCGAGGTCGACTTCGTCCGCGCCATTGAGCACCGCGTTGGCGTTGGCCATCGCACGCGCGACGACGTCTTCCTCGCTCACGCCGAGCTGCGCAGCGAGGTCGAGCGCCACGCGCCGCATGGCGCGCTGCGAGAGCATCCACATCGCGCCGAAGCGGTCCCATGCAAGCGCGGCTTCGTCGGCTTTCTCGCGGTCGGCCAGGATCTCGTTGAGCGGCTTGGCCAGCACCGCGTTGAGCGCGTCGATCTTCTCGGCCAACTGCTCGTTGCGCGCAATGGCTTCTTCCAGCGTCGGGCCGGCTTCTGCGGGCTTGGCCTTCGGCGCCTCGGGCGGTGGAACGAAGCCGGCCTCCGCGTTCGCGGGCACGATCTGGAGCTTGTCGGTCAGGGTCATGGGGTTTCCGTTGGCGTTGGCAGGTTCTTCTTGTTCGACATCGCGGTCGCGCGCAGCCCCGGCAGGTCGAGCACGCGCAGGCCACCGTACTCCACGCGGATCAACCCCTGCGCCGACAGGCCGTTGAGCGCCTCGTTAACGCGCTGGCGCGACAGGCCGACGAGGTACGCGAGCTCCTGCTGCGTGATGCGCAGGACTTCGCCCACGCCCGGGTACAGCACCGGGTTGAACAGCGAAACGAGGTTGCGCGCCACGCGCGCGTCGGGGTTGTTGAGGCGGTCGATCTCCAGCGCCGCGATGAACTGGCCGAGCCGCTCGTTGAGCTGGTTCATCACGAAGCGGTTGAAGCCGATGGAGTGGTCGAGCAGCCAGTGGAAGCTCTCGATCGGCAGCCCCGCCACCAGGCTGCGCCGCAGCGCCTGGATGTTGTAGCGATAGGGCTCGCGCTTCATCACCGTGCCTTCGCCGAACCAGCCGCCGGGCGGCACGCCGGTGTAGGTGACCGAGCCGCCATCGGCGTTGTCGTTGCTCATCTTGAGCAGGCCCTCGAGCACGCCGAACCAGTAGGTGGGCGAGCGCCCGACACGGCACACCAGGTCGCCGGGCTCGGCCTCGCCGACCACCAGCGTGGTCTCGGCGCGGCGGCGTTCGGTGGGCGTGAGCGTGGGCAGCCACGGAATGCCGTCGAGCTCGGCGGCGTTGGCGGGACGCGCGCGATCCTTGATCGAACCGCCGAGCAGGTTGTTGTGGTTGAGGTCACCGCGAGGCATCGGGAAACTCCGGGGAGTAGTGTCCCTAGGATTGTCGTTGGAATGACAACCGGGCGTCAAAGTGAGACCTACGATCCGCCCACTGTGCAAACAACCGCCCCCACCTTCCCCCGTCTGCTGCTCGCGCATGCCGAGGCCCAACCCGAGGCGCCCGCCGTGCGCGAGAAGGACCTCGGCATCTGGCAAACCTGGACCTGGAACGCCGTGGCGCAGGAAGTGCGCGAAATGGCCTGTGGTCTCGCGAGCCTCGGCTTCAAGGCCTTCGACAACCTCGCCATCGTCGGCGCCAACCGGCCGCACCTGTACATGGCGGTGATCGCCGCGCAAAGCCTGCGCGGCGTGCCGGTGCCGCTGTACCAGGACGCGGTGGCGAGCGAAATGGTCTTCATGCTGCAGGACGCGGCCGTGGAGTTCGTGGTCGTCGAAGACCAGGAGCAGGTCGACAAGCTGCTCGAGTGCCGCGAGTTGCAAAAAGACCAACGGCACGGCATTCGCCACATCATCTACGACGACCCCAAGGGCCTGCGCCACTACGACCAGCCGGGGCTGATGAGCTACGAGCAGCTGCGCGCGCTGGGCCGCGAGTTCGACAAGGCCAACCTGGGCTACTACGACCGCGCCGTGGCCGGCGGCGAAGCCACCGACGTGGGCGTGATCCTCTACACCTCCGGCACCACCGGCCGCCCCAAGGGCGTGTGCCAGACGCATGCGAGCTTCATCGCGGCAGGCCGCGGCGGCGTGGAGACCGACAAGCTCGGTCCCGGCGACAACATCATGAGCTACCTGCCGATGGCGTGGGTCGGCGACCACCTGTTCTCGGTGGCGCAGTGGCTGGTGGGCGGCTTCACGCTCAACTGCCCCGAGTCGGCCGAGACGGTGATGAACGACATGCGCGAGATCGGCCCGAGCTACTACTTCGGCCCGCCGCGCACCTTCGAAGGCTTGCTCACTGCCGTGTCGATCCGCATGGAAGACGCGGCCGCGCCCAAGCGCTGGCTGTATGCGAAGTTCATGGCGCTGGCGCAGCGCGTGGGCGCGGACATCCTCAACGGCGCGCCCGTGGGCACCGGCGACCGGTTCATGTACAGCCTGGGCAACCTGCTGATCTACGGACCGTTGCGCAACGTGCTGGGCATGAGCCGCATCCGCGTGGCCTACACGGCCGGTGCCGCCATCGGGCCCGACCTGTTCCGCTTCTACCGCTCCATCGGCGTGAACCTCAAGCAGTTCTACGGCCAGACCGAGACCTGCGCTTACGTGTGCCTGCAGCAGGACGGCAAGGTCAAGCTGCAGACCGTGGGCACGGCCGCGCCCGGCATCGAACTGAAGATCGCCGACGACGGCGAGGTGCTGGTGCGCGGCGTGTCGGTGCTCAAGGAGTACTACAAGCGCCCCGACGCCACGGCCGAGGTGCTCGATGCCAACGGCTACTTCCACACCGGCGACGCGGGCGTGCTCGACAGCGAAGGCCACCTGCGCATCATCGACCGCGCGAAGGACGTGGGCCGGCTCGTGGGCGGCGCGATGTTCGCGCCCAACTACATCGAGAACAAGCTCAAGTTCTTTCCGCAGATCAAGGAAGCCGTGTGCTTCGGCAACGGGCGCGACGAAGTGTGCGCGGCCGTCAACATCGACTACGAGGCCGTCGGCAACTGGGCCGAGCGCCGCGGGCTGGCGTACGGCGGCTACGTCGACCTGGCCGGCAAGCCCGAGGTGCTGGCGCTGGTGGCCGACTGCATCGCCAAGGTGAATGCCGACCTTGCGAGCGAAGACGGCATGGGCGAGACGCAGATCGCGCGCTTCCTCGTGCTGCACAAGGAACTCGATCCCGACGACGACGAACTGACCCGCACGCGCAAGGTGCGCCGCGGCTTCATCGCCGAGAAATACGCGGTGCTGGTCAGTGCGCTCTACGGCGGCAAGACCGAGCAGTTCATCGAGACGCAGGTCAAGTTCGAGGACGGGCGCACGGGGGTTGTCAGCGCCACGCTGAAGATCAACGAAGCCAAGACCTTCCCCATCGTGAAGGCCGCTGCATGAGCAACCGAAAGATTGGCGACGTCATCCTCGACGTCCAGAACATCAGTTTGAGCTTCGGCGGCGTGAAGGCGCTGACCGACATCAGCTTCAACGTGCGCGAGCACGAGGTGCGGGCCATCATCGGGCCGAACGGCGCGGGCAAGAGCTCGATGCTGAACTGCATCAACGGCGTGTACTGGCCGCAGCAGGGCTCCATCACCTTCCGCGGCCAGACCTTCAAGCACATGAACTCGCGCCAGGTGGCCGAGATGGGCGTGGCGCGCACCTTCCAGAACCTGGCGCTGTTCAAGGGCATGAGCGTGCTCGACAACATCATGACGGGGCGCAACCTCAAGATGAAGAGCGGCCTGTTCGCACAGGCGCTGCGCTGGGGCCCGGCCGAACGCGAGGAGCTGCGGCACCGCGAGTTCGTCGAGCACATCATCGACTTCCTCGAGATTCAGGCACACCGCAAGACGCCGGTGGGCCGCCTGCCCTACGGCCTGCAGAAGCGCGTCGACCTCGGCCGCGCGCTCGCGATGGAGCCGCAGGTGCTGCTGTTGGACGAGCCGATGGCGGGCATGAACGTGGAAGAGAAGCAGGACATGAGCCGCTTCATCCTCGACGTGAACGACGAGTTCGGCGCAACCATCGTGCTGATCGAGCACGACATGGGCGTGGTGATGGACATCTCCGACCGCGTGGTAGTGCTGGACTACGGCAAGAAGATCGGCGACGGGACGCCGGATGAAGTGCGCAATAACGAGGACGTTATTCGGGCGTATCTCGGCGTGGAGCACTGAAGCCATGCGAAACCTCGCGCTGAAGTATTGCTCCTTCCCCCTCTGGGGGAAGGCTGGGATGGGGGCACAGCGGCCTTCGCAAAAAGGCAGCGCCTCATCGGACGCCGCGTGTCCCCACCCCAACCCTCCCCCAGCGGGGGAGGGAGAAAGTCAAGAAAGAAACTGACCATGGGCTTTTTCCTCGAAACCCTCTTCGGCGGCCTCATGGTCGGCATGCTCTATTCGCTGATCGCCATCGGCTTCGTGCTGATCTACAAGGCCTCGGGCGTCTTCAACTTTGCACAAGGCGCGATGGTGCTGTTCGCGGCGCTGGCCATGGCGCGCTTCTCGGAGTGGTTCCCGCAGTGGTTCGGCTTCGAGAACCAGATCCTCGCGAACATCCTGGCCTTCGTCGCGGCCATGGCGGTGATGGTCGTGGTGGCCTGGCTGATCGAGCGGCTCGCGCTCAGCAAGCTCGTGAACCAGGAAGGCATCACGCTGCTGATGGCCACGCTGGGCATCGCCTACTTCCTCGACGGCGTGGGCCAGACGATCTTCGGCAACGACATCTACAAGATCGACGTGGGCATGCCCAAGGAGCCGCTGATGGTGCTCGAAGGCACCTTCCAGGGCGGGCTGCTGCTGAGCCAGGAAGACCTGATCGCCGCACTGGTGGCGGCAGGGCTCGTGGTGGTGCTGGCAATCTTCTTTCAGAAGACGGCCACGGGCCGCGCCCTGCGCGCGGTGGCCGACGATCACCAGGCTGCGCAGTCGATCGGCATTCCGCTCAAGCGCATCTGGGTGATCGTGTGGTCGGTGGCCGGCTTCTCGGCACTGGTGGCCGGGATCATCTGGGGCTCCAAGCTCGGCGTGCAGTTCTCGCTCTCGCTGGTGGCGCTGAAGGCGTTGCCGGTGGTGATCCTCGGCGGACTCACATCGATTCCGGGCGCCATCATCGGCGGCCTGTTGATCGGCGTGGGCGAGAAGCTGTCTGAAATTTATCTCGGCCCCATGCTTGGTGGCGGCATCGAGATCTGGTTTGCTTATGTGCTGGCGCTGGTGTTCCTGCTGGTGCGGCCGCAGGGCCTCTTCGGCGAAAAAATCATTGATCGGGTGTGAACGAAATGTTCTACAGAGAAAACGGCCAGTTCAAGTCGAGCTACCGCGCCGACCAGCAGATCTTCCCGATCGCGCAGGACCGCCTCGCGATCCTCGTGCTGCTGCTCGTGGCTTTCGTCGTGGTGCCGCTCGGCGTGTCCGACTACTGGATGCGCGCCATCCTCACGCCCTTCCTTATTCTTTCGCTCGCGGCGCTGGGCCTCAACATCCTCGTGGGCTACTGCGGGCAGATCTCGCTGGGCACCGGCGCCTTCATGGCGGTGGGCGCGTACGCGGCCTACAACTTCCAGGTGCGCATCGACGGCATGCCGCTCATTGCCTCGCTGCTGCTGGGCGGCCTGTGCGCGACGGTGATCGGCGTGCTGTTCGGCATTCCGAGCCTGCGTATCAAGGGCCTGTACCTTGCAGTGGCCACGCTGGCGGCGCAGTTCTTCACCGACTGGGCGTTCCTGCGCATCCAGTGGTTCACCAACAATTCGTCCTCGGGTTCGGTGAGCGTGGCGGGACTCAACGTGTTCGGCGTGCCCATCGAGTCGCCGGTGCAGAAGTACCTGTTCTGCCTGATCTTCGTGGCGGTGTTCGCGCTGCTTGCAAAGAACCTGGTGCGCAGCGCCATCGGCCGCGAGTGGATGGCGATGCGCGACATGGACGTGGCCGCCGCCGTGATCGGCATTCGCCCGGTGTACGCCAAGCTCACGGCCTTCGCGGTGAGCAGCTTCATCGTCGGCGTGGCCGGCGCGCTGTGGGGCTTCGTGCACCTGGGCGCGTGGGAGCCGGCGGCGTTCAGCATCGACCGCTCGTTCCAGCTGCTGTTCATGGTGATCATCGGCGGGCTCGGCTCGATCATGGGCAGCTTCTTCGGCGCCGCATTCATCGTGCTGCTGCCGCTCTTTCTGAACCAGCTGCCGGGGTGGCTTGGCTTCTCGATTTCCACCGCGCTGGCCTCGCACCTGGAGACCATGATCTTCGGTGCGCTGATCGTGTTCTTCCTGATCGTGGAGCCGCACGGCCTTGCGCGGCTGTGGTCCACGGCCAAGGAGAAATTGCGGCTCTGGCCCTTCCCTCACTGAATTTCCGTTCGCACGTAAAAACCCGGCACCGAGGTGCCCACATAAGGAGACAGGCATGAAACTGAAATCGCTCGCTCTGACCGCCGCCCTGGTGGCCAGCACCCTCGGCGCCCTGCTCGTGCCATCGATCGCGCAGGCGCAGGCCAAGGAACAGTTCTTCCCGCTGCTGGTGTACCGCACCGGCCCCTACGCGCCCAACGGAACGCCCTGGGCCAACGGCAAGCAGGACTACATCAAGTACATCAATGCCACCGGCGGCATCAACGGCGTGAAGATCGCGTACGAAGAGTGCGAGACCGGCTACGCCACCGACAAGGGCGTGGAGTGCTACGAGCGCCTGAAGGGCCACCCCGGCGTGGCCTTGTTCGACCCGCAGGCCACCGGCATCACCTTCGCGCTGACCGACAAGGTGCCGACCGACAAGATTCCGCTGATCACGCTGGGCTACGGCCTCTCGGCCTCGCAGGACGGCGGCGTCTTCAAGTGGAACTTCCCGCTGATGGGCTCCTACTGGACGGCGGCCGACATCCTGATCCAGCACATCGGGAAGAAGGAAGGCGGCATGGACAAGCTCAAGGGCAAGAAGATCACCCTCGTGTACCACGACTCGCCGTTCGGCAAGGAACCGATCCCGCTGCTGCAGGAGCGCGCGAAGCAGAACGGCTTCGAGCTCTCGCTGATCCCGGTGACCGCGCCCGGCGTGGAGCAGAAGTCGGCCTGGCTGCAGGTGCGCCAGCAGCGGCCCGACTATGTGCTGCTGTGGGGCTGGGGCGTGATGAACTCCACCGCGCTCAAGGAGGCCGTGGCCACGGGCTACCCGCGCGAGAAGATGTACGGCGTGTGGTGGGCCGGCGCCGAGCCCGACGTGAAGGACGTGGGCGCCAACGCCAAGGGCTACAACGCGCTCGCGCTCAACACCTCGGGCACGCAACCCAAGGTGATCCAGGACATCCTCAAGCAGGTGCATGACAAGGGCCAGGGCACGGGGCCGAAGGAAGAAGTGGGCTCGGTGCTCTACACACGCGGCGTGATCATCCAGATGCTCGGCGTCGAGGCCGTGCGGCGCGCTCAGGAGCGCTTCGGCAAGGGCAAGGTCATGACCGGCGAGCAGGTGCGCTGGGGCATGGAGAACCTCGCGCTCGACCAGAAGAAGCTGGACGCGCTGGGCTTCTCAGGCGTGATGCGCCCGGTGAGCACCTCGTGCCAGGACCACATGGGCTCGACCTGGGCGCGCGTGCACACCTGGGACGGTGCCAAGTGGGGCGGCATGTCCGACTGGTACGAGGCCGACAGCCAGATCATCAAGCCAATGGTGAAGGCCGCCGCCGACAAGTACGCGGGCGAGAAGAAGCTGACGCGCCGCGAAGCGGCGGACTGCCAGTCCTAGGCACACCCCCAGGCTGCGCGCACTTCGTGTCGCTTCGCCTACCCCCTTGCAGGGGGCAACACCTGCGGCCCGGCAAAGCCGGTTCCGCGGTGTTCCCCGAAGGGCGGCAGGCCAAGCGGGCATCCGAAAGAACGGCATCGCGCTAGTTCTTTCGAATGCTTCGGACCACACCATGAGCGAACCCAACATCCTTCTCAACGTCAACGGCATCGAGGTTATCTACAACCACGTGATCCTCGTGCTCAAGGGCGTGTCGCTGACCGTGCCCGATGGCGGCATCGTGGCGCTGCTCGGCGGCAACGGCGCGGGCAAGACGACCACGCTGCGCGCTGTGAGCAACCTGCTCGCGGGCGAACGCGGCGCCGTCACCAAGGGCACTATCGAGTTGCGCGGCGAGCGCATCGAGGCGCTGTCGCCGGCCGAGCTTGTGAAGCGCGGGTTGATCCAGGTGATGGAAGGCCGCCACTGCTTCGCGCACCTGACCATCGAAGAGAACCTGATGACCGGCGCCTACACGCGCACCGACGGCAAGGCCGCGGTGCAGCAGACGCTGGAGAAGGTCTACGCGTACTTCCCGCGCCTGAAGACGCGGCGCACTTCGCAGGCGGCCTACACCTCGGGCGGCGAGCAGCAGATGTGCGCCATCGGCCGCGCGCTGATGGCCAACCCGAGCATGGTGCTGTTGGACGAACCCTCGATGGGCCTGGCGCCGCAGATCGTCGAAGAGGTGTTCGAGATCGTGAAAGACCTCAATGCCAAGGAGCGCGTGACCTTCCTGCTGGCCGAGCAGAACACCAACATGGCGCTGCGCTATGCCGACTACGGCTACATCCTGGAGAACGGCCGCATCGTGATGGACGGCGCGGCGCAGAGCCTGCGCGAGAACGAGGACGTGAAGGAGTTCTACCTGGGCGTCGGCGGCGCGGATCGCAAGAGCTTCCGCGACGTGAAGAGCTACAAGCGGCGCAAGAGGTGGCTGGCTTGACGGATGTGTGTGGTTCTTCAGGGCGCGCTCACGCCGACGGCGTGCTTCTTTTCTCGAATGTCCCCCGCCCTTCGGGCTCCTCCTTTATTTCGCGAAAAGAAGCCCACCGCCGACGTGATCGTTCAGAGCAGTCGTTGGTCGGCGAATGCGTGAGCCGCGCCCATGGTGCGCAGGGCGTCGGGTGCTCCCCGCAGCGAAATAAAGGAGGAGCCCGAAGGGCGGGGGACATTCGCGGAGGGGAGTACCCGGCGGCCTGTGCACGCGCCCTGAACAACCCCAGCGTAGTTGGAAAACCGAATTGAAAGACAAAGGGGACGGACATGACCGACCACTACGACAAGCTTGAAATCCGCGACCCCGCCGAACGCGAGCGCGACCTTCTGGCCGCATTGCCGAAGCAGATCGCGCAAGCGCAGACCGCCGCACCAGCGTTCGCAAAGATCCTCGACGGCGTGAAGCCTGCCGACGTGACGACGCGCGAAGCCCTCGCCAAACTGCCTGTCACGCGCAAATCCGAACTGCTCGACCTGCAAAAGGCACGCCGCGCGGACGACCCGTTCGGTGGCTTTGCCTCCATCGTGCGCGGGCCGCGCATGCTGCGCATCTTCGCGAGCCCCGGCACCATCTACGAACCCGAGGGCGAGGCGCGCGACTACTGGCGCACCGCACGGGCACTGCATGCGGCGGGCTTTCGCAGCGGCGAGCTGATCCACAACAGCTTCAGCTACCACATGACGCCCGCGGGCTCCATCATGGAAAGCGGTGCGCGCGCCATCGGCTGCACCGTGTTCGCGGGCGGCACCGGGCAGACCGAGCAGCAGCTCGAAGCCATCGCCGACCTGAAGCCCGAGGGCTATGCCGGCACGCCGAGTTTCCTCAAGATCCTGCTCGAGAAGGCCGCGGAGAAGGGCATGAAGCTGCCCTCGCTCACCAAGGCGCTGGTGTCGGGCGAAGCCTTTCCGCCGAGCCTGCGCGACTGGATCGCCGCGCATGGCGTGAAGGGCATCCAGTGCTACGCCACGGCGGACCTCGGCCTCATCGCCTACGAAACAAGCGCGCGCGAAGGCCTGGTGATCGACGAAGGCGTGCTGGTCGAGATCGTGCGCCCCGGCACCGGCGACCCGGTGCCCGACGGCGAGGTCGGCGAGATCGTCGTCACCAGCTTCAACCCCGACTACCCGCTCGTGCGCTTCGGCACCGGCGACCTCTCGGCCGTGCTCGCGGGCACCTGCCCCACCGGCCGCACCAACAAGCGCATCAAGGGCTGGCTCGGCCGCGCCGACCAGACCACGAAGGTGCGCGGCATGTTCGTGCACCCCTCGCAGGTGGCAGAGATCGTGCGGCGCTTTCCCGAGGCGCAGCGCGCGCGGCTCGTGGTGTCGGGCGAGATGGGCGACGACAAGATGACGCTGACGCTCGAATGCGCGGGTGCCGTGCCCATAGGGTTTCAGGCCCGCGTGGGCGATGCGATCCGCGAAGTGACCAAGCTGCGCGGCGAAGTGGTCGTCGTGGGCGCTGGCGAACTGCCCAATGACGGCAAGGTGATCGACGACGTGCGCAGCTACAAGTAGCGGCGGTACAGCCCGCGCGTGGTGGCGCGCATCAGCACCACCACGAGCACCGAATAGGCCAGCACAAGCGCCAGGGCGAAGCCGATGAGCCCGCCCGCGGGGTCGTGGCCGCGCGCCCACATCGACAGCATCAGCCACGCCAGCGCGATGGCGATGCAGCTCGCCTGCACCAGCACGAAGGCCAGCACCGCCGCCGTCACGGCCCTGAAAGGCCGCACACGCACCAGCCCGGCGTTGGCGCCGAGCCAGCCGCCCCACAATGCGAGCGCGAAGGCCACCAGCGGCGGCACCATCCAGGCGAGCAGCAGCTCAAGCCCCTCCATGCCGCTCGCCACGGAAGTCCAGCGGCTCACGACCACGCCGCTCCACATCTGCAGCGACGCGAACAGCGAGGCGCCCACCAACGCCACGGCGCGGCGTGGCGAGGAGCCGGCGGCTTCATCATCTTGCACGGCGGAGGGCGCGGCGCGGCCTGCCCTCAGGGCGAACCATGCCGTGGCCCACACACCGAGCACAAGCACGATCAGCTGGACGATCGACTGCAGGAACATGAACGCGGCCATCGCAGTGCGCATGGAATCCGGACCGAAGAAGTCCTGCAGGCGGCCGCCCGGCATGAAGAGCAGTTGCACTTCGTAGAGCAGCGGGCTCAGCGCGTAGAAGTTCAGCACCAGCACCACCGCGTATGCCGCGCCATAGCGGCTGCGGGGATGGGACAGCTTCGCCACGCTGTCCACGCCGCGCTTTTCGAGCGCGTCGCGCCCATGGCTCCAGGCCAGCGCCGCTGCCAGCAACCAGGCCATGCCGACGCTGAACACCATTGGAATCCACACGCCCGGAAGGGCATAGGTGCTGCGCAGCTGCTCGCCGTCAGGCGAGTCGGGCCAGAGCAGCATGACCATGTTGACCAGCAGCACCGCGGCACCGATGGCCACGGTGACGAGCGCGAGATCGCGCGGCAGTCGCCGCGCGCGTGCGTGAGAAGGGGTTGCCGTCATTGGAATACTTTCGCCTTGCAGGGCGCATGCCGCTGCATGCGAAGAGAGAGAGAGAGCGAGCGAGGGTATCGGATGACGGCGGGTGTGCGGTGTAGGTTCAGTGCACGAATGCGCCACGCGGCCAGCCGCGTCGGTCAATGAAGCTCGGGCTCATGCGCCAGCTCGAAGAGCTTCGTCACCTCGCGGTTGAATGCCGGCAGGTCGTCGGGCTTGCGGCTCGTCACGAGCGCCTGGTCGACCACGACATCCTTGTCGCTCCACTTCGCTCCGGCGTTCTTCAGGTCGGTGCGCAGCGAAGGCCACGAGGTCATCTTGCGCCCCTTGACGCCGCCCGCCTCGATGAGCGTCCACGGCCCATGGCAGATCGCCGCGATGGGCTTGCCCGCTTCGACGAAGGCGCGCACGAACGCCACGGCCTTCTCGTCGATGCGCAGCGCGTCGGGGTTCATGACGCCACCGGGCAGCAGCAGCGCGTCGAAGTCGCCGGCGTCGGCGCGCTTCAGCGGCACGTCGACCGCGAAGCTGTCGGCAGGCTCATGGTGGTGCCAGCCGCGCACGCTGCCGGCGAGCGGCGAGACGATCTGCGTCTGCGCACCGGCACCGTCGAGCACCTTGCGCGGCTCGGTCATCTCGACCTGCTCGAAGCCGTCCGACACGAGGATGGCGATCTTCATTCCGTCGAGGGAAGAGGAGGTGATGGGCATGAGTGAATCTCCTTCGGGGTTGCATAAAAAAAGCAATGAAGATTCACCCTAGGCCACGCCCACCTCGCCCGCATCGTCCTGCGCCGGCTCCGCCTGTCGGACAGTTCGACGGGCGGCAAACTCCTCTTACGAGTCGCAGGATTTGTTCGCCCGATTCCGCAGGGCAGACATATTTCACCCGAAGGAATCGTCGAGCCCGGGCGCCCTCGGCCCCCGGCCATCTCTAAGGGCTATCCGGTATAGGTCAGGCTGTGGTCAGCCTTTAAGATCGCGGCCTTTTATCCCCCTCCCGGAGACGTCATGAAGAAACTGTTCGCCCTCGCGGCGATTGCCGCCGCAGCCGCCGGTGTCCACGCCCAGGATTTCCCTGCGGGCAAGACCGTCACGCTGGTGGTGCCTTTCGCGGCCGGCGGCCCGACCGACCGTGTCGCACGCGACCTGGCGGAAGCCATGCAGAAGACGCTCGGCACCACCATCGTGGTGGACAACACCGCAGGCGCGGGCAGCTCCATCGGCACCGCCAAGGTTGCGCGCGCCGCGCCCGACGGCTACACGCTGCTGCTGAACCACATCGGCATGTCGACGATGCCGGCGCTCTACCGCAAGCTGCCCTTCAACGTCGAGAACGACTTCGAGTACCTCGGCATGGTCAACGAAGTGCCGATGACGCTGATCGGCAAGCCCGGCCTGCCCGCCAACAACTACAAGGAACTGACGGCCTGGATCGCCGCCAACAAGGGCAAGATCAACCTCGGCAACGCCGGCCTGGGCGCCGCCTCGCACCTGTGCGGCCTGCTGTTCCAGAGCGCGCTGAAGGTCGAGATGACGCCCGTGCCGTACAAGGGCACGGCCCCGGCCATCGCCGACCTGCTGGGCGGCCAGATCGACCTGCTGTGCGACCAGACCACCAACACCACCTCGCAGATCGAGGCCAAGAAGGTCAAGGCCTATGCCGTGACCACGAGCAAGCGCCTGACCACGCCGGCGCTGAAGGACCTGCCGACGCTCGACGAGTCGGGCCTCAAGGGCTTCGAGGTGACGATCTGGCACGGCGTGTATGCGCCCAAGGGCACGCCCGCGCCGGTGCTGAAGAAGCTCAACGAGGCCATCAAGGCCGCGATGAAGGACCCGGGCTTCGTCAAGCGCGAAGAGGCGCTGGGCGCGGTGATCACGACCGACAAGCGCACCGAGCCGGCCGAGCACAAGAAGTTCGTCTCGGCCGAGATCGCCAAGTGGGGTCCGATCATCAAGGCCGCTGGCGTCTACGCCGACTAGCTTTTGCTCGCCCCCAGGCTGCGCGGCACTTCGTGCCCGCTTCGCCTTCCCCCTACCGGGGGCAACACCAGCGGCCCGGCAAAGCCGGTTCCGCGGTGTTCCTGGATTTGAATTCGCAGAAGCCGCCGTACTCTTGAGGACGGCGGCTTTTTTCGTTGCGGCTACTTCGGCCGGATGGCGTCAGCCGTCCCCTGGATGAAGGCCTTGATGCTCTCGATCTCGTCGCCCGAGAGCTTGCCCGTGAAGTCGGGCATGCCGCGCGCCATGGCCGGGCCCTTGAGGATGAACTTGTCGAGGTTCTCGATGTAGGCCGTGTCCATGTAGCCCAGGTTGGGGATGTTGCCGCCGCGGTCCACGCCCGGCACGCCGTGGCAGAACACGCAGTTGCTTACGTAGAGCATGGTGCCGGCCTGCACTTTCGCGGGGTCGTACTTCACGCCCTGCACCAGCTTGTCCATGCGGTACTGAACGAAGTCCGGCATCTTCGCCGTGCCGCCGACCGCGAAGGTGTAGACCGTGCCGGGACCCTGACGCTCGGTGGCACGCTGCGCCAGGCCGTACACGCCGCCCCAGCCCACCGCGACCGACACGTACTGCTTGCCGTCGACCATGTAGGTCGAGGGCGCCGCCACCACGCCGGTGCCGGTGGGCGTTTCCCACAGCTTCTCGCCCGTCTTCGCGTCGTAGGCCAGCAGGCGGCCGTCGGCCGTGCCCTGGAACACGAGATTGCCCGCGGTGGTGAGGGTGCCGCCGTTCCATGGCGAGGCGTAGTCGACGCCCCACGCTTCCTTCTGCGCGACCGGGTCCCAGGCCACGAGGCGGCCGAAGGGCTTGCTCTTGGGCGGCTCGGCATTGGCGAACTTGCCGAGGTTCCAGCCCATGCCCGAGTGCGGTCGGCCCGGCACGTCCTCGTTGAACTTCCAGTCCTTGTCGTCCATCAGGTTGATCGGCACATGTTGCGCGGGCAGGTAGGCGAAGCCGGTCTGCGGGTTGAACGACATCGGGTGCCAGTTGTGCGCGCCGAACGGCCCCGGAATGGAGTCACCGGGCTTGGTGGTGTCGCGCGCCGCGGCGATCTCGATGGGACGGCCGTTCTTGTCATAGCCCGTGGCCCAGTTCACTTCGACGAAGTTCTTCGCCGAGATGAACTTTCCGTTGGTGCGGTCGATGACGAAGAAGAAGCCGTTCTTCGGTGCATGCAGCAGCACCTTGCGCGGCTTGCCGCCGAGCTTCATGTCGGCCAGGATCATCGACTGCGTGGAGGTGTAGTCCCAGTTGTCGCCCGGCGTCTCCTGGTAGTGCCACACGTACTTGCCGGTGTCGGGGTTGAGCGCCACCACCGAGCCCAGGTACAGGTTGTCGCCGCCCTTGGGACTGCGCGCCTTGTGCGACCAGGGCGAGCCGTTGCCGGTGCCCACGTACATCAGGTTGAGCTCGGGATCGAAGGCGAAGCTGTCCCACGCGGTGCCGCCACCGCCGGCTTCCCAGTACTTGCCCGATGGATCCCAGGTCTTGGCGGCGCGCGCCATCGATTCGTCCTCGAAGGGCTTGCTGGGGTCGCCGGGCACCACGAACCAGCGCCACTTCTGGTCGCCGGTCTTCGCGTCGTAGGCGGTGACGTAGCCGCGCACGCCGTACTCGGCACCGCCGTTGCCGATGATGACCTTGCCCTTGAACACGCGCGGCGCACCGGTGATGGTGTAGCTGCCCTTCTGGCCCTCGATGGTGTTCTTCTCCCAGACCTTCTGGCCGGTGGCCGCGTCGAGCGCGATGAGCCGGCCGTCGTAGGCCGCCACGTAGACCTTGCCTTCGTGGATCGCCACGCCGCGGTTCACCACGTCGCAGCAGCCTTTGAAGCCCTTGGACTTGTCGACCTGCGGATCGAAGGTCCACAGCTTCTGCCCGGTGCGCGTGTCGATGGCGTGCACCACGCTCCACGAGGCGGTGACGTACATGGTGCCGTCCACCACCAGCGGCGTGGCTTCCACGCCGCGCGTCGATTCGAGGTTGTATGACCAGACCAGCCCCAGCTGCTTCACGTTGCCGGCGTTCACCTGGTCGAGCCTGCTGAAGCGCGACTCCGAATAGTCGAGGCCGACGCTGGGCCAGTCGGGCGTCTTCTTCTGCGTCGCGTTGGCGCGGATGAAGCTGCCGTCGACGCGCTTCGTGGCAGCGGCTGCGCGGTCCTGTGCATTCTGGGCCGAGGCCGCGGTCGATGCGCCCAGGCACAGCAAGGCGCCGGCCAGCACGAGCAGCCCGGAGTGTGTTTTTTTCATCGCAGGTCTCCTTTGTCCCTCAAGGATCGTGCGCGCGGGCTCCGGGTTCACCCCCGGGATTTCCCCAGTCCGGCGCTGTTCCATTGCGGAACACATTCAGCGCTGGTCCCGACCCCGACCCCACCCAGGGAGGCAGCGAACCCATGGCCCTCGACAGAATCGGCACGCCGGACGCGCCGCGCCAGCTCTTTGCCAGCACGCCCGCGCAGCGCGTGGCGCTCGCGCGGCAGCAGTTCTTCGAGGAAGGCGTGCGCCCCTCGGGCCTCGTGGGCGAGGCGGTGATCCAGTCGTGGATGCGCTGCAGCCGCACGCACACCGACCGCCAGCGCATCGTGACCTTCGACGCGGTCACGCCGAGCCGCCTGCACGCCACGCTCGCGCGCAGCCGCGAGCTGCTCGATGCGGCGCGTCAGGAGCTGGCGCAGATGGAGCACGCGCTCGCGGGCACCGACTGCCGCGTGATCCTCACCGACCGCGAGGGCGTGGTGGTGCACGTCACGCAGCAGCCCGCCGCCGCGCACCAGCCGGTGCTGCGCAAGACATCGCGCGTGGGCGTGAACATCTCCGAGCGCGTCGTCGGCACCACGGCGCCGGGCATCGTGGCGAGCACCGGGCAGGCTTGCGCGGTCGATGGCGCGGAGCACTACTTCGACGTGCTGGGCCACATGCAGTGAGCGGCGGCGCCGATCCGCGACGTGGCGGGGCAGCTCGCCGGCGTGCTCGACCTCACGGTGGAGGCGCGCCGCTTCGGCTTCGACGCGGCGTCGATGGTGGCGCTCCATGCCACGACGATCGAAAACCGGCTGCTGCAGGCGCAGTCGCGCGACCACCTGATCCTGCGCTTCCAGGCCAGCCCCACGCTGCTGGGCACGCCGCTCGAAGCGCTGGCGGGCGTCGCGCCCGACGGCACGATCGCCTGGCTCAACAACGCGGGCGCGCGGCTGCTGGGACGGCTGCCCGAGGCGGCGGACGAGCGCGACGTCGAATACCTGCTGGGGCACGACCTCGCGAGCCTGCTGCGGCTCGGGCGGCGCGAGGCGGCGCAGCCGCTGCGGCTGGCGAGCGGGCTGGGCGTGTGGGTGCAGGCACGGCTGAAGGGCGCGGACGGTGCGGACTTCAGGCATGCAGTGGCGATGCCCGGCGAGGCGGCACCGTTGGCCCTCGAGCGGCAGGACGATGCGCGGATGCACGCGCCCGAAGCCCACGAGCGCGCGGACCCTGGCGAATCTGCGTCTCCTGCGCAGGCGACGCTGCGCGAGCACAGCCGCAAGCTGATCGAGGAAACGCTCGCCGCGCATGGCGGCAATGTGTCGCAGGCGGCGCGGCAGCTGCGCGTGTCGCGCGGCACGCTCTATCGGCGGCTGCACGGCTGGCGCGACAACAACGGCGCAGAAGAAGGCGCGTCGCCGGCCTGATCGATCAGGCGGCGCCGCGCGCCAGCGCACGCGCGCGGCGTGCCTTTGCGTCGGGCTGCAGCGGCCGCAGATATTCGTGCAGCGCCAGCGCGGCCGCGCCCACCGCGGGTGCCAGCGCGCCGTAGCGCGCGGTGCGCAGGTCGGGCGGAGGCATGCCGGCACCGTCGGCGTGGCGCTTCACGCTTTCGAACGCTGCCTGCGCAAAGCCGCGATGGTCGGCGCAGGCCTTGCCGCCAAGCACGATCGCGCGCGGATTGAAGGTAACCCACAGGTTCTGCAGCAGCACGCCGAAGAAGGCCGCGGCGCGCTGCATGTCGGCGCCCTCGCGCTCCAGCACGCGCGAGCCGAAGAAGGCCTCGGCACAGCCGCGCCGGCCGCACGAGCACAACGGCCCGTCGAGTTCGAGGATGGTGTGGCCGATCTCCCCGGCCATGCCCTGCGCGCCGGTGAAAAGCCGATCGTTCAGCACCACGCCGGCGCCCACGCCCACGTCGCAGTTGACAAAAATCAGCGGGTCTTCCCCGTCCTGGCCTTCACTCGCCGCGAACTCGTACTCGCCGAGCGCGGCCGCATCGGCGTCGTTCTGCAGCTGCACGGTGACGCCGGGCAGGCCGACGGCAGCAAAGGCTTTCTCGAGCGCAGGCAGCAGGCTCACGTTGCGCCAGCCGAAGTTGGGCGCGAAGCGGACCACGCCGGTGCAATCGTCCACCGCGCCCGGCACGCACACGCCGATGCTCGACAGGCGCAGGCCGAGCCGCTCGAGCACCACGTGCGCGGCGGCGGCCATGCGCGCGACCTGCGCGCACGCGCCGGCCGGCGAACCATCGGTCAGCGCCTGGGTGTCGGCGTGCAGCACCTCGCCTTGCAGCGACACGCACACGAGGCGCACGGTCTCGACGGCGATCTCCACGCCCATCAGCGCGCGCACACCGACGTTGATCTGCAGCGGCGTCGAAGGCCGGCCCATGCCGTCGGCCACCGTCGCACCGGCCTCGCTGAGCCAGCCTTCGTCGAGCAGCTCGCGCACCAGCAGGCTGACGGTCGACTTGGTGAGCCCGCTCTCGCTTGCCAGCCGCGCGCGCGACAGGCCGGGCTGCGCGCGCAGCAGCCGCAGCAGCACGCTGCGGTTCATGCGCTTCAACAGTTGCTGGTCGCCGATGGTGGTCATTGGCCAACCCCCAGGCTTGCCCACTTCGTGTGGCCGCCTCCCCCCTTGCAGGGGGCAACACCTGCGGCCCGGCAAAGCCGGTTCCGCGGTGTTCCTGGAAGAGGCTGTGCGCCCTGCATTACCTGTGAGCCTGCTCTTTGCCCTCGGGCCGCTTGCCGGCAATGATCATCCCGAGCACTTCGTCCTCGGTCACGTCGGTGGTGCGGTAGGTACCGACCAGCTTGCCGTTCTTCATCACCGCGAGGCGGTCGCTCAGCGAGAACACGTCGGGCATGTCGTGCGTGATCAGGAAGATGCCCACGCCATCGGCCTTGAGCTGCTTCACGAGGCCGCCGACCATCGCGGTTTCTTCCGGGCCGAGCGCGGCGCAGGGCTCGTCCATGATGAGGATGCGCGCATTGAAGTAGAGCGCGCGCGAGATCGCCACCACCTGCCGCTGCCCGCCCGAGAGCCGGCGCACCGGCACGCGGATGTTGGTGAAGTTCCTGTTGAGGCGATGGAACACCTTGCGCGCCTGCACTTCCATGAAGTGGTCGTCGAGCGTGCGCCACGGCGTCATCTTCTCGCGGCCGAGGAAGAGGTTCGACACCGAGTCGAGGTTGTCGGCCAGCGCGAGCGTCTGGTAGATGGTCTCGATGCCCTGCGCCTGCGCTTCGGCGGGCGTGCGGATGTGGACCTTCTCGCCCGCGATCAGCGTGTCGCCCGAGTCGATGGGATAGGCGCCCGCAAGCATCTTCATCAGCGTGGACTTGCCGGCGCCGTTGTGGCCCAGCAGCGCGACCACTTCGCCGGGGTAGAGATTCACGCTCACGCCGTCCACGGCCTTGACGCCGCCGAAGGCCTTGCGGATGTCGCGCAGTTCTACGAGTGGCTTGGAGGTTTCTATGCCGGCCATTGGTCAGTGCTCCACATTGTTTTGATGCTCTTGTTCGGGGTACGTGCACAGGCCGCCGGGTACTCCCCTCCGCGAATGTCCCCCGGCCTTCGGCCTCCTCCTTTATTTCGCTGCGGGGAGCACCCGGCGCCCTGTGCATCAGGGCACGCTGTTGGTGTGCGGCCGATCAACGACGGCTCTGAACGATCGCGTCGGCGGTGGGCTCCTTTTCGCGAAATAAAGGAGGAGCCCGAAGGGCGGGGGACATTCGAGAAAAGGAGCACGCCGTCGGCGTGATCGCCCCACGAGGCAAACGCGTTCATTCCTAGTTCTCCCCGAACTTGCGGCGGTACAGAACGTCGAATACCACAGCCACGATCAGCACCTGCCCGATGATGACCATGCGCTTGCCGATCGGCACGTCGAGCAGCAACATGCCGCTGTCGAGCGACTGCATGATCAGCGCGCCCAGCACCGAGCCGAAGATCGAGCCGCTGCCGCCCGCCAGAGCCGTGCCGCCAATCACGGCCGCGGCGATCACGTACAGCTCCATGCCCGTGCCCAGCGAATTGGTGCCCGCGTTGAGCCGCGCGATCGACACGATGGCCGCGACCGTGACCAGCACCGCCAGCAGCGCGAACAGCATCAGCGTGACGCGCTTGACCGGAATGCCCACCAGCGCCGCGGCATCGGGGTTGCCGCCCATCGCGAACACATAGCGCCCGAAGCGCGTGCGGTGCACGATGAACGACAGCACGATCGCCACCACCGCCCAGATCAGCACCGGGATCGGAATGCCCTGCGGCTCGCTCTTCGACGAGATCTGGTAATTGTTCATGACCCACGCGAAGCCGAACACCACCGCCACCGGCACCGCGGTGATCAGCACGTCGAGCCACAGAGCCTCGGTCGGCATCTCGTAGCGCTGCCGCGCGCGGCGCTTCTGCAGCATGCGCCCGAACAGCACCAGCGCGACCAGCCCCGCGAGCACCCAGCTCGCCGTGACGCCGATGCCGCCGTCGTAGCCGCCGCCCAGGCGCTGGAAGAATTCGTCGTTCACCGGCTGCGTCTTGCCGTCGGCCACGAGGAAGGCCGCGCCGCGGAACGACATCAGCCCGCCGAGGGTGACCACGAACGAGGGCACGCCGAGCACCGCCGTGAGCCAGCCTTGATAGATCGACACGAGCAGTGCCACGGCAAGGCCCGCGAGGCAGGCCGTGGGCCACGACCAGCCCGAGGTGTATTGGAGGTACGCGATCAGCACGCCGACGAAGCCCATCACCGAGCCGACCGACAGGTCGATGTGGCGCGCCACGATGACGAGCACCATCACGGTCGAGACGATGCCGACCACGGCCGTCTGCTGCGCGACGTTGTAGAGGTTTTCGGGCGACAGGAACACGCCGCCCGACATGACGCTGAACACCACCGCCATCACGGCCAGCAGCACGCACATCAGGATCAGCCGCAGGTCGATGCCCGTGCGGCGCCACCAGCCCGGAGTTTCATTGCTCATTTTTGAAGGTGCCCCTTGGAACGGCAGGTGCGCAACCGCGTACCGGCCAGCCCCAGGGGCCGGCCGGACGCCGCGTGGCGCGGATTGGCAGACTCGTTACTTGCAGGCGGCGGGCGCACTCGCACCCGTGGCGCCCTTGCAGAGCTCGTCCTTCTTGATCCAGCCGGCCTTGACGACCACGTCGAGGTTGTCGCGCGTGATCGGCACCGGCGTCAGCAGGCGCGAGGACAGCGAGATCTTCTTGGCGCCGCCGGCCCACGGGGCGGCCTTGTCGACCGGCTTGCCGGCGGCCAGCGCCATGGCGGCGGAGGCGGCTTCGCGGCCGAGTTCGCGCGAATCCTTCCAGACGGTGTCGGTCTGCGTGCCCAGCGCAATGCGGTTGAGCGCCGCGAAGTCGGCGTCCTGGCCCGACACCGGGATGCCGCGCAGGCCCTTGGCGGTGAGCGCCGCCACCGCGCCGCCGGCCGTGCCGTCGTTGGCCGCGACCACCGCGTCGACCTTGTTGCCGTTCTTGGTGAGCATCTGCTCCATGTTCTTCTGCGCGACCTCGGGCTTCCAGCCGTCGGTGTATTCGTCGCCGACGATCTTGATGTCGCCCTTCTTGATCGCGGCGTCCAGCACTTCCTGCTGGCCGGCGCGCAGGAAGTCGGCGTTCGGGTCGCTGGGCGAGCCCTTGATGATCACGTAGTTGCCCTTGGGCTTGACCTTGAAGACTTCGCGCGCCTCCATGCGGCCGACCTCGACGTTGTCGAAGGTGATGTAGAACACGCCCGGCGCCTCGATCAGGCGGTCGTAGGCCACCACGGGCACTTTCTGGCGCGTGGCCTTGGTGATGGCGGGCAGGATGGCGTCCTTGTCCATCGCCAGCACGATGAGCGCCTTGGCGCCCTTCGACATCAGGCCCTCGATGTCGCCCAACTGCTTCTCGGGCGAGCCGCCCGCATCGGCACTGATGTACTTGGCGCCGAGCTTCTCGAGCTGGGCCTTGATGGCGGCCTCGTCGGTCTTCCAGCGTTCTTCCTGGAAGTTGGACCAGCTCACGCCGACCACGGTTTGCGCCAGGGCGCCCACGGCCGTGAAACCGAAGGCCATGGCGGCCAGGGTGTGTTTCAGTTGCATCGATGTCTCTCCAGTGTTGGTGCGCCCCGCAGGAACCAGCGGTAAGAAATTAGTTAGTTTGAAGGGCGAACTAACTATCCCATCGGGGCGGGGCTCTGGGCATCCGGGAATTCCCCAAGCGCCATGCGGGCGAAGGCGCACGCGAAAAAGGCCGGGAGGTCCCGGCCTTCTCGTGAACTCGCGCCGCTTCAGGCGGCGAAGCCACCGTCGATGTTCAGGCTGGCGCCGGTCACGAACGCGGCTTCCGGGCTGGCCAGGTTGCCGACCATGCCGGCGATTTCTTCGGGGCGGGCGTGGCGGGCGAGCGCCATCAGGCCGTGCATGGCGGCGGCGTTGGGGCCGTCGACCGGGTTCATGTCGGTGTTGACCGGGCCCGGCTGCACGTTGTTGACCGTGATGCCGCGCGGACCGAGGTCGCGCGACAGGCCCTGCACCAGGCCGACCAGCGCCGACTTGCTCATGGCATAGGCGCTGCCGCCGGGCCAGGGCATGCGCTCGGCGTTGGTGCTGCCGATGTTGATGATGCGGCCGCCTTCGCCCATGTGGCGCGAGGCCGCCTTGGCCGCGACGAACACGGCGCGCACGTTGACGTTCAGCGTCTTGTCGAAGTCTTCGAGCGAGAAGTCGTCGAGGGTGCCGCCGAGGAACACGCCGGCGTTGTTCACGAGGATGTCGATCTTGCCGAGCGCGCGGGCCGCTTCGTCGATGCCGGCGGTGAGCGCGGCGGCATCGGCGCTGTCGATCTTCAGCGCAAGGGCGCGGCCGCCTTCGGACTGGATGCTGCGCACCAGTTCGTCGGCCGGGGCGCTGGAACTGGCATAGCTGAAGGCCACGGCGGCGCCGTCGCGCACCAGCCGGCGCACGATGGCGGCGCCGATGCCGCGCGAACCGCCGGTGACGAAAGCGACCTTGCCGGCCAGGACTGGAGAAGAAGAAGCAGTGTTGGAGGCCATGATTTTTCCGATCAGGTGGAGGAGGAAGGCCTTCAGTGTCGGCAATTCATTCCTGGGACGGTAGCCGTCAATCGGCGCAATCAAATTCAACCCGGAGTTGAAGATGGGAATGACAATGCGGCCATGGAACCGCTCAGTCACCTCGAATCCTTCGTGCAAAGCGCCGAGGGCGGCAGCTTCTCGGCGGCGGCCCGGCGCCTGGGGCTGACGCCGGCGGCCGTGAGCAAGAATGTTGCACGGCTCGAAGCGCGGCTGGGCGTGCGGCTGTTCCAGCGCAGCACGCGCCGCCTCACGCTGACCGAGGGCGGCGAGCGCTTCCTGGCGCAGATCGGCGGCGCGCTCGCCACGCTGCAGGAGGCGGTGGCCGGCATCGACAAGGACGACGGCCAGCCCGCCGGCACGCTGAAGGTGAGCATGGGCCAGGCCTTCGGGCGCGAGCACGTGCTGCCGATGATGGGCGACTTCCTCGCGCGCTACCCGGCCATCCTGCCGGACTGGCATTTCGACAACCACCAGGTGGACCTGGTGGGCGAAGGCTTCGACGCGGCCATCGGCGGCGGCATCGAACTCTCGGCCGGGCTGATAGCGCGGGAGCTGGCGCGCATCCACGTGGTGGCTGTGGCATCGCCGCGCTACATGGAGGGGCGCGAGCGGCCCCGGCATCCCTCGGACCTGGCGGCGCTCGACACGCTGCTGCGCCGCTCCTCGCCCACGGGCCGGCTGCGCGGCTGGACGCTGCGGCATGCGCGCGGCGAAGAGGCCACGGTGGAGCTGCCCCGGCCGCGCGCGATCTTCAACGACCCCGAGGCCATCGCGCATGCGGCGCTGATGGGGCTGGGTGTGGCGATGCTGCCGATGCCCTTCGTGGAGCGCGGCCTGCGCAGCGGCGAGCTGCTGCGGCTGCTGCCCGACTGGCATCAGGATGCGGGCGCGGTGTGGCTGTACTACCCGAGCAAGAAGCTGCTGCCGCCGAAGACGCGCGTGTTCATCGACTTCGTGCTCGAACGTTTTCGCGACGAGCGGTTTGCGCAGCGGATGCAGGTGGCCTGAGCGGCCTGCCGGCTCACGGGGTTTTCACCCGCGACGTGCGCGGCGCGCGCCTGTACAAACGCGCGCATGACTTCTTTCTTCTGCTCTTCCTTCCGGACCCATCGTCGCACCGCGCTGGCCGCTTCCGTCGCCGCCGCCCTCACGCTGATGGCCGCTCCTTCATGGGCCCAAGGCACCTGGCCGACCAAGCCCGTGCGCATCGTCGTGCCCTTCGCGGCCGGCGGCACCACCGACATCCTGGCGCGCGCCGTCGCACCTGAGCTGTCGAAGGCTTTCGGCCAGCAGTTCATCGTGGACAACCGCGCGGGGGCGGGCGGCAACGTGGGCGCCGAACTCGTGGCGCGCGCGCCGAACGACGGCTACACGCTGCTGATGGGCACGGTGGGCACGCACGGCATCAACCGCGCGCTGTACCCCAAGCTGCCCTTCGACCCGATCAAGGACTTCGCCCCGATCACGCTGGTGGCCGCCGTGCCGAACGTGATGGAGATGAACGCCGACAAGGCGAAGACGCTGAACATCCACAACGTGCAGGACTTCATCAAGTACGCCAAGGCCAACCCGGGCAAGCTCAACATGGCGTCGAGCGGCAGCGGCACGTCGATCCATCTCGCCGGCGAGCTGTTCAAGAGCATGACTGGCACGTTCATGGCCCACATCCCGTACAAGGGCTCGGGCCCGGCGCTGCTGGACATGGTGGGCGGCAACGCCGACGTCATGTTCGACAACCTGCCCTCGTCGATGGCGCAGATCAAGGCCGGCAAGCTCACCGCGCTGGCCGTGACGAGCGCGCAGCGTTCGCCCGCGCTGCCGGACATTCCGACGGTGGCTGAAGCGGGAGGCCCGTCGCTCAAGGGCTATGAGGCAAGCTCGTGGTTCGGGCTGTTGGCCCCGGCCGGAACCTCACCGGAGATCGTGAACCGCATCCAGCAGGAAGTGGCCAAGTCGCTGAGCACGCCGGCCATCAAGGAAAAGATGCTCGCGCAGGGCGCGATCCCGAGCGGAAATTCACCCGCCGATTTCACGAAGCTCATTGCGAGCGAGCACGTGAAGTGGGCCAAGGTGGTGAAGGACTCCGGCGCGAAAGTTGACTGACCCCCAGGCTTCGCGCACTTCGTGTCGCTGACGCCAACCCCCTTGCAGGGGGCAACGCCTGCGGCCCGGCAGAGCCGGTTCCGCGGCGTCTCGCGACTGGGACCGTTCGATCAGGTCTTCCAGGTCACGTCTTTTTTCTCGGCCAGCGAATCCTTCAGCATATGCAGCAGAGGGATCGCGCGCTGGTGCAGCCCGACATGCTGCTTCTCGGCCTCGCTGGCGTGGCCTTCGACGGCGTAATCGTCGTTGTTGTGGGCGTTGGCGGCCTCGCGCGCCAGCGCGGCTTCGAGGGCCGCAATGGCGCCCGGAATCTGCTCGACCGTGATGATGCCTTGCGGTGCAACCGACTTGCCGACGATGTCGAACAACTGCCGGGCATGCACTTCGAGCATCACGAAGTCGGGAGAGGCTCGGGACTGGAATCGATAGAGCATGGTGTTCTCACTCACTTGTAGATGTAGTCACGGGCAAAAGGGTACACCGATTGCGCGCCGCGCAGAACGCCGTGTTCGACCTTGCCGTCTGGCTTGGTGGACAGCATCTGGTGCAGCGAGATCCAACCCTGCTCGAAGCTCATGGCCGAGCCCGCGAGGTACAGGCGATAGGCCCGCAGGATGCGCTCGGCGTTGTCGCTCTGGCGGCCGCCGCTGCGCTGCAGCACCTCGCGCGCCGCATCGAGCTGTGCCTCGAGCGCATCCGACCAAGCCCATAGCGTGCGCGCGTAGTGCGGGCGCAGGCTCTCGGTGTCGACCATCTCCAGGCCGGCCGCGGCCGTCTCGCGCAGCACATGCGTCACGTGCAGCAGCTCGCCGCCGGGGAAGATGTACTTCTCGATGAAGTCGCCCATGCCGGCGCCGAGCTGGCGGTAGTTGAGTTCGCCCGAGGTGATGCCGTGGTTCATCACCAGCCCACCCGGCTTCAGCAGCGAATGGATCTTGCGGAAGTAGGTTGGCATGTTGGCCGCGCCCACGTGCTCGAACATGCCGACCGAGGAAATCTTGTCGAAAGGCTGGTCGACCGACAGCTCGCGGTAGTCGCGCAGTTCGACGCGCACGCGGCCCTGCAGGCCCTTTTCCGCGATCAGCCGCTGCACGTACGCGTGCTGATTCTTCGACAGCGTGATGCCGGTGGCGTCCACGCCGTAATGCTCGGCCGCCCACAGCAGCAACGCGCCCCAGCCCGAGCCGATGTCGAGATATCGCTCGCCCGGCTGCAGCATGAGCTTGCGGCAGATGTGGTCGAGCTTGGCTTCCTGCGCCTGCGCCAGCGTGAGATCGGGCGTACGGAAGTACGCACATGAATAGACCCGGCGCGGGTCCAGCCACAGCGCGTAGAAGTCGTCGGACACGTCGTAGTGGAACTCGATCTGGGCCGCGTCCTTGCGCAGCGAGTGCGAGCCATGCGACTTGGCCATGTGCTGCAGGCGGCTCCACCAGCCGGTGTCGGTTTCGGCCGGGTTGCCGGGCAGCATACCGACGGTGGCGTCGATCAGGTCGCGCATGGCGCCCTCGATCTGCACCTTGCCCTCGACGTACGCCTCGCCGATGGCGCCCACCTGTCGCGCTGCCAGCTTGGCGAGCACCGCCCACTCCTTGAAGGCCAGCGTGACGCGGGCTCCCGCCTGGGCAACGCGCCGGCCATCGGGCAGTTCCAGCGCGATGGGGACAGGCAGCGAAGCCAGCTGCGACTCGATCTTGGGTATCAAGTTTTGCATGGAGCTCATGGTATTGATTTTTCAAAGTTTTTGCATGACTGCCCTTGTCGGCCGAAGCCGCGACCCGCGCGCCGGATGGCCGTTACGAATCGGCATTGACAGCAAATCGTTTATGTCTAAACTATTGAACCATGAACAGCCTCAGCACGGTCAAACCCGCTCCCGCCTCGGACCTCCAACGCATCCTGTGCATCGGCGGCGGGCCGGCGGGCCTGTACTTCGCCCTGTTGATGAAGGCGCGCAACCCCGCGCTGCAGATCACGGTGGTGGAACGCAACCGCCCCTTCGACACCTTCGGCTGGGGCGTGGTGCTGAGCGACCAGACGCTGGGCAACCTGCGCGCGGCCGATGCGCCAACCGCGGCGCTGATCGGCAACGAGTTCCATCACTGGGACGACATTCAGGTCTTCTTCAAGGGCCGCCAGGTGCGCTCGGGCGGCCACGGCTTCTGCGGCATCGGCCGCAAGCGGCTGCTGAACATCCTGCAGGAGCGCTGCCTGGCACTGGGCGTCGACCTCGTGTTCGAAACCGACGCCACGGACGACCAGGCGATCGCCGCCAAGTACAACGCCGACCTGGTTATTGCCAGCGACGGCCTCAACAGCCGCATCCGCCAGCGCTACGCCGACGTGTTCAAGCCCGATGTCGACCTGCGCAACTGCCGCTTCGTGTGGCTCGGCACGCACCAGACCTTCGACGCCTTCACCTTCGCCTTCGAACAGACCGAGCACGGCTGGTTCCAGGCCCATGCCTACCAGTTCGACGACAAGACCTCGACCTTCATCGTCGAGACGCCCGAGGCCGTGTGGAAGGCTCACGGCCTCGACCAGATGGAGCAGCCGGAGGCCATCGCCTTCTGCGAGAAGCTGTTCGCCAAGTACCTGGGCGGCCACCCGCTCATCAGCAATGCCACGCACCTGCGCGGCTCGGCCAACTGGATCCGCTTTCCGCGCGTGGTGTGCGAGCGCTGGACGCACCGCATCGACGTCGAAGGCCGATCGGTGCCCGTGGTGCTGATGGGCGACGCCGCGCACACGGCGCACTTCTCGATCGGCTCGGGCACCAAGCTTGCGCTGGAAGACGCGATTGACCTGGCCAACGAGTTCGCGCAGGGCGGCACGGTCGACCATGTGCTCGAAGGCTACGAGGCGCGCCGCAGCGTCGAGGTGCTGAAGATCCAGAACGCCGCGCGCAACTCCACCGAGTGGTTCGAGAACGTGCCGCGCTACACGGGCATGCAGATCGAGCAGTTCGCCTACTCGCTGCTCACGCGTTCGCAGCGCATCAGCCACGAGAACCTGCGCGTGCGCGACACGCAATGGCTCGGCGGCTACGAGCAGTGGCTCGCAGGCGGCAAGGCGATGGCGCCGATGCTCATGCCGTACAAGGTGCGCGGGCTCACGCTGAAGAACCGCATCCTCGTGTCGCCGATGGCCACCTACAGCGCGGTCGACGGTGTGCCGCAAGACTTCCTGCTGGTGCACCTGGGCGCCCGCGCGCTCGGCGGCGCCGCGATGGTGTTCGTCGAGATGACGAGCCCGACGCCCGAAGGCCGCATCACGCCGGCGTGCACGGGCCTGTACAACGACGCGCAGCAGGCCGCATTCAAGCGCATCGTCGATTTCGTGCACACGCAGTCGAGCGCGAAGATCGCGATGCAACTCGGCCACAGCGGCCCCAAGGGCTCGACCCGCGTGGGCTGGGAAGGCACCGACGAACCGCTCGAAAGCGGCAACTGGCCGGTGCTCGGCGCGAGTGCCGTGCCTTACGGCGAGCAGAACCAGTTGCCCGCGGCGATCACCCGCGCCGAGATGGACACGCTGCGCGAGCAGTTCGTAGCCTCCACCCGCCGCGCCGCCGAATGCGGCTTCGACTGGCTCGAGCTGCATTGCGCGCACGGCTACCTGCTGTCGGCCTTCATCAGCCCGCTCACCAACCTGCGCACTGACGAATATGGCGGCGACATCGAGGCGCGCTGCCGCTACCCGCTCGAAGTGTTCCGCGCCATGCGCGCTGTGTGGCCCACCGACAAGCCGATGAGCGTGCGCATCTCCGCGCACGACTGGGCGCCCGGCGGCAACACCGATGCCGATGCGATCGTGGTCGCGCGTCTTTTCAAGGAAGCCGGCGCCGATTTCATCGACGTGTCGTCGGGCCAGACCACGCGCGCCGCGAAGCCGGTGTACGGGCGCATGTACCAGACGCCGTTCTCGGACCGCATCCGCAACGAGGTCGGCATCTCGACTATCGCCGTGGGCGCCATTACCGATGCCGACCAGGCCAACAGCATCATTGCCGCCGGCCGCGCCGACCTTTGCGCCGTGGCCCGTCCGCACCTCGCCGACCCCGCGTGGACGCTGCACGAGGCCGCAAAGCTGCAGAGCCGCGACGTCGATTGGCCCAAGCAATACCTGAGCGGCCGCGACCAGATGTACCGCGAGATCGCGAAGCAGCAGCAGATGGCCGCGGCTGCGGTGACGGCACAGAACAACGAGGAGACGCACTGACATGGACCTCGAAGCCCGCGCGCACAGCGAACACCCCGAGGCGCTGCGGCTCTGGCTGCGGCTCCTGACCTGCACCCAGCTCATCGAGAAGCAGGTGCGCAACGAACTGCGCTCGCAGTTCGCCACCACGCTGCCGCGCTTCGACCTGATGTCGCAGCTCGAGCGCTCGCCCGAGGGCCTGAAGATGAACGAGCTCTCGCGCCGCATGATGGTGACGGGCGGCAACGTGACCGGCATCACCGACCAGCTCGTGGCCGAAGGGCTGGTCGAGCGGATCAACGTCGAGGGCGACCGGCGCGCCTGGCGCGTGCGGCTCACCGCGCGCGGGCGCAAGCTCTTCAACGAGATGGCGCAGCAGCATGAAGACTGGATCGTCGAGGCCTTCGCGGGCCTCAGCGGCAAGGAGATCGCGCAGCTCCACAAGCTGCTCGGCAAGGTCAAGCAACACTCACACAACCAACTATTGATGGCGGAGACCGAATGAAGCACTACATCGGCGCAGGCAACCCCATGCGCGCGCAATTCGAGGCGAAGGCGGCCTACAAGGCCGAGCACTTCGCGTGGAGTTTTGAAGCCGGTGTCGGCACCATCACGCTGAACCGGCCCGAGCGCAAGAACCCGCTGACCTTCGACTCGTACGCCGAACTGCGCAATCTGTTCCGCGCACTGGCCTACGCCACCGACGTGAAGGTCATCGTCGTGACCGGCGCGGGCGGCAACTTCTGCTCGGGCGGCGACGTGCACGAGATCATCGGCCCGCTGACCGGCATGCGCATGCCCGAGCTGCTGGAGTTCACGCGCATGACGGGCGACCTGGTGAAGGCGATCCGCGCCTGTCCGCAACCGATCGTCGGTGCCATCGACGGTGTGTGCGCCGGTGCTGGCGCGATGATCGCGCTGGCCTGCGACCTACGCTACGGCTCGCCCGCCACTCGCACCGCGTTCCTGTTCACGCGCGTGGGCCTAGCCGGCGCGGACATGGGCGCGTGCGCACTGCTGCCCCGCGTGATCGGCCAGGGCCGTGCGTCGGAACTGCTGTTCACCGGCCGCGCCATGACCGCGCAGGAAGGCCACGCCTGGGGCTTCTTCAACGCCCTGCACGAAAGCGATGCATTACTCGAAGCCGCCACCAAGGTGGCGCGCGACCTGGCCGAAGGCCCGACCTTCGCGCATGGCATGACGAAGACCATGCTGTCGCAGGAATGGTCGATGACCATCGATCAGGCCATCGAGGCCGAGGCGCAGGCGCAAGCGATCTGCATGCAGACCGAAGACTTCAAACGGGCGTACGAGGCCTTCGCGGCCAAGCGCAAACCCGTGTTCGGCGGAGATTGACGCGATGATGACCAAAGCACCCGCACCGCCGTCGACCGCGCACCTCGCGCTGCCGTTCTTCGACAATGCGCACCGCGCACTGGCCGATGGCCTGCTGCCCTGGGCCTCCGCACAGGAAGTGGACGAGCACGACGACCGCGCGGCGTGCCGGGACTGGGTGAAGCGGCTCGGCGACGGCGGCTGGCTGCGCTATGCCGTGCCCGGCAGCGCTGGCGGTGCGCTCGAGCGCCTCGACTCGCGCGCACTCGTGCTGCTGCGCGAGACGCTCGCCTTCCATTCGCCGCTCGCCGACTTTGCCTTCGCCATGCAGGGCCTCGGCAGCGGTGCGATCACGCTCGCCGGCACGCCAGAACAGCATGCAAGCTACCTGACGGCCGTGGCGAAGGGCAGCAAGATCGCGGCCTTCGCGCTCAGCGAACCCGAGGCAGGCTCCGACGTGGGTGCAATGGCCATGCGCGCCGAAGCGACCGCCGACGGCTGGCGCCTGAACGGCGAGAAGACCTGGATCAGCAACGGCGGCATCGCCGATTTCTACTGCGTGTTCGCGAAGACCGATCCCACGGGCGGCACGCGCGGCATCACGGCCTTCATCGTCGACGCGACGACGCCCGGTCTCGACACCTCCGCGCACATCGACGTGATGGCACCGCATCCGCTCGCCACGCTGCGCTTCGAGAACTGCATCGTGCCGCGCACGGCGCAGCTCGGCGAACTCAACGGCGGCTTCAAGCTCGCGATGCGCACGCTCGACATCTTCCGCGCTTCAGTGGCGGCGGCAGCGCTCGGCATGGGTCGTCGCGCACTGGCCGAAGCCATCTCGCATTCGAAGAGCCGGCGCATGTTCGGCCAGACGCTCGCCGACTTCCAGCTCACGCAGGCCAAGCTCGGCGAGATGGCTGCGCTGATCGACAGCGCGGCGCTGCTCACCTACCGCGCCGCATGGATGCGCGACGACGCCGAGCAACGCGGCGCACCCGCCGTCGGCGATGTGTCGACCGCTGCCGCGATGGCCAAGATGTGCGCCACCGAGAACGCCAGCCGCGTGATCGACATGGCACTGCAGATGCACGGCGGCCTCGGCGTGAAGGTTGGCACGAAGATTGAGAGCCTCTACCGCGACATCCGCTCGCTGCGCATCTACGAAGGCGCGACGGAGGTTCAACAACTGATCATTGGCAAATCCGTTCTGCGGGGATAAACACCGTGTCTGCCCAAGTCGACCGCTTCGTTCACGACCGCCTGCCGCCCGCCGAGCAGCTGCCCGTCTTTCGCTACGACCTGCCCGAGCTGCAGTTGCCCGACCAGCTGAACCTGGTCGAGGAACTGCTCGACAAGGCTGCGGCGAAGGGCTTCGGCGACAAGCCGATGCTGCGTTCACCGCAGGGTACGCTGACATATGCGCAGGCCGCCATCGAGGTCAACCGCATCGCGCAGGTGCTGACCGAAGATCTCGGACTCGTGCCGGGAAATCGCGTGCTGCTGCGCGGCGGCAACTCGGTGGCCATGGCGCTGTCGTGGCTCGCGGTGGTGAAGGCCGGACTGATCGCGGTGGCGACGATGCCGCTGCTGCGCGCAAAGGAGCTGGGCGACATCATCGAGAAGGCGCAGCCCGTTGCTGCGCTGTGCGATGGCCGCCTGCTCGACGAACTCGCGATCGCGCAGCGCGAGCACCCCGTGCTGGCCACGGTGATCGCATTCAACAAGCCCGATGCGCCGGACTCGCTCTCCGCGCGCGCAGCGAAGAAGAGCGGCGTGTTCACGGCCTGCCCCACGGCTTCCGACGACATCGCGCTGCTGGCCTTCACCTCGGGCACCACGGGCAAGCCGAAAGCGCCCGTCACCACGCACCGCGACGTGCTCGCGATGTGCGAGACCTGGCCGCGCCATGTGCTGCGCGCGCGCAGCGACGACATTGTGATCGGCTCGCCGCCGCTGGCTTTCACCTTCGGGCTCGGCGGGCTGCTCGTGTTCCCGATGTGGGCCGGCGCTTCGGTGTACTTTGCCGACGCGCCGTTCACTCCCGAAGGGCTGGTGAAGCTCATCAACGAGGTGGGCGCGACGATCTGCTACACGGCGCCGACCTTCTATCGCCAGATGGCGCCCTTCGTGAAGCAGCACGGCATGCCCAGCCTGCGCATCAGCGTGAGCGCCGGCGAGGCGCTGCCCGACGCCACGCGCCAGCTGTGGAAGGAAGCCACCGGCATCGAGATGCTCGACGGCATCGGCGGCACCGAGGTGTTCCACATCTACATCTCCGCCGCGGGCGCCGACGTCCGCCGCGGCGCGGTGGGCAAGGTGGTTCCTGGCTTCACCGCCAAGGTGGTGGACGACGAGGGCAACGAAGTGCCGCACGGCACGGTCGGCAAGCTCGCGCTGCAAGGTCCCGTGGGCTGCCGCTATCTCGACGATCCGCGCCAGACCGGCTACGTGAAGAACGGCTGGAACTACCCAGGCGATTCTTTCGTGCAGGACGACGACGGCTATTTCTTCTACCAGGCGCGCGCCGACGACATGATCATCACAGCCGGCTACAACGTCGGCGGACCGGAGGTCGAAGACGCGCTGCTCAAGCACCCGGCGGTTGCCGAGTGCGGCGTGATCGGCAAGCCCGACGCCGACCGCGGCATGATCGTGAAGGCATTCTGCGTGCTCAAGCCAGGGCACGAAGGCGATGCGGCCCTCGTGAAGGCGCTGCAGGACCATGTGAAAGCGACGATCGCACCGTTCAAATACCCGCGGGAGATCGAGTTCGTCGCGGTGCTGCCGCGCACCGAAACCGGCAAGCTCCAGCGATTCAAACTGAGACAACTCAACACCACACCATGATCAACAAACTCCTGCAGCCTGAAGGCTGGCTGCCTCCCAAGGGCTATGCAAACGGTGTCGCTGCGCGCGGCACGATGCTGTTCGTCGGCGGCCAGATCGGCTGGAATGCACAACAGCAGTTCGAGTCGGACGACTTCATCGAGCAATGCGGCCAGGCGTTGCGCAACATCGCCGAGGTGCTGCGCGCAGGCGGCGCAGGCCCCGAGCACATGGTGCGCATGACCTGGTACGTGACGGACCGCGACGAATACAGCCGCCGGCTCTCCGAGCTCGGGCCCGTCTATCGCGACGCGATGGGCCGCAACTTCCCGGCCATGACCTGCGTGCAGGTGGCGGCGCTGGTCGAGCATCGCGCCAAGGTGGAAATCGAAGTCACGGCAGTCGTTCCCGATTGATCGGGCGGCAGCGGCAGCGCTGCACGCACCGGCAAAGGCCGGCGGAAATAGAAATGCCCTCTTCGCGAGGGCATTTCTTTCTTCAATTCATCGACAAAAGAAAAAGGCCCTTTGAAATTCAAAGGGCCTTTTAAATTGGTTGCGCGAGCAAGATTTGAACTTGCGACCTTTGGGTTATGAGCCCAACGAGCTACCAGGCTGCTCCATCGCGCGGCAAGATGGAATTATAACTTATTCTGCAGCGCTTTGCTCGGCTGCTTCTTCTTTAATTTCAGCACGGTCGACCAGTTCGACGAGTGCCATCGGAGCATTGTCGCCCACGCGGAAACCCATCTTCAGGATGCGGGTGTAGCCGCCCGGACGCGCTGCGAAACGCGGGCCGAGTTCGCCGAACAGCTTGACGACGCTGTCGCGGCTGCGCAGGCGGTCGAAGGCCAGGCGCTTGTTGGCGAGCGTGGGCTTCTTGGCGAGCGTGATCATGGGCTCGATGACGCGGCGCAGTTCCTTGGCCTTGGGGACCGTGGTCTTGATGACTTCGTGCTCGATGAGCGAATTCATCATGTTCTGCAGCATCGCAAGGCGGTGCGAGCTGGTGCGGTTGAGTTTGCGGAGTCCGTGTCCGTGACGCATGGTGCTTTCCTTTACTTTATAAAAACAGGCAGCCGTATCAGGTACTGCCCGGTGCACTGGCCCTTTCAGGGGCCAAATTCAAAAATTCAAATCAACGCTTGTCGAGGCCGGCCGGCGGCCAGCTTTCGAGCTTCATGCCCAAGGTCAGGCCGCGCGAGGCGAGCACTTCCTTGATTTCGTTGAGCGACTTGCGACCCAGGTTCGGGGTCTTGAGCAGCTCGTTTTCGGTGCGCTGGATCAGATCACCGATGTAGTAGATGTTTTCGGCCTTCAGGCAGTTGGCCGAACGCACCGTCAGTTCGAGTTCGTCGACAGGGCGCAGCAGGATCGGATCGAATTGCTGTGCGCTGCGCGGTGCGGGTGCATCGAATGCAGCGAGTTCGCCACCTTCGAGCTGTGCAAACACGGCGAGCTGTTCAACCAGGATTTTAGCCGAAGCGCGCACGGCGTCTTCGGCGGTGATCGCACCGTTGGTTTCGATTTCGACCAGCAGCTTGTCCAGGTCGGTACGCTGTTCAACGCGGGCGCTTTCGACCGTGTAGCTCACGCGCTTGACGGGCGAGAACGAGGCGTCGAGGACGATGCGGCCAATCGACTTGGTCGGCTCGTCGGCGTAGCGGCGCATCGTGCCGGGCACGTAGCCGCGACCCTTTTCAACCTTGATCTGCATGTCGAGCTTGCCGCCTTGCGACAGGTGCGCGATCACGTGGTCGGGGTTGATGATCTCGACGTCGTGCGGGGTCTGGATGTCCGATGCGAGGACCGGGCCTTCGCCGTCCTTGCGCAGGCTCAGCGTGACTTCGTCGCGGTTGTGGAGCTTGAACACCACGCCCTTGAGATTCAGCAGGATGTTGACGACATCTTCCTGCACGCCGTCGATCGACGAGTACTCATGCAGAACGCCGGCGATCGTGACTTCGGTGGCCGAGTAGCCCACCATGGACGACAACAGAACGCGACGCAGCGCGTTGCCGAGCGTGTGGCCATAGCCGCGCTCGAAAGGCTCGAGCGTCACCTTGGCCTTGTTGGCAGCAAGTTGCTCGACCTGGATGGTCTTGGGTTTCAGCAGGGTGGTTTGCATGCAGACTTCCTCTCAATACCCCCGGCTCGTTACACCGGTAAGGCTGGTGAAGCACCTGATCCGCGACGAAGCGCGGAGCAGGAACGTGAACAACAATATCAATCTCCCGCCGGCGCGAATGCGCCAAGGCGGGTAGAAAAAATCAACGCGAATACAGTTCGACGATCAGCGATTCGTTGATGTCGGCTGCGAATTCGTCGCGATCGGGCACCTTCTTGAACGTGCCTTCGGCCTTGTCGGCGTTCACGTCGACCCAAGCCGGAATACCGACTTGCTGGGCGAGTTGCAGCGCTTCGACAATGCGGTTCTGCTTCTTCGACTTGTCGCGCACGGCAATCACGTCACCGGTCTTGACCAGGTACGACGGGATGTTGACCGACTGACCGTTCACCGTGATCGCCTTGTGCGACACGAGCTGACGCGCTTCGGCGCGGGTCGAGCCGAAGCCCATGCGGTAGACGACGTTGTCCAGGCGCGATTCGAGGATGAACAGCAGGTTGGCGCCGGTGTTGCCACGACGACGATCGGCTTCTTCGAAGTAGCGGCGGAATTGCTTTTCCAGCACGCCGTACATGCGCTTGACCTTCTGCTTTTCACGCAGTTGCAGGCCGTAGTCGGAAGTGCGCTGACCCGAGGTGCGACCGTGCTGGCCGGGCTTGGAGTCGAACTTGGCCTTGTCCTGGATCGAACGGCGGGCGCTCTTCAGGAACAGGTCGGTGCCTTCACGGCGGGAAAGTTTGGCCTTGGGGCCGAGGTAACGTGCCACGATTCTTCCTTTGTGTATCTGCCGCAGTTGCCTGCGGGAGCCACTTGCGAAACGCGAGTGGCGGTGGGCTTAGATAAAAAACAAATGCGCAGCCGCTATTCAAAGCCGGCTGCGCCTTGCGGACTGACGATCAGATGCGACGACGCTTCTGGGGACGGCAGCCGTTGTGCGGAACGGGCGTCACGTCGGCAATGGAATTGATCCGGATGCCGAGCGCAGCCAGCGCGCGCACCGACGATTCGCGACCGGGGCCCGGGCCCTTGATCTCGACGTCGAGGTTCTTGATACCTTGTTCGACAGCAGCACGGCCGGCCACTTCGGAAGCGACCTGCGCAGCGAACGGGGTCGACTTGCGCGAGCCCTTGAAGCCCTGGCCACCCGACGAAGCCCACGACAGGGCGTTGCCCTGGCGATCGGTGATCGTGATGATGGTGTTGTTGAACGAGGCATGCACGTGGGCGATGCCGTCCGCAACGTTCTTGCGAACCTTCTTGCGAACGCGCTGTGCGGCGTTGTTTGCAGGTGCTTTAGCCATGCTTGTCTATCCTTATTTCTTCAGGGACTGCGCTGCCTTGCGCGGACCCTTGCGGGTGCGGGCATTGGTGCGCGTGCGCTGGCCGCGCATCGGCAGGCCGCGACGGTGACGGAAGCCGCGATAGCAGCCGATGTCCATCAAACGCTTGATGTTCATCGTCGTCTCGCGACGCAGATCGCCTTCGATGGTGAACAGAGCGATCTGGTCGCGGATCTTCTCGAGATCGGCGTCGGTCAGATCCTTGATCTTCTTCGAATATTCGATGCCGCTCGCTTCGCAGATCTGACGGGCGCGGGTGCGACCGATGCCGAAGATGGCGGTCAGGCCGATTTCAGCGTGCTTGTGCGGCGGAATGTTGATGCCAGCAATACGTGCCATGTGCGTCCTCTAATACTCTTCAATCAACCCTGGCGCTGCTTGTGGCGCGGGTCGGTGCAAATCACACGCACCACACCTTTACGGCGGATGACCTTGCAATTACGGCAGATGGTTTTGACCGAAGCCGAAACTCTCATTTCATTCTCCTAAAACTGTTTAACGTGGCGGTCTACCGCCCGGACTCAATACTGCAACACAGCCCTACGATGTCTTGAAGTTCGCCTTCTTCAGCAGCGATTCGTACTGCTGGGACATCATGTAGTTTTGCACCTGGGCCATGAAGTCCATCGTGACGACCACGATGATCAGCAGGGAGGTACCACCGAAGTAGAACGGCACGTTGTACTTCAGGATCAGGAACTCGGGCAGCAGGCAGACGAAGGTGATATACACCGCGCCGGCCAGCGTCAGGCGAACCAGAATCTTGTCGATATAGCGAGCGGTCTGGTCACCCGGGCGAATGCCAGGAATGAATGCACCACTCTTCTTCAGGTTGTCGGCCGTTTCCTTGCTGTTGAACACGAGTGCCGTGTAGAAGAAGCAGAAGAAAACGATCGCGGCGGCGTACAGCAGCACGTAGATCGGCTCGCCCGGACGCAGTGCGCCGGCAACGTCCTTGATCCAGCGGAAACCGCCTTCACCGGTGCTGAACCAGCCAACCACCGTTGCGGGCAGCAGGATGATCGACGAAGCGAAGATCGGTGGAATCACACCGGCCATGTTCAGCTTCAAGGGCAGGTGCGACGATTGGCCGCCATAGACCTTGTTGCCGACCTGGCGCCGCGCATAGTTCACGAGGATCTTGCGCTGGCCGCGTTCGACGAACACCACGAAGTAGGTCACCAGAACCACAACCGCGATGATGAAGAGCGCAATGATCGGGTTCATCGCACCGGTCGTCACCAGCGAAGCCAGGCCGCCGATGGCGTTGGGCAAACCGGCCGCGATACCTGCAAAGATCAGGATCGAGATGCCGTTGCCCAGGCCGCGTTCGGTGATCTGCTCGCCGAGCCACATCAGGAACATCGAACCTGCCGTCAGGCTCACCATGGCGGTCAGGCGGAAGCCGAAACCGGGGGCGATGACCAGACCGGCCGACGACTCGAGGGCCACTGCGATGCTGAACGACTGGAACAGTGCCAGACCCAGCGCGCCGTAGCGCGTGTACTGCGTGATCTTGCGGCGGCCGGCCTCGCCTTCCTTCTTCAATTGCTCGAAGGTCGGAAGCACGTAGGTCATCAGCTGCATGATGATCGACGCCGAGATGTACGGCATGATCCCCAACGCGAACACGGTGAAGCGCGACAGCGCACCGCCCGAGAACATGTTGAACAGGCTCAGAATGCCGCCCTGCTGGCCCTGGAACAACGCCGCCAGCTGGTCCGGGTTAATGCCCGGCACAGGAATGTGCGCGCCAATCCGGTAGACCACGAGCGCGAGCAGCAAAAAGACGAGCCGACGACGGAGGTCGCCGAACTTGCCTGTTTTTGCGATCGTTGCCGCGTTAGTTGCCACGAAGAACTTCTTTCAGTCCGATGGTGATCAGGCGATGCTGCCGCCGGCTGCTTCGATAGCAGCCTTGGCGCCAGCCGTTGCGCCCACGCCCGTCAGCTTGACGGCCTTGGTGAGTTCACCGGTCTTGACGACCTTGACGACCTTGGCGAGCTGGCCCACGAGGCCGGCTTGCTTCAGCGCCAGGATGTCCACTTCAGCCAGGCCGAGCTGCTCGAGGGCAGTCAGCGTGACTTCGGCGTTGAACTTCAGCAGGTGCGACTTGAAGCCACGCTTCGGCAGGCGACGCTGCAGCGGCATTTGACCGCCTTCGAAGCCGACCTTGTGGAAACCGCCTGCGCGCGACTTCTGACCCTTGTGACCGCGGCCTGCGGTCTTGCCGATGCCGGAGCCGATACCGCGGCCGACGCGACGCTTCGCGTGCTTGGCGCCGGCTGCCGGCTTGATGCCATTGAGTTCCATATCAGTCTCTCTTACAGAACCTTGACCAGATAACTGATCTTGTTGATCATGCCGCGCACCGCCGGGGTGTCCTGCAGCTCGCTCACGCTGTTGAGCTTGCGCAGGCCGAGGCCACGCACGGTCGCGCGATGCGATTCCTTGGTGCCAATCGGGCTCTTGACCAGTTGCACCTTGAGGGTTTGTTGTTGCGTCGTCATTTGAATGCTTCCTTCAGCCTTGCGAGAGCTTGCGCTCAGGCGAAGATTTCTTCGACGGTCAGGCCGCGCTTGGCAGCCACATCGGACGCGGTCGTCGAGTTCTTCAACCCGTCGAGCGTGGCGCGAACCATGTTGTAGGGGTTCGACGAACCATGGCTCTTGGCCACGATGTCGGTGATGCCCATGACTTCGAACACGGCGCGCATCGGGCCGCCGGCGATGATGCCGGTACCCTTCGGTGCGGGGATCATGACGACCGAAGCGGCGCCATGGTGACCCGTCACGCGGTGGTGCAGCGTGCCGTTCTTGATCGGAGCCTTGAACAGGTTGCGACGGGCTTCTTCCATTGCCTTCTGCACTGCAGCAGGCACTTCCTTCGACTTGCCCTTGCCCATGCCGACGCGGCCGTCGCCGTCGCCCACGACGGTGAGTGCTGCGAAACCGAGGATACGACCACCCTTCACCACCTTGGTGACGCGGTTGATCGCGATCATCTTCTCGCGCAAACCGTCTTCAGGGCCTTCGTTCTGCGTTCTTGCTTGAATCTTTGCCATTTTGAATCTCGTGTCCGGTTAGAACTGCAGACCGGCTTCGCGAGCCGCCTCGGCCAGCGCCTTGACGCGGCCGTGGTACGCAAAACCTGCGCGGTCGAAGGCGACCTTCTCGACGCCGGCAGCCTTCGCCTTTTCAGCGATGCGCTTGCCGACGGCGGTGGCAGCAGCGGCATTGCCGCCCTTGCCCGAACCGCCGAGCGAGGTACGCACTTCGGCTTCGGCCGTCGATGCGGTTGCAATCACCTTGGTGCCGTCGTCGGAGATGACGGTGGCGTAGATGTGCAGGTTGGTGCGGTTCACCGTCAGACGGGCCACGCCCTGCGTCGCAATGCGGATGCGGGTCTGGCGCGAGCGGCGAAGACGCTGTGCTTTTTTGGTCAACATCATTTTGCTGCCCCTTACTTCTTCTTGGTCTCTTTGATCACGATCTTCTCGTCCGAATAACGGATGCCCTTGCCCTTGTAAGGCTCAGGCGGACGAACAGCGCGGATCTCAGCGGCGATTTGACCAACGCGCTGACGGTCAGCACCCTTGATCACGATTTCGGTCGGGGTCGCGGTGACCACCGTGATGCCTTGCGGCATGTCGATGTTGACCGGGTGCGAGTAACCGACTTGCAGGTTCAACTTGTTGTTGGAGGCTGCAGCCTTGTAGCCGACGCCGACCAGGTTGAGCTTCTTCTCGAAGCCCTTGGTCACGCCAACCACCATGTTGTTCACCAGCTGACGGATCGTACCGCTCATCGCATTCGCTTCGCGCGATTCGTTGGCGGGTTCGAAATTCAGCTTGCCGTCATTGCTGACGATCTTGACCAGTGCATTGCGTGCGAGGTTGAGCGTGCCGCCCGTGCCCTTGACGCTGATCTGGTCTTCCTTGATCGACACATCCACGCCAGCGGGGATGGTGATCGGCATTTTTCCTACTCGGGACATTTCAGTAACTCCTCGATGTCTCGGTTAGGCGACGTAGCACAGGACTTCGCCGCCGACACCGGTGGCGCGTGCCTTGCGGTCGGTCATCACGCCTTGGGGGGTCGTGACGATCGCAACGCCGAGGCCGTTCTGGACTTGCGGAATGGAAGAGCTTGCCTTGTAGACGCGCAGGCCGGGGCGGCTCACGCGCTCGATGCGCTCGATGACCGGACGGCCAGCGTAGTACTTCAGAACAATTTCAAGTTCGCTCTTGCCGGCTTCGGTCTTGACCTGGAAGCCGTCGATGTAGCCTTCGTCCTTCAGAACTTGTGCGATCGCGACCTTCACCTTGGAAGACGGGACCGACACGGTGGGCTTCGCCACCATCTGCGCGTTACGGATACGCGTCAGCAGGTCGGCAATGGGATCACTCATGCTCATGTTGTTTGCTCCTGCCTGGCTTACCAGCTGGCCTTGGTGACACCGGGGATGTCGCCAGCGAAGGCCAGTTCACGGATCTTGGCGCGAGCCAGACCGAATTGACGGAAGGTGCCGCGGGGGCGACCAGTGATTTCGCAACGGTTGCGCTGACGCGTGGGGTTCGCGTTGCGCGGGAGCTTCTGCAGGCCCAGGCGGGCAGCAGCGCGCTCTTCGTCGGTCTTCTTCACGTCGTTGGAGATTGCCTTCAGTTCCGCGTGCTTCGCAGCGAACTTGGCAACCAGCTTGTCGCGCTTGAGTTCGCGCTGGATCAGGGATTGTTTTGCCATGATTCGCCTCAGTTCTTGAACGGGAAACGGAAACCAGCGAGAAGCGCCTTGGCTTCTTCGTCGGTCTTGGCCGTCGTCGTGATGCTGATATTGAGACCGCGCAGGGCGTCAACCTTGTCGTACTCGATCTCAGGGAAAATGATCTGTTCCTTGACGCCGATGTTGTAGTTGCCACGACCGTCGAAGGCACGACCCGAAATACCGCGGAAGTCACGAACGCGCGGCAGCGCGATGGTCACGAAACGGTCCAGGAATTCATACATCTGAACGCCGCGCAGCGTGACCATGCAGCCGATCGGTTGCATTTCGCGAATCTTGAAGCCGGCGATGGCCTTCTTCGACTTGGTCACCACGGGCTTCTGGCCAGCGATCTTGGTCAGGTCGGCGACAGCGTTGTCGAGAACCTTCTTGTCGGCGACTGCCTCACCCACACCCATGTTGAGCGTGATCTTGGTGAGGCGCGGAACCTGCATCGGCGACTTGTAGCCGAACTTTTCCGCCAGGTCTTTCGCGATCTTTTCGCGATAGTGTTGTTGGAGACGTGCCATGTGAGTACCTCTTAGGCGAACTTGATTTCGTCGCCGCTCGACTTGAAGACGCGAACAGCCACGCGCTTGCCGTCGGCACCCTGGGTGATCTTGATGCCCACGCGATCGGCCTTGCCGGTCGCAGCATTGAAGATCGCCACGTTGGATTGGTGAATGGGCATGGACTTCTCGACGATGCCACCGGTCGTACCCTTGAGCGGGTTCGGCTTAGTGTGCTTCTTGACGAGGTTCAGGCCTTCGATGACGACGTGCGAGTCGTCCTTGCGCAGCGAGATGACGCCCCGCTTGCCCTTGTCACGACCGGCCAACACGATGACCTGGTCGCCTTTGCGAATCTTGTTCATGGCGTTGTTGTCCTTACAGAACTTCGGGTGCCAGCGACACGATCTTCATGAACTTCTCGGTGCGCAGTTCGCGCGTGACCGGTCCGAAGATGCGGGTGCCGATGGGCTCCAGCTTGGCGTTGAGCAGCACGGCGGCATTGCCGTCGAACTTGACGAGCGAACCGTCGGCGCGACGGATGCCCTTGGCGGTACGGACCACCACTGCACTGTAGATCTCGCCCTTCTTGACGCGACCACGTGGAGCGGCTTCCTTGATGCTGACCTTGATGACGTCGCCCACGCTGGCGTAACGCCGCTTGGAGCCACCGAGCACCTTGATACACAGGACGGATTTCGCGCCCGTGTTGTCGGCCACTTCGAGCCGGGATTCAGTTTGGATCATTTCTTGATATTCCCAACTTGTACCGATGCGCCTCCAGGAGGGAAGCACCGCGGTCAGTCTTGGGCCCGTCGTCCATGCCTCGAACCACTCGAGGCACTTCCGCTTTGGGCTGAAAGCTTCGCCTTTTGAAAGCGAAGCCAGCGATTGTGGCACGCACTACTGCCGATGTCAACAACCCCATTACATCACCGCGCTGGCACTAGACTCCGGGCGGTGCGCGACACCCTGAATTTCTACTTTTCGCAGCCGAAGCGTCGGCGCGTGCTGGCGGGCGCGGCCGGCCTGCTGGCGCTGGGCCTGGCCGGCTGCAGGAGCGCGGCGCCGAACCCGGATCCCGGCCGGCTGCGGCGCATCGCGGAGGCCCGCTGGCCGCACCACTCCAATATAGAGGGCACCGTGGCCGGAGGCCTCTCGGGCATCGACTACGACCCGATCCGAGGTGAGTACCTGCTTATCAGCGATGACCGGTCGGACCTCGCGCCTGTGCGCTACTACATCGCCCGATGGCCCCAGCCGCAGGCCGCCCGCCCCGAACCCCTCGGCGTGGTGCAGTTGCAACGCCCCGGCGGCGGCCCCTGGCCCAACCGGCGCCGGGCGGTCGAGGGACTTCCGGTTCCCGACCCCGAGGCATTGCGGCTGCGGCCCGCAACCAACACCCTGCTGTGGACCAGCGAGGGCGACATCGCCCGCGGCTTCGGCCCGGCGCTGTACGAATCGGCCCGCGACGGCCGCTTTCTGCGCGAATTCCCTCTCCCGGCCATGTTCAGGCCCGACCCGGCCCAGCGCCGCGGCCCGCGCGACAACCTGACGCTCGAAGGACTCGCCCTCGCACCCGATGGCCGCTTCGCTTGGCTCGGCATGGAAAACGCCCTGATCCAGGACGGCCCCGAGCCCACCACCGGCGCCCCCGGCGGGCCCTGTCGCTTCACCCGAATCGATCTGGAAACCGGCCAGGCTGACCGCCAGATCGCCTACGTTCCCGACGCTATTCCCCTGCGCCCGCTGATTCCCGGCAGCTACGCCGACAACGGCGTGAGCGAGATCCTGATGCTCGATGCAGACCGCATGCTGGTGCTGGAGCGCGCCTACGCCACCGGCGCCGGCAATTCGCTGCGCCTGTATGAAATCGACACCCGTGCCGCCAGCGACGTGCTCGCCATCGACGCACTGGCGCCGGGCAACCACCGGCCGGCGGCCAAGACCCTGGTGGCCGACTTCGCCGCGCTCGGCCTGTCACGCCTCGACAACACCGAGGGCATGTGCTGGGGACCGCCCCTGCCGGACGGCAAGCGCATGCTGGTGGTCGTGAGCGACGACAATTTCAATCCGCTTCAAATCACCCAGTTCGCCGCCTTCGAATACGCCGACCGACCATGACCATCGCCGTGACCTTCCTGCCCCGCACCGGCCCCGCGCCGCTGCCCCCCGTCGCCTTCATCGGAGGCGGCAACATGGCCAGCGCCATCATCGGCGGCCTGATCCAGCAAGGCACTCCGGCGGATGCGTTCGAGGTGGTCGAGCCCTTCGAGGAGGCCCGCACGAAGCTGGCCCAGTCATTCGGCATCGTCGCGAAGGCCGAGGCGGGCGAGGCGCTGTCGCGCTGCGGGGTGGTGGTGTGGGCGGTCAAGCCCCAGGCCTTTGCCGAAGCTGCCCGACCGGTGCGCGACTTCACCAAAGACGCGCTGCACCTGAGCGTGGCCGCGGGCATCCCGTCCGACAGCATCGCCCGCTGGCTCGGCACCGAGCGCGTGGTGCGCGCCATGCCCAACACGCCGGCACTCGTGGGCAAGGGCATGACGGGCCTGTACGCCCGACCCGGCGTCGAAGGGGCCGACCGCTCGCTGGTCGGGCAGCTGCTGGCACCGACCGGCGAGCTGATCTGGGTCGACACCGAATCGGCACTCGACGCCGTGACCGCCATGTCAGGCTCGGGCCCGGCGTACGTCTTCTATTTCATCGAGGCGATGACCGAAGCCGGCGTCGAGATGGGCCTGACGCCCGAACAGGCCCAGCGGCTGGCCATCGGCACCTTCACCGGCGCCTCGGCGCTGGCGCACAGCGCGACCGAACCGCCGTCGGTGCTGCGCGAGCGCGTGACCTCCAAGGGCGGCACCACTTACGCGGCCATCACCTCGCTGCAGCAGGCCGACGTGAAGGCGCAGTTCAAGACCGCGATCCGCGCGGCGCAGAAGCGCGCCGCCGAACTGGGCGAGGAATTCGGCCGCGGCTGATTTCAGGCCGGCGGCAGTGCGCCCGGCCCAAGGAAGAACAACCACTCGGCGGCCAGCGTGACGGTGCCGTCTTCCAGCTCGAGCAGGACTTCCTCCTTCACCATGAAGCTGTCGCCGGGCTTGGGCGTCACGTCCATGATGCGCACGCGCGCCCGGAAGCGCGCGCCCACCGGCATCGGTCGCACGAAGCGCAGGCGGTCGAAGCCGTAGTTCAGTGCGTGGTTCGAATCGAAGGGCAGCAGCGTGCGCATGGCCTCGCCGGTCAGCCGGACCAGGTGCGAGACCTGGAAGAAGCCCTGCACGATGGTGCCGCCGTAGTCCGCCTCGCGCGCCGCGCGCTCGGGATCGAGATGGATCCACTCGCCTTCGCCGTCGCCCGACAGTTCCGAATAGCGCTGGACCATCTCCTGCGTGATGCAGTGCCATTCGGAGAAGCCCTCCTGGCCGATCTTTCGCTTCAACTGTTCCAGCATGCGGGCACTCTCAGCGGACGGCGTAGCCGGCCACGACGCCGGCGAACACCGTGAAGCCCAGCCAATGGTTCAGGCGGAAGGCCTTGAAGCAGCCCTCGCGCGTGCGCTCGCGGATCAGCCGCCAGTGCCACAGCGCCTGCACCGCGGCCGCGGCGATGCCGGCGTAGAACAGCGTGCCCAGCGAGCTGCTCGCGCCGGCCCAGGTCCAGACCGCAAGGAAGATCGCGTAGCTCGCCATCACCGCCGCCACATCGAAGCGGCCGAAGGTGATGGCCGAGGTCTTCATGCCGATCTTGAGGTCGTCGTCGCGGTCGACCATCGCGTACTCGGTGTCGTAGGCCAGCACCCAGAACAGGTTGCCCGCCAGCAGCCACGCGGCGAAGACCGGCACGGTGGACTGCACCGCCGCGAAGGCCATCGGAATGCCGAAGCTGAAGGCAATGCCCAGCACCGCCTGCGGGACCGAGACGAAGCGCTTGGCAAACGGGTAGATCAGCGTGATGGCCAATGCCGCGAACGACCACAGCACCGTCGTGCGGTTGGTCGTGAGCACCAACCCGAAGGCCGCCAGCGCCAGCACCACGCCCAGCCCCAGCGCCTCCTTGACCGACATCGCGCCGCTGGTGACGGGCCGCTGCGCGGTGCGCTTCACATGGCGATCGAAGTCGCGGTCGGCCACGTCGTTGACGCAGCAGCCCGCGCTGCGCATGAGGAAGGAGCCGAGCGCGAATACCACCAGCAGAAGCCAGCCGGGCCAGCCGCCGGCCGCGAACCAGAGCGCGCCCAGCGTGGGCCACAGCAGCAGCAGCCAACCCGCCGGACGGTTCCAGCGGATCAGGTCGAGGTACAACGCAAAACGCCCGCGAGGCGGCGCGGGCGCGGTGGTGGGGGGAGCGGACTCAGTCTTCAAGGAGCGAACGCAGCATCCAGGCCGTCTGATCGTGCACCGTGCAGCGCGCGGTCAGCATGTCGGCCGTCGGGTCGTCGCCTGCTTCTTCGGCGACCGGAATGAATTCGCGCGCAATGCGCGACACGGTTTCGTGGCCCTTCACCAGGATGCGCACCATCTCCATCGCCTTGGGCGGGGTCTGCGGCACGTCGGGCACGGTGGCAATCTTGCTGAACTCGGCGTACGAGCCCGGCGCGTAGTGGCCCAGCGCGCGGATGCGCTCGGCCAGCACGTCGGTCGCGCCCCACAGCTCGGTGTACTGGCCCATGAACATCGCATGCAGCGAGTTGAAGTGCGGGCCGGTCACGTTCCAGTGGAAGTTGTGCGTGGTGAGGTAGAGCGTGTAGGTGTCGGCCAACACGCGGCTCAGGCCTTCGGCGATGGCGGCGCGGTCCTGGCGCTCGATGCCGATGTTGATGATCGGCGCATTGCGGCTGCCCGACTCCTGCGCGACCACCGTGCCGCCCTTCTTGGGCACCTTGCCGGCGGAGGACGCGGACGACGATTTCTTCGAGGCTTTGGCCATGGCGGGAAGTCTTTCTTCAAATTGGGAGGGTGGACACCCGATTTTGAAAGCCGGCATGCGGCTTCGCAACAGCGCCACTCTATCTCAGCGATCAACGATTCAGAACGGCCGGCGCGTAGGCCAACCCCGCAAATGCCGCTACGAAAGGCGCTTCACGCCCGGCAGCTCGCAGGCATAGATCGCGTTGCGCAGTGCCGCGATGGCCTCGTAGCGCGTGAAGGTGCGCCGCCATGCGAGCACCACGCGGCGCGTGGGCGGGTCGCGGTCCTGCGCATCGCGCACCGGCAGGTAGCGCACCATCTGCTCGAGTTCCTTGCGGCCCTTGAGCTTCGGCTTGAGCGCATCGGCCGGCACCGACAGGCGCGGCACCAGCGTCACGCCCATGCCCGAGGCCACCATGTGCTTGATGGTCTCCAGCGACGAGCCTTCGAAGCTCTTGCGGATGCCCTCTGCGTTGCTGGAAAAGCGCGCGAACTCCGGGCACACCTCCAGCACGTGGTCGCGAAAGCAGTGGCCGGTGCCCAGCAGCAGCATGGTCTCGCTCTGCAGTTCTTCCGAGGTGATCGATTCGCGGTCGGCCAACTTGTGCTTGTTGGGCAGCGCCGCCATGAAGGGCTCGTCGTACAGCGGCGCCATCGCGAGGCCGGTGTCGGGAAAGGGCTCGGCCATGATGGCGCAGTCGATCTCGCCGGCGCGCAGCATCTCGAGCAGCTTGACGGTGAAGTTTTCCTGCAGCACCAGCGGCATCTGCGGTGTGCGCGCGATCACCTGGCGCACGAGGTCGGGCAGCAGGTACGGCCCGATGGTGTAGATCACGCCGAGGTTCAGCGGACCGGCCAGCGGGTCCTTGCCGCGCTTGGCGATCTCCTTGATGCTGGCCGCCTGGTCGAGCACGCTTTGGGCCTGCTGCACGATCTGCTCGCCGAGCGGCGTGACGGTCACTTCGCCGGCACTGCGCTCGAAGAGCTTGACTTCGAGCTCGTCCTCGAGCTTCTTGATCGCGACCGACAGGGTCGGCTGGGAAACGTAGCAGGCCTCGGCCGCCTTGCCGAAGTGCCGTTCGCGGGCCACTGCGACGATGTATTTGAGTTCGGTGAGAGTCATAGCTTGCGTCAATTATGCGCAAGGGTTTGTGACCCGACCGTATAGGGCTTTAGAAGCCCCTGACAGAGATTCGAAATCTACGAGGATCGGCAAGAACACGCTTCAATCCCGAACCACTCAAAAATGCCAGGCCCTCTGCGGATTGACAAAGAAACTGCTTGGGTCCCATTGCGATACGGCATCTCCTGCAAAGGGGGCAAACCTAGACTTGCTCCATCTCAACGCAGCGGGCGCGCCCATGATGTTCAAACCAAAATTTATCAGCTTCGATTGCTATGGAACGCTCATCAATTTCGAGATGGGCCCGACGGCAAAAGTCCTGTTCAAGGACCGCGTGCCGGTCGACCGGATGCCGGCGTTCCTGGACAGTTTCCGCGCCTATCGCCTTGACGAGGTACTGGGCGACTGGAAGCCGTTTTACGACGTGGTGGCGAACTCCATCCAGCGTGCCTGCAAAGCGCACGGTATCGAATACCTGGCATCGGATGCTCTCTCTCTGTACGACGCGGTGCCGACCTGGCAGCCTCATCCAAACGTGGTCGAGGTGCTGGAGGCGATCGCGCCGCACGTGCCGCTGGTGATTTTGTCGAACTCGATGGTCGACCTCATCCCTCGCAGCGTCGCGCATCTCAAGGCCCCTTTCCATGCGGTCTACACCGCCGAGGAAGCGCGCGCGTACAAGCCGCGCATGCAAGCCTTCGAATACATGTTCGACGAACTCGGCTGCGGGCCCGATCAGATGATGCATGTCTCGTCGAGCTTCCGGTATGACCTGATGACAGCGTCGGACCTGGGCTTCATGGCCAAGGCTTTCATCGACCGTGGTCACGAGCCCACGTCAAGCGAATATGGCGTGAGCCGCTTGACCGACGTTCGTCAGCTTCCTGCTCTGCTCGGACTCTGATGGCCAGCCTGCACCTCCACCCTGGACCCCGGGTGCCCGAGGGGCGCCCGACCGAGGCCGCCGCGCTGAGCACCCCGGCGCCCGACCTGGCGCCGGCCGAGGTGCAGGCGCTGGTGGAACGCCTCTACGGCATCCATGGCGTGGTGAAGTCGCTGGCCGGCGAGCGCGACCAGAATTGCGCCGTGGAGTCCGCCGACGGCACGCGCTACGTGTTCAAGATCAGCAACCCCTCCGAGCCGGTATCGCTGGTCGATTTCCAGATCGCTGCCATCGAGCACATCGCCCGCACATCGCCCGGCCAGCCTGTCCCTCGCGTCGTTCAGACTGCAGACGGCCGCGCACGTGAAACCGTGACGCTCTCCGACGGCGCCCGGACCACCGTGCGCATGCTCACTTACCTGGAGGGCATCCAGGTCCGGGAGACACAGCGCACCGCCGCACAGCGCGTGGCGATGGGCAAGGGTCTGGCCGAACTGAACCTTGCCCTGCAGGGCTTCACGCACCCTGCGGCCATGCACGACCTGTTGTGGAACGTGTCGGCCGCGCACCGACTGACCGTCCAACTCGACAGCCTGGTCGAAGGACCGCAACGTGCGCTGGCCCGATCGTTCATGACGCGCTTCACCGAGCATGTGCTGCCCCGCCTTGCGTCGGTGAGGGCGCAGGTGATCCACAACGACTATCACCTCTACAACGTGCTGGTCGCGCCGGATGATCAGGCGCGCATCACCGGCATCATCGATTTCGGCGACATGCTCCATGCGCCACTGGTCGGCGAGGTGGCGACGGCGGCCGCCTTCCACATGGCCGGCAGCGCCGACCCGTTCGAAGGACCGGCGCAGTTCGTCGGCGCCTACCAGGCCGTCCTGCCATTGACCGAGCCGGAGCAGGACATCGTCGCCGACCTCATGGCAACACGCCACCTCATCACGGCGCTGATCTCGGAGTGGCGCGCCCTGCGCTATCCCGAAAACCGCAGCTACATCATGCGCCACAACCCCGCGGCGTGGGAGGCACTGTCACAGATGGCAGACCTCTCGCGCCATGAAGCGCGCGACCGCTTGTTGACGCCATCACGACGAAACGGAACCTCCCCATGAAAGCCACTGCTGACCTCAACATGGTCAACGCCTACATCCCCGGTCGCGCCAACGTCGGCCCCGTCACCGAGGCAATGATCGAGCGGCGCAATGCGCTGCTCGGCCCGGCCTACCGGCTGATGTACGAACACCCGCTGCACATCGTGCGCGGCGACGGTGTGTGGTTGATGGACCCGGAAGGCCACCGATACCTCGACGTCTACAACAATGTCACCTCGCTCGGTCACTGCCACCCCGCAGTGACCGAGGCGATCTGCCGCCAGGTGCAGACGCTTGCGACCAATACGCGATACCTCCACGACACCATCCTCGAGCTGGCGGAGCGCCTGCTCGCCAGCGTGCCCGGCACGGACCTCGCCCATCTGATGCTGACCTGCACCGGCAGCGAGGCCAACGACCTGGCCTATCGCATCGCCAAGGTACGCACCGGCGGCACGGGTGTGATCGTCACCGACACGGCCTACCACGGCATCACCGACGCGGTGTCGCAGTTCTCGCCATCGCTCGGCGTGAGCGTCGCCCTTGGTCCGCACGTTCGCCTGGTGCCGGCGCCACGCCTGTACCACGCCGAAGGCACTGACCTTGGCGAGCGCTTCACGCGCGACGTCGAGGCGGCTATCGCCGACCTGCAGCGCCACGGCATCAAGCCGGCGGCCTTGATCGTCGATTCGCTTTTCACCAGCGACGGCATCCTGCCCGGGCCTGCGGGCTTCCTGAAGGGAGCGGTCGAGGCGATCAAGCGCGCTGGCGGCCTGTTCATCGCCGACGAAGTGCAGCCCGGCTTCGGCCGCACGGGCGAGCACATGTGGGGCTTCCAGCGCCACGGCCTCGTTCCTGACATCGTCACCATGGGCAAGCCGATGGGCAACGGCCAGCCGATCGCGGGCCTCCTCGCGACAGCCGATGCCCTGGCGGAATTCGGCAAGAACTCCCGCTACTTCAACACCTTCGCCGGCAACACGGTCTCATGCGCGGCCGCCTTGGCAGTGCTGGAGACCATTGAGCGGAGCCAACTGGTGCCGCACGCAGCCAAGGTCGGCAAGGTGCTGCTCGACGGCATCGTGGGGCTCGGCGCGAAGCACGAGGCCATCGGCGACGTGCGGGGGGCAGGGCTTTTCGTGGGCGTCGAGCTCGTATCGGATCGGACGACGCGGGCGCCGGACCGCGGCCTTACCAGCCAGGTGGTCAACCTGATGCGCGACAAGGGCGTGCTGCTCAGCGCCTGCGCCCAGGGGCACAACGTGCTGAAGATCCGCCCGCCGCTGGTGCTCACGGCGGAGCAGGCCGGCATGGTTATCGAGGCGCTCGACGAATCGCTCACCGAGGCGAAGCGCGGGTCGCCGGGCTCGCGTTGACGGTACGATCACTCCATGAGATCAGCAGTTTCGTTCGACCGGTTCGACCTCAAGATCCTGGTGCATCTCCATCGCGAGGGGCGCTGCTCGAACGTCGATCTGGCCGAGTCCATAGGCCTCAGCCCCAGCCCGTGTCTCATGCGCACCAAGCGGCTGGAGGAGACCGGGCTGATCCGCGGCTACAGCGCCGACATCGCGCTGGAAAGGCTTGGAGATCACGTCATCGTGTTCTCGGAGGTCACCCTCGGCAGCCACCGACCGGATGATTTCCGCAGATTCGAGGAAGCCGCCGCGAAGTACGAGGAGATCGTCGAGTGCTACAACGTGAGCGGCGGCTATGACTACCTGCTGAAGATCGTGGCGCCCGGCGTCGGCTATTTCCAGGCGCTGATGGAAAAGATGCTGGAAGACGACATCGGCATCGAGCGCTTCGCCAGCCGGATCGTGCTGCGCCAGTCGCTGGGCCGGCGCGGGTATCCGCTGCGCATCATTGCGACCCAGAAACGGTGGGATTGATGGTTGCGGGCCGACCTATTCAGCGCGCTGGTATATCTCGGCGAGGTCGCACAGGTCCCAGTTTCCGCCTGTCAGAACCACACAGACTTTTTCGTCCGGCCTGACCTTCACGCTACCGGCCAGCAGGGCACCGATGCCGATGGAGGCCGCAGGTTCCGCGATCAGCTTCGCATCCTTGGCCAGCGTGCGCATGCCCGCAATGATGTGTTCGTCATCGACAAGAACGATCTCGTCCACATACTTCTCGATGATGGGGTAGGGGTTCTGCCCCGGAACACTGATTCGCAAACCATCCGCAATGGTGTTCTTCAGCGGGAGCGATATGCGTTCCTGGTTGATCCGGCTGTGAAAGTACTTGGGTGTCAGGGCAGGTTCGGCGCCGATCACGCGCACCGAGGGCCTGGTTTCCTTGATGGCGGTAGCGATCCCGGAAATGAGGCCGCCGCCACCCATGGGAATGATGACCGTGTCGACATCGTCCAGGTCTTCCAGAATTTCGCAGCCAATGGTTCCCTGGCCGGCCATGACCAAAGGATCCTCGAAGGCGTGCACAACCGAGTAGTGATTTTCTTCGGCGATTTCGTAAACCTTCTTCCATCGGGCGGCGGTATCGCCATCAAACAGAACCACTTCTGCGCCGAGCGCCTTCGTATTCTCGATCTTGATCTTGGGCGTGGTCACTGGCACGACCAGGATCGCCTTCACACCCAGCATCCGAGCGGCATAGGCAAGCCCTTGCGCATGGTTGCCCGAAGAGGTGGCGATGATGCCGTTGGCGATCTCGTCCCTTGGAAGCGACAGCGATTTGTTCAAGGCGCCCCGGATCTTGAAGGCCCCCGTGATCTGCAGCATTTCCGGCTTCAGATAGACATGGCATCCCAAGGCGTTCTCCAGCTTTTCCGCGCGCAACAACGGCGTGCGTCTGATGTGCGGTTTCAGCCGTGCCCGGGCTTCGTGGATGTCCTGCAGGGTGGGGTGTTCGAGCATGGTCGTCATTGAAAAAACTCGAAGGCGGTGCCAGTGTTGCCGGCGATGGCGTTCCGATAGATCCTGCTCGACGTGGTGTTGTCCTGTATGGCCATGCCCGTCGAGTCGAAGATGGTGATCTCTTCGTCGTTTTCTCTGCCTGGCTTCTGGCCCAGCAGGATTTCACCAATTTCTGCGTGGATGTCTGCCTGGGTGATGATGTTGTGATGAAGCGGGTGCCAGGTTTCACCCTTTTCAATGCACTGCGCCATGGAGTCGTTGACGATCCTGGCATTCCTGAAAATCTCCGGCGCCAGCTCCTGCTTGCCTTGCGTGTCCGTACCGATGGCGACGATGTGCGTGCCGGGTTTGACCCAATCGGCCTCCACCAGCGAGCCCTTTCCGCGGGTCGTGGTGACCAGGATGTCGGCCTGTTCAACCGCCTCCTTTTTGGAGTGGGCCATCACCACCGGAATGCCGAACTCGCTTTCGATGTCCGCCTTGTATCGGGACAGCGTCTCGGGGTGGTTGTCCCACGCGTGAATCTCCTCGATCTTCATCACCTCGTGGATCGCACGGATTTGCATGCGGGCCTGATTGCCGGTGCCGATCGAGGTGACTTTTCTTGCATTCTTTCTGGCCAGCACTTTCACTGAAACGGCGCCTGCCGCCCCGGTTCGCAGGCCCGTGATCAAGCTTCCGTCCATGACGCACACCAGGGCGCAGCTTCTGGCATCGAACAGAAGGATGGTGCCCATGCCGCTGGGCACGCCGTGCTCCGCCGGGTTGTTCGGGAATCCCCCGGATGAGGCCTTCATGGAGATCACCTCATTGGTTTTGTAGTAGCCCAACTTGAAGTCGATTTCGCCGCGTGGTGTCGGAAGATGAATCTCGACATAGCCAGGCTGCACCACCTGCTGGCTGTTGAAGGCTTTGTATGCCTCTTCCACCGTCTCGATGACTTCCTTCATGGAAATCAATTGGCTGACTTCCTGTTTTTTCAACAGCAGCGTTTTCATTGAGGTGGCCTCTGTATTCTCGAATTGGGGGGATGAGTTGGATGACTGATGCTAGGCATTAAGGCCCGGCATTTGTGCCCATAAGCGCCCCTCAGGCCGCAGCAAATTGCAAAACCAAGAGGCCCCGCAGACGATGCCTGCAGGTTGCGGGCACCCCCCCCCGTTCACCGCTGGTGCGAAGCCGCGATGTCGTCCAAGACAAGCACCAAAGCCCGCCGTTTTCTTCTCGCATTCCGCTACTTCCGTGGCCGACGACGGGTGGCATGGCCCGTTGGCGAACCCCACCGTGGCTGTTCAAGGCGCGGCGGGTGGCACTACCAGGTCTCTTTCGGCATAGCGCCGCATCGTGGTGACGTCTTCGATTGCAGGCATGCGGTCGGAATCGCTGTCGAGATATGCCTATGGTGTCGTGAACGCCATTGCACCCGCCCCCCTTCGACAGAAAACCGCTACTTCAAGGCAGCACCGCTTCCCGCGAGGTACTGCGCTGAAAGACGCGCGAACTGGCCGCCATCCGTGCTGATCGAGGTCTGGTGGCTGCCGCCCGCGCTGAAGACGATCGCGAAGGTGTGCATGTCGGCGTATTCCTGGGTGTTGCGCAACATGTAGTCGACATGGTTGTCGCGGTAGTGCTGGTCGGTGCCGCCGGGTGTGTCGGAAGGCACGCCCATCGGTGTCTGCCACCACAGGATCGGCAGGCCGTTGCCCAGCGCCGCGCGGTAGTCCGAATACTGCTTCTGCGAATCGTGGAAGTTCGGGCTGGTCTTGTTGCTCGCGTCCCAATAGAACGGAGCGCTTCCGTTCTGGCATTCCGCGGGCGGCGATGCGACTTCCCTGCAGCCCGCGTCGCGGTCGCTGGTCTGTGCGACGATGAAGTCGGCCTGGTTCGCGCCGGCGGCCCGCATCATCGCGGCGACCTCGACGGGCGTGCCATTCCAGAAAGCGGGCGGGAACCCGATCAGCGTCTTCGGCGCAACCTTGCGGCCCATCTGCACGAAGCACTGGCCGAGGCCCGCGACGGTGTCGGGCAACGTGCTGCATTCCGGCTGGCCGCTCACGGCGGCGGCCATCTTCGTCAGATCGCGACCAGGCGCCTGCGACGCGGCGAAGCCCCAGAAGTCCGGCTCCACATTGACCAGCGCAGGCTTGCCCCATTCCGCGATGCGCTGGTACATCAAGCGGACTTGGCCCCAGTACTTGTTCATGAAGGTCGCGTCGCTGATGCCGCTCAGGTTGCCCTCGCCGTTCGCCGTCATCTGGTAGAGCGTGAACATGGGAACCGCACCATAGGCCTGGGCGGCCTGCGCGGTGAAGGTGACGTAGGCCCCATCGGGACTGTTCCACGTGGGCCACGAGCCCGGGCCGACGCCCACCAGGTACTGATCCACGATGTCGGGGTGGATGTCCTGGCTCTTCATGTCGTCAATGGAAGTCGATCCCAGGCCAACCAACACGCGAGAGGGCTTGCCGAGCTTCGCGACCAGGGCTGCCGACGCTGCAACGGGTGCAGCGTCGCCGCCCGGGTTGCCCGTGGTGCCACCACCGGTCTGGGTGCCACTTCCGGTCGTGCTGCCACTGCCGCCTTGGCTGCCGCTCTGGCCGGCATTGGATGGACCGCCGCTGCCGGACTGGCCTGTCGGGCTGCCGACCAACGCAACGCCGGCTCCGCTACCGCCCCCGCCTCCGCCGCCACAGCCGAAAAGCAGCAGCGAAGTCATCAGTGCGCAAGCGCATCGTTGAGAAGCAAAGTTCATGGGAAAAGTCTGTTTAGGAGGAAGAAAGCCCCGGCGCGCCCCGAAAGGCGCGCGCGGGTCGGTTGAAATTCAGGGTGGGTTGCGCCGCGCGGCTATCCGTCAGCCGTCAGCCGTCAGCCGTCAGCCGTCAGCGGGCGAGGTTCGCGATGAAGGCCGCGTCCTGCGCGCCGCTGTAGATGCGGAAGTCCTGCATGCGGCCCTTGAAGTACGGGTCGCCGCCGTACTGGGAGCGGCCCAGCCATGTCCGGGTGGTGTTGCCCAGCTGGAAAGGATTGATCCAGATGTCGTCCGCGGTGGCGACCTGCGCGCCGTCCATGTAGAGCGTGCCTGTGGTGCCAGAGAGCGTGACCGCCAGGTGCACCCAGCGCCCGGTGGGCGTCTCGCCGCCGGCGACCGACTCTTCCTTCCAGAACTGATTGCGCGAGGCTGAAAAGCGCAGCTGTTTGTTGCCATCGCGCAGGATCAGGATCATGTAGGCCACGTCGTTGGAGCCGAAGTCGAAAACGCGCGCGATGACCGACGCGGTATCCCAGTAGACCCACACCGCGATCGTGAAATCGCCCAGGGCCGACACGGCTCCGTCGGGCAGCTGTATATGGCCGCTGCGGCCATCGAGCTGCACGGCGCTTCCGCCGTTGCGCCCTTCGCCCCAGCTCGTGCCGCCCTTCAACTGCGCGTTCAGGCCGCGGCCGCTGGCGTCGTTGGCATCGCCGTTGAGCGGCAAGTGCAGCCACAGCTCGCCCGGAACCGCCACGCGCAAGGTATCCGCACCGGTGATCTCGCCAGCGTCGGTCACCGCGTCGATCCGGTAGTACCAGGTGCCTTGGCCGGGATCGTCGGTGTAGGTGCGCGGTTCGGTGACCGGCGCGAGGGTCGTGAACGGACCGTTCGGCGAAGCCGCGCGCTGCACGAGGTACTGGGAAGCGCCCGCGGTGCCCCACCAGGACAGCTGCACCTTTCCGTCGTTCAGGAATGCGCTCAGCCCGCTGGGCCTGGCGGGAGGAACCGGATCGCGCGCATAGAGCAGCGTGCCCATGCCCGGCTGGTCGCCGCCGTCGACGCGTTCGGGCCGGATCTTGTCGAGCATCGCCTTGGTCCAGGGTGCCGAGAGTCCCTTGCGGCTCACATAGTGGCTGTAGATGAGGTCCCAGTTGGGCCGCAGGCTGTTCGTGCCCGCAGCAGCAGTCCCTTCTCCGTGGACGCCGTTGTAGGGCGCGAACGGCATCGTGTACAGCGCGTTGCCATTGGTATCGGCCAGGTTCGTCTTGGCCACGTACTCCGCGCCGGCCAGCAGCCGGTTGTTCCAATAGCCGAAGAGGTCCTCGCCCTGGTTCCAGGCCATTTGGCACAGCATGCCGGCCAGAGAGATGCCGAGGGTCGAGTGGCCCTGGTCGCGATGGCTCTCCTGCCACTGCCCCAGATAGCCAGGATGCACGTGGTAGACGTTGTTGGCGCTCGCACCGCAGCCGCGGCCAGCCTTGTAGTAGTTGCTCGCCTCGGCGACCAGGTCGGGTCGATCGCAGAACACGCCGATCGCGTAGATGGCGCAGATGTTGGCCAGGTCCCAGTTGGCCCAGTAGTGGGTGACCTTTCTGGTCTCCGTGCCGTTGTGGTTGACCAGGAAGTCGTGGGCCTTCGGGTAGAACACGTTCAGCAGCATGGCCTGGAAGCGCGCGACGTCTTCCTTCGCCCAGCCGGGGTAGGTCCGCATCAGTTCCGCGGCATTGGCCCACTGGGCGCCATAAAGGCCGGAGGCCAGGTAGACGTTCGAGTTGCCGCCCAGCTCGGTCAAGGTCGACGACCATGCATTGAGGAACTCCACCGCCTTCTTCGCGTAGGCCTCGTCGTTCGTGATCTTCCAGCGCAATGCGAGATGAAGGGCGCGCACAAAGTCGCCGATCATCTGGCCGTAGTTCTCGCCCTCGACGCCGCGTATCACCACCGCCAGGGGGCGCGGCTTCGCATCGAGGTTGGTGTTGTTCGTCTTGAGCATCATGTTCAAGCCGCCCACCCAGGGCTCCGCCTTGGCGGCCAGCTTGTCACGGATGCGCTGCAGATCGTCTTCCGTGACCAGCAGGCCCGGGTGCACGATCTTGCGTACTTGGGGCTCAGGGGTGGTCGGCTCGGGCGCTGGGGTTTCGGGAGTAACGGGGGTGCCGGGGGTATTGGGGGAATCGACACCGGCAACCGCAGCGGGTGTCAGCTGCGGCGGCGTCTGCTGCGCGGCCGCCCCACCTATGGGCGAGAAGCTGCTGCTCTGACTTCCTCCGCCGCAGGCCGTCGTTCCCAGTGCCAGCGCACTCGCCGTACCAAGGAAGAAGGTGCGTCGACCCAGCAGAAAGTCGCTCTTGTCGTCGCTCATGAATGTGTCATCTTTCGTGAGTGTGTAAAGAAATGATTCCGCAATCTGCGTGCCACTCGTCCCGATCGCTCGATGCGATTGAATTGGTAAATCCGATGGATGCATTGCGCGCGGCGCGAGCGACATGCACCGACAGGAAGTGACATTCGTTGTCACCTGCGATGCGCGCAAGGCCACTGAATGTCATCGCTCGCCGTCTTGCTCGTGCATGTTCGACTGGCACGATCAGCGGCTTCGCCATGCAGCGCTCGGATGCGAGCTCACAGCTCGATCAGGTTGCGGAGTTCACTCCCAAGTTCGCGCAGGGCTCGACTCGCGCCGGCACCTGCTTGTCTGAGGAAAGAGCCGATCCTGAAGCCGGACCGGACTGGCTGGAGGGAACCTCCATCGAGGCGACTAGTGTGGCCTACAAGATGAAGAAGTCGCCCGCCGGATTGCCTCTGAAAATGAGCGGCTGAATTTCATTTTCGGAATGACGCATGCGCCGGTTCACAAATGCATCGCCGCGGCACGGTGCGACACCTTCTTCAATGAACCGCGACCGCACTGGGTCGATATGCATTGGCGGGGTGCCCGACGGCCACACGCTGATGTTCGGCTATGTCGGCACGCATGCGATGAATCCCGCCCTGCAGAGGCTGGACTACGATCCGGTCGCCAACTTCGAACCCGTCCGGCTCGTCGGTTCTTCCTCGACCTTGATGGTCACTCACCCGGGCGGGGGAATACTGGACGTGCACCAGTTGGTCGCGCAGCTGAAGAAAACGCCTCGCAGCCTGCGCTACGCATCGGCCGGCGACGGGACGCCGCCGCATTTCGCTGCCGAGCTCTTTCAGCTCAGCAGCGGGACTTCGATGGCCAGCACGACCTACGAGGGTGCCGCACCTGCAATCGCGGAAGCGGTCGAAGGTCGCTCGCAGATCATGTTCCCCAGCTTGTTCACGGCATCTCCATTCATCCGGACGGGTCAGCTGCGCGCCTTGGCTGTGGCAGGCCCGAAGCGCCTGGATGCTCTTCCTGGCGTGCCGACACTTGCAGAGCTAGGCATCGCGGGAGTGGATGTCGTCCAATGGTATGGGCTGTTTGCGCCGGCCGGCACGCCTCCTGCAGCCATCGCGCGCCTCAATCAAGCCCTCAACAAGGTGCTGACCGATCCGGAAGTTGTCCAACGCTTTGGAAGCCATGGGGCGCTGGCCGAACCGGGCAGATCCGACGCGCTCGCACAAAGGATGCAATCGGATCTGGAAGATCTACTGCGGCAGATCGCCCGCCGGGCGCTCCAGCCATTTCATCGACAACTTGTCCAGTTCGCCGTTCTTCTTCGCCTCGTCGATGATGCCGTTCACTCTCTGCCGCAACGCATCTTCGCCCTTGGCCACCCCGACGTAGTTCGGGCTCTCTTTCAACAGCAGCTTGTAGGTGATGCCAAGCGAGGGGTTGCTGGTCATGACGGTGTTCGCGACGGATGCCCCCGTGGCGATCAATTGGGCCTGTCCGGACACGAAGGCCGCAACGGTTCTGGTGTTGTCGTCGAAGCGCCTGATGTCGGCACCCGCTGGCGCAACCTTGTTGAGTTCCTGGTCTTCGACCGAACCGCGCGTGACAGCGATCGACTTCCCCGACAGGTCGGCGAAGCTCTTGATGTTCAAGGCCTTCGCGCCGAAGATGGCTTGATAGAAAGGCGAATACGCGGCGGCAAAGTCGATCTGCTTCTCGCGGTCCGGGTTCTTGCCCAAGGTGGCAATGACCAATGCAGCTTTTCTTTTCTGCAGATACGGAATGCGATTGGCGCTTGTCACGGGTATCAGGTCGACTTCCACGCCGAGCTTGGCCCCGATGTAGTTGGCCATGTCGATGTCCAAGCCATGCATCTTGAAGTCCCGGTCCATGGATCCATAAGGCGGGAAATCAGGAGGAACCCCGATCGCGATCTTCTTGTTCTTCAGGATGGTGTCCAACGCGCTTTGCGCATGGACTGCGCCGGTTGCCATGAGACCGCTGAGCGCGAGTCCCAGAACGATTTGCAATCTGCTGAATTTCATGATTCCTGAATAAAGAAGAGTATTTGTGGGTTTGATCTCGAGCGCACGCCTGGCCGCCAAAAGGCCATGCCAGCCCCGAGTCGCACGAATCATGCCAGTGGTATACAAGGCTCATGCACCCATGTCGAAAACAAATGTGGTGCGCAAGATGCAGGCCGCCCCGATTCGGGGATCGCTGCCCCCATATTGGGGACGCGTCAGCGGCGGCTAGGTTTTCATCACTGCCCAAGCCGGCTCGCGATGTCAGCCGATGGTTGCAATGGCGGCGCCAGCGGCCACGTATCCGCCCGCAACAACCGAGAAAGCGATGCGCCCCGCCCGGTGCGCGAGCACCTGCATTTCCATCTTCATCGCCTCCATCACGGCGATGACGCTGCCCGCCGCGACCTCGTCGCCATCGGCCACCTTCCAGCCCTGCACCGTGCCCGACACCGGCGCGGCCACGGCGGCGGCGTCTGCCACTGCTGGTTCTGCCGTGGCGATGCCCGCACCGCCAGCAGCCGCAGACGACAAACCACTCAACAGCACGGCCGGCAGGCCCAGCGACATCCGTCGCCCATCCACTTCGATCGCCGTGCGCAGCAGCGCCGTGTCGGGCATCGGGTCGGGCCGCATCGCAGCGGCCTCGCCGTTCGCGAAGTCGGTCTCTATCCAGCGCGTGTGCACCTTGAAGGCATCGCCCGACACGAAGTCGGGGTGCGCCATCACGGCGCGATGGAATGGCAGCACCGAGGGCACGCCCTCGATGCGGAACTCCTTCAGCGCGCGCCGCGCCCGCGCGATGGCCTGCTCGCGCGTGGCGCCGGTGACGATCAGCTTGGCCATCAGCGAATCGAAGGTGCCCGGCACCTGCGAGCCGCCATCGACGCCGGCATCGACGCGCACGCCGGGGCCCGAGGGCGCGTCGAACACCTTGACCGGCCCCGGCGACGGCAGGAAGCCGCGCCCCACGTCTTCGGCATTGATGCGGAACTCGAAGGCATGGCCGCGCGGCGCGGGCGTCTGCGTGATCGACAAGGGCAGTCCCTCGGCAATGCGCAGCTGCTCGATCACGAGGTCGATGCCCGTGGTTTCCTCGGTCACCGGATGCTCGACCTGCAGCCGCGTGTTCACTTCGAGGAAAGAGATCGCACCGCTCGCGCTCAGCATGAACTCGACCGTGCCTGCGCCCGTGTAGCCGGCCTCCGCGCAGATGTCGCGCGCCGACTGGTGGATGCGTTCTCGCTGCGCGTCGCTGAGGAAAGGCGCGGGCGCCTCTTCCACCAGCTTCTGGTTGCGCCGCTGCAGCGAGCAATCGCGCGTGCCGAGCACCACCACGTTGCCGTGCGTGTCGGCCAGCACCTGCGCCTCGACGTGGCGCGGGCGGTCGAGGAACTGCTCGACATAGCACTCGCCGCGGCCGAAGGCCGTCACCGCCTCGCGCACCGCCGATTCGTAGAGGCCTTCCACCTCGTCGAGCCGCCACGCCACCTTGATGCCGCGGCCGCCGCCGCCGAACGCGGCCTTGATCGCGACCGGCAGGCCGTGCTTCTCCGCGAACGCAAGCACCTCGCCCGCGTTGCCCACCGGATCGGCCGTGCCCGCGACCAGCGGCGCACCGACCTTCATCGCGAGCTTGCGGGCCTGCACCTTGTCGCCCAGCATCGCGATGGCGGCCGGCGACGGGCCGACCCAGGTAAGGCCGGCGTCGATGACGGCCTGCGCGAACGCCGCGCTCTCGGAGAGAAAGCCGTAGCCCGGGTGCACCGCGTCGGCGCCGCAGCGCGCGGCCACCGCCAGCAGCTTGGCGATGTTCAGGTACGTGTCGGCCGGGCGGTCGCCGCCCAGGCCATAAGCCTCGTCGGCCATGCGCACGTGCAGCGCATTCAGGTCGGCATCGGCGTACACCGCGACCGACTGCACGCCGTGGTCGGCACAGGCACGCGCGATGCGCACGGCGATTTCGCCGCGGTTGGCGATCAGGAGTTTTTTCATCGGAATGCTTTCACGAAGCGATGGGCGCGGCCAGCGGGTTGAAGCGGACGCGGGCGTTGATGGGGATCTGCCCCGCGCGGTCGAGGTGATAGGTGGCGACGGAGGCGATCACGGGATAGCCGCCGGTCAGCGGATGGTCGGCCATGAACAGCACGGGCTGGCCGCTGGGCGGCACCTGGATCGCACCGCGGGCCGTGCCCTCGCTGGGCAGCTCGGCGTGGTTGGCGCGTGCCAGCGGCTCTTCGCCGGCGAGGCGAATGCCCACTCGGTTGGACTGCGGCGTGACCACCCACGGCTGACTGCACAGAAGCGCGAGCGCATCGGCCGTGAACCAGTCGGCGCGCGGGCCGGGCACGATGTCGAGCACGACTTCTTCCTGCACGGTGGGCAAATCTGTCGGCGGTGTTTCAGGTGCGCCGACCACGGCACCCGCGACCACCGCGCGCACGGACAGCAGGTCGCCCGCGGCGATGGCGGCCGGGCCGATGCGAGCCAGCGTGTCGGTCGAGAGGCTGCCGAGCACCGGCGCGATGTCGAAGCCGCCGCGCACAGCGAGGTAGCTGCGGATGCCGGCGCACGGCTCGCCCAGCGCCAGCATGTCGCCGTCGGCCAGCGCGATGGGCTGGTAGCGCGGCAGCGGCCATTTCGTGCCGTCGGCGCGGGTCAGCATGACGGGCCCGTCGGCGCCCGTGATCGCCACCACCGCTTCGCCACGGCAGGCGAACTGGAAGCCGCCATGGGCGATCTCCACGCACGCCGTGTCCGACGCGTTGCCGACCAGCCGGTTGGCGGCCTGCAATGCACGCTGGTCCATCGCACCGGAGGCAGAGACGCCCTGCCGGGCCTGGCCAGGGCGGCCACCGTCCTGCAGCAGCGCCTGGAGCCCCGCTGCGCGAATCTCGAAGGCGCAGCTGCCCTCCACTGCGGCGAGCCGCGAAGGTGCGGGCGCCACGGCCACGGGCTCGTCGGCCCTCGGTTGCGCCGCGGCATCCACGAAACGCACCGTGTCGCCCGGCTGCAGCAGCGCGGGCGTCTCGCGCGACAAGTCCCACATCGGCGTATCGGTGGTGCCGATGATCTGCCAACCGCCGGGGCTGGCCTGCGGATAGACGCCGCTGAAGCTGCCCGCCAGGCCGACTGCGCCCGCTGGGATGCGCGTGCGCGGCACCGGGCGGCGCGGCACGTTCAGGCTCGGGTGGCCGCCCGACAGGTAGGCGAAGCCCGGTGCGAAGCCGGTGAAGGCGACCGTGTAGTCGCTGCCGGTGTGGCGGCGCACCACTTCCTCGGGCGCGATGCCGAGCAGGCTGGCCACTTCAGCCAGGTCTTCGCCGTCGTAGCGCACGGGAATCTCGATGCGCTTGTCGATGCGCGTCTCGCGCGCGTCGAGGCTGCGCTGCCCGACCCGCCGCACGAGTTCGTCAGCCGCAATCGCGGCCGGACGGAAAGTGATCAGCAGCGTGCGCGCGGCGGGCACCAGTTCTTCGATGCCGGCGACAGGCTCGGCGCGCAGCGAGGCCAGCAGCGCGAGGGTCTGCGGCAGGTCGTCGAGTTCGACCAGCACCGCATTCAGGTTGACGGGCAGGAAGCGCATCGTCATGCAGCGTCCACGAACGGGCGGATAGTCACGCCCGCCTGCTCCAGCCGCGCGCGCACCTGGCGCGCCATCTCGACCGCGCCCGGGCTGTCGCCATGCACGCAGACCGACTCGGCCTCGATGCGCACCGTGCTGCCGTCGATGGCCGTGACCACGCCCTCGGTGGCCAGCCGCAGCATGCGTTCGGCCACTTCATCGGCGTCGTGCAGCACCGCACCGGGTTCGCGGCGCGACACCAGCGTGCCCTGCGGCGTGTAGGCGCGGTCGGCAAAGGCCTCGGCCACCGCGCGCAGGCCTTCGCCGCGCGCCCAGCCCAGCAGCGGCGAACCCGCGAGCGCGACCAGGCACAGGCCGGGATCGATCTCGCGGATGGCGGCGATCACGTCGCGCGCCTGGCGCTCATCGTGGGCGATGGTGGTGTAGAGCGCGCCGTGCGGCTTCACGTAGCTAACCGTGGTGCCGGCCGCGGCGGCCAGGCCTTTCAGCGCGCCGATCTGGTAGATGACGTCGGCGCGCAGGTCGGTGCTGTCCACGTCCATGTTGCGGCGCCCGAAGCCCACGAGGTCGCGGTAGGCCACGTGGGCGCCGATCGCAACGCCGCGCGCCTTCGCCTGGCGCAGCGTGCGCAGGATGCCTGCCGGGTCGCCCGCATGGAAGCCGCAGGCCACGTTGGCGCTGCTCACGAGGGAAAGCATGGCGGCGTCGTCGCCCATGCGCCATGCGCCCAGGCTCTCGCCGAGGTCGCTGTTCAAGTCGATGTTCATGTTCGTCCCGGCGCGCGGTGATGCGCGCTCTCGGTTCAATGCGGGCGGCCTGCCTGCCCCCCCGGGGCAGGCGGTCACGCGAGCGAAGGGGGAATCCGCCGGATCAGTTCTGGCGCAGATCGCGCCCGCGCGTCTCGGGCAGGCACAGGGCCACCACGACCACCATGGCGTAGGCGACGGCCGCGCACACGCCGATGGCGGTGCCCAGCGGCAGGTGCATGCGGTCGCTCAGCAGGCCGACCAGCGCCGGAAAGGTGGCGCCGATGCCGCGTCCGAAGTTGTAGCAAAAGCCCTGCCCCGAACCGCGCAGCTCGTTGGGAAACAGCTCGGCCAGGAAGGCTCCCGCGCCGCTGAAGATGCCCGACATGAAGAAGCCCAGCGGAAAGCCCAGCAGCAGCATCAGGCCGTCCGTGATGGGCAGCAGCGTGTACGCATAGACCAGCGAACCGGCACCGATGGCGAACAGGATGAAGGCGCGGCGCCGGCCGAGGCGGTCCGACAGGTAGGCACCGCACAGGTAGCCGATGAAGGCGCCAACGATGAACATGAACTGGTAGCCGCCCGAGCCCAGCACGGTGAGATGGCGCTCGTTCTTCAGGAAGGTCGGCAGCCAGACGCCGATGGCGTAGTAGCCGCCCTGCATGCCGGTGAACAGCAGGCTCGCGAGCACCGTGGTGCCGAGCATGCCGGGCTTGAAGATCGCGAGGAAATTGCCGCTGCGTTCGCCACGCGCCACGGCGGCACGGCTTTGCACGTAGATTTCCGGGTCGCGGATCGAGCGGCGGATGAAGACGATCAGCAGCGCCGGCAGCAGGCCCAGCAGGAACATCGCGCGCCACGAGATCTCCGGCGGCAGGAACGAGAACAGCGCCATCGACACCAGCACCGCCGCTCCCCAGCCGATGGCCCAGCTGCTCTGCACCAGCCCCACGGCCTTGCCGCGGTAGGCCGGCCGGATCATCTCGGCGATGAGCACCGAGCCCACCGCCCATTCGCCGCCGAAGCCCAGGCCCTGCAGCGTGCGGGCGATCAGCAGTTCCTCGGGCGTGCGCGACAGGCCGCAGGCAAAGGTGAAGATCGCGAACACCAGGATCGTCAGCTGCAGGATGCGCACGCGGCCATAGATGTCGGCGAGGATGCCCGCCGCCCAGCCGCCGATGGCCGAGGCGACGAGCGTGGCGGTGCCGATCAGGCCGACCTCGGTCTTGCTCATGCCCCACAGCGACAGCAGGATCGGCGTGACCAGCGGCAGCGTGTAGTAGTCGAACGCGTCGACCGCGTAGCCGCTGAAAGATGCGGCGAGCGTGCGCTTCTCGTTGGGATTGAGCGTGCGCAGCCAGTTCTCGCCGGCAGGCGCATCGCCGGCCGCGGGGGCTGCATCGAGAGTGCTCTTCATGGTCGTTGTCTCCAGGGTCTCGGGTGAAAAAAAGGGCAGCCTAGAAGGCCGCAAGGCGGTGGTGCAGCAGGTCGGTAACGAGCATCGCGCCCGGTGCATGGGTGATCGCGAACGGCAGCCGCGCGGCCGCCAGCACGGCCTGGGGCGTCACGCCGCAGGCCCAGAAGACAGGAAGCTCGTCGGGCATCACCTCCACGGCATCGCCGTAGTCGGGCACGCCGATGGCGCGGATGCCGATCAGCGCCGGATCGCCGATATGCACGGGCGCGCCGTGCACCGCCGGAAAGCGCGAGGTGATCTGCACCGCGCGGATGGCGTCGGCCGCGCGCAGCGGCCGCATCGACACCACCATCGGCCCGTGGAACGGACCAGCCGGCACGGTCTCGATCGAGGTGCGGTACATCGCCACATTGCGGCCCTGCGCGACGTGGCGCAGCGCGATGCCCTCGGCCATCAGCGCATGCTCGAAGGTGAAGGAGCAGCCGATCACGAAGCTCACCAGGTCGTCGCGCCAGAGCGCCCGCACGTCGGTAGGCTCGTCGACCAGCTCGCCGTCACGCCAGACGCGATAGCGCGGCAGGTCGGTGCGGATGTCGATGTCCTCGCCGAGCGCCGGCAGCGCCGGGTCACCGGCCTCGGACACGCCCAGCAGCGGACAGGGCTTGGGGTTGGCCTGGCAGAAGCGCAGGAAGTCGCCGGCATGCGACTTCGGCAGGATCACCAGGTTGCCCTGCGCGTGGGCGCTGGCGAGGCCGCTGGTGTGCGTGTTCAGCGCGCCGCTGCGGGCGGCAAGGCGCACGGCCAGCGCGCTGCTCGAGGGACCGGGCTGTTGTTCGAAGGAATGGCGGCTCGACATGGCGTTCCCGATGCGCAATGCATCGTTGTGTTGTGATGCGCCGGATTGTGGGAATGCGCGCTCACGAACGCCAACGCAAAGTTTCTCGCTCAGTTCATCGATTTTTTCGATGACCCCTGGCGGTGCGAGGCATGCACCACGGCGGAGCCGAGCGCGGCCTCCGGCAGCGGCGACGACGGGTCGTCGCGGTAGCTCGCATAAATGGGCAGCGGCTCCAGCGTGTCCTCGCACGGCAGTACGCGCAGCGGCAGGCGCCGCGCCAGCGGCTCGACCACGGCGCGCGGCAGCGTGGCGACGCCGAATCCCGCCTCGACCAGCTGGGCCATGGCCGAGATCGAGGAGATCGCGTGCACGCGCGGCGGCGGGCTGCCGGCCTCGCGGAACAGCTCGAGCAGCGCCACGTGCGGCTGCGAGCCGCGCTGGAAGGTCAGCAGGTCGAGCGACAGCAGGTCGGCCAGGCGGTAGCGCCGTTTCAGGTGCAGCTCGCGGTGGCCGACGAAGCACATGGGCATCGGCGGCACGGCGCGCGTGCGCACGCCGTCGCCGGCGGCGGGCAGCGCGGCGAACACCAGGTCCTGCTTGCCGCGCTGCAGCTGGTCGACCAGCACCGGCGTGGTTTCGACCGTGAGCTCGAGCTCGAAGTCCGGGTGGGTGGCCTGCATGTGCTTGAGCCAGCCGGTGAGCCAGCTGTGCACCACCGACTCGATGGCGCCGACGCGCAGCACCGTCTCGCGCGCCGCGCCCGAGCCCATCTCGGCCTTGATGTGCATCTGCATCTCGAGCAGCTTCTGCGCGAAGGCATGGAAGCGCTGCCCTGCCACGGTCAGGCGGAACTGCTTGTCGCGCCGGTCGAGCGCGGCGATGCGGCTGGACAGGGCCGACTGGGTCAGGTGCAGCTTCTCGGAGGCGCGCGTGACGCTCTTGAGCGCCACCGCCCAGTGGAAGGCTTCCACGAATCGAAGGTTCATTTGCGTTGCGGTCCCGGAATCAGGCTTTCAGGTACTCGGCCTTGGTGCCGAGCCAGCGGTCGATGTGGCGCTGCGCCAGTTCGGGATGCTTCTGCAGCATCACCGGTGCCAGTTCGCGCGCCCAGTCGAGCAGCAGCGTGTCGGTCGTCAGGTCGGCGAAGCGCAGCAGCGGCGCGCCCGACTGGCGTGCGCCCAGGAATTCGCCGGGGCCGCGGATCTCCAGGTCGCGCCGCGCGATCTCGAAGCCGTCGCCGGTCTCGGCCATCGCCTTGAGCCGCGCGCGCGCGCTTCGCCGACACGGCCACTGTCGCCCGGCGCATAGAGCAGCACGCAGGCCGAGGCCGCCGCACCGCGCCCCACGCGGCCGCGCAGCTGGTGCAGCTGCGACAGGCCGAAACGCTCGGCATGCTCGATCACCATCAGCGAGGCATTGGGCACATCGACGCCCACCTCGATCACGGTCGTGCTCACCAGCACCTGGATCTCGTTGGCGGTGAATGCGGCCATCACCGCCTGCTTCTCGGCCGTGGGCATGCGCGAATGCAGCAGGCCGACCTGGATGGGCTCGCCCAGCGTGTCGGCCAGCTCGTCGCGCGTTTCGGTCGCGTTGCGCAGGTCGACCGCCTCGCTCTCCTCGATCAGCGGGCACACCCAGTACACCTGCCGGCCCTGCGCGATCTGCGCATGGATGCGGTCGATCACCTCGTCGCGGCGATGGTCGGCCACCAGCTTGGTGACGATGGGCGTGCGGCCCGGCGGCAGCTCGTCGAGCGTGGAGACGTCGAGGTCGGCGTAGTAGCTCATCGCGAGCGTGCGCGGGATGGGCGTGGCGCTCATCATCAGCAGGTGCGGCTCCAATCCGGCGCCGGGCCGCCCCAAGCCGGATTGCCCCCCCTCGGGGGGGTGAGGCGAAGCCTCAGGGGGGCTGAAAGTGCCGCCGCCGGCCTTGCCGCGCAACGCAAGGCGCTGGGCCACGCCGAAGCGGTGCTGCTCGTCGATGATGGCCAGCGCGAGATTCTTGAAGCGCACCTTCTCCGAGATGACCGCGTGCGTGCCGATGACCAGCGCGGCCTGGCCGCTCTCCACCGCCGCCGACATCTCGTCGCGCTCCTTCTTCTTCTGGCTGCCCGTGAGCCAAGCCACGCGCAGACCACGCGCAGCGAGCAGCGGATCGAGCCAGCCGACCAGCTTGCCGAAGTGCTGGGCCGCGAGGATTTCGGTGGGCGCCATCAGCGCGCATTGAAAGCCCGCGTCGATGCAGCGCGCCGCCGCCAGCGCCGCCACCACGGTCTTGCCCGAGCCCACGTCGCCCTGCAGCAGGCGGTGCATCGGGATCTGGCGGTGCAGGTCGGCCGAGATCTCCTCGCCCACGCGCTGCTGCGCACCGGTCAGGCCGAAGGGCAGCACCGCGAGCAGCTGCGCATGCAGCGAGGTGGCGACCGGCTCGGTCGATGCAGGCAGCACCGGCGCTCGCTGCGCCGCACGCTCCAGCCGCGCCTGCAGTTGCGACAGCTGCTGCGCGAGCAGTTCCTCGGCCTTGATGCGCTGCCATGCCGGGTGGCTGTGGTCTTCGAGCGCGGCAATCGACACGTCGGGCGTCGGGTAGTGCAGGAAGCTCAGCGCGCTGCGCAGGTCCCACGCGCCGCGCAGGCCGATCTGCACGGGAATCGTTTCGTCGAGCACCGCGCGCGCCAGGCCCGAACGCACTTCGCGCCGCAGCACCGGCTGGGCGAGACCAGCCACGGTCGAGTAGACCGGCGTGAGCGCGTTCGGCAATGCGGTGCCGGCCGCCTTCACGGTCGGATGCATCATCTGCCGCCCCACGAAGCCGCCGCGCACCTCGCCGCGCACACGCACCTGCGCGCCGACCGCCAGCTGCTTCTGCTGCGACGGATAGAAGTTGAAGAAGCGCAGCTGGCAGGTGTCGCTGCCGTCGTCGATGGTCGCCAGCAGCTGGCGGCGCGGGCGGTACACCACCTCGCATTCGGTGATCACGCCTTCGACCTGCGCCATGTCGCCGTCGCGCGTGTCGGCAAGCCGCACGATGCGCGTCTCGTCCTCGTAGCGCATCGGCAGGTAGAGCGCGAAGTCGATGTCGCGCACGAGGCCGAGCTTGCGCAGGGCGCGCTGCACCTGGCTCAGGCCGCTGCCGGGCGGGCCTGCGGGCGCCGGCGCGGCGGCACTCGCGGAAGCTGCAGGGGACGGGGCTTTCTTGGGAGGCACGGACGGGCTTCTAGCGCGGGCGGCAAAGGTCCGTCAAGGCGCTGCGGGCATCGGGGAACATGAACTGGAAGCCAGTGCGCAGCAACTGCGCGGGCACCACGCGCTGGCCTTCGAGCAGCAGGTCGGCCTGCTCGCCGAGCAGCAGCTTGACGGGTGCGGCAGGCGTGGGCATCCAGCAGGGGCGGTGCAGCACGCTGGCGGCGACGCGGGTGAATTCTTCCTGGCTCAGCGCACCGGGCGCGGTGAAGTTGAAAGCCTGCGCCGTCGCAGGGGCCGCGGCCCGTTCGGTCACGCTCCACACATGCGCCATCGCGCGGACCAGGTCATGCACATGCACCCACGACAGCCATTGCCGCCCGCTGCCTAGCCGCCCGCCCATGCCGAGCCGGACCGGCATCAGCAACTGCGGCAGCGAGCCCTGGTGGCCGAGCACGAAGCCGAAGCGCATGCAGGCCACGTGCACACCGTGCGCGACAGCGGCGCGTGCCGCCTGCTCCCAGCGCTGGCACAGCTGCGACATGAAGATGTCTTGCGGCGGCGCATCTTCGGCGAGTTCGGCAGCGTCGCCCTGCGGCTGGACGCCGTAGTAGCCGATGGCGGAGCCCGAGAGCAGCAGCCACGGCTTGCGTGGCCGCGTGGCGATCCATGCCACCAGCTGCTGTGTCAGCCCTTCACGGCTCCTGAGCAGCTGCTGCCGTCGCCGTTCGCTCCAGCGCATGCCCAGGATTCGCGCACCCGCGAGGTTGACGACCACGTCAACATGGTCGGCCGCCGGGACCTGGTGGAGCGATTGCACACAGCGCACCGCGCCGCCGAAGCCCCAGGCGGCCGAGCGCGCATCGCGCGTCCAGACCGTCACCGCATGGCCGTCGGCCAACAGGTGGCGCACGAGGATCTGGCCGATGAAGCCGGTACCGCCCGTCACCAGCACATGCTGCGGCTTGGTGCCGAAGCGCACCGGCGCCAGGGCATCGCGCGCCTGCGCCTGCTTCTGCTGCCCGAACAGCGCGCGCGCTGCGAAGCCATCGCGCAGGCCCGAGAGCCCCACGCCCACGCCGCACAACGCCAGGAATGCGCTGAGCCAGCCGTGCGGCTGCCACACCATCGCGGTCGGCTGCGCGGCCCAGCCGACCGCGCTCATCGCCAGCAGCGCGATGAACGCGCCGGCGTTGATGGCCAGCACCGTGTGCGTGACCCGTTCGGTGGGCGGCAGCAGGCGGCTGCCGTCCTCGACCACGAAGTCCCACAGCGTGAGCACGATCTCGACGCCGAACACCGCGAGCAGCACCCACGCCCACGCGCCGTGCCAGGCCCACGCCGACAGCCCGAGGAACAGCGCGCAGTAGATGGACGAGCGCGTCGCGTGGATCGCCAGCTCGCGCGCCGCAGTGCCGCGCCGCGGCAGCGCCTCCGTGCCCTCGTGGTGGTAGAGCGTGTCGAAGGCGCCCAGCACGCCCTGGGCCGCCATGAGCTGCAGGGCCAGCAGGTGCGTGTCGAGCGTCATGCGGGCACCGCCTGCGGCTCGGCCACTTCCTCGAACACGCCGACCTGCGTGAAGGTGGTGCCCATCAGCCGGTGGCGGATCTCGATGCGGATGTTGAAGCGCTCGGGCGTCTCGTTGTGGTGCCAGAGGAAAGTCTTGCCCGGCGTGAAGAGGCCCGGCAGCGGAATGCGCCAGCCGAACACGTCCCAGAAATAGCCGTCGCTCTGGAAATGCAGGCTGCCGTTCTCCACGCTCAGCACCAGCTTCATGCCCAGGCCCATGCCGACGTACTCCAGCACCTCGCCGCGCTCGCTCTCGCGCATGAAGCTGGTGAACTGGATCGGCTTGCGCCCGTGCAGGCGGTAGATGCGCTGCTTGTAGATGGCGGGGTCGCCGGGCCTGGCGTAGACCTGGATCTCCACCGGGAAGTGGCTGTCGCTGTAGGGAATCAGCGCGCCCTGGATCATCGGCTGCGTGAGGTGCCCCAGCAGCTTGCCGAAGCGCGAGCAGCGCAGCTCGCTGAGCGCGCCCAGGTAGTGCAGTGCCTTGCCGGGCGAGGGGTTCTTGTCGAAGCGCCGGCGGATGTCGGGGTGCAGCCCCATCCAGGCGCCGCCCAGGATCTTCTTGAAGAGCTCGCCTTCGGAAGGAGGAGCAGGGGCTGGCGGGACGCGCGCGACGGAGGAATCGACCATGCGTCGATTCTGCCTCGGCAACCCCTTGCCGGGCCCGTGATCCCGACCCATGGGACAATCGCCCGCTTCCCGCATCCTTCTCTTCCCATGCCTCCTTGGCACGGGCCCGTCCGGCCCTCAAGCACCATGCGCGCCTTCACGCTTTCCGATTTCGATTTCGCCTTGCCGCCCGAGCTGGTGGCGCAACACCCGGCCACCGAACGCACCGCCTCCCGTCTGCTCGACGGCACGGGGCCCGCACCAGTCGACCGCATCTTCAAACACCTGCCTTCGCTGCTGCGCGCGGGCGACCTGCTGGTCTTCAACGACACGCGCGTGGTCAAGGCGCGCCTGTTCGGCGAGAAGCCGACCGGCGGCAAGCTCGAGCTGCTGGTCGAGCGCGTGCTGCAGGGCCACGAGGTGGTCGCCCACATGAAGGTCAGCAAGAAGCCGCCCGTGGGCACCACGCTCGAGATGGTCGGCGGCTTTCGCGCCACCCTGCTGGGCCGCTGGCCCGATGAAGACGGCGCGCTGTTCCGCTTCGGCTTCGAGAGCGATGCGGGCGAAGATCCCTACGCGCTGATGCAGCGCTGCGGCCACGTGCCGCTGCCGCCCTACATCACGCACACCGATTCTGCCGACGACGAGAGCCGCTACCAGACCGTGTTCGCACGCGTGCCCGGCGCGGTGGCCGCACCCACGGCCGCACTGCATTTCGACGAAGGCCTGCTGGCCGAGCTCGAAGCGCGCGGCGTGCAGCGCGCCAACGTCACGCTGCACGTGGGCGCCGGCACCTTCCAGCCGGTGAAGACCGAGAACATCTCAGAGCACACGATGCATGCCGAGCGCTACGAAGTGCCCGGGGCCACGCAGCGCGCCATTGCCGAATGCAAGGCACGCGGCGGCCGTGTCGTTGCGGTCGGCACGACCACGGTGCGCACGCTCGAATCGTGGGCCAAGAGCGGCGAGGCCACGGGCGACACGCGCATCTTCATCACGCCGGGCTTCGTGTTCGAACACGTCGATGTGCTGGTGACGAACTTCCACCTGCCGAAGAGCACGCTGATGATGCTGGTCTCGGCCTTCGCGGGCTATGAGCACGTGATGGCGCTGTATGCCCATGCCATCGCCAACGGCTACCGCTTCTTCAGCTATGGCGACGCCATGCTGCTCGCGCGACAAACGGACTGAACGACATGCTGAACTTCGAACTCCTCAAGACCGACCCCGACAGCCACGCGCGCCGCGCCACGCTCACGCTCAACCACGGCAAGGTGCAGACGCCGATCTTCATGCCCGTGGGCACCTACGGCACCGTCAAGGGCGTGATGCCGCGCAGCCTCGAGGAGATGGGCGCGCAGATCATCCTGGGCAACACCTTCCACCTGTGGATGCGCCCGGGCCTGGACGTGATGGCGAACTTCGGCGGGCTGCATGGCTTCGAGAAATGGGACAAGCCCATCCTCACCGATTCGGGCGGCTTCCAGGTGTGGTCGCTGGGCGCGATGCGCAAGATCAGCGAGGAAGGCGTGAAGTTCGCCTCGCCCGTCAACGGCGACAAGCTTTTCCTCACGCCCGAGGTCTCGATGCAGATCCAGACCATCCTGAACAGCGACATCGTGATGCAGTTCGACGAGTGCACGCCCTACGACACCAAGGGCCACATCACGACCGAGGCCGAGGCGCGCATCTCGATGGAGCTGAGCCTGCGCTGGGCCAGGCGCTGCCAGAGCGAATTCGCACGGCTGGAGAACCCGAATGCGCTGTTCGGCATCGTGCAGGGCGGCATGTTCGAGAACCTGCGCGAAGAGTCGCTCGCAGCGCTGGTCGACATGGACTTCCCGGGTTACGCCATCGGCGGCGTGAGCGTGGGCGAGCCCAAGGAAGAGATGCTGCACATCATGGGCCACACGCCGCACCGGCTGCCCGCGAACAAGCCGCGCTACCTGATGGGCGTGGGCACGCCCGAGGACTTGGTGCAAGGCGTGGCCGACGGCGTGGACATGTTCGACTGCGTGATGCCCACGCGCAATGCGCGCAACGGCACGCTGTTCACGCGCTTCGGCGACCTGAAGATGCGCAACGCGCGCCACAAGAGCGATCCGCAGCCCATCGACCCCAGCTGCACCTGCCATGCGTGCGCCGGCACCTCGGGCGTTTCGTGGAACGACGGCGGGCGCGAGGGCTTCAGCCGCGCCTACCTGCATCACCTCGACCGTTGCGGCGAGATGCTCGGGCCGATGCTCACGACCATCCACAACCTGCATTACTACCTGAACCTGATGACCGAGATTCGCGCGTCGCTCGACGCGGGCACGTTCACCGAGTTCCGCGCGCGCTTCAAGTCGGAGCGGGCGCGAGGCGTCTGAGGCTTCTTCTTACTTCGGGGCCTGGATGGGCAGCGGCGTGGCGTAGGGCTCGATACGCAGCGCCTCGTTCTTGAAGACCACGATCTGCCTGAGCGGCGCCTGCACCAGCGCGCCGCCCGGGTCCTTGTGCGAGGCGTACTGCCACAGCGTGAGCTGACCCTTGGCGGCCAGCTGCGCGGCCAGCCGCTCCACGGCGGGGCCGGCGCCCGCGCCGAGCAGCGCCGCGTCGGCGCCCACGATCACCTCGTCGCGCGGCGAGACCACCTTGAAGAGCTGCACGGGCGCCGGCGCCTGTGCGCGCACGGAACGCACCGCCAGGGCGGCGGGAAGAAGCGCGAGCGCCAGGACGGCGCGGCGGGGAAAGGTGTTCGTCATGGGGCAGGAGCGTAGCCACGCCGGCCGGCGCTGCCCATTCGCCGGAAGCCATACGCCGACCGGCAACCCCGGGCTCGCCGGGGGCCCGCTCATCCGCTACGCTTGCCTTCCGTTTCCACTGCTGTTGCCGCATTCCCATGACCAACGCATCGTCCCCCTACACCGCCCGCTATCCGTCGCTGGCCGGGCGCACCGTGTTCATTTCCGGCGGCGCCAGCGGCATCGGCGAATCGCTGGTGCGGGCCTTCCACGCGCAGGGCGCGAAGGTCGGCTTCTGCGACCTCGACACCGCCGCCGGCAACGCACTCGCGGCGCAGCTGCAGGGCGAGCACCCTGCGCTGTTCCAGGCCTGCGACGTGACCGACACGACCGCGCTCGGCGCCACCATCGACGCGGTGCGCCAACGCTTCGGCCCGATCGCCGTGCTGCTGAACAACGCGGCCAACGACCGCCGCCACGAGATGGCCGACGTGACCAGCGAGGACTTCGACCGCCTCGTGGCCGTCAACTTCAAGCACCAGTTCTTCGCCGCGCAGGCGGTGGCGGACGACATGCGTGCGCTGGGCGGCGGATCGATCATCAACTTCGGCTCGATCAGCTGGATGATCAAGGGCCGGGGCTACCCGGTGTACCAGGCCTGCAAGGCGGCGGCGCGCGGCCTCACGCGTTCGCTGGCGCGCGACCTGGGCAAGCAGAACATCCGCGTGAATTCGATCGTGCCGGGCTGGGTGATGACCGAGCGGCAGATCAAGCTGTGGGTGAAGCCCGAATCGGGCGCGGAGATCGATGCGGCCCAGTGCCTGCCGGGCCGCGTGATGGCCGAGGACATCGCTGCAATGGCGCTGTTCCTCGCGGCCGACGATTCGCGCATGTGCACCGCGCAGGACTACGTGGTGGACGCAGGCTGGACCTGAAACAGGCTCGCCCCCAGGCTACGCGCACATCGTGTCGCGTGCGCCTTCCCCCTGCCGGGGGCAACACCTGCGGCCCGGCGAGGCCGGTTCCGCGGTGTTTCTGGAAAAAGAAAATTCCCGGGTACCGATCTTCTTAGTCGCGCAGTTCGGCTGGCAGCGTGCCGCCATTGGCGGCGATGCGGCTCATCACCTGCTTGTGCAGGCCGATGTTCCATTCGGCCGAACCCGGCTCGCCATCGCTGTAGAGAATTTCGCTGGCCAGTTCCTTGCGCGCGGCGAGGCTGCTGTCCAGGCCCAGCAACTTGAGCAGGTCGACGATCGAGGTGCGCCAGTTCAGGCCGGCGGCACCAGGCATCGCGTCCAGGACGGCGGGCACGTCGCCCAGCGGGATCGCAGGCGGCGGTGCGGCAGCGGCCGGCGCGCCCGGTGCAGCCGCCGGCGGTGCGGCGACGACTTCAGCGGCGTTGGCCGACGGAAAAATCTTGGAAAAAATCTTGCCGAAAATGCTCATGGGTGTACTCCGTCAATGTGAATGGGAAAACCCGCGGCACGGCGTTGCGTGCCGCAGCCTCGGGTTGTAGCACGCCCGTGCGGCGGTTCCGCTACGTGGCCGGCAGAACCGGGGCACCCGGCGTGACCGATTGCGCAGTGCCGGTCACAGGTGTGTGCGGCGACTGCGCCTGCGCGCCCGCCGAGGTGCCGCAGGCATGGCAGAACTTGGAGAACGCGCTCTTGCGTGTGCTGCAGTGGCCGCAGTGGTCGAACAGGCCGATGCCGCAGTGCGGGCAGAAGTCAATCTCGTTGTTCTTCAGGTCGACCGGCCGTTCGCAGCCTGGGCATACGCTCTTGCCCAGGCGCGCCAGGGCGACGTCGTAGCTCAGCTCCTCGCGGCGCACCTGGTCGGGCTGCTGCTCGGCGAGTTTCTGGCGCGCCAGGTAGCGGTTGAGCGCGATGATCGCGTAGCGCCCCACCAGCACGGTGAGCACGATGCCCACCACGTAGCGCACGTAGCCGCCGTAGCTCGGCAGGTAGGGCACCAGCTCGACGAAGAAGGCGAACAGCGCGAAGAAGATGAAGCCCCACACGAACGGCCACCAGGTGCTCTTGCGCTTCTTCACGAACAGCCAGCCGGCCACGACCAGCAGCGGCAGCGTGAGCGCCAGCCGGTAGGCGAATACGCGCAGTTCGATGCGGCGGTACTCGGCGTCGAGCTTGACCTGCGCGTCGCGCTCCAGCACCGACAGCGCTTCGGAGGCGCGCTGCTCGGCCTGGCGCGCGTCGAGTGCGATCTTCTGCTGCGCGTTGACCTTGCGCTGCAGCTCCTCCTCCTTCTGCTTGAAGGCGTCGAGCGCCTTGGTGCGCGCGATGAGTTCGGTGTCCTGATCGGGCTGCGCGGTGGCGCGCCGTGTGGAGATCCAGTTGCCGAAGGTCTCGCGTGCATTGGCGCTGGCCTGCTGCGCGGCGTTGAGCTGCAGGCGGATCTGGTCGAGGTCGCGCGCGGCCTGCAGCTCGGCGGCTTCCGAGGCCTTGACGGTGGCGCGCAGCGGCTCGGCCGCCGGCTTGTCGATGAAGTCGTCGATGCCGCGCACGCGCTCGACCTGCGGCAGGTCGCTCACGACGGTGCTGCCGAGCCCGATGAGGAAGCTCGCGAACACCAGGGCCACCAGCCAGAGGCCGCGGCGGAACCATTTTTCGGAAAGGCGCAAGGATTTGCTCATGTTGTTTTCTCCACGTTCTTATTGAAGCTTCAAGGTCACCGGCGCCGCGCCGAGCCCGGCACGCGGCAACCATGCGAACACAGAATCGACCGTCACGGTCTCGATGCGGTCCGAGAAGCGCTTGTCGTTCGGATGGTCGTCGAAGGCCACGTTGGCCGAGCCTACGCGCCCGCCCAGCCGGGTGAGCGGGCCGAGCTTCAACGTGGTCGGCTCGTAGCCCTTGAACTGCAACCAGGCCTGCGCCTGCGCGCGGCTGCCGATGGTGGCGGGCTCCATGGCGGCGGCCAGCGTCTCGACGGCCCACTGGTTCGACTGCTGGTACTTACGGCCCCAGGCATAGCTCACGATGCTGTAGGGCGCGGTGTGCAGCCGCACGATGCGCGCGGGCGGTTCGTTCAGCGCGGCCAGCAGCTGCGCCTGCACCTGCGGCGTGGGCACGGCCCAGGCCGCCTCGTAGCGCCACAGGTCGTCGAGGAAGAACTCGCCGAGCCCCTGGCGGTAGACGGCGGCCACCGCGGTGCCGCACTGGTTGAGCTTGTGCACCACACGCCACGGGCCGGCATCCGTCTTGTAGGCGAAGCCCAGGTGCGAGTAGCGCAGGCCGTACTTGCTCAGGTCCTGCCCTGCGCGCGCCAGGATCACGACGCGCGCGCCGCTGGCGTCGAGCGCCTGCGAGGTGCGCTCGGCCAGCTGCATGCCCTTGACGATCACTTCAGGCATTGGCTTGGCCTGCTCGCATGAGCGGCCGGCCTGCGCCTGCATCGGCACGGCCATCGCGGCTGCGACGGCGAGCCAAGCGAACACGGCCAACGCGGATTTCACGACAACCTCTCGTTGTGGAGCAGCGCACGGCCGATGGCATTGGGCACGAAGGCCAGCACCTCGCCGGCGGCCGACAGCACGACGCCCGTGCCGATCACGCTGACGAGGACGCTGGTGCCCACGGCTTTCGACACGCCGTCGGCCGCGCGGCCCGCGACCTTGATGCTGGCGCGCGCGCCGTCCGAGGCGCGTTCGAGCAGGTACACCGTGCCGTCGACAGAGGCTTCGACCGCGATCACGGTGAGCGTCGAGCCGCCCACCGACAGCGCGGCGGGCAGCGCGACCGCTGTGGTGGCCGAGGCCCCCACCGCAGAGGCGGCGACCACCACCGACGCCACAGGCATCAGCGAGAGGGCCACGGAGGCGTCGCTCTGCGCCTGGGCTTGCAAGGGAGCCGAGACGCCGGCAAAGGCAGCGCAGACGGCGACGAGAACGGCGGCAATCGACTTTTTCATGATGGGCTTTCGTTGATCGGACGCGGGTTATTCGGCAGCAGAAGAAGAAGTAGCTTCGGCACGGGCCATGCGGCGGCCCTGCAGGCGGGCTTCGGCCATGTCGGCTTCGTGGCGGTCGCGCAGCGTCTTGGCCAACGTGAAGGCCGAGCTGATCAGGAACAGCCAGCTCACGCCCAGGAAGGCCTTGTAGGCCTCGTTGATCTCCATGCGCACGAGGCCCCAGCCGGTCAGGCCCATCGCGGTGAAGAAGCTGCCCCAGACGACCAGCTTCCACATCGGCACGTCGCGCGTCGCTTCGGCGCTGCGCTCGGCGGCCTGCTGGCTGTCGCGCACGAACTTGGCCAGCATGAAGGCGGTGCTCAGGCAGAACACATAGCCCATCACCATGAACGCCCGGTCCAGCGCCTCGCCCGGCAGCCAGCTCAGGCCGGTGGCGCACAGGAAGACGGCGATCGCGAACGAGGCCCAGGCCTGGAACTGCCAGGCCCGCGTGTCGCGCTGGATGAAGACGGTCGTGGTCGATGAGAGGGGTTGCATGTGTGCCTCGCGGCGTAGTGAAGGTGAGCGAATGATGGTTCGCTCCCGCACCGCGGGGCTTGAATGCTTGCACCAGTTGCGGTTTTCAGCGCCACCGGTATCTGCAATCGATACTTTCCGGTGCCTTGCGCGCCGGAAAGGAGCTGCGCCTCAGGCGGCCAGCAGGGCGCTCACACGCTGGCGCAGCGACTCGGGCTGCACTTCCACCGGCGGCACGGGACCGCCGACGTTCAGCCCCACGCGGCTGAAAAAGCCGCGGCGGAAGGGCTTGGCCATGGCCACGCGCTCGCCGCCGCGCAGCTCGATGCGGCTGAAGTACGAGCCCCAGAGATTGGTCAGCGCCATCGGGATCACCGGCGGCTCGATGCCCTGGGCGCGCGCGCCTTCAAGGATCTTCATCACGCCGCCCTTGAACGGCTGCAGCTCGCCGTCGCGGGTGATCGCGCCTTCGGGGAAGATCGCGAGCAGGTCGCCCTCGCGCAGCACGCCGATCGCCTTGGCAAAGGCCTCTTCGTAGGCCGCGGGGTCTTCCTTCTGCGGCGCGATCGGAATGGCCTTGGCCAGCTTGAACATCCAGCCCAGCACCGGCACCTTGAAGATGCGGTGGTCCATGATGAAGCGGATCGGCCGCGGGCTCGCCGCCATCAGCAGCACCGCGTCGATGAAGCTCACGTGGTTGCACACCAGCACGGCCGCGCCCTCGGTGGGAATGTGCGACTCGCCCTTGATGTCGAAGCGATAGACGAAGCGCGACAGCACCCAGGCCACGAAGCGCAGCAGGTACTCGGGCACCAGCATGAAGATGTAGAACGCCACCACCGCGTTGGCGATGCCGGTGAACAAGAAGATCTGCGGAATGGTGAAACCCGCGCCCAGCAGCGCGCCCGCGATGACCGAGCTGCCGATCATGAACAGCGCATTGAGGATGTTGTTCGCCGCGATGATGCGCGCACGGTGCGTGGGCTGGCTGCGCAGCTGGATCAGCGCGTACATCGGCACGCTGTAGAGGCCCGCGAACAGCGACAGCAGCGCCAGGTCGGCCATCACGCGCCAGTGGGCGCCCTGGCGCACGAAGGCGCCGATGCCCATCTCGGGCACGGCCGGCAGGCCGCGCGATGCAAAGTACAGGTCGACGGCGAACACGCTCATGCCGATCGCGCCCAGCGGCACCAGTCCGATTTCCACCTGCCGGCGGCTCAGCGTCTCGCACAGCAGCGAGCCGATGCCGATGCCCACCGAGAACACCACCAGCAGCAGCGAGGCCACCTGCTCGTCGCCGTGCAGCACTTCCTTCGCGAAACTCGGGAACTGGCTCAGGAACACCGCCCCGAAGAACCACATCCACGAGATGCCCAGCAGCGAGCGGAACACCACCACGTTCTGGTTCGCGAGCTTGAGGTTGCGCCAGGTCTCGCTGATCGGGTTCCAGTTGATGACCAGCCCCGGGTCGGTGGCCGGCGCCTTTGGTATGGCCTGCGCCACGCCCCGGCCGACCAGCGCCAGCAGCACGCAGCCCACCGCCACGCTCATGTGGCCGATCTGCGGCACCGCCACCAGCAACCCGCCCGCCACCTGCCCGAGCAGGATGGCGACGAAGGTGCCCATCTCGACCATGCCGTTGCCGCCCGTGAGTTCGCGCGCGTCGAGCACCTGCGGCAGGTAGGCGAACTTGACCGGCCCGAACAGCGTGGAGTGCAGGCCCATGAGGAACACGCAGCCCAGCAGCACCACCGCGTCGGCCCGCACGAAGCCCCAGGCCGCGAGCACCATGATCGCGATCTCGAGGTTCTTGACGAAGCGGATCATCTTCGTCTTGTCGAACTTGTCGGTGAGCTGGCCGGCCGTGGCCGAGAACAGCAGGAACGGCAGGATGAACAGCGCGCCGATCACCAGCCCCGCCATGGCTGGCGGCATCCAGCTCAGCTGCAGCTGGTAGGTCACCATGACGGTGAAGGCGAACTTGAACAGGTTGTCGTTCGCCGCGCCCGCGAACTGGGTCCAGAAGAAAGGCGCGAAGCGCCGCTGCTTGAGGAGGGCGAACTGGTTGGCGTGGGCGTTCTCCTCGTGAACCACGGGCGTGGCTGCGGCTGCGGCTGCGGGATTTGTCATTCGAAGAGTGCTCCTCATGCGGCCACGGCGGCGGCGCCCGGATTGTGCCGCAGCGCGGCTGCCCAGTGCATCTCCAGCTTGTGGAGTGCGAACACCACCGGCAGGCCGGCGAGCGAGGCCGTCAGGTGCTTCAGCGTGTGGCCCGAAACCACGTGCTGCGTGAACTCGTAGACCTGGTGGTCGGCCAGCTCGAAAGCCTTGGCCAGCACGTAGAAGAAGATGGCCCAGCCGAGCTTCAGGCCGAGCGACTTGCGCATCGGCGTGGCCAGCGCCAGCGTCACCACCAGTGCCATGCCGCCGAACTGCACGAGCGCCCAGGGCATGACGTTGCCGGTTTCCTGGAACACCTCGGCCGAGAGCAGGCCGGCGGTCAGCACGAACCAGGCGGCGGGCCATCCGGCGCGCTGGCTCACCCGCTCGCAGACCGCCACGCCGATCAGCCCGGCGAAGGCCACCGCCATGCCGGCGCGGTCCGCGGCGAGCCGGGGTGCGTCGGGCACGAGGTGGAAGAAGGCCGAGCCCGCGGCGGTGGCGATCAGGCCGGCGAAGAAGAGCCAGGCGCAGTCGAGCGTGTTGTCCGGCGGATCGCTGGCGGGCGGGGCCAGCGGAAACTGCGACAGCGCCTCCTGGTGCGAGCGGTCGATGCGGTTGAGCCGGTACAGGCCCCACAGGCCGATCACGACGAAGGGGATGTTGCTCAGCACGTCCATGGCGTTGGGCAGCCCGTGCCAGGCGCGGTTGTCGGCGAACACCGAGGCGATGGCGACCTCGGCAGCCGGCAGCTCGGGGCCGAAGAAGGCGACCAGAGTGAGCAGCGCGAAGGTGAATAGCAACCCGCGTTCGCGGCGGCTGAGTCGACTGGCAAGAGGCAGGAGCATGGCGGTCCTCGGTGAGTGGGTCGGTACGGGCCGCGAATTTAGGCGCGGGCCGCTCCACAGGCATCGAGAATCGATACGAGGCACTAATTCACTCCTGCCGGTATCTCCAATTGATACTTATCGGCGCCCGTGTACGCTTCCGGGCCATGAGCACCACCGTCGATCTCGTCCAAGCCCTCAAGAACGAACTCAAGAGCGCCCGCATGACCTACGCCGACCTGGCGCGGTCGCTCGACATGGCCGAATCCAGCGTCAAGCGGATGCTGGCCAAGAGCGACATGCCGCTGTCGCGCGTGGACGCCATCTGCCGCGCGCTGAAGATCGATTTCGCCGAGCTGGCGCGCCGCGTAGCCGACGCCCAGCCGCTGCTGAAGGAGCTGACGCACGAGCAGGAAAAGGCCGTGGTCAAGGACAAGAAGCTGCTGCTGGTGGCCATCAGCGTGCTGAGCCAGTGGACGCTGGAGCAGATCGTGGCGGCCTACCGCATCAGCGAAGCCGAGTGCATCGGCTGCCTGGCGCAGCTGGACCGGATCGGCATCATCGAGCTGCGCCCGCTCAACCGGTATCGCCTGAAGCTCGCCAAGACCTTCCGCTGGCGGCCGCACGGCCCGGTGATGGAGTTCTTCCGCGAGAACGTGGTGCTGGACTACTACCGCGGCGGCTTCGACGGCCCGGCCGAGGGGCTGCTGCTGGTGCACGGCTCGATCAGCCGTTCGCTGGCCCCGGCCTTCCTGGAGCGGCTGCAGCGCGTGGCGCAGGACTTCGCGCAGCAGCACCAGACGGACCAGAAGCTGTCGGCGAAGGACCGCGAGGGGTACACGCTGCTGCTGGGGATGCGCAACTGGGAGTTCGAGCTGTTCACCCGCCTCCGCAGAGCCTGAATCGGCTCTCCCCCAGGCTTCGCGCACTTCGTGTCGCTTCGCCAACCCCCTTCCGGGGGCAACACCTGCGGCCCGGCGAAGCCGGTTCCGCGGTGTTCCTGGAAGGGCCCCTTCAGGGCTTGGCGGATTCCAGCGCGTCCCGCGTCGTGCGCGCAGCGCTCTTCGCCGCATCGGCGAAGTCATCGCCCGACGACGCGTAGATGATGGCGCGCGACGAGTTCACGATGATCGGCGCATCGGCGCGCCAGCCGGCACGCACTGTGGCGACCGCGTCGCCGCCCTGGGCGCCGACGCCCGGAATCAGCAGCGGCACGGTCGGCGCGAGTTCGCGCACGCGCTCGATTTCCGCCGGGTAGGTCGCGCCCACCACCAGCCCGAGCTGGCCGTTGAGGTTCCACGGCCCCTGCGCCAGCCTGGCCACGTGTTCGTACAGGAAGGGCTGCCCTTCGACATCCGCCAGCCGCTGGCCCTGCAGGTCGGAACCGCCGGGATTGCTGGTGCGGCACAGCAGGAACGCGCCCTTGCCTTCGTGCTTGAGGTACGGCGCGACCGAGTCGAAGCCCATGAAAGGCGACAGCGTCACCGCATCGGCGCCGTAGCGCTCGAAGGCCTCCAGGGCGTACTGTTCGGCGGTGGAGCCGATGTCGCCGCGCTTGGCGTCGAGGATCACGGGCACGTGGGGCGCATTGCGGCGCATGTGCTCCATCAGCTGTTCGAGCTGGGCTTCGGCGCGGTGGGCCGCGAAGTAGGCGATCTGCGGCTTGAAGGCGATGACCAGGTCGGCCGTCGCGTCGACGATGCGCGCGCAGAAGTCATAGATGCGGCTGGCGTCGCCCTTGAGCTGTCCCGGGAATTTGGCTGGCTCCGGATCGAGCCCCACGCAAAGCAAGGAACCGTTTTTTTGCTGTGCGGCGGCCAGCTTGTCGAGGAAAGTCATGGGGTCCGATTTTAAGGATGCCCGCGCACTCGCCCGCCACCTGCCTGCGAACACCGCGGAACCGGCTTCGCCGGGCCGCAGGTGTTGCCCCCTGCAAGGGGGTTGGCGAAGCGACACGAAGTGCGCGAAGCCTGGGGGTCAGCCCTGTTCAGCGGCCAGGCAGAGGTCGGCCCAGGCGCGTGCCTTGTCGGCGGGATTGCGCAGCAGGTAGGCAGGGTGGTAGGTCGCCACCACCGATGCGCCGCCGGCGGAAGCCAGCGGCACGGCGCGGCCGCGCAGCTTGCCCAGCGGGTCGCCGCTGCGCATCAGGCTTTGCGCGGCCAGCGGGCCCATTGCCAGCACGATGCGCGGTGCGAGCGCGGCGGCATGCTCGTCGAAGGCCTCGTCCATGGCACGCGGGCTGCCGGGCTGGCCGGCGGCCACGCCACGGTGGGTGCGCATGAGGTGCACGGGGGTCTTGCCGTCGTGCAGCTTCAGCGCACGCAGCATGTTGTCGAGCAGGCGGCCGGCGTCGCCCGCGAAGGGTTCGCCGTGGCGGCCGTCGGCCTCGGGCGGCATGTCGGCCACGACCAGCCAGCCGCCCTGTGTGGATTCGGTGCCGGCGTCGGCATAGAGACGGCAGGGCGCCTCGACCAGCACGGCGGCGCCTCCGGCCAGTGGCGCAGCGGCCGGACGGACAGCCGGTGCGGGGGCGGCACGGGTGCCGCGACGGGCCGGGCCACGAGCGGCGGCGGTGCGGCCACCGGCATTTCAGCCTCCACGCGCTCGCGGACGACCGCCATCTCTTCGGCGGCTGCAGCGGAAGCCCTTCCAAGCGCCGCCTCGGCGGCCTCGGGCACCGGCCACCAGACCTTCACGCCCATCTCGTCGAGCATCGCGCGCCGGCGGGCGTCGAGCTTCAATGTCTGCACCGCGCTCATCGCAAGGCTCCCCAGGCGCTGCCTGTTTCATTCAAGCGCAGGCTCATGACGACCGCGTCCTCGCGCTTGCCGTCGTGCGCCGGGTAGTAGCCCTTGCGCACGCCGACGCTGCGAAAGCCGTTGCGCAGGTAGATGTCGAGTGCGCGCTGGTTGCTCTGGCGCACCTCGAGCCAGAGCCACTGCGCGCCCTCGGCCCGCGACCAGCCGCCCAATGCCTCGAGCATGAGCGGCGCCCAGCCCTGGCGCTGGAAGGCCGGCGCCACGGTGATGTTCAGCAGGTGCACCTCGTCGACGCCCTTCATGGCGACGTAGTAGCCGATCAGCGTCTCGCCCAATTGGGTGAGCGGCGAGCTCACCCCGGGCGCCATGCCGGGCGCCAGCAGGCACTGGCAGTGGTAGCCCACGGCCATGGAGTCGGTGAAGTTGGCGCGCGTCCACGGATGGCTGTAGGCCGTCTGCTCGACCGCGCAGACGGCATCGATCCGCTCGACGGTGAGCGGTTCGAGGCGGGCTTCGACGGGCTGGAGGACGGCGCTCATGCGATCAATGGGCTGCTGCGGCTGCGGCCGCCTTGATGGCGGCGCGCTCTTCGGTGGTTTGCGCCACTTTATCGCGAACATAGAGCGGCCAGGCCTGTGCCGCCGGCACGGTGCGCCCGGCCACGAGCAGCGCGGGGGCCAGCCGCAGCATCGCGGTGGCGGTCGGCAGCGCGTCGTGGCGGGCGGCGGCCGGGGCCAGGCGCGAGCCGTAGGCGGCGAAAGCGTTGCCGGCGAGCGCCCAGCCGGCGGGCACTTCAAGCGCCTCGGGCGACAGCAGCAGGGGCTCGTCGTTCCCGCCGAGCGGGCCGTTGGCCTCGAAGTCGTAGCGCGCGGCGTAGAGCTGGTCCATGCGCGCATCGAGCACGGCGACCACCTGTTTCGCGCCGAAGGCGTGGCGCGCTTCTTCGGCCACGGCGAGCAGCGTGTCGACCGGCAGCAGCGGCACGTTGGCGCCGAAGGCCAGCCCCTGCGCCACCGAGCAGGCGGTGCGCAGGCCGGTGAAAGAGCCGGGGCCGCGGCCGAAGACGATGGCATCGAGTTCGCCCAGCGCGAGCCCGGCTTCGCCCAGCAATCGCTGGATCAGCGGCAGCAGGGTGGTCGAGGCTTGCGCGCCGCCCACGCCGTTGTGGGCGTGCAGCGTGTCGCCGTGCAGCACGGCCACCGACAGGTGCTCGGTGCTGGTGTCGAATGCGAGCAGCTTGGGCAAGACGAGGGGCATCCGCCGATTATCGAGGGGCGGCCAATTCCCGGGCTCATGCGCCGTTATCGCTGCGCAGAATCGCCAGCCCCGCCTTGCGCAGCGGCGCCAGCGCCCGGGCCGGCACGTCCGGCGACACCAGCAGGCTGGTGGCCGATGCCACGGGGTTGACCACCCACGCCGAAGCCGCCCCGATCTTTTCCGACGAGGCCAGCACGACCGTCTCGGCCGCCGCCGCCATCAGCGCGCGCTTGATCTCGGCTTCTTCCAGGTCGCCCGTCGTCAGCCCCGCCTCGGCGTGCACGCCGGTGACGCCCATGAAGTACGTGTCGGCATGGATGCGCGCAATGGCCGCCATCGCCGCCGAACCGACCGCCACCACTGAATGCTTGAAGAGGCGCCCGCCGATCAGCACCACCTCGATGCCGGCATGCGCCACCAGCTCGATGGCCACCGACGGGCTGTGCGTGACCACGGTGGCCTGCAGGTTCGCCGGCAGATGGCGCGCGAGCTGCACGGCGGTGGTGCCGCCGTCGATGAACACCACCTGCCCCGGCTTCACGAGGCGCGCGGCCGCACGGCCGATAGCCACCTTTTCGTCGGGCGCGAGCTGCTGGCGCCGCGCGAAGTCGGCTTCGGCCGCCGCGACCGGCAGCGCACCGCCGTGCACGCGCTGCAGCAAACCTTCGGCCGCCAGCTCGCGCAGGTCGCGGCGGATGGTGTCTTCCGACAGGCCGAGTTCGTCGCTGAGCGCCTTCGCGACGACGTTGCCGTCGCGCTTCAGGACCGAAAGGATGTGTTGCTTGCGCTGGCTGGTGAGCATTGCCCGATGGTACTGGCGTGGCCGTCGCATTGCACGTTTTTATTTGTTTTTGCACGAATATGCACGTATGCTCGCAGCCATGACCATCCAAGACCGCGTCCGGGTGCACGAAGTCACCCTCCTTTCCGACAACTGGTACACGCTGCGCTCCACCGCCTTCGACTGGCGGCGCAACGACGGCCAGTGGCAGCGCATGCACCGCGAGACCTACGATCGCGGCAACGGCGCCACGCTGCTGCCCTACAACCTCGCGCAGCGCAGCGTGCTGCTGACGCGGCAGTTCCGGTACCCGGCCTTCGTCAACGGCCACGACGGCCTGCTGATCGAAGCCGCGGCCGGCCTGCTGGACAACGCCGCGCCCGAGGAGCGCATCCGCGCGGAGGTCGAGGAAGAGCTCGGCTACCGCCTCGGCGCGGTGCAGAAGATCTTCGAGAGCTTCATGAGCCCGGGCTCGGTCACCGAGAAGCTGCACTTCTTCGTCGCGCCGTACGAGTCCTCGATGCGCATCGGCGCGGGCGGCGGGCTGGCGGAAGAGGGCGAGGACATCGAGGTGCTGGAACTTGGCATCGACGAGGCACTGGCGATGGTGGCCGACGGCCGCATCGCCGACGCCAAGACGGTCATGCTGCTGTACCACGCGAAGCTGCACCTGTTCCCGCCGAGATAATCGGCGCATGCCTTTTGCCCTCCGCCGCGCCGCCTTCGCACTGACCCTCGCAACGCTGGCCTCGGCCAGTGCATTCGCCCAGCAGGCCCTCCCGACCCAGGTCGAAGCCGCCCTCGCCCGCGCCAAGGTGCCGCGCGAGTCCGTGACCATGCTGGTCGCCGAAGCCGACGGCACGCGCCAGCCGCGGCTGGCCTGGCGCACGCAGGCGCCGGTGAACCCGGCGTCGATCATGAAGCTCGTCACCACCTACGCCGCGCTCGACCTGCTCGGCGCGGCCTACAGCTGGACCACGCCGGTCTATGTCGACGGCACGGTGAACAACGGCGTGCTCAACGGCAACCTGTACATCAAGGGCCAGGGCGACCCCAAGCTGGTGCTCGAGCGCGTGTGGCTGCTGCTGCGCCACGTGCAGGGGCTGGGCATCACCACGGTGAGCGGCGACATCGTGATCGACCGCAGCGCCTTCGAGACCACGGTCGAGGGCGACCCGTCCGCCTTCGACGGCGAGCCGCTGCGGCCCTACAACGCCTCGCCCGACGCGCTGCTCGTGAACTTCAAGTCGGTCAACATGACTTTCGCGCCCGACCGCACGGGCCAGATCGCGCGGGTGAGCTACGAGCCCCCGCTCGCAAGCGTGGCGATGCCCCCCACCGTGGCGCTCGTGCCCGGCGAATGCGGCGACTGGCGCGGCACGCTGCGCGCCGATTTCTCCGACGTGAACCGCATCCGCTTCAACGGCGGCTTCCCGGCCGCCTGCGGCGAGAAGAGCTGGGCCGTGGCGTACGGCGACCCGCGCACCTACGCCATGCGGGCCATCGGCGGCATGTGGGCCGAGATGGGCGGGCGCGTGGGCGGGCAGATGCGCGAAGGGCGCGTGCCGGCGGGGCTGAAGCCGGCCTTCGAGTTCGAGTCGCCGCCGCTGGCCGAGGTGATCCGCGACATCAACAAGTACAGCAACAACGTGATGGCGCAGCAGCTGTTCCTCACGATCGGGCTCACGCAGAAGAACCGCGGCACCTTCGAGGCCTCGCGCGCGGCGCTGGGCCAGTGGTGGCGCGAGCGCATCGGCACGGGCGAGGCGCAACCCATGTTCGAGAACGGCTCGGGCCTGTCGCGCGACGAGCGCATCAGCGCGGCCGCGCTCGGCAAGATGCTGCAGGTGGCATGGCGTTCGCCGGTGATGCCGGAGCTGATGTCCTCGCTGCCCGCCATGGGCGTGGATGGCACGCTGAAGAAGCGCACGCTGCGCTCGGGCGGCTCGGCCCACCTGAAGACCGGCACGCTGCGCGATGCCTCGGGCGTAGCCGGCTACGTGGACGGTGCGAGCGGCCGGCGCTACGTGCTGGTGGCCATCGCCAACGGCGAGAACGCGGGGGCCGCGCGCGCCGCGTTCGACGCGCTGGTCGACTGGGCCTCGCAGGACAACTGACGGCAGCTGGCGGGCCTGCGCGACCCTGCCGGGTACTGAAATCTTCTGATGGCAAATGCCGCTTGCGCGCGGCCATGGCACTGCACAGAATCGGACGGTCGTTCTATTCAGTACAAATCCAACGCAGGAGACATGCCTTGACAAAGCCACGCCCCCCCTCGTTCGTCCTGATGCGCAAGACAGCCGCCTTGACGGCGCTCGCAGGCGCAACCCTGTTGCTGCTCTCCGCCTGCGGCGGGGGGGACGGTGGCGGAGGAGGCATCGGCGTTGGCTTTCCGCCGCCCGCAGTCGACACCGGCCGGGGCTCGGTGGTCACCAACCCGCCCGAGCAGACGGCCAAGCTGACCGCCGACCAGTTCAAGGCTAGCCTGCAGGCCAGCGACCAGGGCAAGGCGGTGCTGCAGGTGGCCGGCACGCCCAAGTGCGGCATCGACGTGCGCTACCTCGAATACCGCACCATCGGCGCGAAGAACGAGGCGACCAACGCCACCGCCGCGATCATGGTGCCCACCGGCGCCGACGTGGCCTGCGGCGGCCAGCGGCCCGTGGTGCTCTATGCCCACGGCACCACCGCCGCCAAGGCCTACAACCTCGCCAAGTGGACCGACAGCACGCAGCCGGCCGCAGGCGAGGGCCTGATGATTGCCGCCATGTTCGCGGCGCAGGGCTACATCGTGGTGGCGCCCAACTACGCGGGCTACGACAAGTCGACGCTGCCCTACCACCCGTACCTCGACGGCGACCAGCAGGGCAAGGACATGGTCGACGCGCTCACGGCCGCGCGCAAGACCTTCTCGGGCATCGACGCGAACGACGCCGGCTCGCTGTTCATCACCGGCTACTCGCAGGGCGGCTATGTCGCGATGGCGGCGCACCGCGAGATGCAGGCGACGGGCAAGACGGTGACGGCCTCGGCGCCGCTGTCGGCGCCCTCTGCCATCAGCCTGTTGTCCGACTACACCTACCTGGGCTGGCCGGCGCTGGGCTCCACGCTGTTCGTGCCGCTGCTGTCGACCAGCTGGCAGCAGCAGTTCGGCAACGTCTACAACGCCACCAGCGACATCTACGAAGCGCAGTACGCCACCGGCATCGACACCCTGCTGCCGAGCCTGACGCCCGGCACGCTGTTCTCCAGCGGCAAGCTGCCGCAGCTGGCGCTGTTCCCGGCGAATGCAACGCCGGGGCCGGTGAGCCCTTCGCTGTCGATCTTCTATGGCGCCAACAACCTGATCAAGCAGAGCTTCCTGACGCAAGCGGCCGGCGACATCCTGGCCGCGCCCTGCCCTGGCAACGCACTGCCGGCCACGGCGGCGTCGCTGAGCACGACCTCGCCGCTGGACTGCAAGCCTTCGACGGGCTTGCGCAAGGCGGCCGTCGCCAACGACCTGCGCAACTGGGTACCGATCCGGCCAATGCTGATGTGCGGCGGCGCCAACGACCCGACGGTGAACTTCCTCAGCACCCGCGCCACCTCGGGCTACTTCCGCGCCAAGGGCGTGCCGGCCGCCGCGCTGGCGGTGGTGGACCTGGAGGATTCGGCCGCGATCGACGCCTACTCGACCGCGCGCGCCGGCTTCGCGCAGGCCAAGGACCTGCTGGCGCAGAACACAGCGGGCAGCGCGTCCGACAAGGCGCAGGCGGTCATGCTCGCGTACCACGGCACGCTGGCGCCGCCGTTCTGCCTGGCATCGGCGCGGGGCTTCTTCCAGGGCGTCTTGGCAGCGGGGGGCTGAGCGAGACAGAGCCCACTCCAGAAATACCGCGGAACCGGCTGTGCCGGGCCGCAGGTATTGCCCCCTGCAAGGGGGTTGGCGGCCACACGAAGTGGGCGAGCCTGGGGGTTAGCCTGGTTCAGGCCGCAGATGCTCGCTGCAAACGATCACGCACGCCTTCCCACTCGTGCGTGTCGGGCGGCGACTCGACCCAGATCAGCTTGACGCCCTGCGCATCGAACTCGCGCAGCACCGCGAACAACAACTGGGCGCTCGCCGCCGCGTCGTCGGGCATGCGCCGCAGCACTACGCGCTGCGAACGGCTGCGCATCGGGGCGCGCGACCAGACGGCGATGTGCGCGGCGTTGGCACCCAGCACGTCGAGGCCGGTCTGGATGGCCTTGGCGTCCATCAGGCGCACCTTGGCGTTCGGGGCGTAGTGCGCCTCCAGCGTGCCCGAGGCGCGTGGGTCGGGCGTCTCGAGCACTTCGCGGTCGCTGAGCTTCTCGCCGCAGGCCGCCTCGATCTGCGCGCGCGTAATGAGGCCGGGCCGCAGCAGCACGGGCGCGCCGCGGCTGCAGTCGACGATGGTCGACTCGATGCCGACCTCGCACGCGCCACCATCCACGACCAGCAGTGCACCGCCGAACTCGTCGAACACATGCTGCGCCGTGGTCGGGCTGATGCGGCCGAAGCGGTTGGCGCTCGGCCCTGCGAGGCCGGGCACGCCCTGCTCGGCACAGGCTTCGAGCAGCGCCTGCGCCACGGGATGCGAAGGGCAGCGCAGGCCGATGGTGTCCTGTCCGCCCGCCGCCGCCGCGCCCACGCCGGGCTGGCGCGTGACGATCAGCGTGAGCGGGCCGGGCCAGAAGACCTGCACGAGCTTCTGCGCGAAAAGCGGCAGCGGCTGGGCGAAGCGCGACAACGACTCGGTGCCCTTGATGCCGGCCGCCACGTGGACGATCAGCGGGTGGTCGGAGGGCCGCCCCTTGGCCTTGAAGATGCCGGCCACGGCCATGTCGCTGCTCGCGTCGGCGCCCAGGCCGTAGACGGTTTCGGTCGGGAACGCGACCAGCCCGCCCGCGCGCAGCACGCGCGTGGCTTCGGCGATGGCTTCGGGGGCGTGGCCGTCGAGGATCATGCGAGGTCGGCGGTGATCACCGCCGGCAGGCCCAGCAGCTGCGCGGCCTGCGAGGCCGTGGTGCGCACGGCTTCGAGCGTGGCGCCGGTGAGCGTGAGGTGGCCCATCTTGCGGCCGCGCCGCGGGTCGATCTTTCCGTAGAGATGCAGGTGCACGCCCGGCAGCGCGAGCACTTCGCTCCAGCGCGGCGACACGGGCTTGGCAGCCTTGTCATCGCCCGCGGGGAACCACAGGTCGCCCAGCAGGTTCAGCATGATCGCGGGGCTGTGCTGGCGCGGCGCCGCCAGCGGCAGGCCGGCGAGCGTGCGCACCTGCAGCTCGAACTGCGACACGTCGCAGGCTTCCATCGTGTAGTGGCCGCTGTTGTGCGGGCGCGGCGCCATCTCGTTGACGACCAGCGAGCCGTCGGCCAGCGCGAAGAACTCGACGCACAGCACGCCGACGTAGTCCAAACCGTTGGCAATGCTCTTGGCCGAGTTGATCGCGCCCTGCGCCACCGTCTTCGGCATGTTCTGCGGATGCACCTCGGTGACGGCGAGGATGCCGTCGCGGTGCAGATTGCGCTGCGGCGGGAAGTGCACGATCTGGCCGTCGCGGCTGCGCGCGAGGATGACCGAGCATTCGAATTCGAGGGGCAGCATTTTCTCGAGCACGCAGGGCACGCAGCCCGTGGCCTGCCAGGCGTCGACCAGCTCGGCGCGCGTCTTCACGCGCTGCTGGCCCTTGCCGTCATAGCCCAGCCGCGCGGTCTTCAGGATGCCGGGCAGCAGCCCGTCGTCGACGGCGGCAAGCTGCGCCGCGGTTTCGATGACTGCGTAAGGCGCGCAGGGCACGCCGCAGCGGGTGAAATGGGCCTTCTCGGCGATGCGGTCCTGCGCGATGGCGATGGCCGAGGCGCCGGGCGACACCGGCCGCGCGACGGCCAGGTGCTCCAGCGAGGGCGCCGGCACGTTCTCGAACTCGGTCGTCACCGCGTCGGCCAGGCCCGCGAGCCGGGCGAGGCCGTCGATGTCGTCGTAATCGGTGTGGATGTGGTGGTGGCTCACGCGGCCGGCGGGGCTGTCGGTGTCGGGGTCGAGCACCGCAGTGAAGTAGCCCATGCGCTGGGCCGCGTGGGCGAACATGCGCCCCAGCTGTCCGCCGCCGAGCACGCCGAGCGTGGCGCCCGGAAGAATGGGCAGGTCGCCGTTCTGGCTCACAGGGCACCTCCGCCTTGCGGCGAGAAAGGAGAAACGGGAGGCGCCTCCGCGGCGGGGGCCGGCGGCAGCGTCATGGCTTCGGCGGCGGCGGTCTGCGCCGTGCGGAAGGCGTCGAGCTTCGCGCGCAGCGCCGGGTCGTTCACCGCCAGCATCGCCACCGCGAACAGCGCCGCGTTGGCTGCGCCCGCATTGCCGATGGCGAAGGTGGCCACCGGCACGCCCTTGGGCATCTGCACGATGCTGTAGAGCGAATCGACGCCCTGCAGATGGCGGCTGGCCACCGGCACGCCGAGTACCGGCACCGTGGTTTTCGAGGCCAGCATGCCCGGCAGGTGCGCCGCGCCGCCCGCGCCCGCGATGATCGCCGTGAGCCCGCGCCCGGCGGCGCTTTCGGCGTATGCGAACAGCGCATCGGGCATCCGGTGGGCCGAGACCACCTTGGCTTCGTGCCCGATTCCGAATTGCTGGAGAATCTCGACCGCGTTGCGCATCGTCTCCCAATCGGAGTTCGAGCCCATCACTACACCGACCTGAATGGTTTCGTTCATGGTTTCAATTTTACGTTTCACCCTCAGTTGGTTCCGATGATCGACATCACTCTCGAAAATTTCCAGGCCGAACTGATCGAAGGCTCCGTCGCCACGCCGGTGCTGCTGGACATCTGGGCCGAATGGTGCGGCCCCTGCAAACAGCTCGGCCCGGTGCTCGAAAAGCTCGAGGTCGAGTACGCCGGCCGCTTCACGCTGGCCAAGCTGGACGCCGACAAGGTGCCGCAGATCTCGTCGCAGCTGTCGGAGATGTTCGGCGTGCGCAGCATTCCGTTCTGCGTGATGTTCAAGGACGGCCAGCCGGTGGACGGCTTCGTCGGCGCCATCCCGGCCGAGAAGATCCGCGAGTTCCTCGACAAGCACGTGCCGGGCGCCGACGAGGCCGAGGCCGCCTCGGAGGAAGCAGCCGCGCAGGAAGCGCTGGCCGAAGGCGACACGGGGAGCGCTCTCGAAAGACTGCAGCACGCCGTGGCCACCGACCCCGCCAACGACGACGCCCGCTTCGACTACATCAAGCTGCTGCTGCAGGAAGGCCGCCACGACGACGCCAAGGTCGCCTTTGCGCCCGTGATCGCCAAGACCACGCTGGTGCGCCGCTTCGATGCGCTGCAGCGCTGGATGGACGCTATCGATTTCGCAGCACCGCCTACAGGCACGGCGCCCGCGATGGCCGATTTCGAGGCGAAGATCGCCGCCAACAAGCGTGACTTCGACGCCCGCTTCGGCCGCGCCCGCCTGCTGATGGCCGCGCAGCGCTGGACCGACGCCATGGACGAGCTGCTCGACATCCTCATGCGCGACAAGACCTGGAGCGAAGACCTCGCCCGCAAGACCTACATCGCGATCCTCGATGTGATCGAGCCGCCGAAGGTGAAGGTGGCCGACGGGCAGATTCCGCCGGACGATCCGGTGGTGGCAACCTACCGGCGCCGCCTGAGCAGCGTGGTGCTGAGCTGATGCGAAAGCGGCCTGCGGGCCGCTTTTTTCATGGCCTCCCCCGTGAACGCGGCGGCATTGGCGAGCGGGGCCTCGTCGCATACGATCACGCCCGATTCAACTTGTTGCAAATTCGAAAAGGAAAGACCGGCCATGCGCTCCTTCGCCCGCCTCGCCCGCCGCACCGCGCCCCCCGTTCTCGCCGCGACGGCGCTGCTGGCCGTCCTGACCGGCTGCGGGAGCGGCATCAGCCTCGACGAGCCGATCGAAGGCCCAGCCTGGCAACTGGTTCAGCTGGGCGACGAGCCCGTCGCGCCCGGCAACGGTGCGCAGGTGCAGTTCGATCGCAGCAGCGGGCGCCTCAGCGGCTCGGGCGGCTGCAACCGCCTTTCTGGCACGTTCACGCGCAGCGGCATCTCCCTGAAGATCGGCCAGTTGGCCTCGACCCGCATGGCCTGCACCGACCCAGCGCGCGGCGCCAACGAGGCGCAGTTCATTTCCGCCCTGCAGAGCACCGCGAGCTACAGCCTCGCGGGCCCCGAACGTCTTGCACTGCTCAACGCCAGCGGTCGGACCGTGGCAACGCTGAGCACCAGCGGACGCTGAAAGAAGAAAAAGACCGGGATCAGCCCGTCAGGCGCTCGAGCGCCTCACGGTACTTGGCCGCCGTCTTCTCGATGACCTCGGCCGGCAGGCGCGGCGCCGGGGGCGTCTTGTCCCAGGGCTTGCCGTTGATCTTGGTGGCTTCGAGCCAGTCGCGCACGAACTGCTTGTCGTAGCTCGGCGGGTTGGTGCCGGCGGCCAGCGCGGCCTGGTAGCCCTCGACCGGCCAGTAGCGCGAGCTGTCGGGCGTGAGCACCTCGTCCATCAGCACCAGCGTGCCGGCTTCGTCCAGGCCGAACTCGAACTTGGTGTCGGCAATGATCATTCCCTTGGCCAGCGCGATCTGCGCGGCGGTCTCGTAGATCTCGATGCTGGTCTCGCGGATCTGCTGGGCCAGCTTGGGGCCGACGATCTCGACCACGCGCTCGTAGCTGATGTTCTCGTCGTGCTCGCCGGCTGCGGCCTTGGCGGCGGGCGTGAAGATCGGGCGCGGCAGCTTGCTGGCATTGGTCAGGCCCTCGGGCAGCGGCACGCCGCAGACCGAGCGCGATTCCTGGTATTCCTTCCAGCCGCTGCCGGCCAGGTAGCCGCGCACCACGGCCTCGACCGGGATCGGCTTCAGCCGCTTGACCAGCATCGAGCGGCCCGTGACCTGCGGCACTTCGTCGGGCGTGACCGCGCTCTCGGGCGCGTCGCCGGTCAGGTGGTTGGGACACAGCTGGCCGAGCCGGTCGAACCACCACAGCGCCATCTGCGTGAGGATCTCGCCCTTGCCGGGAATGGGCTCGCCCATGATCACGTCGAAGGCGCTGAGCCGGTCGCTCGCGACCATCAGGATGCGGTCTTCGCCAACGGCGTAGTTGTCGCGCACCTTGCCGCGCGCAAGCAGGGGCAGGCTCTGGATGGAGGAGGTGTGGACGGTGGTCATGGGAGCAACGGCAAATGCGGTGGGAACGTGGGACGGTGAAAGCGGATTGTGCGCGCAGAAAAAAGCCACCGCGAACGGTGGCCTTCGAATCACGGCGAAGTTTTAGATGACTTCTTGCGCCAGTTCGCCCTTAGCGTACTTGGCAGCGACCACCTGCAGGCTGTCGCCCTTGACCTTCGCGCCCTGGCCTTCGCAGCCGAACTCGATGTAGCGCTGCTTGCAGATCTGCTTGGCGGCTTCGCGCGCGGGCTTGAGCCACTCGCGGGCGTCGAACTTCTCGGGGTTCTCGGCCAGGAATTTGCGCACCGCACCGGTCATGGCCAGGCGGATGTCGGTGTCGATGTTGATCTTGCGCACGCCATACTTGATGGCTTCCTGGATTTCCTCGACCGGCACGCCGTAGGTTTCCTTCATGTTGCCGCCGTGCTTGCGGATGATTTCCAGCAGGTCCTGCGGCACCGACGACGAGCCGTGCATCACCAGGTGGGTGTTGGGCAGGCGGGCGTGGATTTCCTTCACGCGCGAAATCGACAGGATGTCGCCCGTGGGCTTGCGCGTGAACTTGTAGGCGCCGTGGCTGGTGCCGATGGCGATGGCCAGCGCGTCGAGCTGCGTGGCCTTGACGAACTGGGCGGCTTCTTCCGGGTCGGTCAGCAGGGCCGAGTGGTCGAGCACGCCCTCGGCGCCGATGCCGTCTTCTTCACCGGCCAGGCCGGTTTCGAGCGAGCCCAGGCAGCCCAGTTCGCCTTCGACGGTCACGCCGACCTTGTGCGCCAGCTGAACCACCTTGCGGGTCACGTCGACGTTGTAGTCGAACGAGGCCGGCGTCTTGCCGTCCTCGTGCAGCGAGCCGTCCATCATGACGGAGGAGAAGCCGAGGTCGATGGCGCCCTGGCAGATGGCCGGGCTCTGGCCGTGGTCCTGGTGCATCACCAGCGGGATGTTCGGGTACTGCTCGATGGCGGCCTGGATCAGGTGCTTGATGAAGGCTTCGCCGGCGTACTTGCGCGCGCCTGCGCTGGCTTGCAGGATGACGGGCGCGCCCGTTTCCTTGGCGGCCTCCATCACGGCCTGGACCTGTTCGAGGTTGTTGACGTTGAAGGCCGGAATGCCGTAGCCATTGGCTGCGGCATGGTCGAGCAGTTCGCGCATCGAGACGAGTGCCATGGGGAAATACCTCGCTGGAATTAGGGGAAGAAGAAGGCGGAAAGACGAGAGAAAACTGCCGCAATTCTACCGAGCCCCCTTGTGGGACGGCACTGACGCCGATTTGGCGCCCCCTGTCCTCAGATCGGCAGCTGCGTGGTCGACAGCACCTGCTTGAGCACCACGAAGGTCCGGATCTGCCGCACGCCCGGCAAGTACAGCAGCTGCTCGGCATGCAGGCGGTTGAAGCTGTCGCTGTCGCGCGTGCGCAGGAGCATGAAGTAGTCGAACTCGCCCGTGACCACGTGGCATTCGAGGCAGCCCGGCACCTTCTGCGCGGCCTTCTCGAAGTCGGCGAAGGAATCGGGCGTGGAGCGGTCGAGCACTACGCCGATCATCACGAGCATGCCGAGGTCGAGCGCGTCGGGGTCGAGCAGCGCGACGATGCCCTTGATGAGCCCCGCCGCCTTGAGCCGCTCGACGCGGCGCAGGCAGGCGGCGGCGCTGAGGTTGACCTTGGCGGCCAGCGCCACGTTCGAGAGCGAGGCGTCGCGCTGCAGGGCGCGAAGGATGGCGCGGTCGGTGCGATCCAGCTCCGGCGGAATACGCAATTTTGTTGTGCTCATTACTCTTTCTGTGGGATAAAAACATTCGATCTGGTCATCGTGCATTTTTTTGTCGATCGAATCCAGAAAATTTTGCAAGCACGTTGCGAGCCGTTCTTCCTACGATCGAAGGCCCCAACGCACTGGAGCCTCCGCCATGAATCTCAAGAAATTTCCCCGCCACGCCCTGACCTTCGGCCCCTCGCCGATCCACCCGCTGAAGCGGCTGAGCGCGCATCTCGGCGGCAAGGTCGACCTGTATGCCAAGCGCGAGGACTGCAACAGCGGCCTGGCCTTCGGCGGCAACAAGACGCGCAAGCTCGAATACCTGATTCCCGAGGCGCTCGAGGGCGGCTACGACACGCTGGTGTCCATCGGCGGCATCCAGTCGAACCAGACGCGGCAGGTCGCCGCCGTGGCCGCGCACCTCGGAATGAAGTGCGTGCTGGTGCAGGAGAACTGGGTCAACTACTCGGACGCGGTGTACGACCGGGTCGGCAACATCGAGATGTCGCGCATCCTCGGTGCCGACGTGCGGCTCGATGCGGCGGGCTTCGACATCGGCATCCGCAAGAGCTGGGAAGAGGCCATGGCCGACGTGCGCAAGGCCGGCGGCAAGCCGTTCCCGATTCCCGCGGGCTGCTCGGAACACCCGCGCGGCGGCCTCGGCTTCGTGGCCTTCGCCGAGGAAGTACGCCAGCAGGAAGCCGAGCTGGGCTTCAAGTTCGACTACGTCGTGGTCTGCTCGGTCACCGGCAGCACGCAGGCCGGCATGGTGGTGGGCTTCGCGGCCGACGGGCGGGCCGACCGCGTGATCGGCATCGACGCCTCGGCCAAGCCGCAGCAGACCTACGACCAGATTCTTCGCATTGCGAAGAACACGGCCGAGCTGGTCGAGCTGGGCCGCGACATCACCGAAAAGGACGTGGTGCTCGACCGCCGCTTCGGCGGCCCCGAGTACGGGCTGCCCAACGACGGCACGCTGGAGGCCATCCGCCTGTGCGCGCGCTTCGAAGGCATGCTGACCGACCCCGTGTACGAGGGCAAGTCGATGCACGGGATGATCGAGAAGGTGCGGCTGGGCGAATTCCCGGCCGGCTCGAAGGTGCTGTACGCGCACCTGGGCGGCGTGCCCGCCCTGAACGCCTACAGCTTCCTATTTCGTAACGGTTGAGTGCCAGTAACACCGCGGAACCGGCTTTGCCGGGCCGCAGGTGTTGCCCCCGGCGAGGGGGAAGGAGAAGCGACACGAAGTGCGCGAAGCCTGGGGGAGTGCCTAGCTCGCGCGGCAAATCTTCAGCATGTTGGTGCCGCCCGGGGCACCCATCGGTTCGCCGCAGGTGATCGCGTAGACGTCGCCGCTCTGCACGATGCCGCGCTTCTTCAGATGGGCCTCGGCCTGTTCGAGCGCGGTGTCGCGGTCGGTCTGCGAGTCCATCAGAAGCGGGCGCACGTTGCGGTACAGCGCCAGCTTGCGCTGCGTGGCCAGCCGCGAGGTCAGTGCGTACATGGGAATGTGCGCGCGGTGGCGGCTCATCCACAGCAGCGTGGCGCCCGACTCGGTCAGCGCCACGATGGCCTTGGCGCCCAGGTGGTGGGCTGTGAACAGCGCTCCCATGGCGATCGACTGGTCGATGCGGCTGTAGGTCTTGCCGCTGAAGTCGGCGTCGAGCGTCTTGTCCTCGGCCCCTTCGGCGGCTTCGCAGATGCGGCTCATCTCCTGCACGGTTTCGAGCGGATAGCGGCCCGAGGCGGTCTCGGCCGAGAGCATCACGGCGTCGGTGCCGTCGAGCACGGCGTTGGCCACGTCGCTCACTTCGGCGCGCGTGGGCACGGGGTTGGTGATCATCGACTCCATCATCTGGGTCGCGGTGATCACCACCTTGTCCATGTCGCGCGCCATGCGGATCATCTTCTTCTGCAGCGCCGGCACGGCGGCATTGCCGACTTCCACCGCGAGGTCGCCGCGCGCGACCATGATGCCGTCGCTGGCGCGCAGGATTTCCTCCAGCTTCGGAATGGCCTCGGCGCGCTCGATCTTGGCGATCATGCCGGGCTTGTGGCCGAACTCGGCCGCCGCCACGTTGCACAGCTGGCGCGCCATTTCCATGTCGGTGGCGTTCTTCGGGAAGCTCACGGCCACGTAGTCGGCCTGGAAGCTCATCGCGGTCTTGATGTCCTCCATGTCCTTGGCCGTGAGCGCGGGCGCCGTGAGGCCGCCGCCCTGCTTGTTGATGCCCTTGTTGTTCGACAGCTCGCCGCCCAGCTTGACGGTGGTGTGCACGGCCTCGCCCTTGACGGCGTCCACCGTGAGCACGATCAGGCCGTCGTTCAGCAGCAGCCTGTCGCCGGGCTTCACGTCGCGCGGCAGGTCCTTGTAGTCGAGGCCCACGGCGTCGGCGTCGCCGGGCTCGGTGCGCGAGGCATCGAGCACGAACTTGGCGCCCGGCTCCAGCCAGACCTTGCCCTGCGCGAACTTGCCGACGCGGATCTTGGGGCCCTGCAGGTCGGCCATGATGGCCACTTCGCGGCCCGTCTTGCGGGCGGCTTCGCGCACCATGGCGGCGCGGTCGATGTGGTCCTGCGCCGTGCCGTGGCTGAAGTTCAGCCGCACCACGCTGACCTTGGCCAGAATCATCTTTTCCAGCAGTTCCGGCGTGTTGGACGCCGGACCGAGCGTGGCAACGATCTTGGTGGCGTGGCGGGGGATGCGGTCCGTGCTCATGAAGGTAGTCTCCGTTTTGTATTCGCTACTGTATACACTTTGTGTGTCTGACGGAAGTCACCCTCGCGAGATTCCCCGCCGCCGGGATCAACCCGCCGCGCGCTTGGCCAGGATTTCGAAGGCCGGCAGGGTCTTGCCTTCCAGCACTTCGAGGAAGGCACCGCCGCCGGTCGAGATGTAGCCGACCTGCTTCTCGATGCCGTACTTGGCGATGGCCGCGAGCGTGTCGCCGCCGCCGGCGATCGAGAAGGCGCTGCTCTCGGCGATGGCTTGCGCGATGGCCTTGGTGCCGCCCGCGAACGCGTCGAACTCGAACACGCCCACGGGGCCGTTCCAGACGATGGTGCCGGCTTCGCGCAGCTGCGCGGCCAGGATCGCGGCGGTCTTGGGGCCGATGTCCAGGATCAGGTCGTCGTCGGCCACGTCGTTCGCGTCCTTGACGGTGGCGGCTGCATCGGCCGCGAAGGTCTTGGCCGTGACCACGTCCACCGGGATCGGCACGTCGGCGCCGCGCGCGCGCATGGCCTCGATCACCGCCTTGGCCTGGTCGACCAGGTCGGGCTCGGCCAGCGACTTGCCGATCTTCAGGCCGGCCGCCAGCATGAAGGTGTTGGCGATGCCGCCGCCGACGATCAGCTGGTCGACGTTGGCCGACAGGCTCTTGAGGATGGTGAGCTTGGTGCTGACCTTGGAACCCGCCACGATGGCCACCAGCGGACGCTTGGGCTGCGCCAGCGCCTTGCTGATGGCGTCCATCTCGGCCGCCAGCAGCGGGCCGGCCGCGGCCACCTTGGCGAACTGCGCGATGCCGTAGGTGGTGGCTTCGGCGCGGTGCGCGGTGCCGAAAGCGTCGTTCACGTAGATGTCGGTGAGCGCGGCGAGCTTGCGGGACAGCGCTTCGTCGTTCTTCTTCTCGCCCTTGTTGATGCGGCAGTTCTCGAGCAGCACGACCTGGCCGGGCTTGACGTCGACGCCGTCGACCCAGTTGGAGACCAGCGGCACCCCATTTTCGTAGGGGTGGCCGAGCAGTTCGCCCAGGCGCTTGGCGACGGGGGCCAGCGAGTCTTCGGGCTTGAACTCGCCTTCGGTCGGGCGGCCCAGGTGCGAGGTGACCATCACGGCCGCGCCGGCGTCGAGCGCCAGCTGGATGCAGGGCACGGAAGCGCGCACGCGCGTGTCTTCGGTGATGTTGCCGGCGTCGTCCTGCGGCACGTTGAGGTCGGCACGGATGAAGACGCGCTGGCCGGCGGCCTTGCCCTGTGCGCAGAGGTCGGTGAATCGAATGACGTTCATGGGTCTGGAGGAGGTGGAAGACGGGTCGGCCTGCATTGTAGATTTGGCCCCGTCGCCGCCCTGGGCGGCTGTTGCCGCGGGCCGATGCTTTTCAGGCCTTTTGCTGCGCCCTGGCGAACTGCTCGAGGATCTCGACAAAACCCGTGGCGGCCGGCGAAAGGCTGCGCCGCGCCGCGCTGTAGACGCACACCTCGCGGTGGAAATCGGGCGATTCGAGCCGCACCATCTGCAGGCCGTGCGCGCGCACCAGCGGTGCGGAGTAGGTCGGGCACACCGTGAGCCCCAGCCCCGAGGCCACCATGCCCAGCGCGGTGGTCATGTACGACACCTCCTGGGTGCCGGGGCGCAGCATGTACTCGCGCTCGGCCGGCGTCAGTTCGGGCAGCACGCGCTGGCGGAAGTCGCGCGTGGGCGCGATGAAAGTGTAGGGGCCGAGTTCGTGCCAGCGCACCTTGCGGCGCTTGGCGAAGGCGTGGTCGGGCGGGCAGATCAGCCAGTGGCGGTCGCGGAACAGGGTGCGGCGCTCGATGGCGCCGTCCACGGCCACGTCCTGGCCCACGGCCAGCTCCACGTCGCCGGCCGTCACGCCCACCAGCAGGCTCTCGGGCAGCGTGTCGGCCAGGCGCACATCGACGTCGGGGTACTGCGCGCGGTAGACCGCGATCACGCGCGGCATCAGCGTGCAGGCCATGAGCTGCGGCGCCGCAAGCCGCAACAAGCCTTTCTTCTTGTCACGAAGATCCGTGACGCCCGTCACCGCGCTCGTGAGGTCACCGAGCAGGCGATGCACCGACGGCAGGAACTCGCGCCCGGCTTCGGACAACTGCACGCTGCGGGTGTTGCGGTCGAGCAGCTGCACGCCCATCTCGCGTTCGAGTTCGCGCACCAGCACGCTGAGCGCCGACTGCGTGAGGTGCAGCTGCTGCGCCGCGGCGGTGAAGCTGCCGCTTTCGGCCACGGCGGCGAAGGCGCGCAACTGGCGCAGGGTCAGGTTCATATATATGGTTATTTCATCAATCGATGAATTAATTTCGATTGCATCATAAGACGCGGCATCGCCCAATCGGGGCTTACCGGAGACACGAGCCATGCCGACCCCACCACCCGTGCGCGGGCTGCACCACTTCGCCTGGCGCTGCCGCGACAGCGAGGAAACCCGCCGCTTCTACGAAGACCTGCTCGGCCTGCCGCTGGCCCACGTCATCAAGAGCGACCACGTGCCGAGCACGGGCGAGTACTGCCCCTACGTGCACATCTTTTTCCAGATGCGCGACGGCTCGTACATCGCCTTCTTCGATCTCGGCGACGACGTCGCCGCGCTGCCCTCGCCCAACACGCCTTCGTGGGTGAACCACATTGCGCTGCGCGTCGATTCGGTGGCCGACCTGCTGGCCGCCAAGGCGCGGCTCGAAGGCGCGGGCGTCGAGGTGCTGGGCGTGACCGACCACCACATCATCGAATCGATCTACTTCTTCGACCCCAACGGCATCCGCGTGGAGCTGACCACGCCGACCGTGCCGCAGGCCGAGATGGACGCACATGCGCTGCGCGCCCATGCGGACCTCGATGCGTGGACCGCGCGCAAGGCCGAGCTGCGTGCTGCAAGGGGTGTGTCGAATGTCTGATCTGCAACTTGCCGTCATCGACGTCAAGCCCGGCGCATCGATGGAAAGCCAGTCGGGCCTGCAGATGCTGCGCCCGCGCATCTACGGCGCCTACCGTGCGCCGCCAGGGCCGAAGAAGGTGGCGGCCATCGTGATGCACCCGACCAGCAACTTCATGGGCCACTACCTGATCGGCCCGCTGGCCGAGCGCGGCATCTGCTGCATGGGGCTGAACTCGCGCTTCGTGGGCAACGACACGGTGCTGCTGATGGAGCGCGCCATTCAAGACCTGGGCGCTGGCGTGCAGTACCTGCGCGCGGCCGGCTACGAGAAGGTGTTCCTCGTCGGCAATTCGGGCGGCGCTGCGCTCGCGAGCTTCTACCAGGCGCAGGCCGAGAAGCTCACGGCCACTCATTTGCCCGACGGCGACCCCACGCACCTGCACCCGAGCGACCTGCCGCCGGTGGACGGCATCGCGCTGTGCGCCGCGCACCTGGGCCGCACGCGGCTGATGCGCGACTGGATCGATCCGTCGGTCACCGACGAGCACGACCCGCTCTCGGTGGACCCCGAACTCGACATGTACGACGTGCGCCACCGCATGCCCTACGACAGCGACTTTCTCGCGCGTTTCAGCGCGGCGCAGAAGGCGCGGCTGGACCGCATCGAGCAGTGGGCCATCGACCGGCTCGCGCTGCTGCGCAGCACGCCGGGCGCGCCGCGCGACCAGGCCTTCGTCGTCTACCGCACGCATGCCGACCCGCGCTGCGTGGACCTGTCGCTCGACGCGAACGACCGCTTGCCCGGCAGCGTGTGGGGCGACGCGCGGCAGGTGAACTACTCGGCCAACGCGATGGGGCGCACCACCTCCCTCACGGCGTTTCTCTCGCAATGGTCGTCGCGCTCGCAGGCCGACGGACCGACCAACCTCGCGCGCACCACGGTGCCGAAGCTGCTGCTGACCTATACGGGCGACCAGTCGACCTTCCCGAGCACGCGCGACGCGTGGATGGCGGCAGGTGGATCGCGCATCCGCAACGTCGACATCGTCGGCGGCAACCACTATCTCGCGGGGCAGCCAGAGCTGATCCCGAAGGCGGCGGATGCGATCGCCGAGTTCGCGCACGCGCTCTAGAACATCATGGAAACCTTTGCATTCGCGCCGGCCTACGAGCTGCCGAGCTGGCCTTTCACGCCTCCGCCCGAACTGAACGGCACGACGGTCGTGCGGCACCCCATCGTCATCGTCGGCGCGGGGCCCTCGGGGCTGACACTCGCTTGCGACCTCGCGCAACGCGGCGTGCACGCCGTGCTGCTCGACGAGGACGACACCGTCGGCGTGCGCGGCGCATCGTCGCGCGGCATCTGCTACGCGCAGAAGAGCCTGGAGATCTTCGAGCGCCTCGGCATCTACGAGCGCATCGCGGCCAAGGGCATCACCTGGTCGTTCGGGCGCACCTTCTCGGGCGAGCAGGAGGTCTACAACTTCAACCTGCAGGCCAACAGCGTCTCCAAGCAGCCGCCGTTCATCAACCTGCAGCAGTTCTATGTCGAGTGGTTCCTGGTCGAGCGCATCCTCGAACTTGGCATGACCGATGTGCGGTGGAAGAGCCGCCTGACACGCGTCGAGCAGTTGGCCGATGGTGTGCGCCTGGACATCGAGACGCCCGCCGGCAGCTACACGATCGAGGCCGACCGGCTGATCGACGCCACCGGCGCCAACAGCCCGATCCGCACGCAGCTCGGCATCGAGGCGCACGCCTCGCGCAGCACCGACCGCTGGTGCATCAGCGACGTGCGCTTCAGAAAGCCGCTGCCGACCGAGCGCTGGACCTGGGTCGACGCACCGTTCAACGAAGGCCGCGGCGTGTGGCAGCACCTGATGGCCGACGGCGTGTGGCGCATCGATTACCAGATGCCCGAGGACTGCGACACCGCCTACATCAGCCAGCCCGAGGTGGCGGGTGCGCGGCTGCGCCAACAGCTCGGGCCGGACGTGGAGTTCGAGTTCGTGTGGATCGGTCCGTACGGCTACCGCGACCACCTGCTCGACAGCTTCCGGCACGGCCACGTGTTCTTCATCGGCGATGCGGCGCATGTGGTGAGCCCGTTCGGTGCGCGCGGCGGGAACAGCGGGATTCAAGATGCGGCCAACCTCGGCTGGAAGCTGGCGCTCGTCGCCCAGGGAAAGGCGGGCGATGCACTGCTCGACAGCTACGACGCCGAGCGGCAGCCCGCCGCGAAGCAGAACCTGCAGGTCACGAGCCGCTCGGCCCGCTTCCTCGCGCCGCGCTCGCCGGCGGAGCACACGCTGCGCCGCGCCGTGGTCACGCTGGCCGCGCGGCATCCGTTTGCGCGCGCGCTGGTGAACACCGGGCGCATGTCGGTCGCGAACGAGTACCCGGCCGCGCCGCAGTTGCCCGAGGGCGGGCGATCCGTGCAGAACCTGCCGCTGCGCTGGGCCGATGGGCGCGAGACGACGTTGATGCAGCTGCTGGCCGAGGGCACGCACTGCGTCGGCCTGTGGTTCGCGCCGACGCGCGAGCAGGCCAGTGCGGCGCTCGAGGCTGCTGCGTCGCTGCCGCTGCGCTTGCTGGCGGTGGGCGGCAACAGCGGCCTGCCCACGCTGCAGGCCGACGAGCAGCTCGCGAGCCATCTCGGCATTGGCGACACGGGCGGCTTCGTCCTCGTGCGGCCCGACGCCTACCGCGCGGCCGTGCTGGCGAAGCCGACCCCGGAAACCATCGCCGCCGCCTTGCGCATCGCGCTTGCCCACGACAACAGCAACCCATGATCACCGAGCCCCGCATGCCCGATCCCGACGGCTTCTACGCCGCATTGCTCGCGGCACACGAAGGCCGCAGCGAAGCGCAGAGCGCCGACCTCAATGCCCGCCTCGTGCTGCTGCTGGCCAACCAGTGCGCCGACCAGGACGTGCTGCTTGCCTGCATCCAGGCGGCGGCCGAAGAAGACCTCACGACAACGAACACCCCATGACCACGACCGTTTCCTTCGCTTCCGCTTCCGACACCCGCGAGCAGAAGCCCCGGCTGCAGGAGCTCGGGCCCGGCGCCTATGGCTACATCAGCGACTTCGATCCCAACTGCGGCTTCGTCGTCGGCGACGAGCACGTGGTGCTGATCGACACGCGCCCCACGCCGCGCATGGCGCGCGACTTCCTGGCCGCCATCCGCACGGTGACCGACAAGCCTATCCGCACCATCGTGCTCACCCACTACCACGCGGTGCGCGTGATGGGCGCGAGCGCCTTCGACGAGGTGCGCGAGATCGTCGCCAGCAGCGGCACGCTCTACTGGATCCACACGCGCGGCCAGGCCGACTTCGACTCGGAGGTCGGCCGCTTTCCGCGCCTGTTCGCGGGCGTCGAGGAGATACCGGGGCTGACCATCCCCACGAAGGTCTTCGATCGCGAGACCACGCTGCCGCTGGGCGGCGGCCGCGAGTTGCGGCTGATGTCCCTGGGCCGCGGCCATTCGGGCGGCGACGCGGTCGCGTGGCTGCCCGACTGCAGCGTGCTCTTTTCGGGCGACGTGGTCGAGAACCGCTGCGGCGTGTATGCGGGCGACGCCTACATCGGCGACTGGGCCGGCACTCTCGACGCGGTGGCCGCTCTGAAGCCGCGCGTGCTGGTGCCCGGCCGTGGCGCAGTGCTGCAGGACGAGGCTGCATGCGCCGAGGCCATAGCGCTCACCAAGGCATTCCTCTCGACGCTGCTCGAGAGCGTAAAGGCCGGCATCGCGGCGGGCGAGACGCTCAAGGGCTGCTTCGCCCGCGCCGAGGCGGCGATGACGCCGCGCTTCGGCGACTGGCCCGTGTTCCAGCACGTGCTGCCCTTCGACGTTTCGCGCGCCTACGACGAGCTGCGCGGCATCGAGCACCCGGTGGTGTGGACCGCCGAACGCGACCGCGAGCTGTGGCAGGTCCTGCGCGGCGAGTGAGCTGAACCGATTCCAAAACGAGCAACGGAGACAAGAGACGATGAAGCGATTTTTTCTTCCCCTGCTGGCTGCGGCCTTCGCGCTGGCCACCGGCCTCGCATCGGCGCAGCCGGCTGCCTACCCCACCCAGCCGATCAAATGGATCGTGCCCTACGTGGCCGGCGGAGGCACCGACAACCTCGCGCGCACGCTGGCCGAGGCGATGCAGCCTTCGCTCGGGCAGCCGCTCATCATCGACAACCGGCCGGGCGCCTCCACCAACATCGGCGTGGGCGTGATGATGCAGGCCAAGCCCGACGGCTACACCATCATGCAGGCCGAGAACGCGGCGCTGCTCTTCAACGAGCACATGTTCGCCAAGCTGCCCTACAAGCCCGCGAGCGACTTCACCTACATCGGCACGATCGGCCGCTTCCCGGTCGCCCTGGTGGTGCACCCCGACTTTCCCGCGAAGAATGTGGCCGAGTTCGTGCGCTACGTGAAGGCCAACCCCGAGAAGGTGAGCTACGCCTCGCCCGGCAACGGCTCGCCACACCACATGGCGATGGAACTCTTCAAGCAGAAGGCCGGCCTGAGCATCACGCACGTGCCGTACAAGGGCGCGGCGCCGGCCATGACCGACGTGATGGGCGGCCAGGTGCCGACGATGATGCTGGACCTGGCCTCGGGCCTGCCGATCATCAAGTCGGGCAAGGTGCGCGTGCTGGCCATCGCGCTGCCGCAACGCGCGGGCGCCCTGCCGGACGTGCCGACCTTCGTCGAGGCCGGCTTCCCCGACGTCAACGCCTACGCCTTCCACGGCCTGATCGGCCCGGCCGGCATGCCGACAGAGGCCGTGGCGCGGCTCAACGCCGAGCTGCACAAGGCGATGAAGGCGCCGAAGGTGGTGAAGCTGTTCGCGGACTTCGGCTTCGAGGCACTGCCGGGGACGCCGCAGGATTTCTACAAGCTCTCGCGGGCCGAGAGCGAGCGCTGGGGCAACATCATCAAGACCGCAGGCGTGAAGCTCGACTAGCCGCCTACCAGCCCAAGCCCAAGTGCAGCGGCAGATAAACCGCCATACCCGCGAGCATCGTGCCGAGCACGCCGCGCCGCCAGTAGAAGTACGCCGCGCCGACCACCGCCGCGTACAGACGGGCGTCGTGCAGCGTGGTGATCAGGTGGCCCTGCGTCATGACGATCTCGGGTGCGATCACGCCCGCGAGCGCAGCGGCCGGCGCGTAGTGCAGCGCGCGGTGCGCCCAATCGGGCAGGCCCCAGGGCCGGTCGAGGATGAAGAAGAAGCAGCGCGTGAGCACGGTGACGAGCGCAAGCCCGACGATCACGCCCAGGGTCCACCAGTCCGTGGTCGCGCTCACTTGTCGTCCTCCGCCGTGGGGTCGAGGCCGAACTGCTTTTCGAGCCAGAAGCACAGCAGCACGGCCACGCCGATGGCGACCACGATGTTGAGCTTCAGCGGCAGCGCATAGGCCGCCACGGCCGTGGCGCCGGCGATCAGCCCGGCCAGCACGCGCAGCCGCGTGGTCGCCATCGAACAGACGATGGCCACCAGGCTCAGCACGCCCGCGAAGCCCAGGCCCCATTTCTGCGGAATGAAGTTGGCCAGCGCCACGCCCAGCAGGCTCATGCCCATCCAGGCGCACCAGGTGACGAAGTAGTTACCGGTGAGGTAAGCCTCCTGGGCTTCCTGCTCGGCGATGGTCAGCGGCGGCTTCGGGTACTTCTTGGTGAAGAGCGCGTAGCTCATGTCCGCCGTGAGGTAGCCGTGCAGCATGCGGCGCCAGCGCGGCATGTGCATGAGGTAGGGGCGCAGGTGCAGGCTGAACACCACGAAGCGCAGGTTGACGCAGAAGCCCGTGGCCAGGATCACCCAGGCCGGCGCGCCCGCGAACAGCAGCGGAATGGCCGCGAGCTGCGAGCTGCCCGCGTAGACCAGCAGGGTCATCGCCACGGCCTCGAGCACGCTCATGTTCGACTTGACCATGGCCACGCCGGTCATCAGCCCCCAGGCGCCGATGCCGAGCGCCACCGGAGACATGTCGCGCATGCCGATGCGGAATTCCGGGCGGCCGCGGATGCTTTGCGAGAGAAACATCAGCCGAACACCTGCCCGGGCTTCAGGTCGAAGCCGCGCAGGAAATCGGCCACGGCGAGGCGCTTGCCGCCCGGTCGCTGGAGTTCGGTGACGACGACGACCGAATCGGCAGCCGCCGCCACGGCCACGCCGGCATCGGTGACGGCGAGGATCGTGCCCGGCGCGGCCGATGCCGTGGGGGACGGCATCGCATGGGCCGCCCAGAGCTTGATGGTTTCGCCATCGAGCGGGCTGTTGGCGCCGGGAAAGGGGTCGAAGGCGCGCACGCGGCGCACGATGGCGTCGGCCGGCTGGGCCCAGTCGATCAGCGCCTCGTGCTTCTCGACCTTGCTGGCGTAGGTGACGCCTTCGGCCGGCTGTGGTGTGCGGACGAGCTCGCCGATATTCGCAAGCGCCTCGACGATCATCCTTCCGCCCAGTTCGGCCAGCCGGTCGTGCAGGCGGGCGGTGTTGTCGTCGCCGATGTCGACGGCCTCGCGCAGCAGCATGTCGCCGGTGTCGAGCCCGGCGTCCATCTGCATGATGGTGATGCCGGTCTGCGCGTCGCCGGCCTCGATGGCGCGGTGGATCGGCGCGGCAGCAGGCTCGCATGGATGTTGAGGCAGCCGTGCACCGGAAGGTCGAGCACCCACTGGGGCAGGATCAGGCCGTAGGCCGCGACCACCATCACGTCGGGCCTGGCGGCCAGCAGGGTCTCGCGCGCGGCCGAGGCCTCGTCGGGGTACTTGCCATCGAGCCGCAGGCTGCGCGGCTGGGCCACGGGCCAATTGTTGGCGACAGCGCATTGCTTGACGGGCGACGCCTGCAGCTTCATGCCGCGGCCGGCGGGCCGGTCGGGCTGGCTCATCACCAGCACCACGTCATGGCCGGCGGCGGCAATGGCCTCCAGCGCGACGCGCGCGAACTCGGGCGTGCCCGCGAAAACGACTCTGAGGCGGCTCAATCGCGGATCCGATCGAGCTCGAGATCGTCCCCCGTGTGATAGCGCCGGACCACGCCGGTCGGATCGATGTAGATGTACAGCATGCGGCGCTCGTTCACGGCCTTGTAGCGCCAGGTCCAGACGACACCGTCGAAGGAGCTGACGCGGGTGATTTCATAGGGGCGGCCGTAGAAGGCCACCACATCGTTCTGGCGCCACTGGCCGACCTTGATGTCCTGGCCGAAGCGCGACTCGCTGAGCACCTGCGTCACCGAGACCACCTTGCCCGAGGCGTCGACATCGATGTCGGTCACCTCGAAGCCGGCCGGCAGGCGCGAGTACTGCAGCCGCTCGCCGCCGCCCGTCAGAGGGTAGCGGCCCGTGGGCGCGCCCAGGCGCTGCAGGGTGTCGGCGGCCGTGGCGCCCGGCTGGACGCGCGTGGGTTCGTTGGCGCAGCCGGCAAGCCCCAGGGCGGCGACGGCGACGACCGCCATCGCGGCAAGGGAACCGAAACCGCGTGCGCGCATGGGATCAGGCCCGTTCGCGCAGGTCTTCGCGCTGCTGCTTGAGCAGCTTGCTCTTGATTCGGTTGCGCTTCAGGGGGGAAAGGTACTCGACGAACACCTTGCCCAGCAGGTGGTCGAGTTCGTGCTGGATGCACACGGCCAGCAGGCCGTCGGCCTCGATGGTGCGCGACTCGCCGTTCTCGTCGAGCGCCTGCACCTTCACCGAGGTGGAACGCATCACGCCGTCGTAGATGCCGGGCACCGAGAGGCAGCCCTCTTCGTTCAGCACCTTCTCGTCGCTGGCCCAGGTGATCTCGGGGTTGATCAGCACGATCGGCTGGTTGCGCTCCTCGGAAATGTCGATGACGACGACGCGCTCGTGCACGTCGATCTGGGTCGCGGCCAGGCCGATGCCGCTGGCGTCGTACATGGTTTCCAGCATGTCGGCGACCAGGGCCTTGACGCGCGCGTCGACACCTTGCACCGGCTTGGCCACCGTGTGCAGGCGTTTGTCCGGGTAACTCAGAATGATTCGTTTGGCCATGAAATCGGGGGAAAGTTGTGGCTATTTTCGCCAATTCCGCGACTCAAGGCGCCGCAGGGGCCCGAAATCGTTGCCCTCCAAAGGGCTTCAGCGCAGAATTCGTAGCAAATTGTGAGATTCGTATGCGCCGCGCTACTGCGGGCGCTCACCCATCCAGACATGAAAAAGCTCAGACTCACCGAACGCCAGCGCCCCTCCCTCCTCGCCACGCTGACAGCCCTGGCGGTCATCGGCAGTTGCGGCGCCACGACAGCCTGGGCCCAGAACTACCCCGTCACCCCGCAGCAGCGCGCCACGGCGCAGCAGACCGCCCAGGCCGGCGTGCCGCTGAGCGAACTGTCGCCCAAGGCGCCGGACGAATACACCGTCAAGCCCGGCGACACGCTCTGGGCCATCTCGCGCCTCTACCTGCTGCGCCCCTGGCGCTGGCCGGAGCTGTGGGGCATGAACATCAATGAAATCGCCAACCCGCACCGGATCTATCCGGGCCAGGTGCTCTACCTGGACAAGAGCGGCGGCCGCGCCCGCCTGACCACCCGCCGCGGCGGCTTCAGCGGCGACGGCGGAACCATCAAGCTGTCACCCCGCACCCGTTTCGACTCGCTGGCCGGCATGGCATTGCCCACGCTCAACCCGAGCATCATCGAGCCCTTCCTCAGCGAGCCCATCGTGGTGGACGCCGGCACGCTGGAAAGCGCGCCGCGCATCGTCGCGGGCAACGACAGCCGCGTGCTGTTGTCGCGCGGCGACCGGGCCTATGCCCGCGGCAGCGCCGAAGCGCCGCTGGTCGAGGTGCCGGGACCGGTGCAGAACTTCCGGATCTTCCGCAACGCCACGCCGCTGAAGGACCCGGGCACGGGCGAAATCCTCGGCTACGAGGCGCAGTACCTGGGCAAGGCCCGACTGCAGCGCGGCGAGTCGACCACGGTCGAGACGGTGGAAGACAAGGACGTCATCACGGTGGTGCCCGCCAGCATCGACATCGTCGCGTCGCGCGAGGAAATGCGCGCCGGCGACCGCCTGCTGCCCGAGCCGCCGCGCCAGCTGCTGAGCTACGCGCCGCGCGCGCCCTCCACCCAGGTGGACGGCCGCATCGTGTCGGTCTATGGCAACGCGGTGCAGTTCGCGGCGCAGAACCAGGTGGTGGCCATCAACAAGGGCACGCGCGACGGCATCGACAACGGCCACGTGCTGGCCATCCTGAAGAACGGCGAAACCATCCTCGACCGCACCGGCGCCCGCAAGGAAACCATCAAGCTGCCGAACGAACGCATCGGCCTCCTGATGGTGTTCCGCACCTTCGAGAAGGTGTCCTACGCGCTGGTGCTCGAAATCAACGACACTCCGCGCGCCGGCGACTTCCTCGTCAACCCCTGACCAGCGACCCCGGCTTCATTCCTCGCACACTCGTTTGGAACGCGCAGAACTCGCAGGCTGGCTGCGGCTTTCATTGACGCCCGGCATCGGTGACGGTGCCGCACGCCGTTTGCTCGCGGCCTTCGGGCTGCCCGACGGCATCTTTGCGCAGCCCCCTGCCGCGCTGCGCGAGGTCGTCTCCTCGGCACAGGCCGAAGCGCTGCTGCAGCCGCCTCCCGGCCTGCAGGCACAGATCGACCAGACCTGGCAATGGCTGCAGGCGGCCGATGGCGGCGTCTCGCGCCGCATCGTGACGCTGGGCGACAGCGGTTATCCGGCCTCGCTGCTCGAAATGGCCGACCCGCCGCTGATGCTCTACGTGCTCGGCGCCGCGGACTTCGACCTCACGCAACTCGGCCACAGCATCGCCGTCGTGGGCAGCCGCAATCCAACGCCGCAGGGCGCCACCAACGCGCGCAGCTTCGCGCGGGCGCTGGGCGAGGCGGGGCTGCCCGTGGTGTCGGGCCTCGCGCTGGGCGTCGACGGCGCGGCGCACCAGGGCGCGCTCGATGCGACCGGCGATGTGCCACGGCTCGCAACCGTGGCCGTGGTGGGCACGGGGCTCGACCGCGTCTACCCCGCGCGGCATCGCGACCTGGCGCACCGCATCACGCTGCAGGGGCTGATCGTGAGCGAGCTGCCGCTGGGCACGCCGCCGCTCACGCAGAATTTTCCGAAGCGCAACCGGCTCATCGCCGGGCTGGCACGCGGCACGCTGGTGGTCGAGGCGGCGCTGCAGTCGGGCTCGCTGATCACGGCGCGGCTCACGTCGGAGCAGGGCAAGGAAGTGTTCGCCATCCCGGGCTCGATCCATTCGCCGCAATCGCGCGGCTGCCATGCGCTGATCCGACAGGGCGCGAAGCTCGTGGAATCGGTCAACGACATTCTCGAAGAGCTGCCGCCCCTGCAGCCGCGAGCGGCGGCGGCGCCCACGTCCGGAAACGGAAGCACGGCTGCCGTCGCCACCGACGAAGACCCGCTTCTGGAAGCCCTCGGCCACGACCCGGTGAGCCTCGATGCCCTCAGCGCACGCACCGGCTGGAGTGCCGCGGCACTGCAGGCGAAGATGCTCGAACTCGAGCTGGACGGCCATATCGCACGCCTGCCCGGCGGGCTCTTCCAGAGAACGGCCATCGGCTGAATCCCAGGCCCCAGGCCGCGCCCTTTTTGCAGGGGCCGCCCCCGGCAGGGGGAAGGAGAAGTGACACGAAGTGCACGAAGCCTGGGGGCGAGCAACGTTCCTCGGCTATATTGGGCTCATGTTCGAAGTGCTTGTTTTTGTGTACGAAAACTATTGGCGCGGCGATGCCTGTCCCGAACCCGATCAGCTGGGCCGCAAGCTCAGCGCACACGGCTTCGAGGCAGAGGAAATCCGCGAGGCCCTTCACTGGCTCGACGGCCTGAGCCTTGCCACGCAAGGCATGCAGATCGAGCGCAGCGCCAACGACGAGGCCAGCGCCACGGTCGTTCTTCGGGGCACTCCCGAAGCGGCCATGCCGCAGTCCGCCGATGCGATGCGCATCTACTCGCAGGCCGAGCAGGAGCACCTCGGCGCCGAGTGCCTCGGCTTCATCCGCTTTCTCGAATCGTCGAACGTGCTGCCCTGCGGCCTGCGCGAGATCGTCGTCGAGCGCGCCATGGCGGCGCCCGGCGACCCGGTCGCGCTAGACGAGCTGAAGATCATCGTATTGATGGTGCACTGGAGCACGGGCATCGAACCCGATGCGCTGGTGCTCGATGAGCTCTGCGAGTCGCGCGAGGGCCGCACGGCACACTAGGCGCCGCGGGAGCTGGCTGCTAGTTCAGCAGCCGCTCGGGATTCGCATCCAGCTTGGCCAGCGCTTCGCGCGTGGCACGCACCGTGAGCGTTTCTTCTTCCGCCGGCACCAGCAACCCGGCCTGCAGGTAGGTCGCCAGCCGCCCCGCCTGGATCAGGAAGCTGCGTCCATCCGCCGACGCGAACAGGTGCAGCTGCTTGCGATCGCTGCGCCAGACAAACTGCACCTGGCTCACGCGGTCGTTGTGGTCCAGCATGAACCAGTTGCCCACCTGCAGCTCATGCGCCCAGGCGAGCATGTCCTCGGGCACCTTGGTGCCGGCGGCGTCGGGAATGACCTCGATCGAGGCCGCATCCACGCCCAGCAGCAATTCGATGCTGTGAGCATCGAGCGGCAGGTCGGCGGTGCCGCCCACGTCGGTCACGAAATCTTCCAGGTGCGCCAGCCGCTCGGCCATCGCTTCGATCTTGGCCTGCGGGATCGCCTCGGTCTTCGACAGGAAGGCGTCGGACAGCGTGGCGCCGATGGTCTTGATGTGCGCCTCCTGCGGCTCGTCCACGATGCCGAGCAGGGCCATGCCCTGGCGCAGGCGCTGCAGCAGCTGCGGCAGGTCCTGGATCACGCGGGCACGGTCAGTTCGGTTGGGCTTGGCGCTCGCGGCCCACACCAGCTCCGAAGCCACGCGCTTGAGCATCACGGTCTGTTCGCCCTGCGCGCCGTAGCGCAGCGCGGCAATGGCGAGCACCTCGGCCCAGACCTTGAAGAGAAACTCCCGGATCTCGTCGCGCACCGGCATGTCGTTGAGCATCTTGCGCAACTCGATGGTGTACTGGATCGCCATCGTCTCCTTCTGCTCGACCTGCTGCGCCACGCTCATCACGCGCTGCGTGGTGTCGCTCTGGGTCAGGTAGCGGTTGAGGAAGGCGACGAATTCGTCGAACACCAGCTTGAACACGCGCTGGCCGGTTTCGGGGTACTGCTCGATCACCTGCACGACGCGGCGGATCTCGCCTTCGAGCGCGCTGCCGGTGATGGCGGCCGCGTCGAAGCCCATCACGCAGGAGCCCATGCGGTCGATCAGCATGCGCGCGGGGTGCTGCAGCGTGCCGAAGAACTCGGGCTCGGCGATGGCCACGCGCAGCACCGGCATCTGCAGGCGCGCGAACCACACGCGCGCCGAGAACGGAATGCGCTCTTCGGCCAGGATGGCCTGGAACATCAGCGCCACGATCTCGACCGTGGCCTTGTCGGCTGTGGTGGGCGCGCGCTTCTTGAGCTCGGTGGAGCGCCGGCGCAGGTCGACGGCGGTCTGCTGGATCAGCGTGGCCTGTTCGCCCGCGCCATCCATGTACTGCGTGGCGGCCATCCGGTAGGCAACCTCGGCGTCGGCGATGGCGCCGGCGAAGGTCCTGGAGAACACGCGGGGCGCCGCGCCGCCGCTCTGGCCCGGTTGGCTGCCTTGGCTGCCGCCACCCGTTGCGCGCCCTTCCGCGCCCCCGGCCTGGAACTGTGCGGCGGCACCGCCCGCGTCGCCGCCGATGCGCGCGGTCACGAAGCGCTTGAGGCTCAGCAGCGCGGTCTGCGCACGTTGCCGCGCGATCATCAGCGGCGAGCCGCCGGTGGTCGAGGTGGGCGCCATGGTCGAGGGCATGGACGCCTGCTGATGTCTTTCGAATCCGTGCCCGGGGCGCTGCGCAATGGTGGAACCGCCGGTCATGCCGCTGTCGACCGGCGCGACGCCCGATCCGCCCCCGCCTGCATTGCCCGTGCGCCGGACAAAGCTCTTGAGATCGATCTCCTGCATCACGCCATTGGCGATCAGATAGGCATTGGCGCTCTCGTAGGCCTTGACGATCACCTCGACCAGCCCCTGCTGCACCGTGTCCTGCACGCGGGCCCACAACCCGCGGCTCAGGCCAGCCGCCAGCCACTGGTCGACCAGCAGCTTGGCCAGCGTCTCGGGCTTGAGCACGTCCTTGGCGTCGAGCTCGGTCGTGCCTTCGAGGTGCTGGATGCGCAGGCGCAGGTCGCTGAGTTCGAAGCTGGCCTTGTCGTGGATCATCTGCGCGAGGCGCGAGGAGAGGATGTTGCTCTCCACCACTTCATTGCCGATCAGTTCGAGCCGCAGCGCCGCAGGTGCGGTCATGGCGCCGGATGTGGTGCCCAGCGCCTTGCGCCAGCCGGCCTGGGCGAGCGTCACCCATTGCGTGGCGTGGCCCTGGAACGCGACGAAGTCATCGCGGTTTTCCTGCATGGAACGGGCGTTGCCGGCCTCGGAGGCCAGGGCCGTCAGCCGGTCCCGGATCGCGTCGGCCAGCGGCGCAATGGCCCCCTCGGTGGCCGATACGAAACGCTCACGCGTCTCGCGTGCGAGCTGCAGGGAAGAGGCGGACCGCGCAATGCTCATTGAAAAGTCGGGAAGGCCAGGGTAGTTTGAACCCCGAAGTATCCGTCAGACCACGGCGCCGGCGTTCGGGTCGTCCTCGGATTCGCCGTCGCGCTTGGTCGGGCCGCCCTTGATGAGGTCTTCGCGCTTCACGCCGAGCCACATGGCGATCGCCGCCGCCACGAAGGCCGACGAGTAGATGCCGAAGCAGATGCCGATGGTCAGCGCCAGCGCGAAGTAGTGCAGGGTCGGGCCGCCGAAGAAGAACATCGACAGCACCACCAGCTGGGTGGAGCCGTGGGTGATGATGGTCCGGCTGATGGTCGAGGTGATTGCGTTGTCGATGATCTCGGTGGTCGACATCTTCCGGTAGCGGCGGAAGTTCTCGCGGATCCGGTCGAAGATCACGACCGATTCGTTCACCGAATAGCCCAGTACCGCCAGCACCGCCGCCAGCACCGCCAGCGAGAACTCCCACTGGAAGAAGGCGAAGAAGCCCAGGATGATCACCACGTCGTGCAGGTTCGCCAGCACGGTGGCCAGCGCGAACTTCCACTCGAAGCGGAACGCCAGGTAGATCATGATGCCCACGACCACCATGCCCAGGGCCTTCAGGCCGTTGGTGGTGAGTTCGTCGCCGACCTGCGGGCCGACGAATTCGTTGCTGCGCAGCTCCACCGTCGGCTCGGCCACCTTCAGCGCGTCCATCACCTGTGCGCTCTGCTGGGCGGAGGTCACGCCCTTCTTCACGGGCAGGCGGATCTGCACCGACTTGCCGAAGCTCTGCACCTGAACTTCGGTGTAGCCCAGCTTGCCGACGATGTCGCGCACCTTGCCCACGTCGGCCGACTGCGTGTACGCCACTTCCATCACCGTGCCGCCGGTGAACTCCACCGACAGGTGCAGCCCGCGGTGGAACAGGAAGAACACCGCCAGCGCGAAGGTGACGAAGGAGATGATGTTCAGCACCAGCGCATGGCGCATGAACGGGATGGTCTTGTGGATGCGGAAGAATTCCATGGCTGTCTCTTCTGCCTCTTACTTGGTTTCGGCCACGGCCGCGCCGTCGGTCTTCGGCCGCCAGACCGTGCCGATGGACACCGTCTTGAGCTTCTTCTTCTGGCCGTACCAGAAGTTCACGAGGCCGCGCGAGAAGAACACGGCCGAGAACATCGAGGTGACGATGCCGATGCAGTGCACCACCGCAAAGCCACGCACCGGACCCGAGCCGAAGGCCAGCAGCGCGATACCCGCGATCAGCGTGGTCACGTTGGAGTCGAGGATGGTGCCCCAGGCGCGTTCGTAGCCCGCATGGATCGCCGCCTGCGGCGACGCCCCGTTGCGCAGTTCCTCGCGCACGCGCTCGTTGATCAGCACGTTGGAGTCGATCGCCACGCCGATGGCCAGCGCCATGGCCGCGATGCCCGGCAGCGTGAGCGTGGCCTGCAGGATCGAGAGAATGGCCACCAGCAGCATCAGGTTGACGGCCAGCGCGATCGACGAGAACAGGCCGAACAGCGCGTAGTAGATGCACATGAACACCATGATCGCGGCGAAGCCGTACATCACGCTGTCGAAGCCCTTCTTGATGTTCTCCGCACCCTGCGTCGGGCCGATGGTGCGTTCCTGGATGATTTCCATCGGCGCGGCCAGCGAGCCGGCGCGCAGCAGCAGCGCGAGGTCGTTGGCTTCGGACACGGTCATCGAGCCCGACACCTGGAAGCGGTTGCCCAGTTCGCCGTTGATCGACGGGGCCGTGAGCACTTCGCCCTTGCCCTTCTCGAAGATCAGCATGGCCATGCGCTTCTTGTAGTTCTCGCGGCTCACGTCACGCATGATGGTGCCGCCCTTCGCGTCCATGGTCAGGTCGACCTTGGGCTGGTTGCTCTGCTGGTCGAAGCCGGGCTGCGCGTCGGTGAGGTTCTCGCCGGTGACGAGCACCTGCTTCTTCACGATCACCGGACGGCCCTGGCGGTCGAGGAATTTCTCGGAGCCGAAGGGCACCGGGCCACCGCTCAGCTCGGCCGAGCGGCCTTCGGCGCTTTCGTCCACCATGCGCATTTCGAGCGTGGCCGTGCGTCCGATGATGGTCTTGGCCTGGGCCGGGTCCTGCATGCCGGGCAGCTGCACGACGATGCGGTCGATGCCCTGCTGCTGGATCACCGGTTCGGCCACGCCGAGTTCATTGATCCGGTTGTGCAGCGTCGTGACGTTCTGCTTGAGCGCCGCGTCCTGGATGCGGCGCGCGGCCTCGGGCTTGATGCTGGCCACGATGCGCCATTCGGTGCCCTGCTGGCTCTCGACGGTGCTGAGGTCGGGCATCGTGTCCTGGATCAGGCGCCGGGTGGTTTCCACGCTGTCGGCGTCGCGCAGCGTGATTTCGACGGTCTGGCCGTTGCGGTTCACGGCGCTGCCGCGCACCTTCTTTTCGCGCAGCCCCATGCGGATGTCGCCGGCGAAGGATTCGGCCTTCTTGTCGAGCACGCCGCGCATGTCGACCTGCAGCAGGAAGTCGACGCCGCCGCGCAGGTCGAGGCCCAGGTACATCGGGAAGGCGTGCAGCGCGGTCAGCCAAGAGGGCGAGCGCGACACGAGGTTCAGCGCCACCACGTAGGAGGCTTCGTCCGCGTTCGGCACCAGGGCCTGCTGCAGCGTATCGCGCGCCTTGATCTGGTCGTCGGTGGTGGCGAACCGCGCCCGCACCGCGGTGGGTTCGAGGCTCAGCAGCTCGGGCGTGAGGCCGGCCGTCTTGAGCAGCTCCTGCACCCTGGCCCGGGTCGACGCGTCGATCTTGACGGTCGACTTCGCAGCCGACACCTGCACCGCAGGCGCCTCACCAAAGAAATTGGGCAGGGCGTAGATGAGCCCCACGAGCAACACGACCACGATGATCGCGTACTTCCAGACCGGGTAACGGTTCATGAGAAAGCGCTTTTTCTGAAACGGAACACGGCGTGAATTGGGGCCCTGCGCCGCAAGGCGCAAGGTTCAGCTCACGCTTTTATTGCTTGACGGCGCCCTTGGGCAGGACCTGCACCACGGCGCTGCGCTGGATCTTGATCTCGATGCCATTGGCGATTTCGAGGCCGAGGTACTGGTCGCCGATCGAGGTGATCTTGCCGAGCACGCCGCCGGCGGTGGCGACTTCGTCGCCCTTGGCCAGGGCCTCGATCATGGCGCGGGCTTCCTTCTGGCGCTTCATTTGGGGCCGGATCATGACGAAATACAGCACCACGAACATCAGCACCAGCGGCAGCATGCTGCCGAGGGAGGACAACATGTCACCGCCGCCGGCTGCAGCGGGCGCGGTCTGGGCGAAAGCAGAGGAAATGAACAAGAGAGTCTCCAGCAGAGGGAAGAGAAAACGATGGGAGCGCAGGACGTGCCCGCGGTTCCTTGGGCTTCGCGGCCGCGAAGGAGGCGGACCGCAAGTCAAAGCGCGGCGGGGCTTGGCCGCGCACAGCACCGGACATTGTATTCGGCGCAGATGACCGCTCCGCGCGCTTATCCGGCGCGGCGGGGAGGGCTTTCCGGGCAGTGGATCGCGCGCCGTTTGCTACGTTTTAAATAGCAACGGGCGCCCATCGGGCGCCCGTTGCATGTCGACCAGCCCTGAAGATCAGGCCGCCGCGCGCTGCCCCTGCGGGTTGCGCCACTTGGCCATCAGCTCACTCCAGCGGATACGGGCTGCCGCCAGGTTGCGATCCTTCACGTGGCCGTAGCCGCGGATCTGTTCGGGCAGGGCCGCGATTTCCAGCGCCAGCGCGTGGTTGTCCGCGCGCAGGCCGCCGATCACTTCCTCGATGCTGGCGCGGTACTCGCCGATCAACGCACGCTCGGTCTTGCGCTCTTCGGTGCGGCCGAAGATGTCGAGCGCCGTGCCGCGCAGGCCCTTCAGCTTCGCGAGGAAGCGGAAGCCCGTGAGCATCCAGGGACCGAACTTCTGCTTCTGGAGCTGCCCCTTGGCGTCCTTCTTCGCGATGAGCGGCGGCGCCAGGTGGTAGTTGAGCTTGTAGTCGCCCTCGAACATGCCTTCGACGCGGTCGAGGAAGGCACGGTCGGTATGCAGGCGGGCGACTTCGTACTCGTCCTTGTAGGCCATCAGCTTGAACAGATAGCGCGCGACCGCTTCGGTCAGCGCGGTGCTCTTGCCGGCGGCCGATTCGGCCTGCTGCACCTTGCCGACGAACTGCTTGTATTCATCGGCGTAGGCGGCGTTCTGGTAGCCGGTCAGGAATTCGACGCGGCGCGCCACCAGGCTTTCGACCGATTCGCGCTTCTTGAACTCGATGACCTGGCCGGGACGCACGCGCTTTTGCAGCTCTTCAGGACGCACCGCCGCCTGGCGGCCCCATTCGAACGCCGTCTTGTTGTTCTCGACGGCCACGGCGTTGAGCTCGATGGCGCGCATCAGCGACTCGTGCGCCAACGGGACCCAGCCCTTCTGCCAGGCGTAGCCCAGGATCATCGGGTTGACGTAGATGCTGTCGCCCATCAGCGCGGTGGCGGCGGCATCGGCGTCGAAGGTGCCCATGCCGTCGACGCCCACGGCGCGCGCGATCTCGGCGGCGCAGGCGTCTTCGGGGTTCTGCCAGTTGGCGTTGCGCACGAAGGCCGCCGTCGGCGAGCTGTGGCTGTTGAGCGCCACGTGCGTGCGCCCTTCGCGCATGCGCGCCATGGTTTCGCCGTTGACCGTGACCAGCGGATCGCAGGCCAGGATCAGGTCGGCCGCCGCGGTGCCGACGCGCGTGGTGCGGATGTCGTCCTGTGTGTCGCCGATCAGCACGTGGCTCCAGGTGGCGCCGCCCTTTTGCGCGAGGCCGGCCGCGTCCTGCGTGACGATGCCCTTGGCCTCGATGTGCGCCGCCATGCCGAGCAGCTGGCCGATGGTGATCACGCCGGTGCCGCCGACGCCCGCCACCACCACGCCCCAGACCTTGCCGCCGACCAGCGACGGAATCGCGGGCTCGGGCAGCAGACCGAACTCGGCCGGCGTGGCGCCCTTGTTCTTGCCCTTCTTCTTGAGCTGGCCGCCTTCGACGGTGACGAAGCTCGGGCAGAAGCCCTTCAGGCAGCTCATGTCCTTGTTGCAGCTGCTCTGGTTGATGGTGCGCTTGCGGCCGAACTCGGTCTCCAGCGGTTCGACCGACAGGCAGTTGCTCTGCACGCTGCAGTCACCGCAGCCTTCGCAGACCAACTCGTTGATGACCACGCGCTTGGCCGGATCGACGGCCGTGCCCCGCTTGCGGCGGCGGCGCTTCTCGGTCGCGCAGGTCTGGTCGTAGATGATGGCCGTGGTGCCGGGGATCTTGCGGAACTCGCGCTGCACCTCGTCGAGCAGGTCGCGGTGCTTCACCTGCACGTGGTCGCCGGGGATGTTCACGCCCTCGTACTTCTCGGGCTCGTCGGTCACGATCACGACCTTCGCCGCGCCCTCGGCATGCAGGCTCTCGGCAATCTGCAGCACCGAGTGGCCTTCCGGACGCTCGCCGACCTGCTGGCCGCCGGTCATGGCGACCGCGTCGTTGTAGAGGATCTTGTAGGTGATGTTCACGCCCGCCGCGATGCTCTGGCGGATGGCGAGCAGGCCGCTGTGGAAGTACGTGCCGTCGCCCAGGTTCGCGAAGATGTGCTGGTCGGTGGTGAAGGGCTGCTGGCCCACCCACGGCACGCCCTCGCCGCCCATCTGCGTGAAGCCGATGGTGGAGCGGTCCATCCAGGTCGCCATGAAGTGGCAGCCGATGCCGCCCATTGCGCGCGAGCCTTCGGGCACCACGGTGCTGGTGTTGTGCGGGCAGCCCGAGCAGAACCAGGGCTGGCGCGTGGCGTCGGCCACGCTGGTGGAGGCCTGCTGCACCACCATCGAGCGTTCCTTGGCTTCGAGGATGGCGAGTTGGGCATCGATGCGCGCGGCCATGTCGGCGCCGGCGGCGGCCAGCAGGCCGGTCTTCTTCAGGCGCGAGGCGATGGCCTTGGCGATGAGCGCCGGGTTCAGGTCGGCGTTGGCGCGCAGCAGCGTGTGCGAGGTCGGGTTGGGCATCGACCATTCGCCGCCCGAGTAGCCTTCGGCCGCGTGCACCTCGCCCTCGTCGAACTTGCCGACCACGTTGGGACGCACGTCGGGTCGCCAGTTGTAGAGCTCTTCCTTGAGCTGGTATTCGATGACCTGGCGCTTCTCCTCTACCACCAGGATCTCCTGCAGGCCGGTGGCGAATTCGCGCGTGAGCTGCGCCTCCAGCGGCCACACCACGCCTACCTTGTGCAGGCGGATGCCGAGCTGGCGGCAGGCCGCGTCGTCCAGGCCCAGGTCGATCAGCGCCTGGCGCGTGTCGTTGAAGGCCTTGCCGCTGGCCATGATGCCGAAGCGGTCGTTCGGGCCCTCGATCACGTTGTGGTTCAGCCGGTTGGCGCGGATGTAGGCGAGCGCGGCGTACCACTTGTAGTGCATGAGCCGGGCTTCCTGCTCCAGCGCATGGTCGGGCCAGCGGATGTGCAGGCCGCCGGGCGGCATCTCGAAATCGGTGGGGATGACGATCTCGACGCGCTCGGGGTCGATCATGGCCGTGGCGCTCGATTCGACGATCTCCTGGATCGTCTTCATGCCCGACCACACGCCCGAGAAGCGGCTCATGGCAAAGGCGTGGATGCCCAGGTCGAGGATTTCCTGCACATTGGCCGGGAAGAACACCGGCGTGCCGCAGGCCTTGAAGATGTGGTCGCTCTGGTGCGCGGCCGTGCTGCTCTTGGAGATGTGGTCATCGCCCGCCACCGCGATCACGCCGCCGAATTCGGTGGTGCCGGCCATGTTGGCGTGCTTGAAGACGTCGGAGCAGCGGTCCACGCCCGGGCCCTTGCCGTACCAGATGCCGAACACGCCGTCGAACTTGTTGGTGCCCGCGGGCGAGAAGCCCAGCTGCTGAGTGCCCCAGAGCGCGGTGGCCGCCAGCTCTTCGTTCACGCCCGGCTGGAAGACGATGTTCCGCTCCTTGAGGAACTTGCTGGCCTTCCATAGCGCCTGGTCATAGCCGCCAAGCGGGGAGCCGCGGTAGCCGCTGATGAAGCCGGCGGTGTTCTTGCCGGCCTGCTTGTCGCGCAGTTGCTGCAGCATGGGCAGCTTCACGAGGGCCTGCACACCACTCATGAAGGCACGGCCGTAGTCGAGGGAGTACTTGTCGTCGAGCGTGACGGTTTCTAGCGCCTTGCGGATGTGCTCGGGCAGCGGGGCGTTCATGGTGTCTGTCTCCGTATGGCGGGGCCTTGTGGGCCTGGCTGATTGCTTGGGTCTGTGCCCGGTAGGGCGCGAGCCCATGGTCACGCAAAGTGTATGCCGGGGTCGGCGACAGGTGTTTGCGTTCTTTGCCTCGAAAAAGCGGCTTCCAGAAAGAATCTTGCTTAAAATCCGCGCCAATGGAAAGCATCGATAAGTTCGACCTCGCAATCCTGCAAGAACTGCAGGCCGACGGTCGCCTCACCAACGCCGAGCTTGCGCAACGCGTGGGGCTCTCGGCCGCGCCCTGCTGGCGCCGGGTGCGGGCACTCGAGGAGGCGGGCGTCATCAAGGGCTACCACGCCGAGATCGACCGCCACAAGATCGGTCTCGGCGTGCTTGCCTTCGTGCGCGTGGACACCGAGCGCGTCACCCACGAGGCCACCCGCAAGCTGGAGGATGCGATCCGCAGGATGCCCGAGGTGGTGGCCTGCCACTACATCAGCGGCACCGGCACCTTCGAACTCCAGGTGGTGGCGCAGGACCTCGACAGCTTCTCGTCCTTTGCGCGCCAGCAATTGATGAACCTGCCGAACGTGAAGGACCTGCACACCAGTTTCTCGCTGGGCGAGGTGAAGGCGAGCAGCGCGCTGCCGCTGGGGCATCTGGCACGCTGAGTGCATGCGGCGACGCCGCCGCCGCCGCCCGATAGCGACAGCCTAAAATCCCCGCCCACCACCTCCCGCCGGACGGCGAAAAACAAGGACCCCGAATGAATCTCCTCCGCCGCGCCCTGGCCCTTGGCCTCGCAGCCGCCACGCTCGCATTCAGTGCCCAGGCGCAGAACCGCGAACTCACCGTAGCCTCCAGCGCCACCTACGCGCCCTTCGCCTTCGAGAACAAGGACAAGCAGATCGTCGGTTTCGACATCGACATCATCAACGCCATCGCGAAGCAGCAGGGCCTGAAGATCAAGATCGTCAACACGCCTTTCACCGGCATCTTCGGCGCGCTGAACAACGGCGACGTCGACCTCGTGATCTCGGGCGTCACCATCAACGAGAAGCGCAAGCAGAGCTACGACTTCACGCCGCCGTACTTCGCGGCCCGCCAGCTGATCGCGCTGCCGAAGAACAGCAAGGTCGCCTCACTGAAGGACCTCGCCGGCAAGAAGATCGCCGTGGTCAGCGCCTCCACCGCCGACGACATCGCCTCGCGCGAGTTCGGCAAGACCAACCCCGACATCCGCCGCTTCGAGAGCACGCCGCTCATCATTTCCGAGCTGGCCGGCGGCGGCGTCGATGCCGCCATGGGCGACAACGGCGTCATCGCTTATCGCGTGGCGCAGAACCCCGACCTGAAGACGCTGGACGACAAGTCCTTCCCCGAAGAGGGCTTCGGCATCGTCGTGAAGAAGGGCGACAAGGCCCTGCTCGACAAGCTCACCGCCGGCCTCGCGGCCATCCGCGCCGACGGCAGCTACGCGACGATCTACAAGAAGTGGTTCAACAAGGACCCGAACGTCCGCTGAGCCGCACCCCGCCTGTGATCCGATCACGGCCGCCACGATGCGGCCGTTTGTTTTTTGAGTTTGACGCGATGAAGCGGAGGCGATAGATGGAACAACCAATTCTTCTTTTCGGATGGTTCCGATGGGACATCCTGGTCGAATACAAGGACCTGTTCTGGCAAGGCGCCTGGATGACGCTGCGCATGACCGTGGTGTGCGTGCTGCTGGGTTCGAGCTGGGGCCTGTGCCTCGCGCTCGCGCGCCTGGCGCATCCGCGCCACGCCCCCTGGACCTGGATCGCGCGCTTCTTCCTGCGCTGGCCGGCCACGGTGTACGTGAGCTTCTTCCGCGGCACGCCGCTGTTCGTGCAGATCCTGCTGATCCACTTCGCGGTGATGCCGGTGTTCATCCACCCGACGACGGGCATCCTGATCGACGGCGAGCTCGCGCGCACGCTCAAGCAGGAGCACGGCGCGCTCATCTCCGGCGTGGTGGCGCTCACGCTCAATTCGGCGGCCTACATCTCCGAGGTGTTCCGCGCCGGCATCCAGTCGATCTCGCGCGGACAGTTCGATGCGGGCCGCTCGATCGGCTTCTCGCCCGCGCAGGTGATGCGCTACGTGGTGCTGCCGCAGGCCTTCCGTCGCATGCTGCCGCCGCTGGGCAACAACGCGATCGCGCTGCTGAAGGACACGTCGCTGGTCTCGGCCATCGGACTGGCCGAGCTGGCCTACGCGGCGCGCACCGTGGCCGGCGCCTATGCGCGCTACTGGGAGCCGTACCTCGCGATCTCGGTCATCTACTGGGTGATGACGCTGGTGCTGACCACGATGCTGCGCCGCCTCGAACACCGCCTCGCCCGCAGCGACAGGGGATGACGGCGGCGGGCGCGCCAAAATAGCGCCACATGCCACCCATATCCCCCGAAGAGACGCCCATCCCGCCCGCGCGGCCGCAGCCAGCGAAGCTCGCGGCCCTCGTGCCCCTCCAGCTCCCCGTGTTCCGCATGCTGTGGAGCACCTGGCTCGTCGCCAACATCTGCATGTGGATGAACGACGTGGCCGCCGCGTGGATGATGACCTCGCTGACCACCTCGCCGATCTGGGTGGCGCTGGTGCAGTCTGCCTCCACGCTGCCGGTGTTCCTGCTGGGCCTGCCCAGCGGCGCGCTGGCCGACATCCTCGACCGCCGGCGCTGGCTGGTGGCCACGCAGTTCTGGCTGGCCGGCACGGCCATCGTGCTGTGCGCCGCGCTGGCGCTCGACCTCATGACCGCGCCGCTGCTGCTGGCGCTGACCTTCGCCAACGGCATCGGCCTGGCGCTGCGCTGGCCGGTGTTCGCGGCCATCGTGCCCGAGCTGGTGCCGCGCCCGCAGCTGCCGGCCGCGCTGGGCCTGAACGGCATCGCGATGAACGCCTCGCGCATCGTCGGCCCGCTTACGGCCGGCATGCTGATCGCGAGCGCCGGCACCGTGTGGGTGTTCGCGCTCAACGCGGTGCTGTCGGTGGCCTCGGGCTTCGTGGTGCTGCGCTGGCGGCGCGAGCACACGCCCAACCCGCTGGGCCGCGAGAAGCTCATCAGCGCGATGCGCGTGGGCGTGCAGTTCGTGCGGCAGTCGCAGCGCATGCGCGCGGTGCTCACGCGCATCTCGATCTTCTTCTTCCACTCGACCGCGCTGCTGGCGCTGCTGCCGCTGCTGGCGCGCAACCTCGAGGGCGGCGGCGCCGGCACCTTCACGCTGCTGCTGGCGGCCATGGGATCGGGCGCGATCGTCGCTGTGCTGTTCCTGCCGCGGCTGCGCCAGGCGATGGGTCGCGACCAGCTGGTGCTGCGCGGCACGCTGCTGCAGTCGGGCGCCACCGCCGTCATGGCCTTCGCGCCGAATGCATGGGTCGCGGTGCCGGCAATGTTCTTCGGCGGCATGGCGTGGATCACGGTGGCCAACTCGCTGTCGGTGTCGGCCCAGCTCGCGCTGCCCGACTGGGTGCGCGCGCGCGGCATGTCGATGTACCAGATGGCCATCATGGGCGCGAGCGCGATCGGCGCGGCGCTCTGGGGCCAGGTAGCCACGGTCACCACGCTGGTCGCCAGCCTGTGCGTGGCGGCCGTCAGCGGCACGCTGCTGATGCTCGCCGCGCTGCGCTGGGTGACCGACGTGAGCGGCGAGGACGACACCAGCCCCGCCCAGGCCGGCTGGGCTGCCGGCCCGCCCGCCGAGGCGCCACAGGAAGACGGCCGCGTGGTCATCACAGTGGAATTCATGATCGACCCGGCCCGCGCCCCCGCCTTCCACCTCGTGATGCAGCAGACCCGCCGCGCGCGCCTGAGCCAGGGCGCCATCGGCTGGGAGCTGCTGCACGACATCGCGCAGCCGGAACGCTACGTGGAGCAGATCGTCGACGAATCGTGGACCGACCACCTGCGCCGCTTCAACCGCGCCACCGCCGCCGACATGGCGCTGCGCGAGCGCCGGCTGGCGTTCCACCTGGGCGAGTCGCCGCCGGTGGTGACGCGCTACGTGGTGCGGCGCTGAGCCGGGCGGAGCCGGGCTGCCGCCCGCGCCGCCGTCAGTGGAAGAACGCCATCCGTGTCAGGAAGGTGTGGCCGGCCTCCGCCGCCATCAACCACACCAGGACCAGCAGGCACAGGGGCGGCACCAGGATGGCATAGACCAGCGACAGCCGCTCCCAGGCCATGTGCATGAAGACCGAAACGATCAGCCCCGCCTTCAGCAGCATGAAGACAATGATCAGGGTCCAGCGCAGGTACCCGTGGAAATGGAAGTAGTCGACCAGGTACGACATCGTGCTGAGCACGAACAGCAGCCCCCAGATCTTGAGATAGAGGCCGATCGGATGTTGTTGGCCGGTGTCGGGGTTCATGATCGTCCTCACCAGAGATAGAACAGCGCGAAGATGAAGACCCACACGAGGTCCACGAAGTGCCAGTACAGGCCGGCGATCTCGACGATCTGGTAGTTGCCCTTCTTGTCGTAGTCGCCGCGGATCAGCTTGAAGGCCACGGTGAACAGGAAGACCACGCCGGCCGACACGTGCAGCCCGTGAAAGCCCGTGATCATGAAGAAGGCCGAGCCGAACTGCGCCGCGCCCATCGGGTTGCCCCAGGGCCGCACGCCTTCATGCAGGATCAGCTTGGACCACTCGAAGGCCTGCATGCCGACGAAGAGTTCGCCGAAGGTCGCGGTCACGATCATCAGCGTGGCGGCGTTCACGCGGTCGCGGCGGTAGGCGAAATTGACGGCCATCGCCATCGTGCCGCTGCTGCTGATGAGCACGAAGGTCATGATCGCGATCAGCAGCAACGGGATGTCGGCGCCCGCCACGTGGAGCGCGAACACCTCGCTCGGGTTGGGCCACGGCACGGTGGTCGAGACGCGCACCGTCATGTAGCCGGTCAGGAAGCAACTGAAGACGAAGGTGTCGCTGAGCAGGAAGATCCACATCATCGCCTTGCCCCACGAGACGTGGAACGCCTGGCGATCGGAAGACCAGTCGGCAATCAGCCCGCGCCAGCCGCTTGCGGCAAGGGTCGGATTCAACGGCGTTGCGGCGACGGTTGCGGTGTTGTTCATGGATGCCTCCTCAGGATGTGCCGCAGACGAAGCGCGCCACCTCCGGCGTCACCCACCCGAGCAGCGCGAACAGCACCAGCCACACCGCCAGCATGAAGTGCCAGTAGCGCGCGCACAGCGCGATGCGCCATGCGGCCCTGGCGGGATCGGGCCATGCGGCGTGCGCCGTCCAGGCCCACCCGACCAGCCCACCCGCCAGGTGGAGTCCGTGCATCGCGGTCAACAAATAGAAGAAGCTGCCCGCCGGATTGCCGGCCGGCATCACCTGAGCGCTCAGCAGCGCCTGCCAGGCCCACAGCTGCACGCTCAGGAAGCCCGCCGCGCAGAGGCCGCCCGCCAGCAGCAGGCGACGCGTCCGCATCGCGTCGGAGCCGCGCGATGCACCACCGGCCCCTTGCAGCGCCACGCTGCCCGCCACCAGCAGCGCCGAGCTGAGCCAGAGCTGCCACGGCAGCGCGATCGTCATCGAGTCGTCGCCGCTCATGCGCATCACGTAGGCCACGATGAAGAGCGAGAACAGCGCGGTGGCCACGCCCATGAAGACCCACAGGCCGATGCTGGCCGCGCTCGCGCGCGCATCGCGGGGCCGGCCGCGGTCGCTCCAGGCAGCAACCGCGGCCATCAAGAGACCTCCGTGCTGCGCACTGCGGTGCGAGCTTGCTTGGGAACGGCCCGGCGCTGCGCTCATGCCGGCGCTCCCCGCACCTCGCTCTGGCCTTCCGGCTCGGGCTCCCCGGCCCCGGCTTGCGGCGGCGCGTTCTGCGCGATGAAATCTTCCGCCGCGCCCGGCTCTCCATAGGCATAGGCCCACCGGTAGACCACCGGCAGCCGCGGCCCCCAGTTGCCGTAGCCCGGCGGCGTCGTCGGCGTCTGCCATTCGAGCGAGGCGGCGCGCCATGGGTTGGCGTCGGCCGGTCGGCCGCGCCAGGCGCTCCAGGCCAGGTTGACGATGAACAGCAGCTGGGCCAGGGCGATGATCATCGCGATCACGGTGATGACTTCATTCAGGCTGAACGCCGACGGCGGAATGAACTTGTAGCCATCGAAGTTGTAGTAGCGCCGCGGCATGCCCAGCACGCCGAGGTAGTGCATCGGGAAAAAGACCGCGTAGGTACCGAGGAAGGTGATCCAGAAATGCAGCCGGCCGAGCCGGTCGTCGAGCATGCGGCCCGTGACCTTGGGAAACCAGTGGTAGATGCCGCCGAACACCACCAGCAGCGGCGCCACGCCCATCACCATGTGGAAGTGCGCCACCACGAAATAGGTGCCCGAGAGCGGGATGTCCACGCTCACGTTGCCGAGGAACAGCCCGGTCAGCCCGCCGATGAGGAAGGTGCAGAGGAAGGCCAGCGCGAACAGCATCGGCACCGTCAGGTGGATGTCGCCGCGCCACAGCGTCAGGATCCAGTTGTAGACCTTGATCGCGGTGGGCACCGCGATGATCAGCGTGGTGGTCGCGAAGAAGAAGCCGAAGTACGGGTTCATGCCGCTCACGAACATGTGGTGCGCCCAGACCACCACGCTGAGCGCGCCGATGGCCACGATGGCCCACACCATCATGCGGTAGCCGAAGATGCACTTGCGCGCGTGCACGCTGATCAGGTCGGAGACGATGCCGAAGGCCGGCAGCGCCACGATGTAGACCTCTGGGTGGCCGAAGAACCAGAACAGGTGCTGGAACAGCAGCGGGCTGCCGCCCTTGTAGCCCGTCACCTGGCCCATCGACACCAGCGCCGGCATGAAGAAGCTGGTGCCCAGCGTCCGGTCGAGCAGCAGCATCACGCCGCTGACGAACAATGCCGGAAAGCCGAGCAGCGCAAGGATGGTGGCGACGAAGATGCCCCACACCGTGAGCGGCATGCGCAGCAGCGTCATGCCTTCGCAGCGCGCCTGCAGCACGGTGGTCACGTAGTTGAGGCCGCCCATCGTGGTCGCCACGATGAAGATGAGCAGCGACACCAGCATCAGCACGATGCCGCCCGCATGGCCCGGCGTGCCGGGCAGGATCGACTGCGGCGGATACAGCGTCCAGCCCGCGCCGGTAGGTCCGCCCGGGACGAAGAAGCTCGCCATCAGGACCACCACCGACAGCAGGTAGACCCAGAAGCTCAACATGTTGAGGTAGGGAAAGACCATGTCCCGCGCCCCCACCATCAGCGGGATCAGGTAGTTGCCAAAGCCGCCGAGGAACAGCGCCGTGAGCAGGTAGATCACCATGATCATCCCGTGCATGGTCACGAACTGGTAGTAGCGCTCGGCGTTGATGAAGTCGAACTGGCCCGGAAAGCCCAGCTGCAGCCGCATCAGGTTGGACAGCACCACGCCCACCACGCCCACCGCGATGGCGGTGCAGGCGTACTGGACAGCGATCACCTTGTGGTCCTGGCTCCAGACGTAGCGGGTCAGGAAACTCTGCGGCGCGGGGTGCCCGGCGTCGTCGGCGTGGGACATGGCCTGCCCCGTGGGCGAGGAAGAGTTCATCGCGCAGCCTTCTGTTCGGCGGCAGCCTGCGCCGGCGGGCTGCCCAGACTCTGGATGTAGGCCACCAGCGCGGCCAGTTCTTCATCGGTCATTTCGATCTTGGGCATGACCGGCGGGAAGCCCTTCACATGGCGGGCCTGCGGATCGCGGATGAAGCTGCGCAGATAGGCTTCGTCGACCAGCGCGGTGGAGCCGTCCGCCATGGTCTCGGTCTTGCCGTGCAGGCCCTTCCAGGTCGGCCCCACGCGCGGGCTGCCGTCGACCGTGTGGCAGGCCACGCAGCCCTTGGCGTCCGCCAGCGCGCGCCCCTGCTCGACGCGTGCGCCGCCGCCGGCCGGGCCGCCCGGGGCGGCCGGCGCCTCGGGCGCCTTGGCCTGCGACTTGGCGAAGCTCGGCAGCGCCGCGTACCAGGCCTGGTAGCTCGCCGGGTCCTCCACCACCACGTAGCCGCGCATGTTGGGATGGCCCACGCCGCACAGCTGCGCGCAGAGCGCCTCGTAGCGGCCTGCGACGGTCGACGTGAACCAGAAGCGGCTGACCTGCCCCGGCACCATGTTCATCCGGGCGCGGAACGGCGGCACGAAGAAGTCGTGCAGCACATCGTTCGAGCGCATCAGCACCAGCACCGGCTTGCCGAGCGGCAGGTGCACCTCGTCGCCGGGGATCAGGAGGTCGTCCTGCCCGGCAGGGTCGCCCGGGTCGATCCCGAACGGATTGGTGGCGCTGACGAAGCGCGCATCGGTCGCGCCCAGCTTGCCGTCCGGCCCCGGGAAGCGGAAGCGCCATTGCCACTGCTGGCCCAGCACCTCCAGCACGAGCGCGTCGCGGGGCTCCCTGACGTAGTTCGCGTACACCACGAGGCCGGGCGCCAGCAGCGCCATGATGCCGACGGTGGTGCCGCCGATCAGCCAGCGCTCGAGTTTCCTGTTCTCGGGCTCATGCGCCGCACGGTGCCCCTCGCGATGGCGAAAGCGCACCAGCATGTAGGCGACGAACAGGTTGATGACGACGAAGAAGATCCCCGTGATCACCAGCGTGATGGTCAGGGTGTCGTCCATCGGCTGCCAGTTCGAAGCCAGGGGCGTCGTCCACCATGGATTGAAGACGTGGAACAGCACCGAGCCGAGCACGATGAGCAACAGGGCGACGGCCATGATCATGTGCGGTCCCTCGGCTCGGCATCATGGGTTCAGGGCTCATTCGCGCTTCAGAGAAACGCCGGGATTCGCGGCTCTTCGCCCTCGAACCGGGCCTCGGGATGCGCAGACTGCAGCAGCGCCTCGATGTCCCGCACGCGCGAACGCGGCAAGTCCACCATCAGCAGGATCTGGCCCTGCGCGATGGCGCCCTCGAAACGCTGCAGCCTGGGACTCGGAATGGAAATGCCGATCATGCTGGCCGACCAGGTCCCGACCACGCCACCCACGACGGCCACCAGCACGGCCACTTCCCATTCGGGGTCGTCGCCGAAGATCGGAAACATCAGGGCGGCCAAGAGGCCGACGACGATGCCGCAGGCACTGCCGACCGCCCATCCGGTCTTGGCAGCGTGGACCACGTCCGAGGTTTGCCATACGTTGGCCGCATGGAGCCCGGCCATGTCCATGCCTTCCGGTCCGGCGAAATGAATGCGCGCAACGTCGACGCGCGCCCGCACCAGATCGTCCATCGCCCGCCTGGCGCTCGCCAGGTCCGGCATCAGCCAGTAGATGCGTCTCTTCATAGCGTCCCCTTTCCGCCTTGCGACAAGCCGAGGAAACATGAACGACTTATATGCCCAAGGAGAGCCGCCATCAAGGGGTGCTGCATTCGGCGGCCGCGGCGTGGGTAACCCGCGATCCAACTTTTTTTGACCGATTGGATAATTTAGATCATCATCCGCGCTCCACTGCCCGTCACCACGAGGTACGCCACGATGAACCCGGTCCCCTTGCGCAGCCGTTTCTGGTCCGACCTGACCAGCGAAGAGTTCTCCCGCCTCGACCGTGAACGGCTCATTGCCGTGCTGCCCGTGGGCGCGACCGAGCAGCACGGCCCGCACCTGCCGATGTCGACCGACACCGCCACCATCGACGGCATGGTCCGCGCCACGCTGCCGCACCTGCCCGACGACCTGCCGGTGCTGTTTTTGCCCACCGTGCCCTACGGCAAGAGCAACGAGCATTCGCGCTACCCGGGCACGCTCACGGTGTCCGCCAACACGCTGATCTCGCTGTGGAAGGACATCGGCGCCTGCGTCGCGAAGGCCGGCGTGCGCAAGCTGGTGCTCTACAACAGCCACGGCGGCCAGATGAGCGTGATGGACATCGTGGCGCGCGACCTGCGCGAGGAACACGACATGATGGTCGTGGCCGCCAACTGGTACACGCTGGGCCTGCCCGAGGGCCTGTTCACCGCGCACGAGGGCCGGCACGGCATCCACGCCGGCGACCTCGAAAGCTCGGTCATGCTGCACCTCGCGCCCGACCATGTGCGCAAGGACCGGTTCCAGAACTTCAGCTCGATGACGGAGCAACTGGCCGCCGAGAACAAGTTCCTCTCGATCACCCCCAGCGGCAAGCTCGGCTGGCAGATGCACGACATCAACCCCGCGGGCGCCGCCGGCGACGCCACGCGTGCCACGGCCGAAAAGGGCGCGGCGGTGCTCGACCACGTGGGCCGCCGCTTCGTCGAGCTGCTGCAGGAGGTCGACCGCTTTCCGCTCTCGCGCCTCGCCAACGAACCGGCCTGGAAATGATGTCCATCCCCACCCCGCCGCCACTGGTCACCCTGCGCAACGTCAGCAAGCGTTTTGCGAACGGCACGCTCGCGCTGCAGGGCATGTCGCTCGACATCGGCGAGCACGACTTCATCAGCTTCCTCGGCCCCTCGGGCTGCGGCAAGAGCACCGCGCTGCGCCTCATCGCGGGGCTCACGCGGCTCAGCTCGGGCGACATGCACTGGTCGGGCGCCAACACCGGCAAGACGCAAAGCGACCGCGACCTGGGCTTCGTGTTCCAGGAGCCCACGCTCATGCCGTGGGCCAAGGTGTTCGACAACGTGTGGCTGCCGCTCAAGCTCGCCGGCATGAGCCGCGACGCGGCGGCGCCGGTGGTGCAGCAGGCGCTGGAGATGGTCGGCCTCTCGCGCTTTGCCGACGTGTATCCGCGCGAGCTGTCGGGCGGCATGAAGATGCGCGTGTCGATCGCGCGTGCGCTGGTCACGCACCCGCGCCTGCTGCTGATGGACGAGCCCTTTGCCGCGCTCGACGAGATGACGCGCATCAAGCTCAACAACGACCTGCTCGCCATCTGGCGCGAGCACCGCTTCTCGGTGGTGTTCGTCACGCACAGCGTGTACGAGTCGGTGTACCTGTCGAACCGCATCGTCGTGATGGCGGCTCGACCGGGGCGCGTGATCGACGAGATACGCATCGACGAGCCCTACCCGCGCGGCGAAGAGTTCCGCACATCGAGCCGCTACAACGCGCATTGCACGGCGGTGTCCCAATCCCTGCATGGAGCGCTGCATGGCCTCGACATCGATCACTGAAACCGCCTCTTTGCGTGACGTGGTTTGTTCAGGGCACGATCACGCCGACGGGGTACCTTGCTCCGCGAATGTCCCCCGGCCGGCGGCCTCCTCCTTTATTTCGCTGCGCAAGGCACCCCGCCGGCGTGATCGATCAGCAGAGCGGTTGAACTGCCGGCATGAGCAGAGCGCCCACCGTGCACAGGGCACCGGGTGCTCCCCGCAGCGAAATAAAGGAGGAGGCGAAGCCGGGGGACATTCGCGGAGGGGAGTACCCGGTGGCCTGTGCACGCGCCCCGAACACACCTCCGCAAAGCACAACGAACGGTAAGAGAGCAGAGATGACCACGCTGATCGCCAACGCCGACCCCGCAGCAGACGACGCCCCCTCCGAGGCCACGCTGCGCGCCCACGAAGACAAGCTGCGCCGCCGCGAGTCGATGCTGCGCATCGTGGTGCCCGTCGTCATCATCGCGGCGCTCCTGCTGCTCTGGGAATGGACCGTGCGCTCCAACAACATCCCGCACTACATCCTCCCCGCACCCTCGCTCATTCTTCGCACACTGTTCGACAACTGGGATTCGCTCTCCAGCGCCCTGTGGTTCACGGTCAAGCTCACGCTGCTCGCGCTCGGCGCGGCCATCGTCGGTGGCGTGCTTCTGGCGATCGCGTTCGCGCTCTTCAAGTGGGTGGAAATAGGCCTCTTCCCGATCGCCGTGATCCTGCAGGTGACGCCGATCATCGCGATCGCGCCGCTCATCCTGATCTACGTGTCGAACACCACTGCGGCGCTGCTGCTGTGCGCGTGGATCGTGGCCTTCTTTCCGATCTTGTCGAACACCGTCATCGGCCTGAAAAGCGCCGACAGCAATCTTCGCGACCTGTTCCAGCTCTACAAGGCCTCGCCGTGGCAGACCTTCCGCTACCTGCTCGCGCCCAGCGCGCTGCCGTACTTCATGGCGGGCCTGAAGATCGCGGGCGGGCTGAGCCTGATCGGTGCGGTGGTGGCCGAGTTCACGGCCGGCACGGCGGGCAAGGAAACGGGGCTGGCTTCGCGCATCCTCGAGTCGAGCTTCCGCACCGAGATCCCGATGATGTTCGCGGCGCTGCTGCTGGTGTCGCTGCTGGGCATCGTGATCTTCATCGTGTTCGCCGCCTTGTCACGCCTCGTGCTCGGCCACTGGCACGAAAGCGAGATGCGCCGTGAACGCTAGAGCGATGCACGCCGTCATCGACTGGAAAGCCGTGCGCAATGACCTGCGCGGCCTCAACCTGATCACCGCGCCGGCCCAGCGCAAACAGCTGTCGAAAGACTTCTACTGGTACAGCCCCATCCTCACCGCGCAGCTCGCGGGCTGCGTGGCCGACCTCGTCGTCAAGGTCAGCACCGAGGACGACGTGCGGCAGGCGGCTGCGGTTGCGGCCAAGTGGAAGCTGCCGCTCACCGTGCGCGCCGGCGGCACCGGCAACTACGGCCAGTGCGTACCGCTCGAGGGCGGCATCGTGCTCGACGTGACGCAGATGTGCCGCGTGCTCGACATCCAGGACGGCCGCATCCGCGTCGAAGCCGGCGCGCGCATGCACGACATCGACCTCGCTGCGCGCGAGACCGGCCAGGCGCTGCGCATGTGGCCCTCGACCTGGCACGTGGCCAGCATCGGCGGCTTCATCGCGGGCGGCTTCGGCGGCATCGGCTCGTTCCGCCACGGCATCCTGCGCGACCCCGGCAACTTGCTGCGCGCGCGCGTGATGACGGTGGAGCGCGAGCCGCGCGTCATCGAGCTGCATGGCGACGAGATCCAGCAAGTGCACCACGCCTATGGAACCAACGGCGTGATCCTCGACGTCGAGGTCGCGCTGAGCCCGGCCGTCGAATGGGTGCACTGCACGGTGCTGTTCGAAACGTACCGCGGCGCGCTCGACTTCGGGATCGCGGCACAGGCGCCCTCGCTCGACATCTTCCTGCTGTCCACGGTCGAGGCGCGCTTCTCGCCCTACTACACGGCGATGCGCGACCGCTTTCCGCGCGACCGGCATGCGGTGTTCGCCATGGTCTCGCCCGAGTCGATGGCGGACTTCCGCGCCCTCGCCGAGGCACAGGGCGGCACGATCTCCGTCGCCGGCACCGAGGCCGAGCTGCTCGCCCACGGCCTGCCCCCGGCCTACGAGTGCGCGTTCAACCACACGACGCTGCAGGCACTGAAGGCCGACCGCAGCTGGACCTACCTGCAGGTTGCCTACGCCCAGCCCTTCGATCCATCGGTTGTCGAGCGGCATCTGCAAATCTTCGGCGACGACGTGCTGCAGCACCAGGACTTCGCACGCGCCAACGGCGAGTGCGGCACCTTCGGCATCCTGCTGGTGCGCTGGAAGGGCGAGGCCCACCAGTACGAGCTGATCCGCGAGATCGAGTCGCAGGGCGGCTGCAAGATCTTCAATCCGCACGTCGTCACCATCGAGGACGGCGGCATGAAGACCATCGACACGCAGCAGATCGAGTTCAAGAAGCGCAGCGATCCGATGGGGTTGATGAACCCCGGCAAGACGCGCGGATGGACGCCGGACATGGCTGTCGAGCGCTGAGATGGAACTTCGGGGTCTTGTTCTTTGTGTTGTGCGTGACGTGTGCCGCCATTCGGGGCGCGCTCACGCCGACACGGTGACCTTTTTCGCGAATGTCCCCCGGCCTTCGGCCTCCTCCTTTATTTCGCGAAAAAGGCCCCCGCATCGGCGTGAACGTTCAGAGCACTTGTTGATCGAGCGAAACAACGGCAGCGCCCATCGTGCACAGGGCGTCGGGTGCTCCCCGCAGCGAAATAAAGGAGGAGGCCGAAGGCCGGGGGACATTCGCGGAGGGGAGTACCCGGCGGCCTGTGCACGCACCCCGAACAAAGGCGCCAAGACAAGACAAGAACAAAACCCCTTGCGCAACAAACAACTGACATGAGAATCCCAAGTCGCATTCAACCCCAGGAGTCCACTGCCATGCGCGTCCCCGCCCTGACCATTCGTCCGCTCGCTCTCGCCCTGGCCCTCTCGGCCGCAGCCTTCGCCGCGCAGGCGCAGGAAAAAGTGGTATTCGCCACCAACTGGAAGGCGCAGGCCGGCCACGGCGGCTTCTACCAGGCGCTGGTGGATGGCACCTACAAGAAGTACGGCCTCGACGTCGACATCCAGCAGGGCGGACCGATGGTCAACAACCGGCCAATGCTGCCGGCCGGCAAGGTCGACTTCCTGATGACCGGCAACCTGCTGCAGTCCTTCGACAACGTGAAGAACGGCGTGCCCACCGTGGTCGTCGCGGCCTTCTTCCAGAAAGACCCGCAGGCCATGTTCGCGCACCCGGGCCAGGGCTTCGACACCTTCAAGGACATGGCCAAGGCGCCCGTGGCCTTCATCGGCAAGGACGGCCAATTCAGCTTCTGGCAGTGGATGAAGTCGGAGCACGGCTTCAAGGACTCGCAGCTCAAGCCCTACACCTTCAACGTCGGCCCGTTCCTGGCCGACAAGAAATCGATCCAGCAGGGCTACGCGATTTCGGAGCCGCTGTCGATCAAAGCGCAAGCCGGCTTCGACCCGGTGGTGCAGCTGCTGGCCGACAACGGCTTCTCGACCTACTCGACCACCATCGAGACGCGCGCCGACCTGATCAAGACCAAGCCCGAGACGGTGCGCAAGTTCGTCGAGGCCTCGATCATCGGCTGGAACAACTACCTCTACGGCGACAACAAGGCGGCCAACGAGATGATCGCCAAGATCAACCCCGATTCGCCCGTGGCCGCATCGCAGGGCTCCATCGAGCTGATGAAGAAGATGGGCATCGTCGACAGCGGCGAATCGCTCGCCAAGGGCATCGGCGCGATGGACGAGGCGCGCGTGAAGGACTTCTACGACAAGATGGTCAAGGCCGGCCTGTACAAGCCGGGCGAGGTCGACCTGTCGAAGGTCGTCACCACACAGTTCGTGAACAAGGGCGTCGGTGTCGACGTCCGCAAGAAGCTGACAGGCAAGTAGGCAGTTTCGTTTTTTCTCGAGGGTCGCGCGGGGCTTGCGCCGGGGTCAGATGCCGGCGCCTGGGTTGCCATAAGGCACTGCGCGGCCTTTTATCCCCTGGGCTCTGACCCCGTCTCGCCAGCGACAAAAACCGCTGAGCGAACCGGCCCTCAACCATGAAAACGCTAGTCATCCACTGCCATCCGAACCCTGACAGCTTCAACCACGCGCTCTACCGCACCGCGCTCGAGGCGCTCCAGCCGCGGCACCCCGTCAAGGCCATCGACCTGTACGCCGAGGGCTTCGACCCGACGCTGACCCGCGAAGAGCGCATCGCCTACCTCGACAACCCCGACCTGATCCGCGAACGCGTGAAACCCCACGTCGAGGCGCTGCTGTGGGCCGAGCACCTGGTGTTCGTGTTTCCGACCTGGTTCCACGGACCGCCGTCGATGCTCAAGGGCTGGCTCGAACGGGTGTGGCTGCCGGGCGTGGCCTTCCTGCCGGCGCAGCGCAAGGGGCAGATCGCGAAGTCGGGGCTGCGGCACATCCAGCGGCTCACGGTGGTGACCACCGGCGGCTCGCCGCGCTGGTTCGTGATGGTGATCGGCGACCCGGGCCGGCGGCTGTTCACGCGTGCATTGCGCGCGCTGTTCGCATGGCGTTGCAAGGTGACGTGGCTGCAGCTGCACGACATGAACGCCGTGACTGCAAGCGACCGCAGCCACTTCATCGAGCGCGTGTCGCGCAAGCTGGGCAGCATCTAGAGAACGCAGAAAGCAGGGAGACACATCATCATGAGCCTCGAACGCACGCTCACCGTCCGCGTCGAACGCATCTCGCGGCAGACGCCTGAAATACTGGCCTTCGAACTGACCCATCCGTGGGGCCGGCCGCTGCCGGCCTACGAGGCCGGCGCGCACATCGACGTGCACATGCCGGGCGGCTTCTCGCGCCAGTACTCGCTGGCACGCGGGCCATCGAACGCCGCCTCGTACGTGATCGGCGTGAAGCGCGAGGCCGCGAGCCGCGGCGGTTCGGCCTCGATGCATGAGCGTGTGCGTGAAGGCGACCTGCTCGCGATCAGCGCGCCGCGCAACACTTTTCCGCTGCGCGAGGAGGCCGCGCACCATCTGCTGATGGCCGGCGGCATCGGCATGACGCCGCTCCTGGCGATGGCGCAGGCGCTTGCCGCGCGCGGCGCCGGGTTCACGCTATGCGTGTTCGCGCGCAGCGAAGAGCATCTGGCGTTCGCCGAGGCGCTGCGCGCGCCCGCGCTGGCACCGCATCTGCGGCTGCATCTCGACCAGGGCGACGCCTCGCAGCGCATCGACCTGCGAGCGCTGCTGGCCCAACCCGCACCTGGCACGCACCTGTACGTGTGCGGCCCCGGCGGCTTCATGCAGGCGGTGCGCGACGCGGCCGCGCACTGGCCCGAGGACGCGCTGCACGCCGAATATTTCGCCGCACCCACCGATGCCAGCACCCCAACCGGCCTGCCCTTCACGCTGAAGCTCGCACGGCGCGGCATCAGCGTGCCCGTTGCCGCAGATCAGACTGCCGTCGACGCGCTGCACGAAGTCGGCATCGACATCCCCGTGTCGTGCCAGCAGGGCCTGTGCGGCACCTGCGTGGTCGAGGGCGACGGCGAAGGTGCGGAGCATCGCGACTTCTGCCTCACGGGCAGCGAGCGCCGCCACAAGGTCGCCCTGTGCTGCTCGCGCGCCAAGGGGCAGGAACTGGAACTCCAGCTGTGAGCGCGCGCCCTCCCGTCAACGAAGAAAGCGACGGCGAGGCGCCCGCCACGCGCGGCCGTTCGCGCAAGTACACGCAGGTGCTCGGCCTCATCAACCAGGCCGCCATCGAGGTGTTCGCCAGCGAGGGGCTGGCCGGCGCATCGACGCAGGCCATTGCCGACAAGGCCGGGCTCTCGAAAGCGCAGTTGCACTACTACATCGAGAGCAAGGAAGCGCTGTATCGCCAGGTGCTGCAGGACATCCTCACCGACTGGATCGTGGTGTTCGGCTTCAGCGACGAGGCCTTCGGCCCGCGCAAGGTGCTGGGCGACCTGATCGAGCGCAAGATGATGTTCTCGTTCGAGCATCCGCTGCGATCGCGCATCTTCACCGCCGAGATGTTGCGCGGCGCGCCGGTCATCGACGACATGATGGACACGAGCAAGCAGCGCACCGACCAGGCCGCCGCGGTGATCCAGAACTGGATGAACCAGGGCCTGATGGACAAGGCCGACCCGATGCTGGTGCTGTTCCACATCTGGGCCGTGACGCAGTTCTATGCCGACCACGCCACCCAGGCCGCGTACTTCCGCAACGTGGCCCAACAGGGCGATGACAAGGACCGGCGCTACCTGATCGAGCAGGTGACGGAGTTTTTGCTGAAGGGGGCGGGGGTCAGGTAGCGCGTTGCTGCGGCAGGTACATGGTCGCCTCGACCTCGACCAGCACCTCGTCCCCTGGCAGAAAACGCGACACCTCGACCACCGTGCTCACCGGTGGTTCGCCCGGATAGAACAGCCCGCGCACGCGGTTGTAGAACGCGTAGTGCGGCAGGTGTCGGAAGTACTGCACCAGCTTCACCACGTCTTCCATCGTGCCGCCGTGCTCGGCCGCGATCTGGCGGATGCGTTCGAGCACGAACCAGCTCTGCGCGACGATGGGCGCCTCGAACACATCGACCGACATCTGGCCCGTAGCGTAGCCCACGCCCTGCAGCGCGGTGCGTGCGGCCTCGGGAATCGCGTCGTAGCCCGCGACGGCGCGGCGCGTGGCCGGATCGACCGCGACCACGCCGCTCATGAAGACGAAATCGCCGACGCGCTTGGCGGCGGCGTAGTTGGCCATTGGCTTGCCCATGCTCATTGGGTTTTCTCCAGATTTTTCTCGAGGATCCGGCCGGCGCGGATGACGGTGCGTTGCCGTCCGCGCGGGCCGATGAGTTCGTGTTCGTCGGTGGCCGCCAACACCATCAGGTCCGCCGGGCAGCCCGGCGCGATGCGCCCGTTCCATGCGAGCCCCAGGGCTTTCGCGGGGCTCACGGTGACGGCGTCGAACCAGTCGGAGGCCGGCGCCAGGTGCGCCATCTGCACACCGAGGCCGAAGGTCTCCAGAAGGTCGTAGCTGCCGTAGGGATAGAAGGCGTCCTGCACGTTGTCGGTTGCCAGGCTCGCACGCAAGCCCCATGCCGCCGCCTCGCGGATGCGCGTGATGCCGCGCTGCACGGGCGTGCGGTCCCACGCGCCTTGCAGGTAGAGGTTGGTGGTGGGCAGCGCGATGAGGTGAATGCCCGCGCCGGCGCACAGCGCCAGCGTTTCGTTGGCAACGCCATCGCCCTGCACCGACAGCGAGCAGGCATGGCCGCAGGCCACGCCGTTCCTGAAATTGCGCGCACGCACCAGTTGCGCGATGCTGCGCAGGCCGCTGGCTTCGGCGTCGAGGCCTTCGTCGACATGGAAGTCGAGCCCCAGCCCGTGCTGCTGCGCGAGGTCGAACACGCGCCCCAGCTTGTGGACGATGCCTTCGTTGCGGTAGACGAACGCGCCGAGCACGCCACGCGCACGCTTCACCTCGCGTGCGATGCGCTCGCCCGCGGCGAGGTCGGCGAACAGGTCGAGCGGCGTGAGCGAAACGAACTGCAGCTCGACGCGGCCGCGCCATTCTTCGCGCAGTGCCTCGAACACGGGCAGGGCAGCGGGCGGCTCGGGCTGCACCCAGTCGAGGTGCGTGCGCAGCGCGCGCGTGCCCGATTGCCATGCGTCGTGCAGCGCGCGCTCCATGCGCAGGCGCAGCGACTCGCCGGTCCAGCTGTCGCGGTGCTTGTCCATGCGGTCGATGGCGGCGAACAGGTTGCCCTGCGCCGCACCCACGTCCTGCACGGTGTAGTTCTTGTCGATGTGCGCATGCGCCTCGACCAGTGCGCTCAGCAGCGTGCCGCGCGCGTGCTGCTGTTGAGCGCTGGCCACGACGGACCCGACTCTGTCGCCGGCCAGCGTGACGTCGAACAGCTGCGCATCGCCCGCCGCGAAACCTCGCAGCGGCACTGGAATGCGCAGCGCTTCGAGCTTCATGCGCGCTGCTGCAAGGCGCGCAACCAGCCGAGCCCGGCCGAGGTGCCACCCGGCTCCGAACCGCGGCGCGGCCGGTATTCGCAGCCGACCCAGCCCTGCCATCCGCACTGCGCCGACACCTCGTCGATCACGTCGAACAGGTACGGATAGTTCTGCTCGCCGATGTCGGGCTCGTGGCGCTCGGGCACGCCGGCGATCTGGATGTGGCCGACGCGGCCGGTGGGCAGGTACTTGCGGATCTTCATGGCCACGTCGCCTTCGACGATCTGGCAGTGGTACAGGTCCATCTGCACCTTGAGGTTCGGTGCGCCGACGGCCTCGACGATCTCGTGCGCTTGGTCCTGGCGGTTGAGGAAGAAGCCTGGAATGTCGCGCGTGTTGATCGGCTCGATCAGCACATCGCGGTTTGCCTTGGCAGCTTCGGCCGCGGCCCAGCGCAGGTTGTCCAGGTACACGGGCCGCAGCGCATCGCGTTCCAGGCCTTCGGGCACGAGGCCGGCCATGACGTGGATGCGCGGGCAGTCGAGTGCCACGGCGTAGTCGATGGCCCTGGCGATGCCTTCGCGGAACTCGGCGTCGCGTCCGGGCAGGCAGGCCAGGCCGCGTTCGCCGCCGTTCCAGTCGCCGGGCGGGCCGTTGAACAGCACCTGCTGCAGGCCGTTGTGCTTCAGCCTTGCGAGGATTTCGTCCTTCGAAAAGTCGTACGGGAAGAGGTACTCCACGGCCTTGAAGCCGTCTTTCGCGGCGGCGTCGAAGCGGTCGAGAAAGGCGAGCTCCGGATAGAGCATCGAGAGGTTGGCGGCGAATTGGGGCATGGGGTGTTTCTACTACCAGCGCGCCCCGAAGGTGCGGCGCAGTTCATCGATCTGTTCGGCGTTCAGCGGTGCAGGCCTTGCGGCGCTCGCAAGCATTTGAAGCCGGGCGGTCTCCTCTAGTTCCTCGAGCACGGCCATGGCAGCGGCCGGCGTGTCGTGCCAGACATTGGGACCCAGGCGCGTGAGCATCACGGCGCGGATCGGCGTGCCGGCAGCGCCGAGGCGCTCGATGGCCTGCGCCACCTGTTCGGCCGCTTCGGGCGCGCCGGGCCGATGGTACGGAATGACCGGCACGTGGCCGACCTTCATCACGAAGTACGGCGTGAGCGCGGGCAGCAGCTCGTCACCCGAATTGTTCAACGTGAGCGCCACGCAGTGCGTGCTGTGCGTGTGGATCACGCAGGCCGTGTTCGCATCGAACTTGCGTGCGGCTGCGTAGATTCGTGTGTGCAGCGCGATGGTCTTGCTGGCGCGGTCGCCGCTGGTCTGCTGGCCATTTGCATCGAGCCTTGCAAGCCGCGCCGGGTCGAGAAACCCGAGGCAGGCGTCGGTTGGCGTGATGAGGAAGCCATCGTCGTCCAGCCGCACGCTGATGTTGCCGGCCGTGGCGTGCACGTAGCCGCGTTCGAACAGGCTGCGGCCTACGCGGCAGATTTCTTCTCTTGCTTCGGGTTCTTTCATGTCAGGTTTCTTCGCTTGCGTTCTTGGGACTGTTGTTCGGGGCGCGTGCACAGGCCGCCGGGTACTCCCCTCCGCGAATGTCCCCCGGCCTGCGGCCTCCTCCTTTATTTCGCTGCGGGGAGCACCCGACGCCCCGTGCACGAGGGCACGCTCTGGGTGCACGGCTGATCAACGACTGCTCTGCCCAACGATCACGCTGGCGGGGTGCCTTGCGCAGCGAAATAAAGGAGGAGGCCGCAGGCCGGGGGACATTCGCGGAGCAAGGCACCCCGTCGGCGGGATCGCGCCCCGAAAAGCAGCGAAGTACGCAAACCCAGAGAGCGGATGTCATGCAAGCACTGTAAAGGCCTTGGTGAAGAAATCGTCACTGCCGAAGTTGCCGGACTTCAGTGCGATGTGCACACCCGTCTCGGGCGCGGCGTCGGAGCGCGCATGACACCACGGCACACCGGGGTCGATCTGCGGGCCGATCTGCATCTGCGCGATGCCGAGCGCCTGCACACAGGCACCGGAGGTTTCGCCGCCGGCCACCACCAGCTGATGCACGCCGCGTTCGACCAAGCCACGCGCGATGGCGGCGATGGTGCGTTCGACCATCGCGCCTGCTTCCTCGACACCGAGCCGCCCCTGCACCGACTTCACGGCGCCGGCCTCGGCAGTCGAGTAGACGAGCACGGGGCCTTTGTCGATCAGGGGTGCGGCCCAGGCCAGCGTTTCGGCCGCAACGTCCACGCCTGCCGCGATGCGCAGTGGGTCGATGGCCATCGCCTGGCCGCCGCGCTGGATGAAATCGAGCACCTGCCGGTTGGTCGCGAGCGAGCAGCTGCCCGAGACCACGGCCGTCTTGCCACCGGCCTTGGGCAACGCGCTGGCCTGCGACGACGGCGCGAGCCCGAAGTTGGCCGGCAGGCCGATGGCCACGCCCGAGCCCGCGGTGAGCAGCGGCATCTTCGCGAGCGCCGGGCCCATGCGCAGCAGGTCGTCGTTCGACACCGCGTCGACGATGGCGATGCCCACGCCCTCGGCCTTCAGCTGCGCGATGCGCTCGTCGATTGCGGACGCGCCGCGCGCCACCACCGCGTAGTCGATCAGCCCCACCTTGCGCTTGCACTGCGCCTGCAGCACGCGCACGAGGTTCGGGTCGGTCATCGGCGTGAGCGGATGGTTCTGCATGCCGCTCTCGTTGAGCAGCACGTCGCCCGCGAACAGGTAGCCCTTGAACACGGTGCGCTTGTTGTCGGGGAAGGCGGGCGTGGCGATGGTGAAGTCGCAGTTCAGCGCGTCCATCAGCGCCTCGGTCACGGGGCCGATGTTGCCCTGCGCGGTGCTGTCGAAGGTGGAGCAGTACTTGAAGTAGATCTGCCGCGCACCCTGCGCCTGCAGCCAGCGCAATGCGTCGAGCGACTGCGCGATGGCCTCGGCCGGGGCGATGGTGCGCGACTTGAGGGCGACGACCACCGCATCCACGTCGGCGTCGAGTGGGCCTTCGGGCACTCCGATGGCCTGCACCACGCGCATGCCCGCGCGCACGAGGTTGTTGGCGAGATCGGTGGCACCGGTGAAGTCGTCGGCGATGCAGCCGAGCACGAGTTTGGCCATGGCTTTCAATCCTTCAGCGGCAGCTTCACGGCCTGCGCGTTCTCTCGCACGTAGTCGCGCAGGATGGCGTCGAAGCTCGCGTCGGCCTTCAGGCCCAGCGCCTCGGCGCGTGCGGCGTGGATGCGGCTGGGCCAGCTGGTGACGATCTTCGCGATGGCCGCGTCGGGTTCCCAGTCGATGAGGCCGGTTGCCTCCTTGCCGGCAATGCGTTCGAGCGCCTGCGCCATCTCGCGCACGGTGGTCGTCAGTGCGGGCAGGTTGATGGCAGTGCGCGCACCCCACTCGGCGGCGCTGGCCGTGGCCGCGCGCACGATGCCCGCGACGGTGTTGCCGGGCGAGGCCAGCGCGACCGGCGTGTCGGGCGACACCGGGCAGCGCGCTCGCTCGCCCGCCAGCGGCTCGCGCAGCATGCCGCTCAGGAAGCTGGAGGCCGCGCCGTTGGGCCGGCCGGGGCGCACCGACACCGTCATGAGCCGCACGTTGCGGCCCTGCACGAAGCCCTTGCGCGTGAAGTCGGCCACCAGCTGCTCGCCGATGAATTTCTGGATGCCGTAGCTGTTCTGCGGCGTGGGCAGCGTGGTGTCTTCGATCACGGCGGGCAGGCGCTGCTCGGGCGAATCGCCGAACACCGCAACCGAGCTGGAGAACACGAACACCGGCGAGTGACCCGCGCGGCGCGCTGCTTCGAGCAGGCCACGCGTGGCGTCGAGGTTGCTGCGCATGCCGAGGTCGAAGTCGGCCTCGCATTCACCGCTGACTGCGGCTGCGAGATGGAACACGAGCTGCGTGTCGGCGATGGGCAGGGCGCCGTTGCCGAGTTGTTCGAGCAGGTCGCCCTGCACGAACTGGATGCGCGCGTCGCCGGCCAGGTCGGCGGGCGGCGGCACGCGGTCGGCCAGCGTGATGCGCGACACGGGCTGCGCGGCACCGCCGGCCAATGCGAGGTTGCCGTCCGCGAGCAGCGTGCGGGCGAGGCGGGCGCCGAGGAAGCCGCAGCCGCCGGTGATGAGGATGTTCATGTGTCTCTTCTCTGCTTTCTTTCAGGCTTGTTTTTTCGGAGCCGGCACTTCGATGCCCGGAAAGATCTTGATGACCGCGCTGTCGTCCTCGCGCGCATAGCCCGCGGTCGAGGCCTGCATGAACATCTGGTGCGCGGTGGACGACAGCGGCAGCGGAAACTTGCTGGCCCGCGCCACATCGAGCACCAGCCCCAGGTCTTTCACGAAGATGTCGACCGCCGACAGCGGCGTGTAGTCGCCCGCGAGCACGTGCGCCATGCGGTTCTCGAACATCCAGCTGTTGCCCGCGCTGTGCGTGATGACCTCGTAGAGCGCGGTCGGGTCGACGCCTTCGCGCAGGCCCAGCGCCATCGCCTCGGCCGCGGCCGCGATGTGCACGCCGGCCAGCAGCTGGTTGATGACCTTCACCTTGCTGCCCGCGCCTGCCGAATCGCCCAGGCGGTAGACCTTGGCGGCCATCGCGTCGAGCACGGCGCCGGCCTTCTCGTAGGCGGCGGGCGTGCCGGCGGTCATCATCGTCATCTGGCCGCTTGCGGCCTTGGCGGCGCCACCGGAAATCGGCGCGTCGAGGTACAGGATGCCGAGCTTTGCAAGGCGCGCCTCGAGCGCCACCGACCAGTTCGGGTCCACCGTGGAGCACATCACGAACAGGCTGCCGGGCTTCATCGACGCGGCGCATCCGGGCGTGGTGCCGTCGCCGAACAGCACCGACTCGGTCTGAGCGGCATTCACGACCACGCTGACCACGATGTCGCACTGCGCGCCGATCGCGGCCAGCGTGTCGCAGGCCGTGCCGCCGTCGCGTGCGAAGGCTTCGGCTACCTCGCGGCGCACGTCGAACACGTGCGGCGCATGGCCCGCGCGGCGCAGCGATTGCGCCATGCCGGCGCCCATGGCGCCGAGGCCCACGAGGCCGACGACTGGAGAGTTGGAGGAAGAGGTCATCAGGATGTTCTTTCGATCAGCGATTCACGAGTTGCTTGGGCGTAAGCCACACGCCGATGGCGCCGAGCACCAGCGCCGCGGCCAGCACGTACATGCCGATCTGCGTGCTGCCCGTCAGGTCTTTCAGATAGCCGATGAGGTACGGGCTCACGAAGCCCGCGAGGTTGCCCACCGAGTTGATGGCCGCGATGCCGGCCGCAGCCGCCGTGCCCGACAGAAAGGCGGTAGGCAGCGACCAGAACAGCGGCGCGCAGGTCAGCACGCCGGCTGCGGCGAGCGACAGGAAGGCGAGCGACACGGCGGTGTTCTGCGTGTACGAAGCCGCGACCGTGAAGCCGATGGCGCCCATCAGCGCGGGCACGATCAGGTGCCAGCGGCGCTCCTGGCGACGGTCGGCGCTGCGACCGAAGAGGTTCATCGCGACGATGGCGCAGACGAACGGGATCGCGCTGAGCAGCCCGATGTGGAGGTTGCCCTTCACACCCGTGGCCTTGACCAGCGTGGGCAACCAGAAAGTCAGCGCATATTGGCCCATGACGAAGGCGAAGTAGATCAACGCCATCCACCATATGCGCACATCGCGGAACACGCCAGCCACCGAGTGCGGCCCCTTGGCGCCGTGCTCGGCATCGCGCGCCACCTCGCGCTGCAGCAGCGCCTTTTCCGCCCCGCTGAGCCAGCGTGCCTGCGCAATGCCGTTGTCGAGGTAGACCAGCACCATCACGCCCACGATCACGGCCGGGACGGCCTCGATGATGAACATCCATTGCCAGCCGCTCAGCGACGCCGCGCCGTGGAAGCTGTCCATGATCCAGCCCGACAGCGGGTTGCCGAAGATGCCCGCCACCGGAATCGCCGACATGAACACCGCGATGATCCGCGCGCGCCGGTGGGCCGGGTACCAGTGCGTGAGGTACAGGATCACGCCGGGGTAGAAGCCCGCCTCGGCCACGCCGAGCAGGAAACGCAGGATGTAGAAGCTGGTCGGCGTCTTCACGAACATGAAGCAGGCCGAGAGCAGGCCCCAGGTGATCATGATCCGCGCGATCCAGATGCGTGCCCCGACGCGGTTGAGCAGCAGGTTGCTCGGCACCTCGAACAGGAAGTAGCCGAGGAAGAAGATGCCCGCACCCAGGCCGAACACGGTTTCGCTGAAGCCCAGGTCCTGCCCCATCTGCAGCTTGGCGAAGCCGACGTTGACGCGGTCGAGGTACGCGACCACGTAGCAGAGCATGAGGAAGGGCACGAGGCGCCAGAACACCTTGGCGTAAGTGCGCTTTTCGAGCGCGGCATCGGCTGTGGCGGACGGCGTGGCGTGCGCGGCGCCGGCCGGGAGGGTGGAAGAAGTCATGAAAAGGTTTGTCCCGCTTGATTTGTCAGGTCATCATACAAATTTGAGTTTTGTTGATTGACCCGGGGAAACCCGGAGGCAACGCCTCTTGCGGCGACTTTCTGGTGTCTTTGTGTGTCGGCGGACTCAGCTGCCGACAGGCCAGCCTTCGACCAGGGGCCGCGCGAGTTGCGCGCCTTCCTGCTGCCAGAACGCAGGATCGGCCAGCTCGATGCGGCGGATCGCGTTGTCCATGTGGTTCTTGGCCGCCTCGCGCGCGCGCAGCGGATCGCCGGCCTCGATGGCCTCGACGATGCGCGCGTGCTCCTGCGCCACCTCGCGCGCGAAGTCGGCGCGGCGCGCCTCGTTGGCGCGCGTGACGCGGGTGGCGCCATGCAGGAACTGCCGCAGGTACTGCAGCGTGCCGAGCAGGAAGGGATTGCGCGCGGCCTCGGCGATGGCGCGGTGGAAGCGCACGTCCTCGTCGGCGCCGTTGCCGCCCGCCTCGACCGCCGCATGCAGTGCGGCTATGGCGTCGCGGATGCGCTGCACGTCTTCGTCCGTGCGCCGCTCGGCGGCCAGCGCGGCCACTTCGGCCTCGAGCGCACGGCGCACCTCGACCATCTGGATGACGGCTTCGCGCGAGGCGACGTGTGGCATCTCGAAGCGCAGCGGCTCGACACCGGCGGGGCGCACGTACACGCCGCTGCCCTGGCGCGAATCGAGCAACCCCAGCGACTTGAGCCGCGACACGGCCTCGCGCACCACGGTACGGCTCACGCCGAACTGCTCTGCCAATGCGGCCTCGGTCGGCAGGCGGTCGCCTTCGGAAAGACGCCCGCTGCGCACCTCGGCCGCGAGCGCATCGGCCACCTGGTCGGCGAGGCGGACGGCGGGGGCGAGGGACTGGAAGCGGGCGGTCATGGGTGCGATGGAGGTGGGGCCTGCGACTCTAACGCAGGCCCTGCGCGACCGCCGACGCTCAGTTCAGCGCGTGCCGCGCGGCGTTTGCAATGCTCGCGGCATCCACCCCGAAGAACCCGCGCAGCGCCGCGCGCGTGTCGCTGCGGCCGAAGCCGTCGGTACCCAGCGTGAGGTAGCGGCGGCCGTCGGGCAGGAAGGCGCGCACGCTCTCGGGCACGGCGCGCACGTAGTCGGTGGCAGCGACGATCGGGGCCTTGCCCTTGCCGAGTTGCTGCGCGATGAAGGGCGTGCCGGCTTCTTCGCCAGCCAGTGCGCGCTGCTCGCAGGCCAGCCCGTCGCGCGCAAGCTCGCTCCAGCTCGTGACGCTGAACACCTCGGCCTCGATGCCTTCCTCGGCCAGCAGCTGCGCGGCCTTGACGACTTCCGTCAGGATCGCGCCCGAGCCCATCAGCGTGACCTTCTTCTTCGCCTTGCCGGAGGCCGGCGAATACACGCCGAAGCGGTAGCACCCGCGCAGGATGTCGCCTTCCGCACCTTCGGGCACATCCGGCTGCGCGTAGTTCTCGTTCATGAGCGTGACGTAATAGAACACGTCCTTCTGCTCGACCATCATTTCGCGGATGCCCGCGTCGACGATCACCGCCATCTCGCCCGCATAGGCCGGGTCGTAGGCCTTGCAGTTGGGGATGGTCGCAGCCACGAGGTGACTGCTGCCGTCCTGGTGCTGCAGGCCTTCGCCGCCGAGCGTGGTGCGGCCCGAGGTGGCGCCCAGCAGGAAGCCGCGTGCGCGCTGGTCGGCCGCGGCCCAGATCGCATCGCCCACACGCTGGAAGCCGAACATCGAGTAGTAGATGTAGAAGGGCAGCATGGCCAGGCCATGCACGCTGTAGCTGGTGGCCGCGGCGGTCCAGCTCGCGATGGCGCCGGCTTCGCTGATGCCCTCTTCGAGGATCTGCCCGTCGGTCGCTTCGCGGTAGCTCAGCACCGAGCCGATGTCTTCGGGCGCGTAGCGCTGGCCCACGCTCGAATAGATGCCGACCTGCTTGAACAGGTTGGCCATGCCGAAGGTGCGCGCCTCATCGGCCACGATGGGCACGATGCGCGGACCGAGCGCGGTGTCCTTCATGAGGTTGCCCAGCATGCGCACGAAGGCCATGGTGGTGCTCATCTCCTTGCCGGCCGCAGCGGTCGCGAACTGCGCATAGCTTGCGATGTCGGGCTTGGGCACGATGTCGCAGGCGGTCTCGCGGCGCGGCATGGCGCCACCGAGCGCTTCGCGGTGCTGGCGCAGGTAGCGCATCTCGGCGCTGTCCTCGGCCGGGCGGTAGAAATCCATCGCGATGGCCTGCGCGTCGGTCAGCGGCAGGTTGAAGCGGTCGCGGAACTCGATCAGGTCCACGTCGCCCATCTTCTTGTGCGAGTGCGTGGTCATCTTGCCCTGCGCGGCGCTGCCCATGCCGTAGCCCTTCTTGGTGTGGGCGAGGATCACGGTGGGCTGGCCCTTGTGCCTGGCCGCTGCCGCGTAGGCCGCATGGATCTTCACGAGGTCGTGGCCGCCGCGCTTGAGGCGGTCGATCTGCTCGTCGGTCATGCCTTCGGCCAGGCGCGCGAGTTCGGGGTTCTGGCCGAAGAAGTTGTCGCGGTTGAAGCGGCCGTCCTTGGCCGCAAAGGTCTGCATCTGGCCGTCGACGGTGTTGGCGAACACGCGGGCCAGCGCACCGCTCACGTCCTGTGCAAAGAGGCCGTCCCAGTCGCTGCCCCACACGAGCTTGACGACGTTCCAGCCCGCGCCGGCGAAGAGCTTCTCGAGCTCGTCGATGATGCGGCCGTTGCCGCGCACCGGGCCGTCCAGCCGCTGCAGGTTGCAATTGACGACCCACACGAGGTTGTCGAGCTTCTCGCGCGCGGCGAGCGTCAGCGCGCTCATCGATTCGGGCTCGTCCATCTCGCCGTCGCCGAACACGCCCCACACCTTGCGGCCTTCGCAGTTCAGCAGGTTGCGGTGCGTGAGGTAGCGCATGAAGCGCGCGTGGTAGATCGAACTGATGGGGCCGATGCCCATCGAGCCGGTGGGGAACTGCCAGAAGTCCGGCATCAGATACGGATGCGGATAGCTGCTGAGGCCGCGTGCGCCACTGCCTTGCGTGAAGGCCGGTGCCGTCAGCTCCTGGCGGTAGTGCTTGAGGTCTTCTTCGCCGAGACGGCCTTCGAGGAACGCGCGCGCATAGACACCGGGCGCGCTGTGCGGCTGGAAGAACACGAGGTCGCCGCGGTGCTGCTCGCTGCGCGCATGGAAGAAGTGGTTGAAGCCGGTCTCGAACAGATCGGCCGCGCTCGCGTAGCTGGCGATGTGGCCGCCGAGTTCGCCATACGCCTGGTTGGCCTTGGCCACCATCGCGAGCGCGTTCCAGCGCATCAGCGAGGCGAGCCTTTCCTCGATGGCGAGGTCGCCGGGGAACGGCGGCTGGTCTTCCACCGCGATGGTGTTGACGTACGGCGTCGCGAGTTCGGGCTGCCAGCCGATGCGCTGTTGCCGCGCGAGGCGCGCCAGTTCGACCAGCATCTGCTTCGCGCGCTGCGGCCCCTGCGTTTGCGCCAGCGCCAGGAAGGCGTCGCGCCATTCGGCGGTCTCGGCGGGGTCGGGGTCGTGCGAGAGCGGCGTGTCGAGCAGCAGGGCACGCATCTGGTCGGGCGAAATCGGGGCGTTCATATCGGCACTTTAGGCCGCAGCGCAAAAAATTAGCTACTGGCGAAGCCAATTCCCTGCGGGCGTCGCAGCATAAAATTCCGCCAATCCTCCACTTGCCGGCACTTCATGCAACTCGACGCCATCGACCTGCGCATTCTCGACGAGCTGCAGCGCGACGGCGCGCTGTCGAACGTGGAGCTGGCGCGGCGCGTGCACCTGTCGCCATCGCCCTGCCTGGCCCGCGTGAAAGTGCTCGAAGCGAACGGCGTGATCGGCCGCTATGTGGCGCTCCTCCGCGCCAAGGCGCTGGGCTTGGGGCTCAACGTGTTCATCTCGATCAGCCTCACGACGCAGAGCAAGCAGTCGCTCGCCGACTTCGAGCAGCGCATCGCCGAGCACGACGAAGTGATGGAGTGCTACCTGATGACGGGCGACAGCGACTACCTGATCCGCATCGCGGTGGCGGACATGGCGGCGCTGGAGAAATTCATCCTGGAACAGCTCACGCCGATTCCAGGGGTCGAAAAGATCCGCTCCAGCTTTGCACTGAAGCAGGTCAGATATAAAACGGCGCTGCCGTTGCCGAGAGAGTAGGTACTCCCCCAGGCTTCGCGCACTTCGTGTCGCTTCGCCTTCCCCCTCGCCGGGGGCAACACCGGAGGCCCGGCAAAGCCGGTTCCTCGGTGTTTCCCGAAGGGGCGGGGAGTCGATCGTGGTCGCTCAGAGGCCGATCAGGCCGCCGTCGTCCTTGGTGATCACCAGCGTCGCCGAGCGCGGGCGCGCGGTGCCGCCCTGCGGCCAGTGGCTGAGGTACTTCGACGGATCGCCGATGTCGGCCTTGGCCGTGTTCTCGCCCGGGTGCTGGATGTTCACGAACAGCGCACGGCCGTCGCCCGATTCGGCGATGCCGGTGATTTCGCAGTCCACCGGCCCGACGAGGAAGCGGCGCAGGCCGTCGGTGCCCGGTGCCTTGCCGACGAAGGTGGCCTGCGTGGCGGTGGTGGCGCCATCGACGTTGGTGATGGTCTTCGCCGCACCGTCGCCCACCTTGCCCGGCAGGGCGCCGAGCAGCATGCAGTTGGTCACGTCGGTGTACTTGCCGTCGTCGGTCTCGAGCCACAGCAGGCCGGGGGAGGCCTGGCTGAACCACATGCCGTCGGGGCTGGAGAAGTCGTTGTCGGCCACGAGGTTGGACAGGTTGATGTCGGCCGACGCCGTGGAGCGGGCGCCGAACAGGTAGACGTCCCAGTTGAAGGTGGTGGCCGCCGGGTTGCCGCCGGCATCGGCGAAGCGGATGACGTGGCCGTTCGGGTTGCCCTTCTGCGCCGTCTGGGCCGTGCCCTTGGGGTCGTTGTAGTAGCGTGGATTGGCGGCGTCGGTGTTGGCGATGGTGCGCGCGGCGTTGTTGGTGAGGGTGAGGTACACCTCGCCGTTCTTCGGATTGACGGCCGTCCACTCGGGGCGGTCCATCTTCGTCGCGCCGGCCACGTCGGCCGCGAGGCGGGCATTGACCACCACGTCGGCGGCGTCGGCGAAGGGGTAGGCCGCGTTGCCGGAGGTGATGCCGTTCACGCCGAGCGAAAGCTCCAGCCAGTTGCCGGTGCCGTCGGCATTGAACTTGGCCACGTAGAGCTTGCCGTCGTCCATGTACTTGTCGCCGGCAGCCATGCCGCCGCCGACATCGGCCGCGTCCCAGCCCTTGGTGGAGACGAACTTGTAGAGGTATTCGTTCTGCGAGTCGTCGCCCATGTACCAGACCAGCGGCTTGCCGGCCACGACCGGGCCGAGGCAGGCGCCTTCGTGGCCGAAGCGGCCGAGGGCGGTGCGCTTCTTCGGGGTGCTGGACGGGTTGAACGGATCGATCTCGACCACCCAGCCGTAGGTGTGGGCGCCGTTGCGGAAGTCGTCGGTGGCGGTGGCGCCGACCACCTGGGTGTTCCAGCGGCCGTAGATGCTGTCGGCCGTGTCGGGCGTGACGGTGGCCCAGAGTTCGCGGCCGGTGCCGGCAACGCCGTAGCGGGTGAACGAGGCGATTTCCTTGGCGCTGCGGCTGGGGTTGTCGGTCGCGGCGATGCGGCGGAAGTAGCCGGCCCAGTTCTCTTCGCAGGTCAGGTAGGTGCCCCAGGGCGTGGTGCCGTTGGCGCAGTTGTTGAGCGTGCCGCGGGTCTTGCTGCCGTCGGTCGAGTACTTGGTCTTCAGGTAGTCGGTTTTCGCGGCCGGGCCCGAGAACTGCATTTCCGTCAACGTGTGCACGCGGCGGTTGAAGCTCGAATCCTGCTTGTAGCTCCAGGCACTGCCGTTCTTGTTGACCTCGATCACGCTCACGCCGTGCAGGTAGAACTCGCGCAGCACTTCGTCGGAGACGGTACGGACGGCCGCGTTGCCGCTGCCGGTGATGGTCTGCCCGGTGGGGTGCAGGAACAGCGACGTGATGGCTTCATGGTTCATCGCGAGCAGGCCGCGCGAGGCGCTGGCAGCGTCCCACTTGTTCGACGCGTTCATGCCGAAGAAGGTCATGCCGTCGTGGTGGTCACCGGCGCGGCGGTCGTAGGTGGTCGCGTCGTCGGTGCCGTCGTTCTTGTAGGCAGCGACGCCCGCGGCGATCGGGTCGCCCAGGCGATACAGCACGCTCGCGGTGTAGCCGGCAGGCACTGTCACGACGTCGGCGAGGCTCTTGGCGACGGCGTTGAAGCCGAGCTTCATCGGGGTGGCCGGCGCAGGCCCCGGCGCGGGCGCGGGCGCGGGTGCAGGTGCGGGCGGTGCGGGGGCCGGCGCCGGAGGCAGGACCGGGAAGCCGGCACCTCCGCCGCCGCCACCGCCGCACGCCTGCAGCAGTGCCGTGCCGGCGGTGCCGACGCCCAGGCCGAACAGGTGGCGGCGGCTCAGGCGCGAGGCGATCAGGTCGGTGAACGAGGGGTTCGACGTGGGGTTGGTGCCGATGTCGTCGAGGTCGACCGAGGGATCGTCGGTGCGGGTATTTGCGGTCATGCGCAATGTCTTTCTTCGTGGATTGGAGGAAACCAGCCCGTGAAGTTAGGCACTTCGTATGACGGCTCAATGAAACCCTCAGCCTCCCGTCAGGTTGAATTGATCTACCAAGTGCCGTGCCCTGCTCAGGGAGCGGGCGACTGCCTCGGCCACAGCGCCCACAGGCGCAGCGGCTGGTTCATGCTCGCCGCGAGGCGGCCCGCATCGGCGCCGGTGCCCGCGAAGTAGTCGGCGCGCACCGCGCCGAGGATGGCGCTGCCGGTATCCTGCGCCACCACCAGTTTCTGCAGCTGCGCCGCCGGCCCGCTGGACGCCAGCCACACCGGCGTGCCGTACGGGATGCTCTCGCGGTCGACCGCGATGGAGCGGCCGGCCGTGAGCGGCACGCCTTGCGCGCCGCGCGGGCCGAAGGCGGCGTCGACCTCGCTCATCGTCTCTTCACGGAAGAACACGTAGCGCGGATTGCTCCACATCAGTTGCGACACGCGCTGCGGGTTCTGCGCGGCCCAGGCCTTGGTGTCGTCAGGCCACTTGCCGACCTTGGTCACGCCCTGGCTGATCAGCCATTGCTGCACGCTGCGGTAAGGCTGCTCATTGGTGGCCGAGAAGGCCATTCGCACGGTGTGCTGGTATCCGTTGGCCTCGGTGATGCGCAGGCGCCCCGATCCCTGGATGTGCAGCATCAGCGCGTCGATGGGGTCGGCCATCCACGCGATCTCGCGGCCGCGCAGCGCGGCCTGCGCTTCGGGCAGGGTCTCGATCTCCTGGCGCGTGTACCAGGGGCGGCGCGGCACCAGGCCGTCCGGGGCCTGGTAGATCGGCACGTTGAAGGTGGCGGTGGGCACGCGCGAGGCTTCGTACACCGGCTCGTAGTAGCTGGTGAGCTTGCCTTCGGTCTGGCCGTTCAGCGCCTCGACGCGGTAGGGCTGCAGCCGCTCGGTCATCCACTGGCGCTGCTCTTCGGGCGTGGCGATGGTCAGCTGGCGCACGTCGCGGCACAGCGGCGCGAAGGCGGCGTTGGGTCGCACGCAGTTCGCCAGCAGCGCGATCCACGCCTCGTGCAGCGGGTCTTCGCCGAAGCCCGGCAGTTCCGTCCAGCCGACCGGCACCCAGCGGCTCTTGGGATGCGCGAGCGAGCCGGTGAGCGGACCGAGGTCGCGCGGCGGGGTGGCGGAGGGGCGGGCGGGGGCCTCGGGCGTGCGCGGGCCGGTGGAACAGGCGGCGAGCGTTGCTACGATCACAAGCCCGACCAGCCACTGGAGTCCATTTCTCATGGGTTTGATTCTGCTTGAAGCCCTCGCCGCGGGACTCGTGTTCATCTTGATCATCTGGTGGACCATGTTTTCCGGCCGCAACAAGGGTGAATTGCACGACGACGACCAACCCGAAGCCAGCCGCGACGCCCCCAACGGGAACCCGCCGCCGGAAACGTGAATTGCTTGCGCAGTCCCGCGCCGCGCAGCCGTGTCGGACAATCACCCCATCGCTATTACTTTAGTAGCAATCATCGCAGCATTCATGCGCAACGGCGACACTTTTCTTGTTTTCGGGAGGGCTTGGAGCCCGTACCATCGCGTACTCCCGGAAGCTAAGCTGTGGCCCGCCTGATTCAACCTAGAAAGGGATTGCCATGAAAAAGTTCGTCCTCGCAACCACCGCCACCGCGCTCATCCTGTCCGGCTGCGCCGGAGGCATGACCGACACCCAGCGCAACACCGGCATCGGCGCCGGCATCGGTGCACTGGGCGGCGCCGCCATTGGCTCGGCCACCGGCGGCAACCGCGGTGCCATCGGCACGGGCGCCGTGGTCGGCGCGGCCGCCGGCGCGCTCGGCGGCTACCTGTGGTCGCAGCGCATGGAAAACCAGAAGCGCCAGATGGAAGCCGCCACGCAGGGCACCGGTGTCGCCGTGACCCAGACGCCCAACAACGAGCTGAAGCTGCAGATTCCGAGCGACGTGTCCTTCGACGTGGGCCGCGCCAACATCAAGCCGAACTTCGCGCCGGTGCTCGACCAGTTCGCCAACGGCCTGCGCAACAACCCGAACGCCGAGGTGCGCATCATCGGCCACACCGACAGCACCGGCTCGGACGCCGTCAACAACCCGCTGTCGGTCGAACGCGCGGCCAGCACGCGCGACTACCTCGTGGCGCACGGCGTGAACGCGGCGATCTTCCGCATCGAAGGCCGCGGTTCGCACGAGCCCATTGCCGACAACAACAGCGACGCAGGCCGGGCGCAGAACCGCCGCGTCGAAATCTACATGGGTGAGCGCGGGCCGCGAGGCTGAGCGTTCACCGCATGGGGAAACCGGCCGCGCTGAAAGGCCGGTTCCCGCCACTACCGTTCCATTGGTCCATTAAGAGGGAATCTCATGAGGAAGTTCGTTGTTTCGAGTGCGGCCGCGGCCGCGTTGCTTTTCATCGCGGGCTGCGCTTCGCAGTCGCAGCCGCCGGCCACCGCCGCGCCGGCCGCCGCAACGGCCGCGCCAGCCAACAGCTGGACGGCCCGCCTGGCCGCGTTGAAGACTGATCTCGAAACCTCCACCAAGGGCACGGGCGCGGTGATCGAGCAGACCGCCGACAACCAGCTGCACGTGGTGATCCCGAACGAGCTGTCGTTCGACTCCGGCCGCGCCAACGTCAAGCGCAACCTCGCGCAGGTGCTCGACAAGGTGGCCGAAGGCCTGAAAAACGCCACCGCCGCCAGCGTCCGCGTGGTCGGCCACACCGACAGCGTCGGCAGCGAGGAAGGCAACGAGCGCCTCTCGGTGAGCCGCGCCGACAGCGTGCGCAACCACCTCGTGAGCCGCGGCGTGTCGACCACGGCCATCACGACCGACGGCCGCGGCTCGCGCGAGCCGCTGGCGGACAACGGCACGGCCGCCGGCCGCGCACAGAACCGTCGCGTCGAGATCTTCGTCGCCGAGAAAGCCTGACCCCCAGTCTTCGCGCACTTCGTGTCGCTTCGCCAACCCCCTTTCAGGGGGCAACACCTGCGGCCCGGCAAAGCCGGTTCCGCGGTGTTCGCTTAGAAGAGGCCGGGCGCCGCCGTTAAAGCCGCCGTTAAAGATCTCTGAGGCGGTTGGCTAGTTCTACGGCTGACTTCACTTCCATTTTTTCGAACACGCGCGCGCGGTGGACTTCCACCGTGCGCACGCTGATCGCGAGCTGGTCGGCGATCAGCTTGTTCGGCAGGCCCTCGACCACGAGCCGCATCACGTCGCGCTCGCGATCGGTCAGCTCGGCGATGCGCTCGCTCAGCCCACGGCGCAGGCGCTGCACTTCCAGCGCCTGCAGCGACGCACTCAACGCATGCTCGATGCGGTCGACGAGCGCATTGTCCGAGAACGGCTTCTCGCAGAAATCGAAAGCGCCGCGCTTCACCGCATCGACGGCCGTCGGCACGTCGGCGTGGCCGGTCAGGAAGATCACCGGCATCGCTGGCAGCAGGCCGCGCTCGGCCAGCCGGTCGAACAGCACCAGCCCGCTGGTGCCGGGCATGCGCACGTCCAGCAGCAGGCACAGTGGCTGCGCCGGCAGCGGGCCTTGGTCGAGGAACTGCTCGAACGCCTCGGCACTGCCGAAATGCTCGCTGGCCAGGCGGCGCGAGCGCAGCAGCCAGGCCAGCGCCTCGCGCACGCTGGCGTCGTCGTCCACGATGAAGATCAAGCCGTCGATCAGTGGTTGCATGTCATGAGATCCAGCAGAAGATTGATTGTCTGAAGGGCGCCGTCAAGCGGCCGGCAGCGTGAAACGGAATACGGTGCCGCGCGGCTTGTTCGGCTCGAACACCAGCGCCCCGCCGTGCTGCTCCACCACCGTGCGGCACAGGCTCAGGCCGAGCCCCATGCCGTCGGCGCGCGTGGTGAAGAAGGGGGTGAAGAGCCGCTCGGCCACGTCCTCGCCGATGCCGCTGCCCAGGTCGGCCACCGAGAACTCGAGCCAGCGCCGCCCGTCTTCCTGCACCGTGCCACCCACCGCGACGGCGCGCGCCACGCGCAGCCGCAGCACGCGGCTGCCGACGTTGTCGGGGCCGTCCATGGCCTGCATCGCATTGCGTGCCAGGTTCAGCAGCACCTGCTCGACCAGCGTGCGGTCGCACATGGCCGCCGGCAGGCGGTCTTCGAGCACCACCTCGATGGTCACGCCGAGCTTGCGCGCCTGCAGCCGCACCAGGGGCAGCACCGCGTCGATCAGCGCCTGCGGCGCGACGGCCTCGCGCGTGCGGTCGCGCCGGCGAACGAAGTCGTGCACGCTGCGAATGACCTGGCCCGCGCGGTCGGCCTGCTCGGCGATGCGCTTCACCGCCATCGCAACTTCGCCCTGGTCGCCCTTCGCATGCGGGCCGAGCAGGTTGAGCGAGCCACTCGCATAGCTGGCGATGGCGGCCAGCGGCTGCGTGAGTTCGTGGCTCAGCAACGACGCCATCTCGCCGACGGTCGCCAGCCGTGCGCTGGCCTGCAGCCGCTCCTGGCTGGCGCGCGAGAGCTCCTCGATGCGGCGCTGCTCGCTCACGTCGATGAACGCGCTCATCCAGCCGGTCTGCACCTTGTGCGCGTTGATGAGCGGCGCCTCGAAGATCAGCACCGGAAAGCGCGTGCCGTCCTTGCGCATGAAGACCGACTCGAAGCCTTCGCGCGGCGGCATGCCGCCGGCAAGGCGCCGCGCCTGCCGCTGCTGGTACTCGTGTGCCAGTTCGGTCGGCCAATAGGGTGCGTCGGCGCTGTCCGCCATGAGCTCCTCGGGGCTGAAGCCGACCATCTCGCAGAAGGCCGGGTTCACGTAGGTGATGCGGCCCTGCAGGTCGCGCGCGCGCAGGCCGGTGATGACCGAGTCTTCCATCGCCTTGCGGAAGGCCAGCGCGTCGGCCAGGTCGCGCTCGGCGCGCAGGCGGCGGCGCGTGTCGCGCGCGAGCAGCACCAGCACCGACACCAGCGCGATCGAGATCGCAGTGACCAGCGCGGTGAGCATGTTCGGGAACAGGTCGGGCGCGGCGCGCCAGCCGTCGACGCGCAGCATCAGCGCGGCGCCCGGCAGGTCGATCAGCTGCTGCGAGGTGAACACCCGCGTACCGACGCGCCGCGAACTGCCGAGCGCCACCAGCCGCGTGCCGTCGGCCTCGGTGAATGCCACTTCCTGGCCGCGCGTGAGCGTGGAACCGACCAGCTCGATCAGCGCATCGCGCAGCGAGTAGCTCGCCACGAGGTAGCCGCCGCCATCGATCGGCAGGCACAGCTCCATCACCTCGATGCCGCCGCCACCGGCGATCGGCACGTAGTGGCTCGGCGAATAGGCCGGCGCGCCGAGCTTGCGCGCGGCGGCGCAGGCCAGCGTCACGTCGGACTGCTCGGGGCCGCGGCTCTCCTCGTCGAGGAGGCGCATGCGGTAGGGCGTGTTGACGGCCTGCTGCGTGCGCATGGCGGCATCGCGCCATTCGAGCCGCAGCCATTCGCGGTGCTCGCGCAGCAGCGCGGCCGCGGCCGTGGGCCATTGTGTGCGGTCGGCGCCCGGGGCCTGCGTGGCGCGCAGGCTCTGCGCATTGCGCTGGAAGCCGCTGCGCAGGTCGGAGACGGCGTCGGCGGTGTCGCGGTCGAGCGCGGCCTGCACCTGCTCGACCTCGTGCCGGCCAGCGAGCCACACCACCGTCACCAGCAATACCGACACCAGCACCGCCATCAGCAGCCACAGGAACCAGCGCTGCCACAGCGAGCGCAGCCGTGCGAACGCCAGCAGCGCCCACCGCTGCGGTGCGACGGTCAGCAGCGCATCAGACATCGCTAGATCACGGAGTGCGAGAGCACGGGCAGCTGCGCGCGCGTGCTCTCGACCCTTGCGGCATCGATGTCGAACAGCACCACGCCCTCTTCGCTGGCCTGCTGCGCCACCACCGCGCCCCAGGGGTCGACGATCAGCGACTGGCCCCAGGTCCGGCGGCCGTTCTCGTGCGTGCCGCCCTGTGCGGGGGCGACCACCCAGGCCAGGTTCTCGACGGCGCGGGCGCGCAGCAGCACCTCCCAGTGGGCGGCGCCGGTAGTGCGCGTGAAGGCGCTGGGCACCAGCAGCAGGTCGGCGCCCTGTTTCGCGAGCGCGCGGTAGAGCTCGGGAAAGCGCAGGTCGTAGCACACACTCATGCCCACGCGCCAGCTGTGGCCGTCGCGCGAGGGCAGGTCGAACACCACGGGCTGCGTGCCGGGCGCGATGACGCGGCGCTCGTCGTAGCGCTCGGTGCCGTTGTCGAAGAAGAACAGATGGATCTTGTCGTAGCGCGCCACGCACCGCCCCTCGGGCGAGAAGGCCAGCGAGCTGTTGAACACGTGCTCGGCGTCGGTGCTCTCGATGGGCAGCGTGCCGCCGACGATCCACAGGCCGAACTCGCGCGCCGCGTCGGCCAGGAAGCCCTGCACCGCGCCTGCGCCGGCGGTCTCGCGCAGGCCCAGCTTGTCGGTGTCGCGTGCGCCCATCATGCAGAAATACTCGGGCAGCACCGCCAGCTCGGCGCCGGCCGCGGCCGCCTGCGCGAGCAGGCTGTGGGCGCGCGCGAGGTTGGTTTCGCGGGCGATGGCCGACACCATCTGGATGGCTGCGACTTTCATTGCGTGGTCTCCGTTTTCTTGCCTTCGTTCGCGGCCGGCGAACCCGGCAGGCCGGGGATGGCCGGAATGCTCTGGGGCAGCAGTTGCAGCGTGCGCGGCACCTTCGCTATTTTGGGGTCGGCCCAGGTGCCTTCGATGTGGAACTCCTGCGTGGCGGCCGCCGCCAGCGGCTTGCTCAATACCCATTGGGCGAGGAAGGTGCCCAGGCCGATGGCCGGGTTGATGGCGGTGGCCACGAGCGCGGCCGTGCCCGCATTGATCTCGGGCACCACCACCACGCGCAGGTTCTGCGTCTCGCGCACGATGTCGGCCGAGCCGTCCATCAGGGCGGCAGCGTTGACGCCCTTCATCTGCAGGTTGTTGGTGCTGGCGATGCCCTTGTTGATCTTCGCGTCGCCGCGAATGAAGTCGAAGGCGAAGCCCTGGCTGAAGACGTCGCGGAAGTCGAGCGTGAGCCGGCGCGGCAGCGCCTGCAGGCTCAGCACGCCGAGCAGCTTGGCCAGGCCCGGGTCGGCCTTGAGGAACTGGCCCTGCTCCACGTCGACCTGCAGCTGCCCGCCCAGGCTCGGGTAGTCGAGCGAGAACGGCGAACCGCGCCAGTTGACGTCGCCCTCGATCCGCCCGCGGCCGCGCAGCAGCACGCCCGGCATGCCGAAGCGCGTGAGCAGGTCGCCGGCATCGCTGATGTCGAGCTTGAACGTCATGGCGGTGCGGCGCTGGCCGGCCGCGGCACCGGGCACCGCCGCCCAGCTGCCCTTGGCCGCGAAGCTGGCCTCGGGCATGGTGAAGGTCAGCTTGTTGAGCGCCCATTCGCGGCTCGCGCCCCCGCGGTTGACCGCGTCGATCTCGGCGCGGCCCAGGCGCTTGCCGAGCAGCTCGAAATCGTCGATCACGATGTCGAGCGCCGGCAGGGTGCCGGGCTGCTCGTCGAGCAGGGTCTCGACCTGCGTAGCCTCGGCCGGTGCGATCTTCAGCCGCGCGAGCCGCGCATGGAGGCGCCCGGCCTGCGCGTGGCGGTATTCGGCATAGCCGCTGAGTTCGGTGGCGTCGATGTTGGCGCGCCAGACGGCGCCGTCGCGCGTACCGCCGAGCACCACGTTGTGCAGCGTGCGGCCCGCGATGCCGAGCTGCTGCGCGCGCACCGCGATGCGCGTGGGCAGGTAGGCCTGCGAGGGATCGTCGGCGCGCTCCGCCGTCTCGGTGCCGGTGCCGGTCGCCTCGCCGAGCAGCGCCTGCCATGCCGCCATGTCGAGCTTGGCGACGTTGACGTTCGCGAACACGCCCTTGTCGGGCAGGCTGGCCGTCTCGCCGGCCGCGAGGCCGACGCCGATGCTGCCGCGCAACACGCGCGCCTCGTTGCCGACGAGATCGCGCACGTACTGGACGGCGCCGACGCGGCCGAGGTCGAGCGAGAGCTGGTCCTGCGTGGCCACGATGGCGCCCTGTTTCGTGGTTTCGCGCGCGAGCACCTTCTTCTCGATGCGCAGCGGCATCTGCTCTTCGGCCGTCTTCACGAGCGGCGGCGGCAGCTGCAGCGCCAGGCCCTGCAGGCTGCTGGTGAGCGAGAACTCGGGCGTGCCGTCGCGCATCGAGAAAGTGGCCGCATAGGGCGTGCTGCCAGTCGCCTTCTTCGCGAGGCGGGCGAGCCAGTCGACCTCGCGCGCGCCGCGCAGGCCCTCGGCCGTGGCCGTGCCCTGCGCCTTCAGGGCCACCTCGCGATTCGGGCCGGTGAAGCGGCCGCGGCCTTCGACGCGGATGTCGCCGCCGAGCAGCCTGGCCTGCACGCCGGCCAGCGAAAAGCCGGTTTCGGTGAAGCTGAGCGTGCCCTTGACCTGCGTGAGCGAAGGCGCCTCGGGCACGACTTGCAGCTCGTTGTCGGCCAGCGCCACCGTGGCCTGCACCTTGGCGTTTTCCATGGCCGCCAGGGGCAGTTCGAGGTGCAGCTTGTAGTCGGCCGAACCGGTGGCGCGCGCGGTCCGCATGATCTCGCCGGTTTCGCCGGCCAGCGGCGCGCCCGCGCGCAGCACCTCGCCGAGCGGCCCCTTGGCCTGCGCATCGACGCGCAGCATCGAGGCATGGTGCGACATGTCGGCGATCTGCGCCTCGGCCTTCGTGATCTCGACACCGGGTGCACCGACGATCCGGCCGCGCGCATTGCGCACCAGCATGCCGGCGCGCTCGAACACGAGCTCGCCCGACAGGCCGGTGAGCGGCGGCCACACCGGGGCGGGCGTGCCGTTGCGCAGCGGCGCGGAGGACGGCGGCACGTAGGCGTAGTTGACGTCGGCCACCTTGGCGGCGATGCGGAAGTCGCCCTGCTTCGGGTCCATGAAAGGCATGTCGTGCAGGTCGCCGCGCACGCGGAAGTCGACGCTGCTGGCGACGCCCTTGGTGACGGCGTTGCGCACGTAGTCGCGCGTGTGCTGGGGAATGTCGAGCGGCAGGTAGCGGAACACGCGCGTGCCGTCGGCGCGGGTCAGCTTGCCCTGCAGGTCGAGCACGCCGGGAAAGCGTCCGTGGCCGCTGGAGACGGCCGGGTCGCTGGTGCGCCAGGTGGCTTCGGCATCGCCCTCGGCGTCGGCGTTGGCGAAGCGCAGCTTCGACAGCTGCAGCTGCGCGTTGCCGTTGTCGAGCTTCCATTGCAGCTGCGCCGAGAGCCGGTCGATGGGAATGACCGGCTCTTCGAACACGCCCGGGAATTCGAGCGTGCCCTGTGCGATGGCGAGCGTGGCGGTGCCGCCGGTGTGGGAGGCGTCGAAGTCGACCGCGGCGCCGCTCAGGCCGGGGGTGCCGGGACGGGTCTTGGGCGGTGTGGCCGCCGCATCCAGCCTGCCGGGCTGCGAGGCGATGCGCAGGCCGCTGACGCGGCCCTTGGCCTGGTAGCGGCTGGGCGCGCCCAGCGGGCCCTGCCAGTTCAGGTCGACGCGCTCGACGAGGCCGCGCGGCGCGTAGGCGTCGAGCATGCGGTGCGTGGCATCGCCCAGCGGCAGCCGGTCGGCGATGAGGGCCAGCGCGGCCAGGTCGAGGCGGTCGGCACGCAGCGCGCCGTGCTCGGGCGTGCGGCCCTTGCCCGGCGTGTGCTGCAGCCGCAGGTTGCCGCCGGGCCAGCGCAGGCCGTCGCTGGTGTCGAACTGCAGCGCGGTGGTCGAGAACTCCAGCGTCTCCTCGGTGAGCTGCCCCGCGAGGCGGCCGGTGACGGCGCGCAGCACCAGCGGCTGCAGGCCCTTGGCGAGCGATACGTCGACCTTGTCGAGCCCCAGGTCGGCCGCGCCGCCGACGACCTGGCCGTCGTCCACGTCGGCCCACACGCGCAGCGCGCCGTTGCCTTCGCGGATGCGGGCGTCGAGCGACACGTACTGGCCGAGCCGGGTCACGTCGATGTAGGGCAGGTCGGCATAGAGCTGGCCATCCCAGGTCTGCCAGTGGCCGCTGCGGATGGACAGCAGCGGCTGGCGGAACTGGCCGCGCAGGGTGAAGCGCTGGCCCCAGCCGGCCGGCGGCGTGGCGTCGAGCCGCAGCCCGTGGCGCCGGGCGCTGTTGCGCGCGACGAAGCGCACGTCCGTCAGCAGCAGGGGTTCGGCCTGGCGCTGCTCGTCGGTCCAGCGCACGGTGCCGCCTTCGATGACCAGTTCGCGCTGGGCAAAAAACCAGTCGGCGCCGCGGGTTTCCCCGCTCGTGTCAGTCGCCATGTGCAAACCGGCCACATGGAGTTTTCCCTGAGTGTCGCGCCGCACGTCGAGTTGCGGACCCTCGATGTAGAGCTGCTCGAAGTTGAGCCTCCAGAGCGAGCGCGGCGACACGCTGGCCACCACGCGCACGAGGCGCAGGGCCTCGCGCTTGCCGGCGTCGAGCAGCACCACGTCGCGCAATTCGAAAGCCGGGAAAAGCCCTTCGGAGCGGGCGGTGATCGATCCGATCAGGACCGGCACGCCGATCGCCTTGCTAGCCTGTGCCTCCAGTGCACCGCGGAAATCGCCGATTCGCGGCACAATCCACGCGTGTAGGACAACGACTGACAGCGCCAGCAGAAGCCATGCAGCGATCAACAGACTCAGCAGCCAGCGCGCTGTCACAGCGGTTAATTTGAGCAGACGTGAAGGGGAAGACGCCGTGTCGTTCATTGAGGATCGCGCTGTGTCGGGAATTATGACCGCCAGCATTCAGAGGGGTTCCACGGAAACCAGCATCAGTGTGAACCACTTGCCAGACACTTCGACGCAGGCCGCGTCATCTTCTTACTCACGCTTCGTGCAGCGCCTGCGTCGCAGGTATGCGGCCGAGCTTTCATTGCTTCCCCCTGGTGCGCCGCGGCGCGAGTCGATGATGGTGGCTTACGAGGCATTGCGCCGGCGTGGGGACAACGTCGGCGATGCACTGCGGATTGTGCGGCAGCTCGTGATGGAGCGGCTCGTGACGCTCGACTGCGACGAACAGGCGCCGCTGGCCGTGGTGACCACCGCCGTCACCGAACTGGCCGAGTTGGCACTCGATATTGCGTGCCAGGACGCCTGCCACGAACTCGACACCGCGCACGGCGCCCCGCTCGGCCCCGAGGGCCAGCGCTCGCAGCTGTGGATCGTCGGCATGGGCAAGCTCGGCGCGCGCGAGCTCAACGTGTCGAGCGACATCGACCTGATCTACCTCTACGACGTCGACGGCGAAACCGCCGGCGATGCCGACGGCCGCGGCCGGCTGTCGAACCAGGAATACTTCGGGCGGGCCGTGAAGCGCATCTACGCGCTGGTGGGCGACACCACCGAGCACGGCTTCGTGTTCCGCGTCGACCTGGCGCTGCGGCCCAACGGCAATTCGGGCCCGAGCGTGGTCTCGCTCGATGCGCTCGAAGAATATTTCCAGGTGCAGGGCCGCGAATGGGAGCGCTTCGCCTGGATGAAGAGCCGGGTGGTGGCGCCGCGCGACATCGTGCTCGCGGGCCAGGCCCAGGGGCTGCGCGGTGCGGTGCTGCCCTTCGTGTTCCGGCGCTACCTCGACTACAGCGTGTTCGATTCGCTGCGCGTGCTGCACCGGCAGATCCGCGAGCAGTCGGCGCGCCGCAGCGCCGGGCGGCCCGAGCGCGCCAACGACGTGAAGCTGTCGCGCGGCGGCATCCGCGAGATCGAGTTCACCGTGCAGCTGCTGCAGGTGGTGCGCGGCGGCCAATTCCCCGAACTGCGCACGCGGCCCACGCTCGATGCGCTGCAGCGCCTCGCGCGCGCCAACCTCATGCCGCAGGAAACCGCCGACGCGCTGGCCGCGGCCTACGAGTTCCTGCGCCGCGTGGAGCACCGCATCCAGTACCTCGACGACCAGCAGACCCACGCGCTGCCGGTGTCCGACGACGACCTGCGCTGGATTGCCCAGACCATGGGCTACGACTGCTGCGCCTTCCTCGAGCAGCTCGACACGCACCGCGAGTTCGTCGCGCAGGAGTTCGACAAGCTGCTCGGCGGCGAGAAGCCCTGCAACGGCAAGTGCAATGGCAAGAAGGCCTCCGCCGCGCCGGCCGATCTCGCCGATCTGCTCGACGATCTGCCGGCCGCCTTCGCCGACCGCATCCGCGACTGGTGCGAAACGCCGCGCGTGCTCGCCCTGCGCGAGGAGACGCGCGGGCGGCTGCGCCAGCTGGTGCAGCGCACCGGCCAATGGCTCAAGGAGCCCGATGGCGACGGCCCCGGACAAACGCCGCGCCACGTCGATGCGGCCTTGCGCTGGGCCGACTGGATCGAACCGCTGCTGCGCCGCGAGAGCTACCTCGCGCTGCTGGTCGAACGCCCGGCCGTGCAGCAACGCCTGCTGCGCCTGCTCGGCGCCGCGAAGTGGCCCGCGCGCTACCTGATGCAGCACCCGGGCGTGATCGACGAGCTGGCGAGCGACGAAATGTTGTCGGGCCGCTTCGTGGCCGCCGAGTTCGAGCGCGAGCTCGAGGCGCGCCACGCCTCGCTCACCCGCACCGGCGAAGCCGACGAAGAGCGCCTGCTGAACCTGCTGCGCCACGCCCACCACGCCGAGGTGTTCCGCACGCTGGCACGCGACGTCGATGGCCGCATCACGGTCGAGCAGGTCGCCGACGACCTGAGCGCATTGGCCGACACCACCTTGCGCGTGACCGCCCACTGGTGCTGGCCGCACGTGCGCAACCGGCACCGCGAGGTGCCGCAGTTCGCGATCATCGGCTACGGCAAGCTGGGCGGGAAGGAACTGGGCTACGGCAGCGACCTCGACATCGTGTTCGTCTATGACGACGACGACGAGCGCGCCGGCGAGGTCTACGCCGCCTACGTGCGCAAGCTCATCAACTGGCTCACGGTGAAGACGCGCGAGGGCGACCTGTTCGAGATCGATACCGCCCTGCGGCCCAACGGCAACTCGGGCCTGCTGACCACCAGCTTCGAAGCCTACGAAAAGTACCAGCTCGGCCGCGGCAGCAATACCGCGTGGACCTGGGAACACCAGGCCATGACGCGCGCGCGCTTCGTGCTCGGCAGCGAGGACCACGGCGCCGAACTGGGCGCGCGTTTCGACCAGGTGCGCGAGGCCGTGCTGGTGTCGCCGCGCGACCGCGAGGCGCTGAAGGCCGAGATCATCGCCATGCGCGACAAGCTGCGTGGCGCGCGGCCCGTGAAAGCCGACCGGTTCGACGTGAAGCACAGCCCCGGCGGTATGGTCGACGCCGAATTCGCGGTGCAGTTCCTGGTGCTGTCGTCGTCGGGCGAGCACCCCGAGCTGATTCCGAACGTGGGCAACATCGCACTGCTGCTGCGCGCCGAGCTCGCGGGGCTGCTGCCTGAAGGCGTGGGCCGCAATGCGGCACGGGCCTATCGCGAGCTGCGCCGCGTGCAGCATCGCGCGCGCCTGAACGAAGAGCCGACCCAGGTCACACCGCCCGCACTGGCCGCCGAGCGCGACGCGATGCTGGCGCTATGGAAGGCCGTATTTGGCTGACTTGGCTCACCCCCAGGCTTCGCGCACTTCGTGTCGCTTCGCCTCCCCCCTTGCAGGGGGCAACACCGGCGGCCCGGCAAAGCCGGTTCCGCGGTGTTTCTGGCGCGAACCGTATCGAGAAGCTGCGGCAGTGTGTGCAGTCGCAATCGCCATCCTTCTTGCGGGCTGCGCCAGCGGTCCGCGCAGCGGCGGCGGCGTTGCCGGCGGCCGCGACGGGCCAGGCACGAACATTCCGCCGGACCTCGCCAGCGTGCCCGACGCCGAGCCCCGCATCGAATCCATCCGTGCCAGCGGCGGCACCAGCAAGCCGTACACCGTGCTGGGCCGCGGCTACCAGCCGATCACCGACGACCGGCCCTTTCGCGAATCGGGGCTGGCCTCCTGGTACGGCCGCAAGTTCCATGCGGCATCCACCTCGAGCGGCGAGCCCTACGACATGTACGCCATGACGGCCGCGCACAAGACACTGCCGCTGCCGAGCTACGTGCGCGTGCGCAACCCGGCCAACGGGCGCGAGGTGATCGTGCGCGTGAACGACCGCGGGCCCTTCGTGGACGGTCGCGTCATCGACCTGAGCTACACGGCCGCGCTGAAGCTCGACCTGCTGCGCGGCGTGGCGCCGGTGGAGATCGAGCGCATCACGAACGAGGACATCCGCACCGGCGCGTGGCGGCGCGACGCCGGCACGGCCTATGCCGCGGCGCCCGCCCCCGTGCCCGTCTTCGCGCGGGTACCGGCGGCACGTGTGGCGAGCGCGCAGCAAGTGCGGGTGCCGGCCGAATGGGTGGCGCCGATAGCCGCGGCGGACAACGACATGCCGCCGTCCGCGTCGACGATGCCGGTCGCGCCGCAGACACCGATGGCGACGGCCAATCCGTCCGGCGCCGAAACCGAATCGGCACAGTGGCCGCCTTCCACGCCGCCGCGCCAGGCCATCGTGGTGAACGACCTCGCGCCGCTGCAGGCCGCACCTTCACCGCCGCCGCTGCCGGCAGGAGCGCCCGCACCATCCACCGCCCTGCCGGGCTTCTGGGTCCAGCTCGGTGCGTTCCGTGAGCGCGAAGGTGCCGAGAGCCTGCAGAACCAGGCGTCCCGCGGCGTGCCTTCGCTGGCATCGCAGCTGCGGGTTTTCAGCGAGGCTGGCACGCACCGGCTGCAGGCCGGTCCCTTCACCTCGCGCAATGCGGCCGGCGAGGCGGTCACGCAGCTGCGCGAGAGCCTGCGCATCTCGCCGATGGTGGTGGAGCGCCGCTGAGCGCGGCCCCCGAGGCCGCCTCGGCGACGGCTCAGGGCATGGCCTTGACGGCCACCGGCATGCGCATGCCGACGCCCATGCGGTTCCAGGCATTGATCTGCGCGATGGCGACGGAAAGCTCGGCGATCTCGACTTCGCTGAAATGCGCCTGCAGCGCCTCGAACTCGGCGTCGCGGCCGCCATGGTGTTCGGACAGGCGCGTCAGCGTTTCGGCCCAGGCGAAGGCGGCGCGCTCGCGCTCGTTGAAGAAGCTCACTTCGCGCCAGGTCGCGAGGCTGTTGATGCGCTGCCAGTCTTCGCCCTGCTGGCGCAGGTCGCGCACGTGCATGTCGAGGCAATAGGCGCAGCCGTTGATCTGCGAGACGCGGGCGTAGACCAGGTCGAGCAGCGTCTTGCCGAGCGTGGTGGCCTCGTAGGCGCCGTTCACGCCGAGCATGGCCTGGAAGGCCTTGGGGACGGTCTTGTACCAGTTGAGACGGGGGGTGCTGTTCATGGTGCTCTGACTCCAGTGAGTGGGTTGAAACGAATCTGCCTACCCCCTGAAGACGTGCCGGCCGAGCGCCTTGTGACACACCGCGCGAAATTATTCTTTCGGCGAAGAAAAATACAGGCGTGCGATGTGCGCCAGCTTGTCCGGGTTGCGCTGTGCGCGGATGCGCACGATCCGCTCGTCCTCGATCTCGAAGGTCTGGGCCGATTCGAGTGCGCCGTCGACGAAGCGCAGCAGCCCGGGCTCGCCGTTGATTTCGACCAGCTCCATGCGCACCGCCGGCCCCAGGCGGCGCCAGAGCGCGAAGTAGAGCTGCGCCAGGCGCTGGCTGCCGCGCAGGATCTTGCTGAAGCTCTGCACCTTGCCGCCGCCGTCGCCGATGAGTTCGACGTCCTCGGCCATCAGCGCCTTCAGGTCCTGCAGGCTGCCGCGCGCGGCAGCGTCGGCGAAGGCGCGCAGCAGGCGCTGGTGCGTTTCGCGCGGCACGCTGAAGCGCGGGCGCCCCTCCTGCACCTGCGCCTTGGCGCGGTGCACGAGCTGGCGGCAGGCGGCCTCGCTCTTGCCGAGCGTGCGGGCGATTTCGTCGTAGTCGGCGTCGAACACTTCGCGCAGCAGGAAGGCGGCGCGGGCCTCGGGCGCGAGGCGCTCCAGCACGGCGAGGAAGGCGACGGAGATGTTGTCGGCGCGCTCGAGCAGCTGTTCGGGGCTTTCAGGCGCATCGGTCAGCACGGGCTCGGGCATCCAGGCGCCGATGTAGTGCTCGCGCTGGACCTTGGCGGCGCGCAGCCGGTCGATCGACAGGCGGGTGACGACGGTCACGAGCCAGGCTTCGGCGCTGTCGAAGCTGGCCTTGTCGGCTTCGTGCCAGCGCAGCCATGCGTCCTGCACGACCTCTTCGGCCTCGGCCATGGAGCCGAGCATGCGGTAGGCGATGCCCTGCAGGCGGCCGCGGTGGCTGTCGAAGGTGAGGGTCGGGTCGTCCATGGCCATAAGACGGATGACAGCCGAGGTTTGTGACAACCCCTAAAGAGTGGGCGGCATTTCCGCCAGGGCCGCCGCGCACGCCCGCCCCCGGCAGGGGGCTGGCGAAGCGACACGAAGTGCGCGCAGCCTAGGGGCGAACAACAGCTACGCGCCTTGGTATTCAGGCTTGGGGCCGAGGGTGGCCGTGATTTCCTTGCGGTAGCGATTCAGCTCCTGCACGGTCTTGAAGCTGCGGTTCATCAGCAGGCTCAGGTTGTGCAAGATGCGTTCGCCGACCTTGGTTTCCCAGACGGCGTCGAACTTGATCTGCTTGTCGAGCCAGTGCTCCAGCCAGTCCGGGTCGGGCATGCGGCTCTGGATGGTGTCGTTCGGGAACAGCGCCTTGTTGACGTGCAGGTTCGTCGGATGCAGCGCCTGCGCGGTGCGGCGCGCGCTGGCCATCAGCACGCCGACCTTGGTGAAGGCGGCACGGGCCTCGTCGCCGAACTTCTCCATCGCGCGCTTCATGTAGCGAAGGTAGGCGCCGCCGTGGCGGGCTTCGTCCTGGCTCAGCGTGGTGTAGATGTGCTTGATGACCGGCTCGGTGTGCCACTGGGCGGCGCGGCGGTACCAGTGGTTGAGGCGGATTTCGCCGCAGAAATGCAGCATGAGGGTTTCGAGCGGCGGGGCCGGGTCGAAGTCGAAGCGCACTTCGTGCAGTTCCTGCTCGGTGGGCGCGTGCTTGGGGCTGAAGCGCTTCAGGTATTCCATGAGCACCAGCGAATGCTTCTGCTCCTCGAAGAACCAGATCGACATGAAAGCGGAAAAGTCGCTATCGTGGCGGTTGTCGCGCAGGAACATCTCGGTGGCCGGCAACGCCGCCCACTCGGTGATGGCATTCATCTTGATGGTCTGGGCCTGCTCTTCCGACAGCAAGGAAGCGTCGAACGACTGCCAGGGAATGTCCTTGTCCATGTCCCAACGGACGGATTCGAGTTGTCTGAAGAGTTCCGGATAGAGCATCAATGTCTTTCTATGGCCGCCGATTTTAGTCGGCCCGTTTGGCGCGACCATGACAGACGCGCGATGATGCGGCTATACGCGCCGTTGCGGCACGGATGCACATCTCCTTTTTGAACCAGGATCCCGCGATGCGAACCCTTTTCTTATTGTCGACGCTCTGGCGATGCGCCCCCGCGGTTTCCCTCGTGGCGGGCCTCTTTTCGATGCTGCCGGCCCACGCCCAGACAGCCTATGCGGCCCCCGCTCCGGCAGAGGCCGCAGGATGCCCTGCAATCCTGCAACACACCTTCCCAAGGCTGCAGGATGAAAAACCCCAGTCTTTGTGCCAGTATTCCGGCAAGGTGGTTCTGGTGGTCAATACGGCCAGCTTCTGCGGTTTCACCCCGCAATACAAGGGGCTGGAGTCGCTGGACATGAAATACCGCTCGCGCGGGCTCGTGGTGCTGGGCTTCCCGTCGAATGACTTCGCCCAGGAATCGGGCTCCAACAAGGAGATTGCCGACTTCTGCGAAAGCACTTTCGGGGTGAAATTCCCGATGTTCGCCAAGTCGTCGGTGCGCGGCACTGACGCCAATCCGCTGTTCAAGCAGCTCGCGCAGGCCTCGGGCACCACGCCGAAGTGGAATTTCTACAAATACCTGATCGGGCGCGACGGCAAGGTCGTACAGGCGTGGTCGAGCATGACGGCGCCCGATGAAAACGGCTTCGTGAACGTCATCGAGAAGCAGCTCGGCCCCAACTGACACCGACACGGCCGGTCATGGTGACTTTGGAGACACAAACGTTTACCAAACGAGCGGGAACCGTGCAGCAGATGCCGCGCTCCTAAATCGCGTGGGCAGTGATTGCCCACCCGTTTTCATGTTGCGAGGTCTTCCGGGCGCTTGCCGTTCGGTCGAAATCCCGAGGCGATTCTTCTCCTCCTCCCTCCCTCCCTCCTTCGCGTCGGGGCGCCTCGCAGCATTTTTGTCTACCAGCCGCAGACGTTGAAAAGGCGCCTCGCGGCGCCTTTTTCAGGGTTTGGTGTCGATGAAGCTGGGCCGCAGCATCAGCTTGTCGTACAGCTTGGCCAGGTTGCCGTGCTCCCCCCGCCAGTCGATATCGGGAAAGCGCAGGTCCAGCCAGCCCAGCGTGCAGCCCACCGCGATGTCCGACAGGCTCAGGTGGATGCCGCTGCAGAAGGGCTTGTCGCCCAGGCCCTTGGCCATCGCGGCAATGCCGCCCTCTACCTTGTTGCGCTGGCGCTCGATCCAGGCTGCGCTGCGCTCGCCGTCGCTGCGCCCGGCCCAGGTGGCCTCCAGGCGCCAGAGCACGCCGGCGTCCATGACACCATCGGCCAGCGCCTCCCAGGTCTTGACCTCGGCGCGCTCCCGGCCCTGCTGGGGAATCAGCTTGCCGACCGGCGAGAGGGTGTCCAGGTATTCGACGATCACGCGGGAGTCGAACATCGCCTCGCCGCCTTCCATGATCAGGCAGGGAACCTTGCCGAGCGGGTTGGAATGGGAGATCGTGGTGTCGGCGGCCCAGACGTCCTCGAGCACGAACTGGTAATCGAGCCGCTTCTCCGCCAGCACCACGCGCACCTTGCGCACATAAGGGCTGGCGGCGGATCCGATCAGTTTCATGAAGACTCTCTCCCTGCTTGAATGACGTTTGTTGGGGAGTCATTTTAGGTGAACGAGGAAACCAGAGCCCCGAATCGGCCCCAATCTGTCGGGACCACCCCACGGACCGGCGGCCGCCTAAAATTCGGGCATGAGCTTTTCCACCGTCTCCGCCCTCTCCCCCCTTGACGGCCGCTATGCGGCCAAACTCGCGGCACTGCGCCCGCTGATGAGCGAGCAGGGCTATATGCACCGCCGCGTGCAAGTCGAGGTGGCGTGGTTCATTGCGCTGTCCGACTGCGGCTTCGCCGAATTCAAGCCCCTCACGGGCGGCGCCCGCAAATACCTGCTGGGCCTCGTGTCCCACTTTTCCGAGGCCGACGCACTGGCCATCAAGGAAATCGAGAAAACCACCAACCACGACGTGAAGGCGGTCGAATACTGGATCAAGTCCAAGTTTGAAGCCCGGCCCGAGCTGCTCGCAGCCGCCGAGTTCGTGCACTTCGCCTGCACCAGCGAGGACATCAACAACACCAGCCACGCCCTGCAGATCCAGGCCGCGCGCGACAAGGTGGTGCTGCCGGCCATCGACGGCCTGATCACCAAGCTGCGCGAAATGGCGCACCAGTTCGCCGGCGTGTCGATGCTCTCGCGCACGCACGGCCAGACCGCCAGCCCGACCACGGTGGGCAAGGAAATCGCCAACGTGACGGTGCGCCTGTCGAAGGCTCGCGCGCAGATCGCCTCGGTGCAGCTGCTGGGCAAGATGAACGGCGCGGTCGGCAACTACAACGCCCACCTGGCCGCCTGGCCCGAGTTCGACTGGGAAGCCTTCAGCCGCAAGGTGATCGAAACGCCCGCGCCGCTGGGCCTGGGCTTGAACTTCCAGCCGTACAGCATCCAGATCGAACCGCACGACTACATGGCCGAGCTGTTCGACGCCGTCGCGCGCATCAACACGATCCTGATCGACTTCTCGCGCGACATCTGGGGCTACGTGAGCCTGGGCTACTTCAAGCAGCGGCTCAAGAAGGGCGAGATCGGCTCCTCGACGATGCCGCACAAGGTCAACCCGATCGACTTCGAGAACGCCGAAGGCAACCTGGGCCTGGCCAACGCAGTACTGCGCCACCTGAGCGAGAAGCTGCCCATCAGCCGCTGGCAGCGCGACCTGACCGACAGCACGGTGCTGCGCAACATCGGCGTGGCCTTCGGCTACGCCACGCTGGCCTATGCAAGCCTGGCCACGGGCCTGGGCAAGCTCGAACTCAACGAGGAAGCGCTGGCCGAAGACCTCAACGCCTCGTGGGAAGTGCTGGCAGAACCGATCCAGACCGTGATGCGCCGCTTCGGTGTGCAGGGCGCCTACGAGCAGCTCAAGGAAGTGACGCGCGGCAAGACCGTGACGGCCGAGGCGCTGCATGGACTGATCCGCTCGCTCGCAATTCCGGAGGAGGAAAAGGCCCGCCTGCTGGCCATGACTCCCGCCAGCTACGTGGGCAAGGCGGCGGAACTCGCCAGTAGAATTTAAGCCTCCTGTATCGATGCAACAGCCGCCTGAAGGCGGCTGTTTTGCGTCGGTGGTTATCTTTTCCAGCCAACGCCCCCGCGGGGCGCCAGCCAACAACATTCTCCGAGGGGCCCGCCGCCCCTCTGTTGGTCATGCGCACCCCTCTGAGACGTCTCTGGCTCAAGGTTCATCGCTGGATCGGCCTCACGCTCGGTCCGATCCTCGCACTCACCGCCCTGCTCGGCGCCGTGCTGGTGGTGGCGCTGCCGCTCGACCGCCAGGCTCATCCCGACTTCTTCGTCGCCCGCTCGGCCGGTGATGCCACCACGGCCGCGCTTCCGCTGGAGCCCCTGCGCCAGCGCCTTGCGGCCGAGTTCGGTCCCGACGCCAACTTCACGCTGCGCCCACCGCGCAAGCCCACCGACACGCTGTGGGTGCTGGTGCGCGGCAAGTGGGAAGGCACGCTCTACCTCGACCCCGCCACCGGCGCCGAGCAGGGGCGGCGCGGCACGCACGAGGGCGCCTACAACATCCTGTTCGAGCTGCACAGCAGCCTGCTGCTGGACGACACCGGCAAGGGCGTGCTCGCCTTCGCCGCGCTGGCCTACCTGTTCCTGCTGGTCACGGGCATCGTGCTGTGGTGGCCGGTGCGCTGGCCACCGTCGCTGCGCATCGTGCTGAACCGCGGGCTGCTGCGCGGGCTGTTCGATCTGCACCGTACCGGCGGCGCGGTGCTCGGGCTGCTGATCGCGGTGTCGGTGGCCACGGGCGCGTACATGGCGTGGCGGCCGCTGGGCGATGCCATCTCCGGCGCGATGGGGCAGCCGCCGCTGAAGCCGCCGGTGATCGCCAAGGGCGCGGCCGATGGCCCGCGCCTCCCGCTGGACGAGCTCGTAACCCGTGCCCGACAGGTGTACCCGGGCCAGCCCATCGGCTTCATACAGGTGCCCGCCAAGACCAGCCGGCCGATGCGTGTGCGCTTCCGCCTGTCGGACGACCCGCATCCGAACGGCATCGGCTCGGTGTGGCTGAACCCGGTGACCGGCGAGGTGCTGGCCGCACGCAAATGGCAGGACCTCGACGCGGGCAACGGCGCGGTGGCGGCGATCTACCCGCTGCACACCGGCGAACTGGGCGGACCGCTGCACGAGGCGCTCACCGCGCTGCTGGGCCTGGCGCTCGGCGGCCTGGGCCTGAGCGGCGTCTGGCTGTGGTGGCGCCGGCGCGCCATGGCGAGCGCCGCCCGCGACAACGACACGCTTTCCCGGGGCAGGACGGCGCCCTGAACGGCTCCACGCCGCGCACGACCTGCTTCTTCACCATCAGAAAACCCGTAGGAGGAATCTCCCTTGTTGTTCACGCACAAACGCACAGCCGTTGCGATGGCGCTGCTTCTCCTGAGCCTGCAGGGCTTCGCCGCCGAGGCCGAGCCCTCAACAGCCGACGCGACCAAGCCGCTGGAAACCATCACCGTCACCGGCGACTGGCTCGGCAGCCCCAGCGAAACCAAGGTGCTCGAGCACCCCGGTGCCCGAAGCATCATCGAGCGCAAGCAGATCCAGGAAAGCGGCTCGTCCAACGTGCGCGATGTGCTGCGCCAGATGCCCGGCGTGCAGGTGCAGGAGAGCAACGGCACCGGTGGCAGCGACATTTCGCTCAACGTGGGCGTGCGTGGTTTGACCTCGCGCCTGTCGCCGCGCTCCACCGTGCTGCTCGACGGCGTGCCGCTGGCCTACGCGCCCTACGGCCAGCCGCAGCTGTCGCTGGCGCCGCTGTCGCTGGGCAACCTGGAAGCGGTCGACGTGGTGCGCGGCGCGGGCTCGGTGCGCTATGGTCCCCAGAACGTGGGCGGCATCATCAATTTCGTGTCGCGCGCGATCCCGAAACGGTTCTCGGGCGAGGTGAGCGTGGGCGTGGAAAGCGCGGGCCACGACGGCGGCACCAAGACCACGCCCAACCTCTTCATCGGCGGCACCAACGAGAACGGTCTGGGCCTGGCGCTGCTGTATTCGGGCACGCACGGCGACGGCTTCCGCCAGAGCAACGACCACACCAGCATCGACGACCTGATGCTCAAGGGCGCCTACCGCATCTCGAAGACCGACGACGTCGCCATCACGCTGCACCACTTCGAAGGCAAGGGCCGCATGCCCGGCGGCCTGACGACGGCGCAGTTCGCGGCCAACCCCTTTCAGTCGGACCGCCCCTTCGACGAGTTCACCGGCCGCCGCACCGACGGCTCGGTGAAGTACACGCACAACGACGGCATCAACAAGTTCGAGATGCTGACCTACTACACGGACTCGTACCGCAGCAGCTTCCTCGAGCAGGAAGGCACCGGCACCAGCAGCGGCCGGCGCCGCCTCACCTCGGCGCCGCGCAACTACAAGACCTTCGCCGTCGAGCCCCGCTACTCGCGCCTGATCGATTCGGGCAGCGTGGTGCAGGAAGTCAGCGTCGGCTACCGCTACCTGAAGGAAGAGGCGTCCGAAGTGGCGACGCGCAGCGCCTACTACCAGCCGCGCCCGGGCTTCAACGCCTTCGGCCTGGCCAACCCGGCCTACCAGACCAGCAAGGGCGGCACGACCGCGCACGCGTTCTACATCGACGACCGCATCGACTTCGGCAACTGGACGATCACGCCCGGCGTGCGCCACGAATCGATCCGCTCGTTCAACGATGTCTACAGCCTCACCAACGGCCGCATCACCAACGCGATCTATCCGAAGATCGACTCCGACGAATGGCTGCCCACGCTGTCGGTGCTCTATCGCATGAGCGACCGCTGGTCGGTGTTCGCGAACGCGGGCGTCTCGTTCGGGCCGCAGCAGTACGCGCAGCTCGCGCAGTCGACCACCGGGCTGCATCCCGAGAAGGCCAAGACGTACGAGATCGGCACGCACTACAAGGGCGAGGCCTGGAGCGGCGAACTCACGCTGTTCAACATCAACTTCGACAAGGAACTGCTGCTGGCGCGCTCCATCACCGGCGACGTCGGCCAATGGACCGACCTGGGCGCGACGCGCCACCGCGGGCTGGAGTCGGCGCTGCGCTACGACCTCGGCACGCTGAGCGATTCGCTCAAGGGGCTGTCGGTGTCGGGCACCTACACGTACACGCAGGCCATCTCGAAGGCCGGCGCCTTCGCGGGGCGCGACCTGCCGTTCTACTCGCGCCAGGTGGCGACGCTGGGCGCGCGCTACGAGCGCGGGCCGTGGACCTTCAACGCCGACATCTACGCGCAGTCGAAGCAGCGCTCGCCGGGCTCGCCCGACGACGGCGCCAGATACGTCACGCTGGAAGACGCGACCGGCCGGCTGGGCGACATCCCCGGCTACGCCACGATGAACCTGCGCGCGGCCTACGACTTCGGCCCGTCGATGAGCAACCTGAAGCTCGCGGTGGGCGTGAAGAACCTGTTCGACCGCCGCTACTTCAACCGCTCGGTGGACAACAACGGCGGCAAGTACGTGGGACAGCCGCGCACGGTCTACCTGCAGGCCTCGGTGGCGTTCTGACGCACGGCGGGTGCCCGATCGGGCCCAACTAATAAACTCGCGCACCCATGGCCCTCAAATCCACCATCTTCAAGGCCACCCTCGCGGTGGCCGACATCGACCACGGCTACTACGCCGACCACGCGCTGACCCTGGCGCGCCACCCCAGCGAGACCGACGAACGGATGATGATCCGGCTCGTCGCGCTCGCGCTCAACGCGCACCAGCTGCAGGACATTTGCAACGGCGACGGCACGCTGGCCTTCGGCGCCGGTTTGTCGAACGTCGACGAGCCCGACGTCTGGCTGCGCGACTTCACGGGCGAGGTGAAGATCTGGATCGAGGTCGGCCAGCCGGAAGACAAGCCCATCATCAAGGCCTGCGGCAAGGCGGACGAGGTGATCGTCTACTGCTTCAACCACGCGGCCGAGATCTGGTGGCGCGGCATCGAGAACAAGCTCACGCGGCCGCAGAACCTGAAGGTCTATCGCGTGCCGACGAATGCCTCGCAGGCGCTGGCCGCGCTGGCGCAGCGCAGCATGCAGCTGCAGGCGACGATCCAGGAGAACACGCTGACGCTGGGCGACGGCACGAATTCCATCGACGTCGAACTGCTGCGCTGGAAATAGGGCTCGCCGAAGCTAGACGGCCGGCATCATCTCGCCGCACTGCCAGCACTGCTCGAAGCCGCCTTCGACCTGCTCGCCGCACACGCACCGCCAGCTGCGCTGCGGGCGGTGCTGCAATTCATGCAGCAGGCGCCTGGCCAGGTCGAACTGGGTTTCGTCGTCGATCCAGATCTCGGGCAGGCACTGGTCGGGCGGCAGCTGGCCCATCACCGCACCGAGGAATTCGCGCTGCACGGTGGCGGCCACACCTTCTTCGCGCAAGGCGTGCGCCCACACGGCCGCGATTGCGAGGTTGGGGGCTTGCGCGAGGCGGCGCATGGTCAGGGGGCCCAGTTCTTCTCGTCGTCGGAGTCGAACTCGGGCTCGGCCCCGGATACCGCAGAGGGATCGGCTTCGCGCGCACGCTCGGCGTAGCGGTTGAAGCGCCAGGCCGAGTCTTCCATCGTGATGCGGCGCCAGGTGGCGCGCTTTTCGACGGGCGTCATGGCGGGCCAGTGCTGCACCTCGTCGAAGCTGCGGCCGCAGCCCTTGCATTCGTCGTCGCCCTGGCTGGTCGAGCAGATCGCGATGCAGGGCGTGTCGGGCGTGCTCTCGTACCAGGCCATCCAGGCGGCCCAGGCCTTGGGCGGGAAACCGAGCTCGTCGACCTCGTCCTCGTGATGGAAGACCATGAGCGCGTAGACCTCGGCCAGCGCGCGCAATTCAGGGCCGAGCGTGACGCCGTCGGGCGACGGCGTCTTCTCGCGCCAGTGGTTGATGGCGGCCTCGATGTCGGTGATGTGTATGGCAGCCATGGGGCATGAAAAAGCAGCGGACGGCGATCATAGTCCGGCAATGTCCCGAAGCGGCGAAGGGACAAGATCGCTATAAAAACAAGAGCGCCATCACCAATATTCATGCGCCTTCTGAAGCAGTTCTCTTTAAATCCCTGAAAACTTTCGATTGCGCCGCCGCGAGCTTCGATGCTCTAATTCCCCCACGAAGGGGAGTAGCTCCCGACCGCTGTCCACGACAGCGCGAATCGTCAGGTCGTCAATACGAAGCAAAACACTTCCGGCCTGCCGGACAACGTACGTGCACTCGCACGCAGCGCTGTCGAGCGAGACCTTCGATTTGAACCTGTGCAGGTTTGGTCGAAGCGTCGCCAGTCTCTGGAGCCCCCGGTGTCACCCGGTCTTCATTCCTCGCTTTCGACCTTCCCTGCATGGGATGAATCGAAACGCATCTGCATGCGCCTCCGTCGTCGCCTCTGAAGGGAGAGACAGGGGCGCGAAGACAAAAGAGGAATCTATGGAAATGTTCATGACCCCGGAGTTCTGGGTCGCGGTCGGTCAGATCATCATGATCGACATCCTGCTGGGCGGCGACAACGCCGTCGTCATCGCGCTGGCCTGCCGCAAGCTGCCGCCGGCCCAACGCACCAAGGGCATCCTGTGGGGTACCGCCGGCGCCATCGTGCTGCGCGTGATCCTGATCTTCTTCGCGCTGACCCTGCTGGCCATTCCGTTCCTGAAGCTGGTGGGCGCAATCCTGCTGCTGTGGATCGGCGTAAAGCTGCTGGCCCCCGAGCATGACGACGCACACGGCAACATCACCGGCAGCGACAAGCTGTGGGGCGCGGTCAAGACCGTGATCGTGGCCGACCTCGTGATGAGCGTGGACAACGTGATCGCCATTGCCGGCGCCGCGCAAGGTGCAGGCGACAGCCACCAGATGCCGCTCGTGATCTTCGGCCTGCTCGTGAGCATCCCGATCATCGTCTGGGGCAGTCAGTTGGTCATCAAGCTGATGGACCGCTTCCCGATGATCATCACGCTGGGCGGCATGCTGCTGGGCTGGATCGCCGGCACGATGGCCGTGTCCGACCCCGCGCTGGCGAACACCGCCGCCTGGACCTGGGTGCCGAAGGTGCCGCAGACCGACGTGGTCAAGTACGCGGCCGGCGTGGCCGGTGCGCTGCTGGTGCTGGCGATCGGCAAATGGGTGGCCGCGCGGCATGCCCGCAACAAGCCTGAAGAACAGGCAGTGACGGCCGGCTGAACGCCGGTGGTCGCTCCCCTGCCCCGAACTTCGTGTCCGAACCAGTCTCTGTCACTCTAACTACCTGAAGGAGCACCCATGGAAAAGGTCATTCTTTATGTCGACGACGTCACTTACGCCTGTGAGCAGTTCGCCGAACTCGCGCCGGACGCGAACAGCGTCGTGGCACGCCATTGGGTGCTCGTGGCCTGCGCGCCGCGCATGACGCATCGCATCAGCAAGTGGGTGAGCCACAGCGCGCGCGAGAACTGGCGCGCCAAGTGGTTCAGCAAGGTGCAGGCGCAGATGCTGCCGCTGCTGGAACGCAATGGCGGCCAGGTGACGCCGGTGCTGGCCAAGGGCCCGCTGGCCGAACTGACGGCACAGCTCAAGCGCGAGCATTCGGCCGTCCACGTGGTCGATGCGCGCCGCCCGAAGATCGGCGTCGACCTGGAACCGGTGACGCCGGAGCAGACACCGGCCCACCAATCGGGCTGGGCCTTTCCCGGCGCCGTGATGGGCATGGGCGCATTGCTGGTGCTGGCGAACGAGCTGGCCGAGTAAGGCAGCACGAAACTCCCCGACGAGCCCCGGTGCGGCAACGCACCGGGGCTCGTTGTTTTGCGGGCCCTGGGGTATCCTGCCCGCCATATGCGCATCATCCTCAAATGGCTGCTCAGCGCCGTCGCGCTGCTGGCGGTGGCTTATCTCTACAGCGGCGTCCAGGTCGCCAGCTTCGGTTCCGCGCTGATCGCGGCCGCGGTGATCGGCCTGCTCAACATGGTCGTGCGGCCGGTGCTGGTGGTGCTGACGCTGCCCGTCACCGTCATCACGCTCGGGCTGTTCCTGTTCGTGATCAACGCGCTGCTTTTCTGGGCCGCGTCGGGGCTGCTCGGCGGCTTCCACGTCAACGGCTTCGTGGCCGCGCTGATCGGTTCGCTGCTGTATTCGCTGCTGGGGCTGCTGATCGAGGCCGCGTTGGGCGGGCTGGTGCCCAGCAGGCGCTGAGCGGAGTGGCTACTTCAGCGGCGGCTCGGCCGCCTGCTCCTTCACCAGCACCTCCACGGCTCGTGCGCGGGTGTCGACGATCGACGCCTCGTAGTGATCGACCACCTTGGACTGGCGGATGATTTCCTGCGCGGCCTTGAAACGGTCGCGCGCGGCCGGGTAGTCGAGGATCGCTACGTTCGCCTCGGCATCGGCGCGCACCGCACGCAGCGTGTCGTTCTGCGCACCGTAGAGGTTGGCGAGCGCGTGCCACGCCCCCGCGTCGCGCGGGTTCGCAGCGACCCAGTCGCGCAGCACGGGAACCATCGGTGCGGGCTGTCGCATCGCCGCCGCGGCTTCGGCCGCGAGCAGCATTTCGGGCCGCTCCTTCGACCTGGCATCGAGCAGCGCGGCCGCCTTCGGCGCAGCGCCTGCGGCCAGTTCGATCTCCGCGCCGAGCCAACGCGCCTGCTTCGCCGCGGCGGGATCGTCCGCCGTGCGCGCGGCCAAACGCTCGGCCAGCGCACGGGCCGTCTTGTAGGCGGGCATCTCCTTTGCCGACAACGCCGCCGCGTACAGCGTGCCGGCCTGCTGGGCCGGCGAACTCTTCGCGAACTCGCCGCTGGAGGCGGATTCGACCCAGAGCCGGAGCACATCGACGCCCGGACGCGTCAGCACGCGGGCGCGCGAGGCGATCATGGCGTGGTCCATCGCCAGCGGCACCGGCGGCGCCGCGTCCATGCGGAACTGGAAGCGGCCCTGCATGTCGGAGATGCGCTCGGTGGTCAGCGGATGGCTGCGCAGGTAGGGGTACGAGCCGTTGTCGTTGAGGCGCGAGGCGTACTGCAGCTTCTCGAACATCGCGGCCGCGCCCTGCGGCGCGAAGCCGGCCTGCGTCATCACGCCGAAGCCGATGCGGTCGGCCACGCGCTCCATGTCGCGCGAGAAGCTCAGCTGGTTCTGCGCAAAGAGCGCCTGGCTGCCCATCATCACGGCCTGGCCAGCATCGCCGTTGCGGCTCTTGCCGGCCGCAATCATCCCGAGGATCAGGCCGGCGAGCATCAACGGCATCTGCTTGCCCTGCCGGGTCATGATGCGCGAGATGTGGCGCTGCGTGACGTGCGAAAGCTCGTGTCCGAGCACCGTGGCCAGTTCGTCGCGGCTGCCGACCGCGGCGACGAGGCCGAGGTTGAGCCCCAGGTAGCCGCCCGGCAGCGCGAAGGCATTGATGCTGCGGTCGCGGCCCAGCAGGATCGTCCAGGCGAAGCGCTCGTCGAGCTCGGGCGTGAGCTCGCCGCGCGCGCGGGCGGCCGCCAGCAGGCGCTGCCAGATGTCCTGCACGTAGGCGGCGATCACCGGGTCGTCGATGTAGTCGGTGTCGCGGTACAGCTCGCGGGCGATCTGGTCGCCGAGGTGGCGTTCGGCGCTGGCCGTCATCTCGCCGCCGTCGCCGAGGCCGGGCAGCACCTGCATCTGCGCCAGGGCCGATGTTGGCAACAGCACCTGGGAAGCTATCAGGAACGTAGCGCACAGCGACCGCAGGGCGGGCTTCAGCTGGCGTTTTCTGGGGTGGTGTGGAGTCAAGCGCGGCATTCCTCGTCTGTGGCTCGGGCTCGTATGATGCACCTCCAACCCGATCGTTCACACATGAGCTCTCTCACCCATTTTGACGCCCAGGGACAGGCCCACATGGTCGACGTGGCCGCCAAGCCCGCCACCCACCGCGTGGCCGTGGCCACCGGCCGCATCGAGATGCAACCGGCGACGCTGGCGCTGATCGAGTCCGGAACAGCCAAGAAAGGCGACGTGCTGGGCATCGCTCGCATCGCGGGCATCCAGGCGGCGAAGAAGACGAGCGACCTGATTCCGCTGTGCCATCCGCTGGCGTTGACGCGCGTGGCGGTGGCGTTTGCGATCGCCGATGCGGGGGCGGCGCCTCAGGTGGCCTGCACGGCGACCGTCGAGACCGTCGGGCCGACGGGGGTGGAGATGGAGGCGCTGACGGCGGTGCAGGTGGCGCTATTGACGATCTACGACATGTGCAAGGCGGTGGACCGGGGGATGCGGATTACCGATGTGCACGTGCTGGAGAAGCATGGGGGGAAGTCGGGGAGCTGGGTGGCGGGTTAAGTCACCGGGGCACGTCCCCGAGCTCAAGGCGCGGGCGCATCGCCCGCGGGCTCCTCGAGCCAGCGATCGAACGCCGCGGGAAAGGCGATCCTGAAACGCTCGGCCTGGGCCCGCGCTTCGTCTTCACGCCCGAGCAACTCGGCGCTTTCGATCAGCTTGGTGATGACGCGCGGCTCCGGTGAAAAGTGCAGCGTGCGCTCGGCGAGCGCGTGCATGCCGGCCGCGTTGGCAGGGGTCACCGTCGTGAGCGTCAGCTCGGCAAAGTCCACCTGGCGGGCGAAGAGCCACGAGCCTCGCAGCTTGGCGAGCGTGTCGTCCTCGTACGCCGGGAGGCGCTCGCTGCGAGGCATGTAGATCTGGCTGATGCGGATGTAGTCCCAGCTTGCGTACACGACGATCGCCATGAGCGCTGCCGCAGCGAAGGCAGACAGCCCCGGCGCCTTTGAAAATCGAACGGACGTCCGGCCCGGCCACAGCATGCCGAGGCACAGGCCGAACACCAACTGGAACGGCCCGTACCAGAGCGGGTACTCGAGCAGGCTGTGCAGCACGATCATGGCCAGCACGCCCCACGCCATCAGGCGCGCCGGATCGCGCTCGCGCCACGGCTTGGCGGCAAGCACCATCCAGATGAAGCTGCCGCAGATCAGCACGGCCGCGGGAATGCCGAGCTCGACGGCCAGGTGCAGGGGCAGGTTGTGGGCGTTGTCCAGGATTTCGGAGAATCGCGGGCCTGGGTACAGCGTGCTGTAGTGGGCAAAGCTCAGTTCGCCCCAGCCCCAGCCCGTCCAGGGACGCTCGGCAATCAGCGAGAGCACGTTGTGCCAGAGGATCAGGCGGCTGTGGTCATCGGGAGCGCCCTTCTCGAGGCGCTGCAGCATTCCTTCCACCCCGCCACCGCCGACCAGGTGCGGCAGCACCCAGCAGATGGCGAAATAGAGTGGAATCGCGGCCAGCAATGCGACTGGTGGCGGCAAGCTGAAACGAGCGCGCTCCCGTCCAGGAATACTTCGGCGCTCCCTGCAGGCGATGACACTCGCGACGCCGATGATCGACAGCAGTTGCAGCAAACCTGTCCGGGAGGTGGATGCCGCCTGGGCCACCAGCAGCAACAAGCTGGCAACCACAAGCCCGCGCCGGCTGCGCGGCGACGCCTGCGTGGCGTAGAGCCACAGCGCCGCGACGAGCGCCATGCTGATCAGCGTGGCGAACTGGTTGCGCTGCCTCAGGTTGCCGTAGGCCTGGCCGAGCGGGGGTGAGGTGGTCCAGGGGGCTAATGGCTCGGCGAGGCCGTAGTACTGGAGCAGGCCGAGGACGGCGCTGATGACACCGGCAGCCAGGATTCCCCACGCCAGTGGGCCAGAAGCAGCGGCGGCACTCGACATACGCGCACCCACCAGCGCCGCCATCGCGATGACCGCCATCGCGGCGCAGGCAGGGCCCCAGTAGCCCGGCACGTCGCCGCGGAAAAGCACGATGCAAACAGCGCAGAGCATCAGCCAGCACAGCACGCCGCCGCTCAGCGCTTTTTCCCTTGCATCCCCCAAGAGCAGCAAGAAGGCAACGCAGGCCCACGCGAAAAGCAGCTGCCAGACATTGACGGACGGCCCGGCCACCCACGGAAACAAGAAAGGAAGGGCGATCAGTGCCGCGCTGAGGGAGGGCATCGGCGGAATTGTGCAACGTCGATGCGCACGCACATCTGACAGTCTCGCAACAAATATTTCCGAGCGGTTGCCGGGGGCCGACGAGCGGCAGGCCCACTTCCAGAGGCCCGCGGCATCATCAGAGTTCACATTTAGCCACACTCCGGCACGTTTACTCACACATCGCCGCCCCCGCGCCCTGCCCTGATGAACTCCTTATCTCGCCACGTCCGAAACGTTCGCCGCGTTGCCGGCTTCACGCTGGTTGAAGTGCTGGTGTCCATCGTCGTCCTCTCGTTCGGCCTGCTCGGCATGGTCGGCCTTCAGGCTGGGTCGCTGCAGGCCAACCGCGACGCGCGGCTGCAATCGACGGCCGTGGTGCTCGCTCGCGAGCTCGCGGAAATGATGCGCGGCAACAAGGACCAGGCGCTGCTCGCCACCGCCAATCCCTACCTGATCGGCGAGATCTCGTCCAACCCGTTGGTGCCTCCCACTGCGTCTTACTGCCTGTCGATCGGGCAGAACTGCGGAACCGACAAGGCAGCCGTCGCACAAGCCGAACTCACCGATTGGCTGGCGCGGGTAAGCGATGCGCTGCCAGGTGCTCGAGTAAGCATCTGCCGCGACACGGCCCCTTTCGCTTCGGACGGCACCGCGCAATGGTCCTGCACCTCTACCGACAACACCGACCCGATCCTGGTCAAGATCGGCTGGAGCCGTCCGTCATTGAAGACGGGCGATGCGACCGTTCAGCAGGCGTCGGTTCGACCTTCCATCGTGCTTCCGGTCACCCCTGGGAGCACCCTGTGAACGCCACTCCATACCGCCGCGCCATTCGCGGCCTGACACTGATCGAACTGCTTGTCGCGATGGCAGTGGGCCTGGTGGTGGTGCTGGCGGCCGTGTCCGCCCTGACCGTGGCCCGCCGCGGCTTCACCACGGTCGATTCCGCCTCGCAACTGCGCGACAACGGCCGTTTCGCGGCGGACATGATCCAGCGCATCGGCGTGCAGACCGGCTACCGGGACGTGTTCTTCGCGGCGACCCCCCGCCAGCCCAGCACGACCGATCCGGCGCCGAGCATCATGGGCTTCAACAACGCCAAGGTGAACCTGACCAGCCCGCTGACCTCGTCCACCGCGCGGCCCGCGACAGAGGCGGGCACGGGCAGCGACGTGCTCATCATGCGCTACCAGCCGGCCCAGATTCACACCATGACAGTCAGCTCGACGGACGCTGACAAGACCATGATCGATTGCGCCGGCAACGCGCCGGCGACCGTTGCGGACATCAATACCGTTGCGGCGCGCGACACGCTGATGGCCAGCGTCTTCTCCGTCGGTATCAATCAGGGCGAACCCACGCTCATGTGCACGTACTACGACTCGGCGACCAGCACATGGCTGTCGAGCCCCATCGTGCAGGGCGTCGAGAATTTCCAGGTGCTGTACGGGGTCGATGGCGTGACGGCCGGGACAGTGACGCCTTCGACCGCGGCATCGCCCAACGTGCCGAACGCGTATCTGCGCGCCGATCAGATCGGAGTGACCGGCAACAGCACTGCGACCAACGCGAACTGGCGCCGGGTGCGCAGCGTGCGCATCGGCATGGTGCTGCGCAGCGCGAAGGGCGCCGCCCAAGACTCTCAGGCGCAGACCTTCTATCCGTTCGGCCCGACCAAGGGCAGCGCGACCGGCACGACCGGCAGCGCCTTCACGGACGCCACGAACGATCCAGGCACGGTCTTCCAACCCACGCCTGACGGACGGCTGCGCCAGACATTGACCTTCACGATCCACTTGCGCAACGACCAGGGGCTCTGACATGAAACACACTCCCCCCTTTCGTCCTATCGATCAACGCGGCGTGTCGCTGGTCATCGTGCTGCTGCTGCTGGTGATCGTGTCGATCCTTGGCGTGGGCGCAGCTCAGATCGCGACCATGGGCGAACGCAGTTCCCGGAATGACCGGGACATGCAGGTGGCATGGCAGTCGGCCGAAGCCGCCCTGATGGATGCCGAATTCGACATCCATGGCCCGAATACCTCCTCCTCCAAACGCCAGGCTGTGTTCACCAACATGGCCAATACCAACGCCTTTGTCAGCGGCTGTGGCAGCTCTGGCACCAGCAAAGGCCTGTGCACGCTCGAAGCGACTGCCCAGCCCGCCTGGCTGTCCGTCGACTTCACCGCGACGAACAGCGCCAGGACAGTCGCGTACGGCGATTTCACGGGACGCAGCTTTCCAGCCGGCACCACCGGTATCCAGCCCGTCAAGGCGCCGCGCTACGTGATCGAACCGATCGAAGACCCGGCCAACCGCGACATCTCGGGCTCGACAACCAGCTACATCTATCGAGTGACGGCCATGGGCTTCGGCCCCCGGGCCGACATCCAGGGTGTCGTCCAGATCATCTATCGCGACTGAAGCAAACCGCCTTCCATGAAATCGTCCAACTCCAAATCCCGGCCCTGGTTCGCGCGTCCGCGCACGCTGGCCTGGCTCGCCTTCCCGGCGGTGGCCGCGACGCTCGCGCTGTCCTTTGCGGGCATCTCCAGCACGGCACCCAACATCAAGGCCATCGCGCTGGCCAGCGACCCGCTGTATGCCACCACGTCCGGCGACAAGCCGGTACTCGCGCTCGCGCTTTCGGTGGAATACCCGACCGTGGGCGCGCAGTACACGCCCGGTGGCGACTCCGACAACACGTACAGCAATCTCAACGAGTACATCGGCTACTACGACGCAAACGCCTGCTACTCGTACAACAATGCGCCCACTGAGACGCCGGCCACCGGCCTCTCGGCCGCGGACTACAAGCGCTTCGATCGCATCCTGACGAACACGCGCACCGACCGCAAATGCGATGACGGCTTCAGCGGCAACTTCCTGAACTGGGCCAGCAGTTCGGCCATCGACATGCTGCGGCTGGCACTGTCGGGTGGCGATCGCTACATCGACAATACCGATCTGACCATCCTGCAGCGTGCCGTGCTACCCAACGGCGATCCGATCTGCATGTGGAACTCCACTAATTTTCCCGCCAAGCAATTGACGCGAAATGGCGGCGGCGCCGGCAGCTACTGGGGAGCAGTGCCACAAAGCATGGTGAATGCTGCGGGCACCAACGACATCTGGGTCGCCAATACCTTGAACCGGATCTACTTCGGAACCGCGAAGGGTGGGAGTTGCACCAATACGAGCGGCTACAACCTGAGCACCAACTCGACAGGAACGGGTCCGTTCCCCTTCAGCGGCGACAAGCCGACTGGGGCCACCAAGTGTGCCGACGAGGGCGGCACCTGCAACTTCAAAAAGAGTTCAATGGAAATCTGGTATGGCGCCGGCACGAGCTGGATGGTCGGCCAGTTCACGAACAGTGCGGCCTGCACCAACGCCGTATTCACCGATCCGGTGCCGGGCACGGTCAAGGCCTGCTACTCGGTCGCCGCCAATACCACTCCCCGGCCAGCCACCGGCCTCAACAGCGACGGGTTCTTCTATTCGCGCGTCAAGGTCTGCGAAAAGAACAGTGCTGGCAACCTGATCGACAGTCGCGACTACACCTTCTGCACCAAGTACCCCAGCGGCAACTTCAAGCCGACCGGCACGGTTCAGAAGTACAGCGACCAATTGCGCCTGTCCGCCTTCGGCTACCTGCTCGACCAGACCAACAGTGCCGACAGCACTCCCGGGCGCTACGGCGGCGTGCTGCGCGCACCCATGAAATATGTCGGCGCCAAGACCTACGACATCAACGGCATCGAGAACACGCCGACTGGCGGCAACGCCGCGGCCGAGTGGAACGCAACGACCGGCGTCTTTGCCGCCAATCCCGATAGCAGCACGCTGACGGGCACCAACGCCGGCTTCGGAGTGAGCGGCGTCATCAACTACCTGAACAAATTTGGACGCACCGGCGTGGCCGGCCAATACAAGAAGTACGACCCCGTCAGCGAGCTCTATTACGAGTCGCTGCGCTATCTGCAGGGCCTGCAGCCAAGCGATATCGCCGTTAGCAACATGACGACAGCGATGTACGACGGGTACCCGGTGTTCACTACCTGGAACGACCCGTATGGCGATGGTCGCTCCAGCTCGAGCAACTATTCGTGCCTGAAGAGCAACATCGTGGTCATTGGCGACATCAACACGCACGATGGCAATCGCTACCCGGCTGCCAACGTGGCGGCCAACATTCCAAACCTGGCCACCTGGACGACTGCAGCCCAGAATTTCGAGAAAGGGGTGGACACCACCTATCTCGACGGGCAGAACGTTCAGCAGCACACCACCGGCAACCCCAGCACCAACACCAACCCACGCGGCGAAGCGATCATCGGTTACTCGTACTGGGCGCATACGCACGACATTCGCGGCACGAGTTGGACCGCTGACCCGACCAAGCAGCGCCCCGGCCTGCGCGTGAAGAGCTTCTTCTTCGACGTGAACGAGTACGGCGCTCAAAACGACGATGCCACCCGCCGCAACCGCAACCAGTTCTTCACGTCGGCGAAGTACGGCGGCTTCGAATCGGATCCGGCGAACAGCGGCAGCAAGCCCTTCAACACATTCGGCAACCCCTTCAAGCGACAAGACGGCACGGTCGATGCCAACGTCTGGCAGGACAGCGTCCGTACGGGCGAGGCCAGCACCTACTATCTGCAGAGCAGTGCGCGCAGCGTGCTAAGCGCGTTCGACAGCATCTTCAGCCGGGCCTCCACCTCCGCGCGCAGCATTGCCGGCAGCGCGGTGCAGTCCAAGTCGCTACAGACCAGCAACTCGGTCTACCAGGGGGCGTTCGACACCAGCGACTGGAGCGGCGACCTGTTGGCCCAGCCGATCACGATCACCAACGGTAGCGTCAGCATTTCACCTACGCCCACCTGGTCTGCCTCGTCGCGCCTGTCCCAGCTTTCCGCGCCGGCAACCTCGCGCAACATCGTCATCGGGCGGCCAGGCAATGCGGTGCCCAAAGCCAGCACGTTCCTGTGGGGTTCGCTGACCACAGCCCAGCAAACCGACCTGAACAAGATCACGCCCTCGGCCACCGCCGACGCGCTGGGCTCCGACCGCGTGAACTATCTTCGCGGCAGCAACGCCCTGGAAGGATCGCCGTTCCGGCGCCGCAACAACAAGCTGCTGGGTGACATCATCAATTCGGGCGTCGTGTATTCGGGGGCACCGGCCAACAACATCAACTCCAGCAGCTATGCGGCCTTCAGGACGGCCAACCTCAGCCGTACCGCGGCCGTGTTCGTGGGCGCCAACGACGGCATGTTGCACGCCTTCAACGCCGGTACGGGCGACGAACTGTTTGGCTACATCCCGAGCTGGATGACGCCCAAGCTGGCCGCGCTCACCGACGCGAACTATGTGTCGAACCACCAGAGCTATGTCGATGGCCCGCCAGTGGTTGCAGAAGCGCAAGTGGGCTCCGCAGGCACCTCCGCCGACTGGAAGACGGTGCTGGTGTCTGGCACCGGCGCGGGCGGGCGCGGTGTGTTCGCGCTCGACGTGACCGACCCGACGGCTTTCAGTGCAAGCAAGGTGATGTGGGAGTTCACCCAGGACGACGACGTCGACATGGGCTTCGTAGTTGGTCAGCCGCAGATTCTCAAGATGCGCACCAGCGCACCGACGGCCACGACCGCTACCTACAAGTGGTTTGCGGTGGTAGCGAGCGGCGTCAACAACTACACGAAGGTCAATTCGGCTAACAACTACAGCACAGGCAATCCCGCGTTGTTCCTGCTCGACCTGTCGAAGGCGCCCGAGACTGCATGGACCCTTGGCAGCAACTACTACAAGGTGGCGCTCCCCTTCAACGCCACGCTGGCTGTGACCAAGCCCACCGGCGTGCTGAACTTCAAGGCAGCAATCGCGACCGGCGGCAACCGTGAAGTGGCGCAGATCTATGCGGGCGACCTGCACGGCAACATGTGGAAGCTCGACTTCCGCAGCCACGGCACCTCCGAGTGGAACATGGCGAACCTGTCGGCCTTCAAGAATGCCAGCAGCAGCAACGTGCCCTATCCGCTCTTCGTTGCCAAGGACAGTTCGGGCAACGTGCAGCCGATCAGCATGGCCCCCACGCTGGTGGCTGCCACGAACAACATCAACGCGGTCCAGGTGGCTTTCGGCACCGGCAAGTATCTGGAAACGGACGACCGGTCATCGACGGCGCAGAACTCGTTCTATGTGGTGTACGACGACGGTACAGCCGTCGCCGATGCCACGCCCATTGGCAGTGGGGCCATCAGCGGACGCGCGCGCCTCAAGGCGGCAAGCATCGACTCTTCTTCAGGCGCAATCACCGTGCCCAGCTTCACCTGGGGTCGCGCCACGAGCGACCTCACGACGTCGTCGACTGTGAGCTCGGGTTGGTACATGGACTACGCCACCAGCACCGAACGCCAGGTCAGCGGGGCGTTGCTGACAGGCAGCACGCTGGTCTTCGGCAGCCTGATTCCTGGCAGTTCGGGCGATGCGGCCGCCTGCGGCGTGAGCGGCGGCAGCGGCAATTCGTACATCATCGACGTGGACACCGGCATCGGAACCCGGAGGGTGTCGACCGTGGGCATCATGGGACAGCCGCTGGTGATCGAAGTGGCCTCCACGACCGAGACCATCAGCGACAGCACGGGCCGACGCAAGAAGAAGATCACCAGCCAGACGATTGCACAAGGCTCTGGCGGCGTCGGCAATGCTGCGGGTGGAACCGGGAACAACGGGCAGACGAGCGTCATCATCACTGCCGGTCGACTGAGCTGGCGGCAGATCAACAACTACTTGGACTTGAAGCGCGGATCGTGAATATGACCAACATCAAGAAACGCGCGTCGATGCGCGGCTTCACGCTGATCGAGTTGATGATCGTGGTGGCTGTCATCGGCATCCTGGCGGCCATTGCATATCCGGCATACACCGATTCAGTGTTGAAAGGGAGGCGGGCGCAGGCACGTACCGCCCTGCTGGAACTCATGCAGCAGCAGGAGCGATACATGACCCAGCGGAATACTTATTTGGGATTCAGCAATGCCTCGGGAACCACGACGCCGATTGCGGCAGCAAGTACGTTCAAGGTTTATTCAGGAGATAGCAGCACGAATACTGCGTACTGGCTTTCTGCAGATGTGTGTTCAAGCACCCAAGCGATCACCGAGTGCGTCAAGCTCACAGCAACGCCAACGCGCACCGACGCCACCGTGGGACCACTCAGTCTGACCAGTACAGGCGTTAAGACATGCAGCATTGCCTCGACAGATGCCAAGTTCAGGCTGTGCTGGCCATGACAACACCTGACCAACGCCGGACTGCCGGCTTCACGCTCATTGAATTGATGGTGACGATTGCTGTCGCTGCAGTATTGCTAGTGATTGCTGCTCCGAGTTTTGTCGCCTTTCAGCGAAATTCAGAGTTGACCTCGGCGGCCAATTCTTTCGTAGCAGCGCTAGGTGCCGCGCGCGGAGAAGCGATGAAACGCGGTCGGCAAGCAGTCGTCGTCCCTCGTGCAGACAACGACTGGACAACTGGATGGACGGTCTTTGTCGACACCGACAACAACCAGCAATTCAATGGATCGGACATCCTCATCGTGCAACAGGGCACGCTGGCCAGCTATTTCACGGCGACGGGGCAAGGGACAGCCCAGAACAGCCCCGCTTACATTATGTTCAACCCTTCGGGCTACACCCAGACCAGTGGGTCGGTTTTTCAGTCTGCCACGCTGAAGATCGAGCGCAATGACATTTCAGGCACCGCAAAGACGCAGCAGACGCGGATCGTCGTGATTGCGAAGACTGGGCGGGCACGAGCTTGCCAGCCGGCGACGGATACGACTTGCACAACGTCGGCTAGCGAGTGATGCCTTTTAGCTAGGGTGCTCGCATATGCGAGCCCGCAAGCTTTGCAGCATCAATCAAATACAACACCGCAGCTTTTTGACACTTTTGGGATGGTGCTTTCACGGAGTGCGTACTAGGGCGTGTTAACGCTAATTGAGTTTGGCAATCTATGGCGAGAGATATTTCGCGCCATGGAGATCACTCATGCCCAGATCGAGCACTGCCTGCCTCTGCAGCCGGCAATATAATTCTCTCGGATCTGAATGTGTTGAATGTTGCCGAGCACGAGTGCATGTGGCGCGGCCTGTCGAAGCGCTTTGGCAATTGGCACACCATCTAAACACGCATGAACCGACGGTCCAAAAGCGGCGTGCTAGATCGCGTGTTTGCCGAGCTTCAGCAGACCCAAATCGTGCGCATTTAGATCGAAGCGGTGTCGCTGGACATGAAGCCGCCCGCGCGAGCGGCTCGCCCCCCAGCGCATGGGGAACGCTGTACCGATGGCTGGGCCGCCACGTATTTCTGCCACAGCGGCACCGGCGTGACGCCCTTGCGATCGAGTTCGCAGTGGATACGGCTCCAGTCGCGGGAACGACCACCGACGCCGCAGCGATTGAGCGTGGCTGCAGCGCCGTCGCGAGCTGCTCGCTCCAGTCCTGAACGGTGTCCCAATCCAAGCCAGCAGCGCTGGCCAGCGCTAACGTGCTCACCAACAACGCCTTTAGAGAGCTTCAAAGTAGTGGGCAATCTGCGCGTGCCACTTCAGGCGGATGATGTCCTCGATCATGCGTAGAGAGATTCGACCCGGGTTGCGTTCTCTAGGCAGCACTGCCGCTGAAAGCGGCACTGTTCTTATGCGGCGTGACGGCAGTCACGATACCGAAATGGTTGATCACGATGATCCGAAATGCAGCGCCGATCATGATGACCGGAATGGTCACGGTGCCGGAATCGGTGGTCATGTTGCGCCGAGTACGCACCTTACCTATTGCGAACTGAAATTGAACGATGCCCGAAGGACAACGACGGGCGGCCCATCGATTTTCCAGATGCCGTCCCAGCCGTATGGCACACCATAGCAAGAGAATTTTGATCTGCTCTTAACTTTGACTCCGGGCAATCCGATGGCCTCTCGGTCAAAGGTTGACGAGACGTACGCGCCCTTATCGGTATTCAGTCGCCAAATCGCCGCCATTCGTCCCGGTGCAGACAAAGGAGATCTTGTTGCCAAGTCCACATCCGCGTATAGGCGTCGCAATCCAGGATCGGTGATCAAGTTCCGTCGAGCCACGGTCGATTCCAAGTAGCCCGCTGGAAACGCTCGCTCATAGTGGCCGACGCGACCTCCGGTCCTTGCCGGCAACCTAGCGAGAAATGGCTCCGTCAAGGCCAAAGGATCGATCCAATATATACCCGGGCCACCGGCGTAGCCGGTCATTCCTATCGCACATCGCGTGTAGATGCCTGAAACATCCTTCAGCGCGTCTCCCTCGAGAAGCCACGGATGCGATTTCCAGGTACCCCGTCGAAGGACCGGGAGAGCACCCAGTTGCTGGTAGTAGAAACCTCTTTCATTGGCGATTCCGCTCTCCACAAGGATCTTTTGGTCGAACGTGTAGGGAGAAAAGAGTGTGGCCTGCAATGCTGCAACACTTGCGGCGAGATAGGCTGCCCACAATGCTTTCGAGAGGCCTCCGTACTTGCGGAGTTGGAGGCCAACGAGCACGCAGGCGACTAATAGTGGCGCACTGAAGAATCGGCCGCCCATGTAGTCAGCGCCGACATAGAAGAGGTATGCGATCCAGAGGAAGAGGCCGATCGCAAACGCTCTCAGCTTGCGCCCCCACAATCCACCCGCCGCCCCTGCCAACAGCAGAATGGCGGAAACTGTGTCGCGATCAATCGTCCACTCGATGTAATTGATAGCCTGCTGGGCATTCTCAGCTAGGGTGTGCCCGTTTTGAACTTTCGCGAGCGCGGTATTTGGGACTGGAGTCCCGTAGTAGAAGAGCGAGAACGCCACCCAGAGTGCCGCTGGAAGAAGCCCAATGGCTAAGCTCACGGCAGTCTGCGCGAAGCACTGCCTCTTTTGCCAAACGTGCAGTGCGAGACTTGGGCCTACAAGAACTATTGCGTCAGGCCGCGTCAGAAACAGAAGCGACACCAGCAATGCCAGCAGGAAGGTTCTGCGCGGCAACTCTTCGCGCAGCCATACCAGCACATACGCCGCCAACAACGCATGCGTCAAAGGATTCTCAAGGCCGGACGTGCTGAAGTCGATGAATGCCTGCGACCAAAGCAGGCTTGCAGTTGCCAGCAGAGCTGCAATATCCCACTTTCCCCAGATGCGCCCCATCAGGAACAATGTCACGGCCAGCGCCACGAGGCTTAGAGCAAGACTGCTCCAATACGGATCGCCGCTCAAAGCAGTGAAGGGCAAGAGCAGAGCGAGCCAAAGAGGGTGAGTGAACGCCTGCACCCGCTCGATGGGATTCCACGTCAGGCCGTATCCGCTAAGGGCATTGCTGACCGTCCGGAACGTGATGAACGCGTCTTCGCTGACCCAAGCGGTTTTGACAACCGCGACGAAGAAAAGGCCAAATATCAAGACCCTGAGGTAGGCCTGCTTGACGATGAGTTTGTCAGACGAGGCTAGCGCCCGAAAGCGTTGCCCGAGATTGGTGTGGCGCATCGACTCATGTTACAGGGTGTTTTGCACTCGCCTCAGGCCTATTGGGCGTCCAGTTAGATGCGACGGATTTCCCGCATCACTCTAAATGTTCAACTTGTTGAAGATGAATCCAGGCAGATGTCGAATGATCAACATGATCCAACGCCATTTACCTGGGACATAGATTACGCTGTCGCCCCGGTTGATACGCTTGACAATGCTGCGCGCAACATCCTCGACTGGTGCGAGCCGCGCGTCGCGCGCCTTCAACTCCGCTGTCATCGGCGTGTCTGTCGGCCCCGGTTTAATCAAAACGATGCGCAAGCCTGTTCCGGCAAAACGATGCTGCAGCCCTTCGGCATATCGCGAAACGAGCCCTTTTGCTGCGCCGTAGACATAGTTGGACTTGCGGCCGCGGTCGCCTGCGACGGATCCGATAATGGCGATCGTTCCGCGTTCGGCCTGCCCCATTGGAGACGCAAACGCTTCCGCGAAGAGCACAGGGGACACGCCATTGATCTGCAAAGCGTCGCAGGCCGATGCCAAACTCTGCTGGCATGCATCCTGATCGGGCAATGAGCCATGCGCGATGAGCACGACATCGGGCAAACCTTGCGTGATGATCGTCCGAACTAGGTCTGCAATGGCGTCGGCCCTCGCGAAGTTAGCCTGCATCGTTTGAATCCTGGAGGAAGGACTCCTCACGCGGAGGTCGGTCGCTACACGCTCGGTGCGCTGCAGATCTCGTCCCACCAACACCAAGTCGACGTCCTCAGCCTTGACCCAATTTCGAGCGCAGTGCTCGGCGATGGATGAGGTTGCGCCTACGACGACAATTTTTCGATTCGCGGATGTCAATTCAGCTTCCCATTAAGCGACGCGACATCGCGGAACTGATCCCCGGGTCGCGGTACGGTAAAAACTCCGCCAGGCGCGGATAACCCACCTCAAACAGCGCTCGCGGCATGCGCGCATCCTTGGCGCAATAAATTCGGCCTCCGGCTTCGCGCACTATCGCGTCGAGTCGGCTGAAGAGCGCCAGTGTGCGATCTCCGCGGTTCGGGAAATCCAATGCAAGTGTGGCGCCTGGCATTGGGAAGCTGAGCATGCCCGGCGACAAGCGCTGGCCGAATGTCTTCAGGACGGCGAGGAACGAGCCTTCGCCGGAACGAGCGATCTCATTCAACATGGCCTTCGATACCTCGCGCTGTACCGGTCGCGGTATGACGCTCTGGTACTGGTAGAACCCCCGGGGGCCGTAGAGTCGATTCCAGTCTCGCACATTGTCCAATGGATAGGAGAATGCTTCGTGATGCACGACGGTTGTAGAGGCCTTGTGCAAATGGAAGTACGCCGCATTGAACGGCCGCAACGTCAACCGATTGACGAGCGACATGGGGGGCACAAGAGGCATTGCCACCGAGCGGATGCGAGGCTCAGGGCGGACCTGTGCTTTCGCATGATTGGCGCGCATGAACAAGCCACGCCCTTCCCGAGAGCCGATGCAATCGATCCAGGAAACGGTATGCTCCCAATCTTCCTCCGAAGTATCTGCGAGCTCGAAAAATTCATCGAGACTCTCATACGGCAACGTCTCGGCTTGCATCCACGGACCGCTCACTCGGCGAAGCTGAAGTTCGGCTTCGAGCACAACACCGGTCAAGCCCATGCCGCCGACAGTTGCGGCAAACCAGTCAGTTCGATCAGCAGGGCCGCATTCAATGATCTCGCCATCCGTGCGAAGCAGCTTCAGCCATCGCACATGGTCTCCGAAAGAACCTTGCACATGATGATTCTTTCCATGCACATCGTTTGCGACTGCGCCTCCGACGGTGATGAGCTGAGTCCCAGGGGTCACGGCAAGCATCCAACCCCTGGGGATTGCAAGCCGTTGAATGTCGCGTACCAGCACTCCAGCTTCGCATTTCAAACGACCGAGTTGCTCGTCGAAGTGAACTAGGTGATCCAGCCCCTTCGTGCTCCACAGAACGCCTCCAGGGTTAAGGCACACATCGCCATAGCTGCGTGCCATGCCAAGTGCAATGCCGGGCCGGCGCTCAGCAAGAACCGATGCCACGGCATCGGGATCGCGCAGATTCACGACCGCGTGAGGGTCCGCGCTGAGTCGGCCCCATGACGAAACCGGCCTCATGCAACGCGGTCCTTGAAGACGTAGCGTTTGTCTAGGTGGTACTTGGCGATGTAGCCAATTGCCAACCCTATGACGCCGCCGAGGTAGCGCATTTCGCGAGAAGCGAAGAAGTGATGGAAACCGAACTCAAATCCCCAGAAAATAGCGGTGGTCGCGAGGCCCATCAGCACGTAGAGCACAAAAGTCTGGCCGCCATGCATGGCACTGCGCGTACGAAACCGGAAGATGTAGTGCTTGTCCAGAACATATTTCACCACCAGCCCCACAGCCGTACCCACCAAGACCGACAAGGGAACCGCGAAGATGCTTCCATACACCGAGATCGCGAGTTCCTGCGACGCGATGTTCGCCATAGTGGCGACCATCGCAAAGAACGCATAAGAGATCGCCAGCTTCATTCTGAAGTCTTTCACACAACGGGCCTCACATCACAGGCGTCAGATTGTCATGCATGAATCAATCGCACCCTCTTCACCCTGGACGCAAATGCGCGGATTGATCGCGCTGATGAGGCCGAAGCAATGGATCAAGAACGCTTTCGTGCTGGCACCGCTGGTCTTCACTGGGGAATTCGTCAACCCGGATTCCGTGGCGCACGCGTTGCTGGCTGTAGCCCTGTTCTGTGTCGGTTCTTCGGCAACCTACATCATCAACGACATTCACGACATCGAGCGTGATCGCAAGCACCCCAAGAAATCCAAGACCCGTCCGCTGGCTTCGGGCGCAATCCCGGTTTCCATGGGACTTGCGTTACTTGCCTTTCTATACGCACTACAGATCTGCGGCTGGTTCTGGGCACCCAAGGTCGTGCTTGTGATAGCAGCCTACATGGTGCTCAACGTCGCCTACACCTTTGCGCTTAAACACCAGCCAGTTATCGACATCTTCACGATTGCCATAGGCTTCGTTTTACGGGTGTATGCAGGCGCCATGGCGCTATCGGTACCAGTGTCGAGCTGGATGTTCGTTACCACGTTATGCCTCGCGCTCTACTTGGCGGCCGTGAAGCGCCGGCAAGAACTGAGCCTCAGCGGTTCAGATGGACGCAAGGTTTTGGAGAAGTATTCACTATCTCTGGTGGATCGCTATGCCGAAATGTCGGCCACCGGTGCGCTGGTCTTCTACAGCATGTTTGTAATGTCGGCACGTCCTCAGCTCGTGTTCACCGTACCTCTCGTGCTCTTCGGCTTATTTCGATATTGGTACATGGTCGAGAAGCTCGACGGTGGAGAGTCGCCTACCGACGCCTTGTTGGCGGACTGGCAACTGATGGTGACTGTGGTGCTGTGGATCGTCGCTTGCGTCTGGGCACTATGGCCTGGACTAGGATGAGCAATGGCTACGGATTTTTCTTATGTTGTCACACCGTTTCTGGCGTGGGCTATTGCTGGGACTTCGAAGTTCGTCATCAATAGCGTGCACGCACGCAAGCTTGCATTCGGGTTAATCGGCTATGGCGGACTGCCGAGCAACCACAGTGCGATCGTGAGCAGTGTGGCCACACTTGTTGCCCTCAAGCATGGGATTGATCATCCTGCGTTTGGTGTTGCACTTGCACTAGCGTTCATCGTCGTGCTTGATGCGACTAGCTTGCGCCGACAAGTGGGTAAGCACGCGGCGTTTCTCAATAAGCTGCGCACTTCTTCACTAGAGGAAGCGCCCTTGCGCGAGCGGATGGGTCACAGTCGAGTTGAGGTCGGCGCCGGTATTCTTGTTGGTGTCGCGGTTGCACTCTTGATAACGCGCCTTCTTAGTCCCACAGCCTGAGAACAGCGAACGCGACAACGGCTGGCGAGACCGTCCTCAAGAAGGCTTCAACTTCCCGGAGTTGCTGTAAACGCACAACCCACCAAATAGCTTGCAGGTTGCGCTCTACTCCGCAGCGAACTGCGAGCACACGTCAACAGGTGACGAGTTTTTGCCGCAAAGTCTACCAAGGAAATTTTTTCTGACGGTGTCGAGCGATTCCACACCGATTTCAATCATGTAGCGATGAGCTTTAGCGTACTCAACTTGCCCCTCTGGCCAATTGCCAGCGCCGTAGGATGCGAGAGCCTTGTAAAACCAAGCCAATGAATATGCAGGGCCATAAAACGTCGCCAACTCTCCGTTGATCCGCGCCTTCTCGAAATCTTTTACCGCGACGTATGCTTCTGTGAGAGCGGTGTAATAAACGGATTTGAGTTGTGCAGGCAAAATTGCACCTACTCCTTCCTTAGCATTTGGATACTTACGCCGGTACTGACCTGCCAGCGTCTCCATTGCGTCCTCTAATACTTGAATAGCTTGAGGGTAGCGCTCATTTTTGCCAAGCACTCTTGCCTCCAGAATTGCCGCAGGCAGATCATTATCCATTCCTTTGCGGTCGACTTTTTTGGCATGCTCCAGTATTTGACCGGCAAGCTCGAATTGCTGATATCGCACCGCTGCACCCGCATAGCCAATATTGGCCACATAGAAATTGGGGTTTACCTCATAGGCCCACTTCCACAACGTCAGATCATTCCGCCAAAGCGGAGCAGTGAGACGTACATTCATCGCTGCGATAACAATCCACAGTGACGCCAAGACCAAAATTGATGGGAACGCCACCTTTTTCATATGCGCCGAAAGTTTCACCTTGCTCAACGAAACACTGACAGCGGCCATACAAAAAAAAGCCATCGGAAGAACTAAAAATCGCTCGTGCCCGATATTCCCACCAATGGTGAGCGGAATAATATTGGATACAGGAAGCAAGCAAATGACTCCAATCACGAGAAACAGTCCGAAAGAGCTTCTCTTAACGATTAAATAAATCGCTCCCGCGAAAACTAGTGCCACAACTAAAATGCCGGCGGCCACATCCAAGTTTGTTAAATCTTTAATGGAAAACGGATGATGTGGAGACAAGTCGGAAAATGGCCATAGAACCATTCTTGCGTAAAACAAAAGAGTATGGCCAACAAAAGCAGTGTGAGCCGCACCTCCTGCGCCTCCTGAACCAAAGCTACTTGCAACGTCAGAATCAACATGGGTAAGTTGCGCGAAGAAAAATGATTTCACACCGAGATAAAGCAACCCCACCAGTCCAAGGCACACAACTGATTCGAGCACTCTTGAATCCACCAAGTATTCTCTAGCCTTGCTAGAGCTTGTGAATTGAAGGCTTCTGAAGCCTTCTATGAAAAAAATGACTACGGGCAGCGTTACAGCCATCTCCTTACTGAAACACGCGCAAAAATAAAGCGGCATCATGAACAATATCCGCTTGACCCCATTGAATCTCAAATGCACCCAGAGGCATGACAAATAGAAAAATGTCACCATCAAATCAAAGCGCCCAGCAGCCCAAGCCACTGCTTCAACAAGAGTTGGGTGAACACCATACAGCGTCATCGCGATCAACGCTAGATAGGTTTTTTTTCTTTCATCGGAAAGTTGGCTCAAGCGCATAAAAATGAGGCCAACCAATGCGGTATTTGACAGATGAAATATTAAATTGATTGCATGTGAAACGATCGGGTTGACTCCTCCCGTATAAAATTCCAATGCGAATGTCGCCAAGGGCAAAGGGCGAAAATATGTAGTTCCCGGGATGATCGGTTTTACAAGCCCTTCAGCTATCAGCGTGGGATCCCTGAGGTAGGGGCTGTTAATAAAAAGCTCCCAGTCATCCCAAGCGTAGCTATTTCCGAGTACGGCCGGCATGTAAAGCGCACATATCACCGCCCCCAGCAGAAGCAGCAACAATCCAACATTTTTTTTTGACGCGGGCGACTGAGTCATTTTGAAACCAAACAGATAAAAAAAAGCCGCTTATTAGCGGCTCTTTGTTGAGTTAGCTCAACTTAGGAAGTCTTGCGGCACTCGGCAGGCACATATTTTGCCTCCAAAGTACCAGCAGTACCGGTGCCGAAGGTGGAACCGGCCGATTTGCAGTTCCAGGAGATCGAACCATTCGACGGGATGGTGGAAGCGCTCGAGGTACCGCTCAGCGCGGAAGCACTTGGGCCACCGTCGACGGGCGTCAGGATGAGAGTTTTTCCGCCACCGCTAATTGCCGAGGCGTACGTGATGGTAATTGCGCCGGTATCTGCCGCGATGGCCACAGAGTCAACGTTCTTGGTCGCCGCGGGAGCCGTCCAGCCCGACGAGAATGGTGCGCCGTTTGCGGCATTTTCCGCGATCGCCGTCTTAGCGCTAGCAGCAAGCGACAGACCTTCCGTGACCTTTGCGCGAACGGTGTAGTCCTGATACGCCGGCAAAGCCACAGCAGCCAAGATACCAATGATCGCCACAACGATCATCAATTCGATAAGGGTAAAGCCGGCCTGAGCGCGGCGAGCGAGAGTACGACGGTTCATTGAACTAACTCCAGGTTGGTTGGTTGTTACGCCCGGGAACCTGCCCGGAGCGAGGTACCTTCCGCAGCATCTATGCCACCCGCCTGCACAGGCTTCTACTGACCGAACCCGTCACTTTCGGGCACTTTGTCGTTACATGATGTGACACAACTTGCTTCGGGACGCCATCCATGATGACAATTTTGTCACCCCAGCGTGTCGCCCAAAATCAGAAAGTCAGCACCCCATCCGCCTTCAACCACCGTATATCCCGCTGCGCCAACCCCGCCACCTGCTCAACCGCCAGCGTCTCGATCTGGCTCATGATCTCGTCCGTCTCCGCCGGCTTGGTGTGCGTGATGTAGATCGGGTATTGCTTCCCCGGCCCGATGTGCATCAGCTCATCCGCCAGCACCGCAGGCGAAAGGTGCTGGCTGCGCTCCGCCAGCGCGTGCTCGCGGCTGCTGAAGGCCGTTTCGATCACCAGCATCGCCACGTCCAGCGCGTTCACACGCTCCCAAAACGGCGCGTTGCGCTCGGTGTCGCCGCTGAAGACCCAGTGGGCGCCGCATTCCGCCCGCCGCACGGCGAAGCCGCAGGCCGGCACCGTATGCACTGCAGGCAGCACCTCGACGAGCTTGGGCTCGCGGCTGCCCAGCTGCAGCATCTGCCCCACCACGATGTCGTGAAAGCTCACGAAGGGCGCATCGGCGCTGGGAATGCTCTCGAAATCCGGCCAGATGACGTTGTTGAACACGTGCGTGCGCAGTGCCTCGATGGTGGCGCGCAGCGCATGGACGCGCAGGGGCCGGGCGCGGCGGCTGCCGACGGCGTCGAGCATCAGTGGCAGGGCGGCGATGTGGTCGAGGTGGCTGTGCGTGAGCACGACGTCGTCGATGCGGGCCATCTCTTCGAGCGTGAGATCTCCGACGCCGGTGCCCGCATCGACGAGCAGGTCCGTGTCGACCAGGAACGAGGTGGTGCGGCAGTCTTTGGCGATGGCGCCCGAGCAACCCAGCACACGAACCTGCATTGTGAGAGACCCCTCGTATGTGTCTGCCGTCATTTGGTTTCGAACCGGGTTGCGCCGTCCCAATCCGGGTCTTGCGGGCGCAACGCCATTGAGGCTAAACGCTGGGCGTAGAGCTGGTAAAGGACTTTTTTCGCGTCCGCGGCGAGCAGGGGAGCCAGCAAGTTTCGGCCCACCGCCCAGTCCTGCCGGCGATAGGCCGCGAGCACTTCGCTCCAGCGGTCAAGCAACCGCTGCGTTTCTTTCGCCGCTTCGGGCGTGCGCTCGGCCAGGGGCGTAAAAACAGCAACGGCCTGTGCCTTGCCCTTGACGCGCACGCTGTCGAGCTCCTGCCAGATGTAGCCGGGCGCCAGTTCGCGGGTGGCGCCGCTGGCGACGATTTCCATTCCGTAGTGTCCGCTCAGGCCTTCGAGGCGCGATGCGAGATTGACCGCATCGCCGACCACGGTATAGCTGCGGCGCGCGGTGGAGCCCATGTCGCCCACGCTCATCACGCCGCTGTTGATGCCGATGCCCACGCTGATCTCGGGCCGGCCGCTGGCGCGGTGGATGCGGTTGATGTCGTGCACGGCATCCGCCATGTCGAGCGCGGCGCGCACGGCGAGCGTGGCATGGTCGGGCGTGTCGATGGGCGCACCCCAGAAGGCCATGACGCAGTCGCCCATGTACTTGTCGACGGTGCCGCGGTGCGCGCTGATGACGTTGGTGAGCCGGCTGAAAACGGTGTTGAGAAAGGCCTGCAGTTCGGCCGGCGCCATCTGCTCCGACAGGCGGGTGAAGTCGCGCATGTCGCAGAACATGACGGTCATGGGCTTGCTCTCGGCGCGCATGCTGTAGCGGTCGGGCTGGGCCATCATTTCGTTGACGAGCTGGGGCGGCACGTAGGTGCCGAAGAGCCGCATGAGGCCGCGCCGCGCGCGCGATTCGACGAAGTAGCCCCAGCTCATGTTGAAGGCGAAGGCAAGCGCCGTCATGGCCAGGGCCGACGCCAGCGGCAACACGAGGCCGTGGCTCGCGTACAGCCAGGTGTTGAGGCCGATCAGCACGGCGATCGCCCCCGCGGCCAGCAACACGGCACGCGGCGCCGACAGCAGCGACAGCCCGAAGGCCAGCACGAGCCCCGTCACGGCGACCAGCAGCGTCTCGTAGCCCGAGGCATAGTCGGGCACGCTGAGCAGCCGATGGTCGAGCAGGCCGGAGACGATGTTGGCATGCACTTCCACGCCCGGAAAGGCGGCTTCGACGGGGGTGGCGCGCAGGTCTTGCAGGCCCGGGGCGGTAGCGCCCACGAGCACGATCTTGCCCTTCAGTTCGCCCGGCCCGAGCCGGCCCTCGAGCACGTCGGCGGCGGGCACATAGCGGAACGATCCTCCGTCCGCACCGCCATGGCCGCGAAACGGCACCTGCATGCTGCCCGTTGTGTCGACCGGAATGCGCAGGGCGCCCACTCTCAACGATTCGAGCTGCGGCTTGGCGCCGCCGGGCGCGAAGGCGGGCTGCACGGGCGGCAATCCGTTCGCGAGGCGGTAGACCGCGAGCGCGAGCGATTCGTAGTAGCCCGGCTGCGCCTTGTCGCCCTCGTAGCGGGCGATGAGCGGCACGCTGCGAATGACGCCGTCGCCGGTGGCGCCAACCAGCGTATTCAGGAAACCCGCGATGGGCGCGGCCTGCGCCAACGCCGGCAGGCTGGCTCCGAAGCCATTCCAGTTCGTGGCGTAAACGCCGCCCGGGGGGAACGCTCCCTCCGGCAACGAGGGAGCAGGAGGCAGCTGCCCCTTGGCGCTCGGCGTTTCGGTCCGCGTGAAGTAGTAGCCCAGCGCCACGCGCTGGCCCTCGAGCGCCGCGGCGAGCGTGGCATCGTGATCGAGCGAGGGCGCAAGCCGCTCGACCTCGGCGGCCAAGCCCGGCGTGCTGCCCAGCGGCCCGCTGGCGATTTCTCGCAGCCTGTCGAGGCCGGAGCTGCGGTCCGGCTCGAGGAACATGACGTCGAAGCCGAGCACGGCCACCTGCTGACGGGCCATCAGTTCCGTGGTGAGGCGAGCGATCTTGTCGCGCGCCCAGGGCCATTGCCCCTGGCGCGCCAGGCTGGCGTCGTCGACGTCGACGATCACGACGCGCGCATCGAACGTGCCCGGCATGGTGGCGCGCAGGCGGATGTCGTAGATCAGTCGGTCAAGGCGTTCGAGTGCGCTCAGCGGCCACGCGCCGGTGGCATGCGCCAGCGCCAGCAGCACCGGCAGCAATGTGATGGCGATGCGCGGCCAGTGCCGCCGCAGCCCTCTCACGGCGCTGCACCCCTACGGGCTTTGCCGCAACAGGCCGGGAGAAAAAGCGGCTCAGATGCGCACGAACTGCATGCGTGTGGCACCGCCGAGCTCGAGCACGTCGTGCTCCTGCAGCGCGACCGCCTCGGCCCCCAGTTGCTGGCCGTTGAGCATGACGCGTCCTTCGACACCCGCGGCCACGTAGCCCATGCGCCGGCGCGTGACCACCGCCACCGCGACACCGGGCTTGCCGATGGTGGTGACGACCTTCTGCAGCGAAACATCCTGCCCCTCGTTGGCGCCGGAGAGCACGCGCAGCACCGGAACGCCGAGTTCGACCAGCGCCCCCGATTCCGTGGGTGCCGACGACAGGGGCATGTTCCCCGACGGGAACTCGGCCGATGCGGTGCGGACCGAGCTGGCGCTGACGGCCAGGTTGCTGCGCGCGCGGAAATGGATGCGGCAGCCGCCGACCTCGACGACATCGTTGTCCTTGAGCGCCTGCTTCTGGATGGCGAGCGCATTGACGTAGGTGCCGTTGGTGCTGTTGAGATCTTCAATTTCGACTTCGCCACCGCTCATGTGGAGCACGGCGTGTTCGCCGCTGACCGCCAGATTGTCGATCACGATGTCGTTGTAGGCACGGCGTCCCAGTGTCGTGCGCTCCTTGGCAAGCGCCACTTGCCCGATGACAACGCCATCGACCGAAATGATCATCCTCGGCATTGCCGACCCCCGGTATCCAAAGCTTGAAAGACGACAAGCGCATCGGCGTGATGCCGCCGGGGCCTGCTACCTGGCCGTGCGAGGCGCCTATGCAACGCTCGCGCTGGCCAGGACAACAGAGATGTTGTCCCGTCCGCCATTCTCGTTGGCAATTGCAACCAAAAGTGATACTTTTTTCTGAAGCCCGACATCGTGTCCTAGAAGCGTGAAAAGCTGCTCGTCCGAAACCATCTCACTGAGCCCGTCGGAGCAGAGCATATAGAGATCGCCCGGTCTTGCGCTGTGTTCGTGCATTTCCAGCAAGACCTGGGCCTCCACACCCATGGCGCGGGTCACCAGGTTGCGCGTGGGCGAATTCAGGGCTTCCTCGGCGGTGATGGCGCCGGCGTCGAGCTGCTGCTGACGCAGCGAGTGATCACGCGTGAGCAGTTCCAGCTTGTTGTTGCGCACGCGGTAGCACCGCGAGTCGCCGATGTGGCCGACCACCACGCGCTGCGGCCGAAACGCCGCCAGCACCAGGGTCGTTCCCATGCCCTGCAGTTCGGGGTTGGTCGTGCCGGCATGCAGGATCGAGCCGTTGGCCTCGTCCGTGGCCGCCTGCAGCGCCCGCCGGACCACGCGGGCAGGCGCCTGCATCCCGGCCTGGGCGAACCAGCGGCCGAAGCTGGCGTGCATCAGGGAGACGGCCATGGCGCTAGCCACCTCGCCGCCCTTGTAGCCGCCCATGCCGTCGGCCAGCAGGGCCAGCCCGAGGACGGGGTCCACGTGCACGGCGTCCTCGTTATGGGCGCGCGTTCGGCCGACGTCGGTCAGGGAGGCGAATTCCCAGGTCAGCGCAGGGCGAGTGGAGAACAGGGAAACGCCGACACTCGCCATGGTTTGTCAGTGCTGACTTATTTAAAACTCAGTGAGCAGCGGCACGTGCGCGCCGTTGCAGCAAGCGGCCACCAGCCACGACGAACACTGCGCCGGCGGCAGCCGCCGCGTAGTGCAGCCAAGGGTTGGCCGCCAGCGTGTCGCGCAGGATCGCGTCCTGCACGATGGTTTCGCCGCCGACCCAGCCGATCAGCGCAGCACCCAGCATGACGATGATCGGGAAGCGTTCCATGAGCTTGATCATGAGCGTGCTGCCGAAAATCACCAAGGGAATGCTGATCGCCAGGCCGAGGACCAGCAGGACCATGCTGCCCTGCGCGGCGGCCGCGACGGCAATCACGTTGTCCAGGCTCATCACCAGGTCTGCCAGCAGGATGGTGCGCACCGCGGCCATCATGCTGCCGTATTCCTTGGACTCGCCCTCGCCCTCGTCTTCCTCGCTCAGCAGCTGCAGGCCGATCCACAGCAGCAGCAGGCCGCCGATGATCTGCAGGTAAGGCAGGGCGAGCAGCTTGGCTGCCACCACCGTGAGCACGATACGCAGCACCACGGCCGCGCCCGAGCCGAAGAGCACGGCCTTTTTCTGCTGTGCGGGCGGCAACGACCGCGCCGCCATGGCGATCACCACCGCGTTGTCCCCCGACAGGATGATGTTGATCCAGACGATCTTGAGCAGACCCAGCCAGAAATCGGTGCTTTGAAGAATTTCCATGTCTCTGATCCCACTGTGTTTTATTGAAAAAAGCGCCCGCAATCGAGTGCGGGCGCTTTTCTGTTTCTGCGTGGTCCTCTCATGACCCGGCTCTGCGGCCGGTATCGCGGGGCCGTCTCTTAGAGCTGCGCCTTGAGCAGCTTGGCCAGTTCCGAGAAGTTGCGCGTCACGGTGAAGCCGCATTCTTCCATGATGGCCAGCTTGGCATCGGCCGTGTCGGCACCGCCAGAGATCAGCGCGCCGGCGTGGCCCATGCGCTTGCCGGGAGGGGCGGTGACACCGGCGATGAAGCCGACGACCGGCTTCTTCATGTGTTCCTTGCACCAGCGAGCCGCATCGGCTTCGTCGGGGCCGCCGATTTCGCCGATCATGATGACGGCGTCGGTGTCCGGATCGTCGTTGAAGGCCTTCATCACGTCGATGTGCTTCAGACCGTTGATCGGGTCGCCGCCGATGCCGACTGCCGACGATTGGCCCAGGCCGATTTCCGTCAGTTGAGCCACGGCTTCGTACGTCAGCGTGCCCGAGCGCGAGACCACGCCGATGCGGCCCTTGCGGTGGATGTGGCCGGGCATGATGCCGATCTTGATTTCGTCGGGCGTGATGAGGCCGGGGCAGTTCGGGCCCAGCAGCAGCGTCTTCTTGCCGCCAGCCGCTTCCTTGGCCTTCATCTTGTTGCGCACTTCGAGCATGTCACGGACGGGGATGCCTTCGGTGATGCAGATCGCCAGGTCCAGGTCGGCTTCGACAGCTTCCCAGATGGCGGCCGCTGCGCCTGCCGGCGGCACGTAGATCACCGACACGGTGGCGCCGGTCTGCGAAGCGGCTTCCTTCACCGAACCGAAGATCGGGATGTTGAAGATCGACTCGCCGGCCTTCTTCGGGTTCACGCCCGCCACGAAGGCGTTCTTGCCGTTCGCGTATTCCTGGCACTTCTCGGTGTGGAACTGGCCGGTCTTGCCGGTGATGCCTTGCGTGATGACTTTGGTGTCTTTGTTGATGTAGATCGACATGACTTGTTCCTTAGGCCTTCTTGACTGCTGCCACGACCTTCTGGGCCGCTTCCGCCATGGTGTCGGCGCTGATGATCGGCAGGCCCGAATCGGCCAGCAGCTTCTTGCCTTCGACTTCGTTGGTGCCCTTCATGCGAACGACCAGCGGCACTTGCAGGTTCACGGCCTTGCAGGCTGCGATCACGCCGGTGGCGATGGTGTCGCACTTCATGATGCCGCCGAAGATGTTCACGAGGATGGCTTCCACGTTCTTGTTCTTCAGCATGATCTTGAAGGCTTCGGTGACCTTCTCGGGGGTGGCGCCGCCGCCCACGTCCAGGAAGTTGGCCGGCTCGCCGCCGAACAGCTTGATGGTGTCCATGGTGGCCATGGCCAGGCCGGCACCGTTCACCAGGCAGCCGATGTTGCCGTCGAGGCTGATGTAGGCGAGGTCGAACTTGGAGGCTTCGACTTCGGCCGCGTCTTCTTCGTCGAGGTCGCGCAGGGCCACGATTTCAGGGTGGCGGAACAGCGCGTTGCTGTCGAAGTTGAACTTGGCGTCCAGCGCCATGACCTTGCCCTTGCTGTCACGGTTGAGCGGGTTGATCTCGACCAGCGAGGCGTCCGTCTCCATGTAGCAGGTGTAGAGCTTCTTGAGGATGTCGACCGTTTGCGCGGTCGAATCGGCCGGCATGCCGATGCCGTCGGCGATCTGCTTGGCCTGTTCGTCGGTCAGGCCCTTTTCGGGGTCTGCGAACACGGTGATGATCTTCTCGGGCGAGGAGTGGGCCACTTCCTCGATGTCCATGCCGCCTTCGCTCGAAGCGATGAACGCAACCTTCTGGGTGGCGCGGTCGGTCACGGCCGAGACGTAGTATTCCTTGTTGATGTCGGCGCCGTCTTCGATGTACAGGCGGCGGACCTTCTGGCCTTCGGGGCCGGTCTGGTGCGTCTTGAGCTGCATGCCGAGGATTTCGCCGGCGAGCTTCTTGACGTCTTCGATGGACTTGGCGACCTTGACGCCGCCGCCCTTGCCGCGGCCGCCCGCGTGGATCTGGGCCTTGACGACCCAGACCGGGCCTCCAAGTTTCTGGGCGGCTTCCACCGCCTCCTGGACCGTGTAGGCCGGGATGCCGCGCGGCACCGGCACGCCGAACTTGGCAAGGATTTCCTTGCCTTGGTACTCGTGAATCTTCATGAGGGATGTCTCTCGGAAGGAGGAGGTTGAGAACAGGAGATCTGGGGTCTGAGGCTTCGTTGGCTCTGTTGCTCGCGGGCGACGGCAGCCTGACGGCTGGGGGCGGCGAACAACCGCGGACTGTATCATGGTGCGCCGCACCAATACCGTACGCGGGTTTGCGGTCAATACGTACTTTCTTCTAGCCACCCGAGCACACTCCATCATGGCCAAGGTTTTCATCGACGGCGAAGCCGGTACCACCGGCCTGCAGATTCGCGAACGGCTCCAGGCGATGCCGCAGATCGAACTCGTGAGCATCGCACCCGAGCTGCGAAAAGACGCCAACGCCAAGCGCGACCTGATGGCCGGCGTCGATCTGGTGGTGCTGTGCCTGCACGACGACGCGGCGCGCGAGTCGGTCGCGCTGATCGACCAGCTGCCCGGCAGGAAGCCCAAGATCATCGACGCCTCCACGGCGCACCGCATCGCCCCGGGCTGGGTGTTCGGCTTTCCCGAACTGGTGGAAGGCCACTGGCAGGCAGTGGCCAAGGCCGAGCGCGTCGGCAACCCCGGCTGCTACGCCACCGGCGCCATCGCCATGGTGCGTCCGCTGGTCGACGCAGGCCTGCTGCCCGCCGATTTCCCGATCTCGCTGCCCTCGGTGAGCGGCTACTCGGGCGGCGGCCGGACCATGATCGAGGCCTACGAAAAGGGCGAAGCCCCGCTGTTCGAGACCTACGCGCTGGGCCTGAAGCACAAGCACATCCCCGAAATCATGACCTACACCGGCCTCACCCGCCGGCCGGTCTTCATCCCGTCGGTGGGCAACTTCAAACAGGGCATGCTGGTGCAACTGCCGCTGCACCTCGACCTGCTCCCGGGCAAGCCGAAGGCCGGCGACCTGCAGGACGCGCTGGCCGCGCACTACGCGCGCAGCAACACGCCCGAAAAATTCGTGAAGGTACTGCCGCCCACCGAGGACGGCAAGCTCGAGGCGTTGGCGCTCAATGACACCAACGAGCTCGAGATCCGCGTGTTCCCGAACGAAGACCACCGCCATGCCGTGGTGATCGCCCGCCTCGACAACCTCGGCAAGGGCGCCAGCGGCGCCGCGGTGCAGAACCTGAAGCTGATGCTGATGCTGGCGCTCTGAGCGCCGCGCCTCCTCGTCAGTTCACCAGCCAGAGCCCGACGCCCAGCAGCGCCGCGTGCGCGCCCAGCGCGATGTACAGCGGCTTGCGCGAGGGCGTCGCCATGTCCTGCAGCGTCTCGTGGATGCGGCGCGTGAGCAAGGCACGCAGGGCCGGGTCCTGCTCAGCGCCCTCGCCCACCGGCGGCTCGCCATGCTCGGCGCGGCTTTGCTGCCACTCGGCGAGCATCTCGCTCAGCGGCAGCCGGTCGAGCACGAAGCTCACCACCGAACGCACCGCCCTGCCCTCACCCAGCACCGGCGCGAGCTGCTTGCTCAAGGCATCGACCGACAGCCATTCGGCTGCGCGCTGCAGGGTGCCGTGGGCACGCGGCATCGCCTCGATGCGCCCGGCAATCGCGCCACCGAGCCGCTGCGACACCGCCTCGCCACGCGCCGCGACCAGATGCTGCATCGCTCGTGCGCGGCCCTGCTGCACGCCGAGCATCGCGTAAACGGCCACGAACAGCAGCAGCAAAACGGCCACCAGCAGCGGCGGCGAGGTGACGAGCGCGAGGATGGCGCCAGCCCCACCGGCACGCGCCGCCGTGTTGCCCGGCCCGTGCAGTTGGCCCAGGTAGAAGAAGAAAACGCCGCCGCCCAGGACCAGGCCGAGGAGACTGCCCTTGATCACGGAGCCGGCGAAGGAAAGGCCGGCCTTGGCGCCGGTGCGAACGAGAGACGGCTGGCCGATGGGCTCAGGTGACATGGAAAAGCTCCTCCGAAAGTTGACGGCCGGTCCTTCTTGTGGGTTGCAGTGCGAGCTGCCGGCGCGCGGCGGATCATGCCATTGGCGCTCCACACCATAATCGCGCACCCATCTACACGAGGAGGATTCCATGGCCGTCAAATTCCAGAAGCCGACCGCGGCATTCGTTGCCGCTTCCTGGGCCGCACTGCTCATCGGCGCCATCGTCTACCTGATCGGGCTGTGGAACGCCTCCATGCAGCTCAACGAGAAGGGCTACTACTTCACCATCCTGATGTACGGCCTGTTCTCCGCCGTGTCGCTGCAGAAGACCGTGCGCGACCGCCTCGAAGGCACGACCGTGACCGGCATCTACTACGGCCTGTGCTGGATCTCGCTGCTGCTGTCGGTCGCCCTGCTCGCCGTCGGCCTGTTCAATGCCACGCTGGCTGCCAGCGAGAAAGGCTTCTATGCCATGGCATTCCTGCTGAGCCTGTTCGGTGCGGTCGCGGTGCAGAAGAATGTGCGTGACATCGCCGCGCACAAGAGCGAGACGCCCTCGCTCGACGAAGTGCCCGAAGCGAACTGATTCAGCCTGCCTCGGGAAGGTTGCGCAGCGTCATTCGCCGGTTTCATCGAAATCGCTCCTGAGCACCTTCGACACGACGGCACCTGAAAAGCCCCGCGCCATCAGGAACCGCATCTGCTTTGCCCGCTCCTTCGCATCGGCGGGCGGGGCGTCGAAGCGGCGGCGCCACAGGGCGGTGGCGCGCTCGACCTCCGTGTCTTGCAACCCGGCCACCGCTTCGGCAATGGCCTCGGGCGCGATGCCCTTGGCCTGCAGTTCCTGCTTGACCCGCAGCGCACCCGAGCGGGCGGCGCGCTGGTTCAGCACCGAGGCCACCACGCGCGGCTCGCTGATGAAGTCCTTAGCGGCCAGTTCGTCGAGCGCCTTCGCCAGCGTGCCGGGCTCTTCTTCGTGCCTGGCCAGCTTGCGCTCCAGTTCCGCGCGCGAATGTTCGCGCTGGCTCAGCAGGCGCAGTGCGCGGCCTTTGAGGGACGGGGCGTTGAATGCCATGCGGGGGTCGCTCGCGCGGCCCCCCGGGGAGCCGCGCCTGTACTTACTCGCCCTTGTCGGCCTTGTCCGCCTTCGCGGCCTTCTGCGGCTTCTCGGGCGTGGCGCCGGCATCGGCGGCCAGCAGCGGGATGCCCAGCGATTCGCGCACCTTGTTCTCGATCTCGCGCGACAGCTCGGGGTTCTCGCGCAGGAACTCGCGGGCATTGTCTCGGCCCTGGCCGATCTTCTCGCCGTTGTAGGCGTACCAGGCGCCCGACTTGTCGACGATCTTGGCCGTGACGCCCATGTCGATGATCTCGCCCTCGCGGCTGATGCCCTCGCCGAACAGGATGTCGAACTCGGCCGTCTTGAACGGCGGCGACACCTTGTTCTTCACCACCTTCACCTTGGTTTCGTTGCCAATGGCCTCGTCGCCCTTCTTGATGGTGCCGATGCGACGGATGTCCAGGCGCACCGAGGCGTAGAACTTCAGCGCATTGCCGCCGGTGGTGGTTTCGGGCGAGCCGAACATCACGCCGATCTTCATGCGGATCTGGTTGATGAAGATGACCATGCAGTTGGTCTTCTTGATGGTGGCGGTGAGCTTGCGCAGCGCCTGGCTCATCAGGCGGGCCTGCAGGCCGGGCAGCGAGTCGCCCATTTCGCCTTCGATTTCGGCCTTGGGCGTGAGCGCGGCGACGGAGTCGACCACGATCAGGTCCACCGCGCCCGAGCGCACCAGGGAGTCGACGATTTCGAGCGCCTGTTCGCCGGTGTCGGGTTGGCTGATCAGCAGGTCGGACAGGTTCACGCCGAGCTTCTGGGCGTATTGCACATCGAGTGCGTGCTCGGCGTCGACGAAGGCGCAGGTGCCGGCCTGCTTCTGCATGGCGGCGATGACCTGCAGCGTGAGGGTGGTCTTGCCCGACGATTCAGGGCCGTAGATCTCGATGACGCGGCCGCGCGGCAGGCCGCCGACGCCCAGGGCGATGTCCAGGCCCAGCGAGCCGGTGGAGACCACCTGGATGTCTTCGAGCGCCTCGCCTTCGCCGAGCCGCATGATCGTGCCCTTGCCGAACTGCTTTTCGATCTGGGCCAGTGCGGCCTGGAGGGCCTTGGCCTTTTCACTGTTGGCGACCGAGATGCTTGCGCCCTTGACGACTGCGTCCATGTGGAAACTCCTTGAATATCAACGGTTTGTGTTGGGTTCAATCCATCTGCTTTTAATTACAGGCTGGATGCTTGAACAGTAGTGTAGGGGCTCATGGATTCGAGTAAACCCATTTTTTGGTCAGTTTGCTTTACCATTTGGCGCCATGTCCGAAGCCGCGTTCCCGACCGATCCCGACGCCTGGCGCCAGACCCACCTGGGCCGCCTGCTGGGCCACGCGATGCGCCGCTTCGACGAGCGCGTGCTGGAGCTGATGGCGCATGACGTCGGCGTGCCGCTGGCCCTGTCGAACCTCGCGGCGCGCGCGCAGGTGAGCGCGGCGCACATCCACATCACGCGCCACCTGGCACGCGAAGGCTCGCGCCTGACCGAACTGGCAGAGCGCGCCGGCATGACCAAGCAGGCCATGGGCGCGCTGGTCGACCAGTGCGAAGCCTGGGGGCTGGTGACGCGCGGTCCCGACCCGCTCGACGCGCGGGCGCGGCGCGTGCTGTTCACGGCCGACGGCCTGGCCTGGCTCGACGCCTTCCGCAGTGCGGTGACGCAGGCCGAAGGCGAGTTCCGCGGCAGCGTGGGAAACGACATTGCCACCGTGGTAACCATCGGACTCGAAGCCTATACGGCGGGCTAGACTCCAAGGCGGAGACCAACGCGCGCCCAGGGGCGCCGATACAGCCGGAGGTGGCGCATATGCGGATTCTGATTGCCGAAGACGACCAGGTGCTGGCCGATGCCCTGCTGCGCAGCCTGCGCACCTCGGGCGCGGCGGTCGACCACGTGGCGAACGGCTCGCAGGCCGACACCGCCCTCATGACGCACGACGAATTCGACCTGTTGATCCTCGATCTCGGGCTGCCCAACCTGCACGGCATCGAGATCCTCAAGCGCCTGCGCGCGCGCGGCTCGCAGCTGCCGGTGCTGGTGCTCACGGCGGCCGACAGCGTGGAGGAACGCGTCAAAGGCCTGGACCACGGCGCCGACGACTACATGGCCAAGCCCTTCAGCCTGCAGGAGCTCGAGGCGCGCGTACGCGCGCTCACCCGGCGCGGCATGGGCACCACCAGCAACACGATCCGCCACGGCCCGCTGGTCTACGACCAGGCCGGCCGCGTGGCGACCATCGACGGCAAGATGATCGAACTGTCGGCGCGCGAACTCGGCCTGCTCGAAGTGCTGCTGCAGCGCGCCGGCCGGCTGGTGAGCAAGGACCAGCTGGTCGACCGCCTGTGCGAATGGGGCGAGGAGGTGAGCCTCAACGCCATCGAGGTCTACATCCACCGCCTGCGCAAGAAGATCGAGAAGGGTCCGGTGCGCATTGCGACGGTACGCGGGCTGGGCTACTGCCTCGAGAAGATCCAGCCCTGATGCCCCTTGCCAAGCGCGAAGCCTCGGGGCGAGCCCAGTGAAGCTTTTCCAGCGCGCGCAGCGCTCCCTGTTCGGCGAGATCCTCGACTGGATGCTCACGCCGCTGCTGCTGCTGGTGCCCGTGAGCATCGGCGTCACGTGGCTGGTGGCGCAGGGCATTGCCAACGCACCCTTCGACCGCGCGCTCGAACACAACGTGAAGGCCCTGGCCGAGCTGGTGACGGTGAAGGACGGGCACACGCAGTTCGTGCTGTCGCAGTCGGCGCGCGAGATCCTGCGGGCCGACGACACCGGCCACGTGTACTACCAGCTGTTCGACGGGCACGACACGCTGCTGAGCGGCGAGCGCGACATTCCGCTGCCCGGGCTCGACGAGCCGCTGCCGCCCGGCCAGGTGTTCCTGCACAACAGCGACGTGCACGGCAAGCCGGTGCGCGTGGCCTCCCTGTGGATCGCCAGCGGCGCCGAGGACGTGCCGCCCTCGCTGCTGCAGCTGGCCGAGACGCGCGAGAAGCAGTCGGTGCTCGCGGCCGAGATCATCAAGGGCGTGCTGCTGCCGCAGTTCGCGATCCTGCCGCTGGCGGTGCTGCTGATCTGGCTGGCGCTGGTGCGCGGCATCAAGCCGCTGTCGGTGGTGGAGGCGCGCATCCGCGAGCGGCGCCCGGGCGACCTGAGCCCGCTCGACGAATCGTCGGTGCCGCAGGAAGTGGTGCCGCTGGTGTCCTCGGTCAACGAGCTGCTGGACAAGCTCAACGATTCGATCGGCACGCAGAAGCGATTCCTGGCCGACGCGGCGCATCAGTTGAAAACGCCGCTGGCGGGCCTGCGCATGCAGGCCGACCTGGCGCAGCGCGAAGGCGCCAATGCCGACGAGCTGAAGCAGTCGCTCAAGCAGATCGGCCGTGCGAGCAAGCGCGCCACGCACACCGTGAACCAGCTGCTGTCGCTGGCCCGCGCCGAGGGCAACAGCGCCAACGCGCACCGCCAGCCCTGCGACCTGGCGCGGCTCACCATCGAGGTGGTGCGCGAGGCCGTGCCGCGCGCGATCGAGAAGCGCATCGACCTGGGCTACGACGGCGCCGAGGCCGGGGCGCCGGGCGTGGTGTTCGACGGCAATGCGACGCTGCTGAAGGAGCTGGTGCGCAACCTCGTCGACAACGCGATCAACTACACGCCCTCGACGCCCGAGCGCCCGGGCCTGATCACCGTGCGCGTGCTGGCCGACCCCTTCGGCCACGTGCTGCTGCTGCAGGTGGAAGACAACGGCCCCGGCATCGCCGAGAGCGACCGCGAGCTGGTGTTCGAGCCCTTCTACCGCGTGCTCGGCAACGAGGCCGATGGTTCGGGGCTGGGGCTGCCGATCGTGCTGGAGATCGCGAACCAGCACCGCGCGCAGGTGAAGCTGGAGGATGCGCATCCCGGCAAGCAGCCGCCGGGCGCGCTGTTCACGGTGCGCTTCGAGAGCGAGACGCCCTCCTGACCCGCTGGATCAGGGCGTCGGCGCGCCGGTTCTCGCTTCCTTGCGGATCTGCAGCCATTCGGGGTGGATCTGCCGCGCCACGCGCTGCGGCTCGCGCTCGCTGAGCGCGGCGGGCGCCAGGCCGAAGCCGGCGAGATCGCCGCGCGCCCAAAGGAAATAGCCGGCGTTGGCAATCAGCAGAACGACGAGCAACAGGCGCAGCTTCATGCGGATCAGAACCCCATGCCGCGAGGGCGCACGCTGACTTCGTCGCTGGAGACCAGCTGCAGGCCGGCGTCGGTGCGCACCTGCAGCTCGCCGCCCCAGGCCACGCCTTCGCACAGCCCGGCGGTGCCGTCGCTGAGCGCCACTTCGCGCCCGCGCAGCACGTCGCGTGCGGCAAAGCGCTCGGCGAACGGCGCGAAGCCGCGGGCTTCGAAGTCGAGCACGCTGCGCACCAGCGGCTCGGCCAGTTCGTGCAGCACCTCGGGCGCGGTGGCCTCGGGGCGCCACTGGCGCAGCCAGGCCGGCGGCGTGCGCATGCCCTCGGCTTCGCGCGCACCGATGTTGATGCCGATGCCGATCACGAGGTAGCGCGACGCATCCGGCCGGCCGGTGGACGGCAGCGCGGTCTCGATGAGGATGCCGGCCAGCTTGCAGTCGCCGACCCACACGTCGTTGGGCCACTTGAGGCCGATCTTGTGCGCGCCCGAAGGGTCGAGGCTTTCGGCCACGGCAACGCCGACGGCCAGCGACAGGCCCGACCAGTCGGCCGGCGCGAGCGGCAGGCCGAGAGAGAAGGTCAGCGACGCGGGCTCTTCGTTCTGCTGCGCGCTCTGCCAGGGCCGCCCGAGGCGGCCGCGCCCCGCAGTCTGGCGCTCGGCCACGAGCAGCACGGGCTCGACGCGGCCGGCGCGCGCGCGGCGCATCAGCTCGGTGTTGGTGGAATCGATTTCGGCCACGGCCTCGACGGCGAAGCCGGGCAGCAGCGGTGCAACCGCCGCGGCGATCCGGTCTTCGAACCAGTCGGCCGTTGTGCTGCTGCTCATGGTCAGTCCTTGTCGGACTTGTCTTTCTTCGCGGACTTCTTTTCCGATTTCTTGTCGGCTTTTTTCTCGGCCTTCTTTTCAGCCTTCTTCGCTTCTTTTTTCTCGGCCTTTTTCTTTTCGGCCTTCTTGGCTTTCTTCTTCTTTTTCTTCTCGTCGTCCTTGGGCGTCAGCAGCGTGCCGCGGCACTCCTCCGAGCCGCACCAGCAGGGAAATTCGGACAGGAGTTTCGGCGTGTACGGCTCGTCGATGATCAGGCCGTAGTCGTAATTGAGTTCTTCGCCTGCAGAGATGTTTCGCAGCGCCTTGATATAAACGCGCCCATCGACTTCGTCCGCTTCGCAATTCGGTTCGCACGAGTGATTGATCCAGCGCGCATCGTTGCCCTTGACGTTGCCGTCGATCACACGCCCGTCGTCGATGTGGAAGTAGAAGGTGTGGTTCGGCTGGGCAGGGTCGTGCGGATGGCGGCGCAGCGCCTCTTTCCAGCTGATGACCTCGCCCTTGTATTCGATCAGCGTCTCGCCTTCGGCCAGATCCTGCACGGCGAAGACGCCGTTGCCGTGGACATCCGAGCGCCGCATCTGGATGCGGCGGCCGGCGGAATGTGGGGATTTGGAAGGCATCGCCGAAGTCTGTTAGTTTGAATATGCACACATGCGCGTGTGCGCGTGTGCACACGCGGGAAGCCGCAGAGTATAGAGAGCCCTTAGATGACAAAGACTTTGGTAATCGCAGAAAAACCGTCGGTGGCACAGGACATCGTCCGCGCCCTCACGCCGGTGGCAGGGAAATTCGACAAGCACGACGAGCATTTCGAGAACGAAAGCTACGTCGTGACCAGCGCCGTGGGCCACCTGGTCGAGATCCAGGCGCCCGAGGAGTTCGACGTCAAGCGGGGCAAGTGGAGCTTTGCCAACCTCCCCGTGATCCCGCCGCACTTCGACCTGAAGCCGGTCGACAAGACCAAGACGCGCCTGAACGCCGTGGTCAAGCAGGCCAAGCGCAAGGACGTGACGCAGCTCATCAACGCCTGCGACGCGGGCCGCGAGGGCGAGCTGATCTTCCGGCTGATCGAGCAGTACGCCGGCGGCAAGTCGGGCCTGCACAAGCCGGTGAAGCGGCTGTGGCTGCAGTCGATGACGCCGCAGGCGATTCGCGACGGCTTCGACGCGCTGCGCACCGAGAAGCAGATGCAGGGCCTGGCCGATGCCGCGCGCTCGCGCTCCGAGGCCGACTGGCTCGTGGGCATCAACGGCACGCGCGCCATGACGGCGTTCAATTCGCGCGACGGCGGCTTCTTCCTCACGACCGTGGGCCGCGTGCAAACGCCGACGCTCTCCGTCGTGGTGGAGCGCGAGGAGCAGATCCGCAAGTTCGTCTCGCGCGAGTACTGGGAAATCCACGGCAGCTTCGCGGCCGAGGCCGGCGACTACCCGGGCAAGTGGTTCAACCCCGACTGGAAGAAGGCCAACGCGCCGCTGCTGGCCAACGGCGAACCCGATCCCGAGCAGCGCGCCGACCGCGTGTGGAACGAGCAGGAAGCCCGCGCCATCGCCGACGCCTCGCGCGGCAAGCCCGCCACGGTGACGGAAGAGAGCAAGCCCACCACGCAAGCCTCGCCGATGCTGTTCGACCTGACCTCGCTGCAGCGCGAGGCCAACGGCCGCTTCGGCTTCAGCGCCAAGACCACGCTGGCGCTGGCGCAGAGCCTGTACGAACGCCACAAGGCGCTGACCTACCCGCGTACCGATTCGCGCGCGCTGCCGGAAGACTATCTGCCCGTCGTCAAGCAGACCATGGGCATGCTCGCCAACAGCGGCATGAAGCACCTGGCGCCGTTCGCCCAGCAGGCGGTCGACGGCAACTACGTGAAGCCGAACAAGCGCATCTTCGACAACGCCAAGGTGTCGGATCACTTCGCGATCATCCCGACCCTGCAGGCGCCCAGCGGCCTGAGCGATGCCGAGCAGAAGCTCTACGACTTCGTCGTGCGCCGCTTCATGTCGGTGTTCTTCCCGAGCGCCGAGTACCAGGTGACCACACGCATCAGCACGGTGGAGCAGGGCGGCAGGAAGTATCCGTTCCGCACCGACGGCAAGGTGCTGGTGAAGCCGGGCTGGCTCGCCATCTACGGCAAGGAAGCGCAGGACGACGAGAAGGAAGACGACAAGGACGGCAAGCGCCTCGTGCCGGTGAAGCCGGGCGAGATCGTGAAGGCCGAGTCGGTCGACACCAAGGGCCTGAAGACGCGCCCGCCGGCGCGCTACTCCGAAGCCACGCTGCTCGGCGCGATGGAAGGCGCGGGCAAGACCATCGACGACGACGAACTTCGCGAGGCCATGCAGGAAAAGGGCCTGGGCACGCCAGCCACGCGCGCGGCCACCATCGAAGGGCTGATCACCGAGAAGTACATGCTGCGCGAAGGCCGCGAGCTGATCCCCACGGCCAAGGCCTTCCAGCTCATGACGCTGCTGCGCGGCCTGGGTGTGGAAGAACTCTCCAAGGCCGAGCTGACCGGCGAGTGGGAATACAAGCTCGCGCAGATGGAAAAGGGCGCGCTGAGCCGCGATGCCTTCATGCGCGAGATCGCCGAGATGACGGAGCACATCGTCAAGAAGGCGAAGGAATACGACCGCGACACCGTGCCGGGCGACTACGCGACCCTGCAGACGCCGTGCCCCAACTGCGGCGGCGTGGTGAAGGAAAACTATCGCCGCTACGGCTGCGTCGGCAAGAGCGGCACGGGCGAGGACGCCTGCGGCTTCTCGTTCGGCAAGTCGCCGGCCGGGCGCACCTTCGAGGTGGCCGAGGCCGAGGCGCTGCTGCACGACAAGCACATCGGTCCGCTGGAAGGCTTCCGCTCCAAGGCCGGCTGGCCCTTCACCTCCGAGATCGTTCTCAAGTTCGACGAGGAGGCGAAGAACTGGAAGCTGGAATTCGACTTCGGCGACGACAAGAACGGCGACACCGGCGAGATCGTCGACTTCAGCGAGCAGGACACCGTGGGCCCGTGCCCGGTGTGCGGCGCGCCGGTGTTCGAGCACGGCAGCAACTACGTCTGCGAGAAGTCGGTGCCGACGAATGCGCAGCCGACGCCCAGCTGCACCTTCAAGACCGGCAAGATCATCCTGCAGCAGCCGGTGGAGCGCGCGCAGATGGAAAAGCTGCTCGCCACCGGCAAGACCGACCTGCTCGACAAGTTCGTGAGCATGCGCACGCGCCGCGCCTTCAAGGCCTTCCTGACCTGGAATGCCGAAGAGGGCAAGGTGACCTTCGAGTTCGCGCCGCGCGAGGGCGGCAGCAAGTTCCCGCCGCGCAAGACCTTCGGCAAGGCCGCGCCCGCGGCCAAGAAGGTGGCGGCGAAGAAGACGCCCGCCGCGAAGAAGGCCCCGGCAGCGAAGAAGGCGGCCGCGCCGCGCAAGCCCGGCGCGGGCTTGAAGCCCAGCGACTCACTGGCCGCGGTGATCGGCGCCGAACCAGTGGCGCGCACCGAGGTCATCAAGAAGCTGTGGGACTACATCAAGGCCAACGGCCTGCAGGACGCGGCCAACAAGCGCGCGATCAATGCCGACGCCAAGCTCAAGCCGGTGTTCGGCAAGGACCAGGTGACGATGTTCGAGCTCGCGGGCATCGTCGGCAAGCACCTTTCGGCGCCCTGAGCCATGCGGCGCCGACATTTGGCCGCCGGCCTGGCTGCAGCGATGCTGCTGGGCACAGCCTGCCTCGCACAAGCCGCGGCCTGGCCTGACAAGCCCGTCAAGCTGGTCGTGCCCTTCCCGCCGGGACAGGCCACCGACATCTTCGCCCGCGCGCTCGCCGAACAGCTCGGCAAGCGGCTGGGCCAGCCGGTGGTCGTCGACAACAAGGCCGGTGCCGGCAGCAACATCGGCACCGAGTTCGTGGTGCGCTCGCAGCCCGACGGCTACACGCTTGTGGTGGCCGGCAGCGCGATGGCGGTGAACCAGACGCTCTATGCCAAACCGGGCTTCGACCCGCGCAAGGACCTGGTCGGCATCTCGTTGATCGCCAAGGTGCCGCTGGTGTTCCTGGCCACGCCCGAGAGCGGCATTCGCACGCTGGCCGACCTCACCGCGCGCGCCAAGGCCGAGCCGGGGCGGCTGAGCTACGCGAGCGCCGGCATCGGCGGCACGCAGCACCTTTCGGGCGAGATGTACAAGTCGGCGGCGCACGTGTTCATCACGCACATTCCGTACCGCGGCAGCGGACCCGCGCAGTCGGACTTCCTGGGCAACCAGATTCCGCTGATGGTCGACTCGGTGACGGCCGCGCTGCCGCACATCAAGTCGGGCAGGGCAGTGGCGCTGGCCGTGACCTCGGCCACGCGCTCCTCGCAATTGCCCGACGTGCCCACCGTGCGCGAAAGCGGCGTGGCGGGCACGAAGAACTTCGAGGCCGTGGGCTGGCTCGGCCTGATGGCGCCGCGCGGCACGCCACCCGACGTCGTCGAGCGGCTCAACCGCGAAGTCACGGACATCCTGAAGAGCGAGCAGATGGCGCGCTTCATCCGCGAGCGCGGTTCCGAGCCCGCGCCCACGACGCCGGCCGAGTTCGACCGCTTCGTGGCGAGCGAGATCGGCGTCTGGGGTGCGGCGGTGAAGGCTTCGGGCGCCAAGCCGGAGTAGCAACGGAGCAAGGGCCGGGGCTGTTACAAGGCCGGCCAGGGCTGCGGCCTATAGTGGTCTGCAGTCCCACCCTTTCCTGGAGTTTTCCGTGAAGTCATTCATTGCAGCTGTGTTCGCCCTTGCGATGGGGGCCGTCCTGGCGGGCTGCGCCGGAACGGGCTCGGCCGGATCGTCGGGCTCCGCCGGTGCGTCGCCGGGCAGCGGTGTCACGGTGTTCGGCACCATCGATGCCGGCGTCAGCGGCAGCACGAACCGCTCCGACCGGCGCTAGGCTCGGCCGGCGGCCATTCTCCCGATCGCGTCAGCGCCGCAGCAGCGCCTGTCGCAGCACTCGCGCCGCGCGGTCGCGGATCTTGGCGGGGCCGGACCCCGGCGACGTCTTGGGCGCGACCCATGCGGTCGCGCAGGCCCACAAAAAGTCATGCAGGATCGGCGTGTCGTCGACCGTCTCGGTGCTGCCGTACTTGTGGAACTCGGGATGCCACTGGGTCGCGGCGATGTAGCTGCGACCCTTGTCAGACCGGCGGCGGATGGCTTCGGGCACGCGGTCGGGCAGGCTCCAGGCCTCGATCTCGAAGCCCGGTGCGAGCCCCTTGATGCCCTGGTGGTGGATGCTGTTGACGCGCGCCTTCTGCACCTGCGGAAAGAGCTTGGAAAGCCGCGTGCCCTGCACCAGTTCGATCTCGTGGAAGTTCTGGTCGTAGGTGACCGGGTCGCGGTGGCGCAGGCCGCCCGCGTGCTGGGCCTCGATGTCCTGGTAGAGCGTGCCGCCGAAGGCCACGTTGATGAGCTGCAGCCCGCGGCACACGCCGAAGATCGGTTTGCCCGCCTGCTCGAAGGCCTCGACCAGCGCGAGGTCGTAGAGGTCGCGGATCTGGTCGCCGATCCACGCGTCCTTGAGCGGCACTTCGCCGTAGCTGCCGGGCCAGACGTCGGCACCGCCGTGCATCACGACACCGTCGAGCCACTCTGCGTAGTGTGAAAGCTTGGTGTCGCCGCGCGCGGTTTCGCCGGTGGGGCAGGGCACCATCACCACCATCGCGCCGGCGGACATGAGCCAGTGCGCGATCGATTGCTCGACGTACTGCAACGTCTTGTTGGTGAAGAGCGAGCGGGCCGGGTCGGCATGCGAAAAGCAGGCGGACAGGCCGATCTTGAGTCGAGCGGAAACAGGTTGTGTCATCGCGGGACTGTCGTCAGTGGGAACCGGACGATGGATGCGAAAAGGAAAGTCCATTTTGGCTCGTTGGCCTCTCGCACGGGGTCGGACGACACGCCAAGTATGCTTTCAACGCCGCCCCAACGAAGAAGGAAGACAAGCCGATGAAAACCATCAAGGGCCCCGCCATTTTCCTGGCCCAGTTCGCGGGAGACACCGCCCCCTTCGACACGCTCGACGGCATCGCCGGCTGGGCCGCCGGGCTGGGCTACAAGGGCGTGCAGATCCCGAGCTGGGACGCGCGCCTGTTCGACCTTCGGCGCGCCGCCGAGAGCAAGACCTACTGCGACGAGGTGAAGGGCACGCTGGCGAAGCACGGCCTGGAGATCACCGAGCTTTCGACGCACCTGCAGGGCCAGCTGGTGGCAGTGCATCCGGCCTACGACGCGGGCTTCGACGGCTTCGCGGCGCCCGAGGTGCGCGGCGACCCGGTGCGGCGGCAGCAGTGGGCGGTCGAGCAGCTGCACTTCGCAGCCAGGGCCTCGGCCAACCTGGGCCTCACGGCGCACGCGACCTTCTCGGGCGCGCTGGCATGGCCGTACCTGTATTCGTGGCCGCCGCGCCCGCCGGGCCTCATCGAGGAGGCCTTCGACGAACTCGCGCGCCGCTGGCGGCCGATCCTCGACGCCTTCGACGCCGTGGGCGTGGACGTGGGCTACGAGATCCACCCCGGCGAAGACCTGCACGACGGCGTGAGCTACGAGATGTTTTTGGAGCGCGTGAACAACCACCCGCGCGCCTGCCTGCTGTACGACCCGAGCCACTTCGTGCTGCAGCAGCTCGACTACCTGGCGTACATCGACCACTACCACGAGCGCATCAAGATCTTCCACGTGAAGGACGCCGAGTTCAACCCGACCGGCAAGCAGGGCGTGTATGGCGGTTTCCAGAGCTGGATCAACCGGGCCGGGCGCTTCCGCTCACTGGGCGATGGGCAGGTGAACTTCAAAGCCATCTTCTCGAAGATGGCGCAGTACGACTTTCCGGGCTGGGCGGTGCTGGAGTGGGAGTGCTGCATCAAGCACCCGGAAGACGGCGCGCGCGAAGGCGCGAAGTTCATCGCCGACCACATCATCCACGTGGCGGACCGGGCGTTCGACGACTTCGCGGCGGGCGGGGTGGACGTGGCGGCCAACAGGCGGATGCTCGGAATCGGCTGACCTGACCGTCAGAGCAACGTGACCAGCCGACGGATCGCGCCGTCGATCTGCGGCTCGGCGATCAGCCCGTAGCCGAAGGCGAGGCCGTTGGCCACGCCGGGCGCGTGCGGATCGAGCGCAAAACGCGAGAGCGGCGGCAGCGTGATGCCGGCCGCGGCGGCGCGCTCCACCACCGCATCGGCGCGCGTACCGCCGTGCAGCCGGGCCGACAGGTGCAGGCCGGCGTCCGAAGGAATCACTTCGAGCCGCCCCGCACCGTGGCGTGCCAGGGCCTCGAGCAATGCGGTGCGCCGCGCGCCGTAGAGCTTGCGCATCTTGCGGATGTGGCGCGCCAGGTGCCCCTCGGCGATGAAGGCGGCCAGCGCCTCCTGGCCCAGCACCGGGCCGTGCCAGTCGGCCAGTTCGCGCGCGCGCACCAGCGCCGCGCGGCCCCAGGGCGGCGCCACCACGAAGCCTAGCCGCAGCGCGGGGAACAGGCTCTTGGAAAAGGTGCCGATGTAGAAGACCGACTCGGCGCGGTCGAGGGTCTGCAGCGCATCGAGCGGGCGGCCGGCGAAGCGGAATTCGCCGTCGTAGTCGTCCTCGATGACGACCGCGTTGCGCGCCCGCGCGAAGGCCAGCAGGGCGGCACGGCGCGGCGGCGACATCGCCACGCCGGTGGGGAATTGATGCGAGGGCGTCACGCAGACCACGCGGGCCTCGGGTGGAATGCAGTCCACGCACATGCCTTCGTCGTCGGTCGGCACGGTCACCACTTTCGCGCCAGCGGCCAGCATGGCTTCGCGCAGCGAGGGATAGAACAGCTGCTCAACCGCGACCACCGTGCGCCCCGGTACGACGAGGATGCGCGCGAGCAGCCCGAAGGCCTGCTGCGCGCCGGCCGTGACCACGATGTCGCCGGCGGTGCAGCCGACGGCGCGGGTGAACGACACGTGCTTCGCGATGGCCTCGCGCAGCGCGCCCTGGCCCTGCGGGTCGGCGTAGTCGGCGGTCTGGCGTGCGATGCGGCGCAGCGCGCGGTCGCTCAGGCGGCGCCAGATGTCGAAGGGAAAGGCGCTCACGTCGGGCAGGCCGACGCGGAAGTCGTCGCGCGCTGGCAATGGCTGCAGCGTGGGTGCGAGGTCCGCGCCCGGAAGGGTGAGTGGCACCAGACGGGGGTCGCGCCGGGCTGTCGAGGCTTTGGTGGCGCGGCCGCGCCGGGAGGCCGGCAGCGTGTCGGCCACGTAGGTGCCGGCGCCGGGGCGCGCCAGCAGGTAGCCCTCGCTCAGCAGCAGGTCGTAGGCCGCGAGCATGGTGTTGCGCGACACGCCCAGCCGCTGCGCCAGCGCGCGCGTGGCGGGCAGGCGCGCGCCGGGCTGCAGCCGGCCGTCGAGGATGGCGCCGCGCAGCTGGCGGTGCACCTCGCGCAGCAGTTCGCGCGAGCCGGCGCCCGGCAGGTGGATGGCGAGTTCGAAAAGTGGCTCCATGAGCTTCGTCAATTGTGGTTCTTTTGAAGAGCCAATTGCAAACGTACTCTGGAGGCCTCGAACACAGCTTCAACGGAGTTCCTCATGAACGACACCGATCTCCCGACCTCGCGACCGCCTGAACGCCTGCCCCTGAGCCTGGGCTGGCTCGCGCTGGGCGCCTTCGCCATCGGCACCGAAAGCTTCATGGTCGCGGGGCTGCTGCCGGTGCTGGCGGCCGACCTGCAGGTCAGCGCCGCGCGGGCCGGGCAGCTGGTGCTGCTGTTCGCGCTGAGCTATGCGATCGGCTCGCCGGTGATGGCGGCGCTGCTGGCGCGCTTCGGTCGCCGGCCGCTGCTGATTGCCAGCCTCGCGGCCTTCTCGGCGCTGACGCTGGCGGCATCGATGGCGCACGGCTTTGCGCAGCTGGCATTCGCGAGGGTCGCGCTGGGGCTGGTGGCTGGCGTGTTCCTGCCGACCGCGAGCGCGGTGGCGGCCGCGATGGTGTCGCCCGCGCTGCGCGGCCGAGCGCTGGCCATCGTGACCGGCGGCGGTACGGTGGCGGTGGCACTGGGCGTGCCGCTGGGCGCGTGGATCTCCGGCTGGGGCGGCTGGCGCACGGCCTACCTGCTGATCGCGGCGGCTGCGGCGCTTGCCACCTTGGGCCTCGCCCTCGGGCTGCCGCGCCAGCTGGCGCAGGCCCCGGTGGCTGCAAAGCGCGCGCCGGCCTTTGCCGTGGCCCGCGAGCCGGGCGTGCTGCCGGCACTGCTGATCAGCATGCTGTGGGCCACGGGCGGCTTCAGCTTCTACACCTACATCGCACTGTTCCTCTCGGAAACGCTGGGCTTTGGCGCCGAAGGCGCGAGTGCGGTGTTCTTCGCCATCGGCGTGGCGGCAGCCATCGGCACCGCGGCTGGCGGCTGGGCCACCGACCGCTTCGGTGCCGATCGCATGGCACAGGGCTTCGCGCTGATGCTGGTGCTGATCCTGGGTGGGCTCTCGTTCTCGGCACAGATGCTGCCGCGCGGCTTGGCACTGCCGCTGATCGTGGGGCTGTCGGCGCTGTGGGGCTTCGCGGGCTGGGGGTTCGGCCCGGCGCAGGCGGTGCGGCTGATCCGGCTTGCGCCGGAGCGCGCGCCGATGACGCTGTCGCTCAACGCATCGGCGATCTACCTTGGCATTGCGGCCGGCTCGGCACTGGGCGGCATGGCGATCGAACTGGCCGGCGTCGGCGCGGTGGGCTGGGTGGGGGCGGCCTGCCAGTTCACGGGGCTGATGCTGCTGTGGCGCGCGCCACGCGCGGCCCGCAGCGCCTCGTCAAACTATGTTTTTGATAGCGAATAGTGCTTGAGCAACGGCCCTTCGGGGCCTTTTTGATGAGATCGTTGTTTTAAAGACAAGCAACTGTCATGCCCTGCAAGCTATAATGTCGGGTTCGTTTCGATACCACGACGAAGAATTTCGTCAATACCGCCGGCTGACCTGCACTGTCCCTTGGATTCTTCAGGCCTCTCACTTCCAAGCCGGCTTTTACAGTGTGTTGGAGCGCCAGACCGGGCGCCCATGATTGCCACCACTGCCTTCGTTCCTGTTGAAGCGAATAGCGCGTCCGCCGCGCCATTCCGGCCGGCCCACGCCCGTTTTCAATTATTTTTCAGGCACTTCGCGCTTTGCATCTGCGCGCTGTGCCAAGGCTTCATGGACATCATTCAACACAGTATCGCGGTGGGCAAGTACCTTGTTTCTCCGCTCATCCGACATCAGGACGACGGCAAGTACGCCGCTTCGGTCTCGATCCGCTCCGGCCACGGCAGCGGCATGCACGACCGCGTGATGCGCTTCACGCCGCGCTTTGCCAGCCACGCCGCCGCCGTCGGCTACGCCATCGACCAGGGCCTCGGCTGGGTGCGCGAACGCGCCCCCCAGGTTTCGAAGACGGCCCCTCTCGCGCTTCCGTGCGCGGGCTGAAACAATTACGCCCAATTCCATCTCCAACAAACATCGAACGAGTCAGAGGTAACCACATATGCCCAAGGAAGAACTGATCGAAATGAATGGCGCAGTGACCGAAGTCCTGCCCGACTCGCGCTACCGCGTCACGCTGGACAACGGCCATCAGCTGATCGCCTACAGCGGCGGCAAGATGCGCAAGCACCACATCCGCATCCTGGCGGGTGACAAGGTGTCGCTCGAACTCTCGCCCTACGACCTGACCAAGGGCCGTATCACCTTCCGTCACCTGGAACGTCGCGGCCCGCCGCCGACCACCGGCGGCAACAACTCCCCCCGCCGCTGATCCGCAACTGACGAAAGGCCTTGCGGTGCCCGCAAAGGGCGCCCGCAAGGCTTTTGTTTTTTGCGCTTCCCGGCTGCTGAACGATGACCACACCCAACCCCACAGCCGGCGGCACCCCAGCCGACAACGGCTTTGCCTCGCTGGCGCTCTCGCCCCAGATGCTGGCCAATCTCACCCAGCTCGGCTACACGCAGATGACGGCCATCCAGGCCGCCGCGCTGCCGCCGGCGCTGCTCGGCAAGGACCTGATCGCGCAGGCCAAGACCGGCAGCGGCAAGACCGCCGCCTTTGCGCTGGCGCTGCTTTCCAACCTGAACCCGCGCCGCTTCGCCATCCAGGCGATGGTGCTGTGCCCGACGCGCGAACTGGCCGACCAGGTCACGACCGAAATCCGCCGCCTGGCGCGTGCCGAAGAAAACATCAAGGTCGTCACGCTCTGCGGCGGCGTCGCCCTGCGCGGGCAGATCGCCAGCCTGGAGCACGGTGCGCACATCGTCGTGGGCACGCCGGGCCGCATCATGGACCACCTCGAGCGCGAGAACCTGAACCTCGAGGCGCTCAACACCCTGGTGCTCGACGAGGCCGACCGCATGCTGGACATGGGCTTCTTCGACGACATCGTGACGGTGGCGCGCCAGTGCCCTTCGGCCCGCCAGACGCTGCTGTTCTCGGCCACGTACCCCGAAGGTATCGCCAAGCTCGCGCAGCAGTTCATGAAGAGCCCCGAGCAGATCACGGTGCAGGCGCAGCATGAAGGCAGCAAGATCCGCCAGCGCTGGTACCAGGTGAAGGACAGCGAGCGGCTGCACACCGTGAGCCTGCTGCTCGACCATTTCCGCCCTGTCAGCACGCTGGCCTTCTGCAACACCAAGCAGCAGTGCCGCGACCTCGTCGAGGTGCTGCAGGCCCAGGGCTTCAGCGCGTTGGCGCTGTTCGGCGAGCTGGAGCAGCGCGAGCGCGACCAGGTGCTGGTGCAGTTCGCCAATCGCAGCTGCTCGGTGCTGGTTGCCACCGACGTGGCAGCGCGCGGGCTCGACATTTCGCACCTCGAAGCCGTGATCAACGTCGACGTGACGCCCGATTCCGAAATCCACATCCACCGCGTCGGCCGCACCGGCCGCGTGGGCCAGCAGGGCGGCTCGGAAGGCCTGGCGCTGAACCTGGCCAGCATGAACGAGATGGGCTTCGTCGGGAAGATCGAGCAGCTGCAGGGCCGCGAATCCGAATGGCACGAACTGGCCGAGCTCACGCCGGGCAAGGGCGAGCCGCTGAAGCCGCCGATGGCCACGCTGCAGATCGTGGGCGGGCGCAAGGAAAAGATCCGCGCCGGCGACGTCCTGGGCGCGCTGACCGGCGACTGCGGCTATGCCAAGGACCAGGTCGGCAAGATCAACGTCAACGAGTTCTCGACGTACGTGGCGGTGGACCGCGCGATCGCCGAGGAAGCCGCGCGCAAGCTGTCGGCCGGCCGCGTCAAAGGCAAGTCGGTCAAGGTGCGGCTGCTGGAGCAGTAGCCGCCGCACCGGCCTGCGGCGAGGTCGGGGCCACCGGCGCGTCGAGCGGCGGCGCCGCGGCCGCAGCGGGCGCAGCGGGCGCGGGCGCCTCCTGCCGCGCCGGCTTCGCGGCCAGCCGGAACGCCACGATCACCGCCAGCAGGCCGAAGATCGACGAGCCCACGGCCTGCCCGATCAGCACGCCTGCCGCACCGTAGTGCGAGCCCCACCACGCGAACGGAATCGTGCCCAGCGTGGCGCGCCCCCAGTTGAATGCGGTCGACAGCAGCGGATGCCCGAGGTTGTTGAACGAGGCGTTCGCCACGAACAGCCCGCCCGCGAAGAAGAAGCTCGCGGCCAGCCAGCCGCAGAAGAGCGAGATCAGCTCGGCCGCCTGCCCGTCGGCCGAGAACGCGCGGATCAGCACGCCCTGCCCGAGCGCCAGCACCAGCCACGCCACGGCCACCGACGCCACCATGAACAACAGGCTGTCGCGCAGCCCTTCCTGCACGCGGCGGAACTGCCCCGCGCCCAGGTTCTGCGCGAGGATCGGCCCGACCGCGCCGCTGAGCGCATAGACCAATCCGAAGGCCACCGGCGTCAGCCGGTCGATGGTGGCCCCGCCCCCCAACCCCGAGGGCCCGAACTGCGCGACCGAATGCGTGACGAAGGCCGCGCCCACCGGCGTGGCGAGGTTGGTCAGCACCGCCGGCGCGGCCACCTTGCCGAGCGCGCGCGCATCGCCGCCCAGCCGCGACGGCTCGAAGCGCCCGAGCATGCGGTGCCTCATCGTCACGCCGTGCAGCCCGATAGCCGCGAGCACGATGCGCGAGACCACCGCGCTGATGGCGGCGCCGTCGAGCCCCAGGCCGAAGCCGAAGATCAGGATCGGGTCGAGCACCGCCGTCACGAAGGCGCCGCCGAGCGTCACCGTCATCGAGCGACGCGCATCGCCGATGGAACGCAGCAGCGCCGAAGTCGCCATGCCGATGCCCAGCAGCGGCAGCGTGTGCACCGTCACCGAGAGGTAGCGATGCGCGAGCCGCGCCGTCTCGCCCTGGGCGCCCAGGGCCTGCAGCGCGGGATGCAGGAAGAACGCCGTGCCGGTGCCCGCCACCACCGACACCGCCGTCATCAGTACCAGGCTCGATGTGGCGATGCGGCGCGCGTCCTCGCCACGGCCGGCCCCCACGGTGCGCGAGACCACCGCCGCGATGCCGATCGTCAGCCCGATGCACAGCGACGCATGGAAGAAGCCCACCACGCCCGCAAAACCGACCGCCGCGGCAATCTCCTTCTCCCCGAGCAGCGAGATATAGAACAGGTTGATGAGGTCGACCGCGAACACCGCGATCAGCCCGATGGCCCCCGTGCCCGCCATCACGCAGACATGGCGCATCAACGACCCCGAAACGAAGCGCGCGCGCTCGACACCGCCCGCCGTTGCGGTTATTGGCATATGAAATTCCCGATGTGGCCTAATTGCAGGTTCGAACATCACTTTTACCCGAGCTTTTCATGCCCAAGACATTCCGTACCGAAGCCGAACGCGTTGCCACCCCCAAGCCGACGCCGATGCCCGGCTACACCGTGCCTCGCTCCGGTGGCGGCCAGAAGGTCAGCCTCGAACGCGGCACCGCAACGCGCAGCAAGAAGAACCCCGGCAAGCGCGCCAAGAAGGGCGGCTGATCCGGCCCCCGCTGGCTCCCCGGAGCCACGACGAACGCGCCCACGGGCGCGTTTTGTCGTTGGGGCAGCTATAAGGCAGCGATGTCCGACGACAACCAGATCTTCATTCCTCCCTCGTTCTTCGCGGTCTACACCGACGCGCGCCAGCGCCTGAGCGAGCCGATCGGCGTGGTGCGCGAGCGCTACGAGATGTGCGAAGACCTCTCCAACCATCTCGTGGGCCACGCGCAGATCCAGCACCACACCGAGGTGCCGGTCGAAAGCGAGATCCTCCGGCGCATCCACGCCGGGCTCGCCGCGCCCGAATCGGGCGTGTCGACGGCCGAGGCCACGTGGATCGTGCAGCGGCTGGCAGAGCTGCTGGGCTGGGGCACACCCGAGCCCGAGCCGGCCGACGACTGATACGGCGCCAGCATGACCAGTCGCACCACCGACCTCCTGCTCACCGCGACCGCGCCCGCCATCTGGGGCAGCACCTACATCGTCACGACCGAGCTGCTGCCGCCGAACTACCCACTGACGGTCGCCCTGCTGCGCGCGCTGCCCGCCGGCCTGCTGTTGCTGCTGATCGTGCGCAAGCTGCCCGAGCGCGCGTGGTGGGGGCGCATCCTCATCCTCGGCGCGCTGAACTTCTCGATCCTCTGGGCGATGCTGTTCCTGGCGGCATACCGGCTGCCGGGCGGCGTCGCGGCCACCATCACTTCGGTGCAGCCGCTGCTCGTGGTGTTCCTGGCCAGCGTCTTCCTGGGCTCACCGATGCGCGCGCTGTCGGTCGCGGCGGCGGTGGTCGGCATCGGCGGGGTCGCACTGCTGGTGCTCACGCCGAATGCGGCGCTCGATGCCATCGGCATTGCCGCGGCCATTGCCGCCGCGGTGTCGATGGCCTTCGGCACGGTGCTGAGTCGGCGCTGGCAGCCGCCGGTGTCGGCGCTCACCTTCACGGCGTGGCAGCTCACCGCCGGTGGCCTGCTGCTGTTGCCGGTGGCGCTGCTGCTGGAGCCACCGCTGCCCGCGCTGACGGCGCAGAACTGGATCGGCCTCGGCTGGCTCGGCCTCGTGGGCGCCGCGCTGACCTACATCGTGTGGTTCCGCGGCGTGGCGCGGCTGGAGCCCTCGGCGATCGCGCCGCTGGCTTTCCTGAGCCCCGTGACGGCGGTGATCCTGGGCTGGGCGCTGCTGGGGCAGGCGCTGTCGGCGTGGCAGGTGACGGGGATCGGCATCGTCATTGCGAGCATCTGGCTCAGCCAGCGCGGGGCGCAGCCTGTGGTGCGGGCTGTGCCGGCCGCGCGTCAGGCCGGCTGAGCCGAGGCCGAGGTCGCGCGCTTCAGCAGGCTCAGGTAGCCGGGCTGCACTTCCATGCGCGCGATGGAGCCCTGCCGCTGCAGCAGGCGATGCGCCTTCGGCAGCGCCCAGCAAGGCAGGCTGGTGAACATGTGGTGCTCGCAGTGGTAGTTGACCCAGTAGGGCGCCACCAGGATGCGTTCGAGCCAGCCGGCGTGCGTGGTGCGGGCCTGGCGCAGCGGATCGGCCTCGTTCTGCGCGACCAGCGCATGCTCGGCGATGTTGCGCACGCGGCTCACGAGCGGCAGCCAGGTGGCCATGGGCAGCAGCCACATCAGCAGCCATGCCCACCAGCAGCCGGCGAGCGCGAAGGCCAGAAATCCGAGGCCGTTGGCAATGAGAAAGCGCCTGTCTTTCGCAAGCTCCCGGCCGAGCACTTCGAGCACCGACTCACCCGGCCCGCGCTTGCGGATGCCTTCGGCGACATGCCCGAAGCGCTGCTTGTAGAACGTCTGTCCGCTCAGGTCGCGCACCACCTTGCGCCACATCGACGCGCGCGTGATGGGGAAGGGCGCCGACAGCACGAGGTCCGGGTCTTCGGTCTGCTGCACGAAGCGGTGGTGCTGCAGGTGATAGGGCCGGTAGTCGCGCAGCGTCGACGAGCACAGCCAATAGCCCACCCATTCGTTGATCTTGCGGTTGCGGTGCAGCCCTGCATGCGCAGCGTCATGCATGAGGATGAACAGCCCCAGCTGCCGCGCGCCCACTACCGGCACTACGAGGGGAAGGGTCCATGGCCACACGATGCCCACGAGCATGGCAGCGCCGATCACGGCCCAGCAATGCAGCACCAGCCACAGGCCCTTCCACGACGAACGCGCAGTGAGCGACTGCCATTCTTCGGCGGTGAAAAACTCTTCGGGTTGGGCGCGGGGAGCGGCGGCCATGCGGGCCAGTATGCGCCGCCGGCCCGGGCAAGGCACGCGGAATTCCCCGGAGTGCAGCGGTGAGTGGAGGCGAGGCCCTTCGGCCTACTTGTCGATGATCTTGCGCGCGAAGACTTCGAGGTAGTCCATCAGCCGCTCGGCGCCCGCGATGGCGGCGGCTTCGTCGCCGGTCGCGATGCCCTGCGCCAGCTCGAGGTGCGCATTGGCGCCCTCGACGATCTCCCCTTCGTGCTGGTAGGCATACCAGAAGCGCCGGCACTGCACGATCGGCGGGATCACCGCCCTCACTGCCGAGTCGTTGTGGCTCGCCTGGTGGTTGACGAGGTCGAGTGCATGGTCGGCGCGCATGTAGCCGGTGAGGTCGCCGCGTGCCGCGGCCTCGACCATGGTCCGGGCGCAGCGGACGATGTCGGTGCGCTGCTGCGCGGTGGCCCGGCGCGCCGAGCAGGCGGCGATCAGCCGTTCGAGCACGCGCCGGGTCTGGATCACGTCGAGGTGGTCGGCCAGGTCGATGGCCGACACGAGCAGCCCGCGGCGCGGTTGCTGCACGATGAGTCCGATGGACACCATGCGCATCAGCGCCTCGCGCACCGGCGTGCGGCCAAGCCCCGTGCGCTCGGCGAGTTCGGCCTCGACGACCTGGCTGCCGGGCTGCAGCTGCATGGTCGACAGCAGCGTCTCGATGGCGTCGTAGGCCAGGTCGGCGGCGCGGCGCTTGGGCGGTGGGCGGGAGGCGGTCTTCGAGGCGGGCATGGTCTTGTTCTGCGGATGCGGCCGCCTCATTGTCGGCGGTCGCCGTCGTTCACCAGGCCTGCGAGCGTCGAGATGCGGGCCGGCGACAGCGGCGGGCGCGGCGCGGGCGGCGTCCATCCGAAGAGGAAATGCGCCGCGTCGCCGCAGACGCGGCCCTGGCAGGCGCCCATGCCGCAGCGGCGGTGCAGCTTGGCGTCGGTCCAGCCGGTGCAACCTGCCAGCGCGGAGAAGGGAACGTCTTCGCAGCGGCACACGAGCGTGTCGGGCTGCGGCATCGTCTTGATATCTGGCGCCAGCGCGAAGCTGCGGTGCAGCTGCGCGGCGAAGGCGTTCCAGCGGGCGCGTTCGCCTTCGTGTGCCTTGGCTGCGCGTTCGTTGCCGACGGCCGCATGGCCTGCGATCGTGCCCTGCGCCAGTGCGCGTTCGCTGCCGCCGAAGCCGGTGCACTCGCCGGCTGCATGGATGCCGGGGACGCTGGTGGCTTGCAGGGCATCGACCCACAGGGCTTGGGCCTTCAGCGCGCAGCCGAGCAGCTGGCCGAGCTGCGTGTTGGGTGTGAGGCCGAAGCCGCAGGCGATGCGGTCGCAGGCAATCTCGATTTCGCTGCTGCCTTGGCGAAGTCGCGCCGATTCGACTTGCGTCGCGCCGTGCGCCGAGACGATGCGCGACGAAGTGCGGTACCGCGGATCGGCCAATGTCACCGCCTGCGCGGCCTTGCCGGGCCAGCGAGCGAGGCTGGCGCCGAAGCGCGCGACCGAGGCGAACGACGCCTGCTCCGCGATGCGCAGCACCTTCGCGCCGGCTGCGCGCGCAGTGGCTGCAGCGGCAAGCAGCAGCGGGCCGCTGCCCGCGATGACGATGCGTTCGCTCTCGACCGGCATGCCCGCCTTGACGAGCGCCTGCAGCCCGCCCGCGCCGGTCACGCCGGGCAGCGTCCATCCGGGGAAGGGCAGCAGAAGTTCGCGTGCACCGGTGCAGAGAACGAGCTTCTTCCACCGCATGCGCGTGGCGCCTTCGGCGTCTTCGAGCAGCAGTTCATGCGGCAAGGGCACGGCGACGACGCGCGTGCCGCTGCGCACGCGGATGTTGGCATGGTGCTCGAGCGCATCGCGCCGTTTGCGAGCCGTAGGCGGCAACGCCGCGCCGGGGCCATCGCGCCAGATCTGTCCGCCGGGCACGGGGTTGTCGTCGATCACGACGATCGATGCGCCGCTGGGCGCAGCCGCCACCGCTGCGGCCATGCCGGCCGGCCCTGCACCGACGACGAGCACGTCGCATTCTTCCTGTGCCATGCCGGTCGTCATTCCGTCGTCTCCACGCGCATGCCTTCGATGCAGACCGTCTGGCACGCGAGCCTGCGCCGGCCGTCGACCAGCACGCGGCATTCTTGGCACACGCCCATGCCGCAGAACGGCGCGCGCGGCTGGCCCGTGACCGAAGTGCGCGCCACGCCCATGCCGCTGGCCACGCGCAGCGCGGCAGCGACCGAGCTGCCCGCCTTCACGCGCACCAGATGGCCGTCGATGTTCAACAGGGTGTGGCCGCTCATGCGATCTCCCGGAGGCCGCGCGGCGCGTAGGGCGCCGCATCGAAGTCGGGGGTCGCGCCGGTCATCAACGCAGCAAGCAGATGCGCGCTGCCCGGCGCGGTGGTCACACCGAGCCCTTCATGTCCGACAGCGAGCCAGAGCTTCTCGCGCCACGGGTGCTTGCCCAGCAGCGGAAGCCCGTCGGGCGATGCCGCGCGCATGCCGGTCCACGAGCGCACCGCGTTGAGGTTCGCGAGCCCCGGCAGGTAGTCCAGCGTGCGCTGGAGCATGCGCGCGAGCATCGGCGCCTCGACCGCCGGGTCGGTCGTGTCGAACTGGCGCGACGAGCCGACCAGCAGCTGCCCCGTGGGCCGTGGCTGCACGTTGAAGGCGACCGAGTCGCCGTCGCTGTGGTGCGCGCTGGTCACGTAGCCGAGTTCGACCAGCTGGTGATGCACGGTGCCCGGGTAGCGGTCGGTGATCAGCAGATGGCCCTTCTTCGGACGGATCGGCAGTTCGGGGCACAGCGTCGTCGCCTGGATGCCGTTGGCCAGCACGACCTGCGGCGCCGTGCGGCGGCTGCCGTCGGCGAGCCGCAACGTGCCGTCGTCTTCGATGGCCTCGACCTTCGCGTGCTCGACGCTGATCGATTCCGTGTTCTGGGTGAGCAGCCAGCGCGCGGCATTCGGCGCATAGAGGATGCCGTCGCCCGGCACTTCGAGAGCGCCCGACAGACCCTTGCGCAGCGCGGGCTCCGCGCTTGCCAGTTCGCGCGCATCGAGCAGCCGGCTGCCGATGCCGTGCGCGCGCAGCCGCTGCTGCTTGCGCTCGGCCTCCACCATCTCTTCGTCGTTCGCGGCAATCCAGAGCGTGCCGCAGGCGCTGTACGCGCAGTCGTCGCTCATGCGCGGCGCCAGCTCGCGCCATTGCGCGACCGAATGGCGGCTCAGTTCGAGCTCGGCCGCGTTGTCGTCCATCACCACGAGGTGGCCCATGCCCGCGCCGGTGGCACCGCCGATGCGCGCATCGAGCACCAGCACCCTGCGCCCCGCCTGTGCAAGCGCCTGTGCGCACGCCGCGCCGACGATGCCGGCGCCGATGACGATGACATCCACGTCCATGCCGCCCGATGTCAGAGCCGGATGCCCCAGCCGAAGGGATCGTCATCTTCGATCAGGAGCGTGGCTTCGGCGCTGATGTGCGCGCGGCCTCGCAGCGTGGGAATGACCTTGCCATCCGCCATCTCGTAGCTGGCCTCGAAGCGGCTGCCGATCACGCTGGCCTGCGTCCACACTTCGCCCGGCGCGAGCTTGCCGTCCGCCGCGAGGCAGGCGATCTTGGCGCTGGTGCCGGTGCCGCAGGGCGAGCGGTCGTAGGCGTTGCCCGGGCACAGCACGAAGTTGCGGCTGTCCGCGCCTTCGTCGTCGTTGGCAAAGAGTTCGACGTGATCGATCTCCGCGCCGTCCGCGCCCGTAATCCCCTGCGCCGCCAGTGCGCGGCGCAAGGCAGAGGTGTAGCCGGTCAGCGCCGCGAGGTTGTCGCTCACCACGCGCTGGCCGTGCTCGCTCACCAGGAAGAACCAGTTGCCGCCCCAGGCCACGTCGCCGCGGACGGTGCCATGGCCCGGCAGCTCGACCGCCACCTGGTGCAGATGCCGGTAGGCCGGCACGTTGCGCACGCTCACCGAGCCGTCTTCGTGCAACGTGGTCGTGACCGTGCCGACAGGCGTCTCGATCCGGTGCTCGCCCACGCCGATGCGCCCCATGTGCGCAAGGCTCGCGACCAGCCCGATGGTGCCGTGGCCGCACATGCCGATGTAGCCGGCGTTGTTGAAGAAGACCACGCCGGCAGCCGCATCCGGCGACACGGGCTCGCAAAGCAGCGCCCCCACCACCACGTCGCTGCCGCGCGGCTCCAGCACGGCCGCCGCGCGCCACTTGTCGTGCTGGTCGGCCAGCAGCGCACGGCGCTCGGCCATGCTGCCGCCGCCCAGATCGGGAAACCCGCCGATCACAAGGCGCGTGGGCTCGCCGCCCGTGTGCGAATCGATGACCTGGATGCGTTGCATGTGGCTGGGTCCGATCAATAGCTGGCGAGGGGAACGGGCGCCGCGTTCTTGAAAGTGAAGACGGTGATGGGCGCCTGCTTCATGTTGCCCTTGTCGTCGTACGAATAGGTTGCGGCCACGCCCTTGTAGGTGGTCTTGTAGAGCTCGGCGCCCACCTTGTCGGGGTCGATGGAGTTGGCCTTCTTCATCGACTCGCCGATGAACAGCACCTGGTCGTAGTACGAAGCAGCGTACGCGTCGGGGTCGACGTTGAAGCGCTTCTTGAACTTCTCCTTGAAGGCCGGGCCGCTCTGCGCCTTCTCGAGGATGGAGCCGCCCTGCGCGCAGAACACCAGGTCGTTGACCGCGTCGCCGCCGAGCTTGCCGGTGGCCGGGCTGCACACGGTGTCGCCGCCCAGCAGCTTGCCGGGTACGGCGAGCTGCTTCATCTGGCGCGCCATGGGCGCGGCCTGCGGTGCATAGCCGCCGAAGAAGATGGCCTCGGGCGCCTTGGCCTTCATGTTGGTCAGGATGGCGGTGAAGTCCACGGCCTTGTCGGTGGTGAACTCCTGGCCGACCACGGTCAGGCCCTGCTTCTTCGCTTCCTTGGTGAACTCTTCGGCGAGGCCCTGGCCGAAGGCGGTGCGGTCGTCGATCACGCCGACCTTGGTCACCTTCAGCACCTTGGCCGCGTAGACCGCCATGGCGCCGCCAATCTGGTTGTCGCTCGCGATGATGCGGTAGAGGTTCTTGTAGCCACCCTGCGTGACCTTCGGGTTGGTGCCCACCGTGGAGACCATGGTGCCGCCGTCGCTGTAGATGCGCGACGCCGGAATGGCCACGCCCGAGCAGTACGGGCCCATGACGAACTTGACGCCGTCGTCGACGAACTTCTGCGCCACGCTCACGCCGGTCTTGGCGTCGCACTGGTCGTCTTCCGACACCATCTCGAACTTCAGCGTCTTGCCGCCGACGCTGAGCTTTTTCGCGTTGAGTTCCTCGACGGCGAGGCGCACGCCGTTTTCATTGTCCTTGCCCGCGAAGGCATTGGGGCCCGACAGCGGACCGCTGTGGCCGATCTTGACCACCTGCTCCTGTGCTTGTGCCTGACCTGCGATGGCGATGGCCACGAGGCCGAGAAACGAAACCATGTTTGCTTTTGACTTCATGCTTCTTCCTAGGTTGGGGACGATGAAAAGAGGGGCTTATTACATGACCGATTGGTACTGCGCAGGCCGCGTGGCAAGCGCCTTCTTCACGACAGCCTCGATGAAGGCGCGCTCCTCGCCGATGAGCGGCAGGCGCGGGCGGCGCATGTGCTCGGTGCCCACGCCGACCAGCAGGTCGATGAGCTTGAGGTTCTGCACGAGCTTGGTCGACACGTCCAGGTGCAGCATCGGCGTCATCCACTGGTAGAGCTTGAGCGCCTCGGCGAACTTGCCGGCCTTCATCAGGTCGTACAGCGCCACCGTCTCGCGCGGGAAGGCACAACCCACCCCGGCCAGCAGGCCGTCGCAGCCCAGGGCCAGGCCTTCGTAGGCCAGGTCGTCCACGCCCAGGAACAGCTGGTAGCGGTCGCCCACCGTGTTGCGCAGGTCGGTGATGCGGCGGATGTTGTCGGTGCTCTCCTTGATCGCTGCGATCCATTCGCAGTCGGCCAGCTCGACCATGTGCTCGGGCTTGAGGTCGACGCGGTAGGCCACCGGGTTGTTGTAGACCATGATGGGTTTCTGCGCGGCGTTGGCGATGGTGCGCACATTGAGCATCGCCTCGCGCGCGTCGGCCACGTAGATCACCGAGGGCATCACCATGAAGCCGGCCACGCCGAGCTTGTTGGCGCCGTCCACGTAGCGCAGCGCCTCGCGCGTGCTGGTTTCCGACACATTGGCCAGCACCGGGATGCGGCCATCGGCGGCGTCGAGCGCGATCTTCGCGACCTGGAGCTTTTCTTCCAGCGTCAGCGTGCTGGCTTCGCCGAGCGAGCCGCAGGTGACGAGGCCATGGATGCCGTTGCGGATCTGGAAGTCGATGTGCCGGGCGGTGCCCTCGGCATCGATGCTCTCGTCGGCGTGGAACTTGGTGGTGATGGCGGGGAAGATGCCTTGCCAGCGGGGATTGGTCACGGATGGTGCTCCTGATGGTGTGCGGTGGAAATCAGGCGCACTTTAAATATATTAAGGATATATCGTCAAGATTTTTCTATTCCCCCGAGGAAGCGCTCGGCTTCGCTTCGCATGCCCCGCGAAATGGCTTCCCAGGTCCGCGCGGGAAAGTCGCCCGGCAGCAGGGCTTCGACTTCGCCCAATGCCTGGTCGAGCGACGCCACCATCTCCAGCATGGCGTTCCACACGTCGATGCCACCGTTCTTCATTGCCAGCTGGTGCCAATGGCGCGCCTGGATGGTGTGAAAAACGTAGTGCTTGCTCTTGGAGCGAACCGCCATGGCCAGGCCCGCCTGGCGCGGCTGGAAATGGTTGGGCCCGTTGCCGAAATAGGGCCACATCGAAATGATGTCGTAGAGCGGCGTCATGTCGTAGACATCGCCCTGATACAGGCGCACCGAAAAGTTCTTGGCGTGGCCGTCCGTCCCGGCGAGAAGAAAGAAGGCCAGTTGGGTCAGCAGGAACCGGGTGCTGTCGTCGGCGCTGCGGCTTCCCTGCAGGAGCTGCAGGCACCTGGGCATGCCGGGGCCTCCATGCTGCTCGTACTTTTCGTTCGACGGCAGTCCCATGGCCTGGCAAAAATCTTCTTGCGGCAGGCGCGCGATCCATGTGCCGCCGTCCATCCACTCGCGATCGAAGCGCTCCACCACCAGGACCGTCTGGCCACCGAAGCTCGCCATGGATGTGGGCGCCACAAGCAAGCCGAGCGCCTCGACGATCTGCGCGCAAACCCATTCGTTCTGCACCGAGTCGGATGCGTCCACGCGCCTGGAGCCGCCGATGAGCCCGAGCGGCAGCTTGATGATGTGCGTGGTGGGCGTGGCGCCGTGCGGGCGGCACCACGCGCCGTTCCAGCGGGTCAGGGCGGTCTTCTCCTGGGCACCGGCAAGGGAGATGCGGAACAGGTCTTCGTCGCGCATGCTTTCGGGGGTGGCGTCGGACGGAACGGCCCGCAGCAGCTCGGCGATTTCCTCTTCGTCGAGAGGCTCGCAGTTCATGGTCTTCCAGCCTTCGGGCGCGGCGCCTTCGGGCAGCAGCTGCACGGCGCCGACACAGTCGCGCCCAATGGCTTCGAGCAGGTCGAAGGTGCTGATGTCCTTGAGCTTGAAACGATGGCCCAGACGTGCACGGATCCCGATGTTGTCGGGCAGCAGGTTGTCGAAGTAGTTCCTGACCACCTCGCCCTGTACTTCGAGCGTGCTGTTGATGGGAATCGACAGCGACAGCGACCGCCGTCGCGGCGATTCCAGCCACCCGGGGTGATACCTGAAAGCGTGGGAGTCGCGATCGACAGACCAGGTGCCGACCAGCTCCCCGTTCATCCACGCATTCAGCGCCTGCATCACCAGGAACCTGTCTTTGGCCGGATGACGAAGCTGCGGCGCGATGTCGGCTTGACGTCCATGCCCGGGTTCAGCGCTTGGAGCAGCCGGAGCAACGCACCCGGCGCGGTCGATGGAACCTGAGCCGGCGCGTCCTCGAACGATGGCGGCGCCGGAGCGTCCGGCTCCCCGGGGGACAGCGTCACCAGCACGGAGCCGCCACTCATCTTCCGGGTTTCCCATCCTGGTGGGACTTTCACGGCCGTGTCCTGTGGAGACTCGTACTTCACGCGCTCCTCCATCGCGTACAGGGGGCCGCCGCTTGAAGGTGTTTCTTCCCTCAGGTAGAAGGACGCCCCCAGCACCGACAGCAGCTTCATCAATTGCTCGAAACCGACGGCACCGGGATTCGCCTCGATCTCTGCGATCCGGGCCTGGCTGACGCCGACGAGCGCGCCCGCTTGCGCCTGCGTCAGGCCGCGTTTTTTCCGCAGCGCCTTCAGGTGTGGCCGTAGCTGGTCGACGAAGCGAAGGGGGAAGTCCATCTTGCGAGCAAGATATCGGCCCTGTCTTGTTTTGTCAACATACAAGCTTTGACGTATTTTTACGTCTTACAAGCTTGGGCTTGTAATAACCCAAAACAAGGCTCCGCTTGTAATTCACGCCTAATCGATCTTCGCCCCCGAAGCCTTCACCACCGCCCCCATCGCATCCCAGTCCGCGCGCAACAGTTTTTGGAACTCCTCCGCGCTCTGGCTGCGCGGCTCCACGCCCAGGCGCTTGAAGCGTTCCTGGATCGCCGGGTCGGCCAGCACCTTGTTGGCCGCGACGTTGATGCGCTCGACTTCCGCCTTGGGCGTGCCAGCCGGCGCCAGCAAACCGATCCACGAATCGAAGGCGTAGCCCGGCAGGCCGCTCTCGGCCACCGTCGGCAGCTTCGGCAGGAAGGGGCTGCGCGACTGGCCGGTGGACGCGAGCAGCTTGATGCGCGCATCGTCCTGGAAGCCGATCACGCCGATGCTCGACGAGATCACCGCCTGCACGCGGCCTGCCAGCACCTCGTTGACGGCCTCGCCGGTCGACTTGGTCGGGATGTGCGTCATCTGCAGCCCGGCCTTCGCGAGGAACGACGCCATCGCGAGGTGCGTCGCGCTGCCGTTGCCGGCCGAGGCGTAGTTGTACTTGCCGGGGTTGGCCTTGACCTCCTTGATGAAGTCGGCCGTGGTCGACACGTTCATGCCGCTCGCCACCGCCAGCACATAGCCCGCGTTGCCGACGTTGGCCACACCGACGAAATCCTTCAGCGGGTCGTAGCTCAGCTTGTTGTAGAGGAAACCCGCGATGTTGTGGCTCGCCGCCGCGAGGACCAGCGTGCTGCCGTCGGCCGGCGCGCGCGCCACCAGGGCCGCGCCCACGGTGCCGCCCGCGCCCGCGCGGTTCTCGACGATGGCGCTGGTGCCGAGCGCCACACCCAGCTCGTTGTTGAAGGCGCGCGCCACCGTGTCCTGCACCGCGCCGGTGGCGAAGGGCACGACGATGTGGATCACGCGCTGCTGCGCATGGGCAGGTGCGATGGCACCAAGCACCGCCGCGGCAGCAAGCGCGGTCAATGAACGTCGGGTGAGCGGGGTGGAGATCATCTGTATGGCCACTTTCTTGGTCATCGTCAACAGGAAGGGAACAACTTCAAGCGCCCAACGGCAGCCAGCGCTGCACCAGCTTCACGAAGTAGCTGGCACCGATCGGGATGATCTCGTCGTTGAAGTCGAACGAGGTGTTGTGGATGATGCAAGGGCCGGGCCCGTGGCCGTCGAGCCGGTGGTCGCCGTCGCCGTTGCCCAGGAAGGCGTAGCAGCCGGGCCGCGCGAGCAGCATGTGGGCGAAGTCTTCGGCGCCCATCACGGCGGGGAAGTTGTCGGTGACCATGTCGTCACCCACCACCTCGCGCATCACGCCGGCGGCAAAGCGCGCCTCGGCCGGATGGTTCACGGTCGGCGGCGACGAGCGGTTGAAATACACCTCGGCCGTGCAACCGTGCGCCGCCGCAACGCCCGCGGCCACTTCGCGCAGGCGGGCCTCGAGCTTGTCGATGGCCTCGATGGAGAAAGTGCGGATGGTGCCGCCCACCGTGGCCACGTCGGGAATCACGTTGGGCGCATCGGAGCCCTGCAGCTGCGTGACCGCCAACAGCGCACGCTCGGTGCTCGGGATGGTGCGCGCCACGATGGTCTGCAGCTGCTGCGCGAGCGTGACCACGGCCGCCACCGGGTCGATGCCCGTGTGCGGCATCGAGGCATGCGTGCCGCGCCCGCGCAGCGTGATCTTGTACGTGTTGCTCGACGCCATCAGCGCGCCTTCGTTGAGCGCAAAGCGGCCCACGTCGCCGACGGGGAAGTTGTGCAGCCCGAAGACCGCGTCGCAAGGAAAGCGCTCGAACAGACCCTCGTCGATCATCTTCTTCGCGCCGGCCTTGCCCATCTCCTCGGCGGGCTGGAAGATGAAATGCACCGTGCCGTCGAAGTCGTCCGGCCCCTGCTGCGACAGGTGCCACGCGGCGGCCAGCAGCATGGTGGTGTGGCCGTCGTGGCCGCAGGCGTGCATGCGGCCGGGGTTGGTCGACTTGTGGGCGAACTCGTTGGCTTCATGCAGCGGCAGCGCGTCCATGTCGGCGCGCAGGCCGATGGTGCGACTGCCCGTGCCCTTGCGAAGCACGCCGACGAGACCGGTGCCGGCAATGCCGCGGTGCACCTCGATGCCCCATCCGGTCAACAGGTTCGCGACCTTCTCGGAAGTGCGGTGCTCCTCGAAACCGAGTTCGGGATGGGCGTGGATGTCGCGTCGGATCTCGACGAAGCGCGCGGCGTTGGCAAGAAAGGAATCTGCGATGTTCATGGCGGAAAAGGGCTGTCGTGGGAGGCGGAGGATTCTGGCGCAAGGCGGCGTTTGCCGCCATGCCGCTTTGTCAGAGCCCCGCCAGCACCTCGTCTAGCGTCGCGACCAGCAGGTCGGCATTGGCCTCGGAGAACACAAGCGGCGGGCGGATCTTCAGCGTGTTGGCGTGCTCGCCGGTGGCGCTCAGCAGCACCTGCCGCTCGCGCAGGCCGTTGACGACGCGCACGGTCTCCACAGTGGCGGGCGTGCGCGTGCGCCGGTCCGTCACGAGTTCCACGCCCACGAACAGCCCCGCGCCGCGCACGTCGCCGATCAGCGCATGGCGCTCGGCCAGCCCGGCCAGCCCGGCGCGCAGATGGCGGCCCACGCGCTGCGCATTGGCCATCAGGCCTTCGCGCTCGATCACGTCGAGCACCGCCATGCCGGCCGCCATCGACACCGGGTTGCCGCCGAAGGTGTTGAAGTAGCGGCACTCGCGGCCGAACGCGGCCAGCACCTCCGGCCGCACCGCCAGCCCAGCCAATGGATGGCCGTTGCCCAGCGGCTTGCCCATGGTCACGATGTCGGGCACCAGACCCTCGTGGCGCATGAAGCCCCAGAAGGCATCGCCGGTGCGGCCCAGGCCGGGCTGCACTTCGTCGGCAATGAAGATCCCGCCGGCCTCGCGGATCGCGGCGACCGCTTCGTTCAGGAAGCCCGCCGGGTCGGTGAAGATGCCGTCGCTCGAGAACACAGTGTCGACCATCAGCGCGGCCGGCCGCAAGCCATGCGCCTGCAGGTCGGCGATGGCGGCGCGCACGCCAGCGGCGAAAGCCCATCCCTGGTCTTCGGGCGGCACGCGGTAGCTGTCGGGGGGCGGCACGGTGCGCACGGTCTTGCCGAGCTGCACGAAGCGCCCGAGCGAGGGCGATGCCTGCGCGATCGACTCCGTCACGCCGTGGTACGCGAAGCGCGTGACGATCAGCCCTTCGGCCTTCGTGTGGGCCTTGGCGATGCGCATCGCAAGGTCGTTGGCCTCGCTGCCGGTGCAGGTGAACATCGCATGGCCGAGCGCGGGCGACATGGTGGCCAGCAGGCGCTCGGCGTAGTCGAGCACGCCTTCGTGCAGGTAGCGCGTGTGGGTGTTGAGCACGCTGGCCTGCCGTGCAATCGCCTCCACCACGTGCGGATGGCAATGCCCCACCGACGCGACGTTGTTGTACGCATCGAGGTAGCGCTTGCCGTCGGCATCGTCGAGCCACACGCCATCGCCGCGCACCGGATGCAGCGGTGCTTCGTAGAACAGGCGGTAGGCCGGGCCGAGCAGGCGCGCGCGGCGTTCCAGGAGCGATTCTTCTTCAGGCATGTTCGCGACTCTCGTTCATGCCGCAAGCGCGCCGGAACGCGGCACTGGTGACATCGTTGCCGATGCGGTCGCAGGCCTGCAGGCGGGCCCACGACAGCAGGTTGTTGCGCAGCAGGTAGGCCGCGTTGTCGGGATGGCGCGCAGCGCGCCAGCCGCTGATGGCGACCACCATCACGAGCCGCGCGGTGATGAGCGTGAACAGCACGTCGACTTCCTCGCGCGTCAACGGCAGCACGGCGTGGTACGCGGCGATGAAGGGCACGATGCCGGCCAGCGCATCGCCCGCCGGATCGAGCTGGTAGGCCGCAGCCACCGCGAGGTCGTCGATCAGCGGTGCGCGCACCATGTCGCCGAAGTCGAGGATGCCGGCAATGCGGTCGGTGTCGCCGGGGTCGACCAGCACGTTGTAGATGTTGAAATCGTTGTGGATGGGCTGCGTGCGCAGGCCCCCCAGCACCGGCTTTGCATCGCGCTGGAAGCGGTCGAGCGAGCGTTCGGCCAGCGCGCGCCGCGCCGGGTCGGCGATGTGCGCGAGCAGGCCACGCACGCTGTCGGCGCGCTGGATGTCCCAGGGCAGGGCGAGCGCACCGGCCGGATGGTCGAAGCCGCTCAGCGCGAGGTCGAGCCGGGCCAGCGTGCGCGCAAGGTTCAGTTGCTGCGCGGAAGTACGCGGCGCGTCGGGCAGGGGCAAGCCCGGCAGGTAGCTGAAGAGCCGTGCCACACGCGGCAGGCCGTCGCCCGGATCGCAGAGCAACGAAGGCTGGCCGTCGCATGTGGGCACGATGCGCTGCACGGGCAGCTCCGGATCGGCTCTTGCAATGTGCAGCAGCGCCTGCGTCTGGAAGTCCGCCACCAGCGGCGTTTCCGACGGGTGCGAGATCTTCAGCATGAAGCGCTCGCCGCTCCGCGCGGACTCAAGGCGGTAATTGCGGTCGCGCTCGCCGGTCAGCGGCCGCATCTCGCCTTCGATGCCGTAGTGGTGCAGCGCGAACGTGCGCACCCAGTCGGGGTCGAGCTCGGGCGAGCCTTCGCTCAGGACTTCCGCGTCGTCGAACCCGGCCGTTGCCGTCATGCGGCGCTCGCGAAGCCGCGCAAAGCGCTGGCGAGATTCGGGCCCAGGTCGTCCGACAGGTAGCCGCCTTCCTGCACCAGCACCGTGGGCAGGCCGAGGCGCGCGATCTCGGCCAGCAGTTGCGCGAAGCCGGGCGTCGTGATCTTCATGCCCTTGTAGGGATCGCGCTCGTGCGTGTCGAGGCCGAGCGCCACCACCAGCGCGCCGGGCGCGAAGGCACGGATGCTGTCGCAGGCATCGCGCAGCGCGGGCAGGTAGCCGTCGATGTCGGTGCCCAGTGCAAGCGGCTTGTTGATGTTGTAGCCCAGGCCCGCGCCCTCGCCGCGCTCGTGCGCATAGCCGGTGAAGAAGGGCGTGAAGTTGCGCGGGTCGCCGTGCAGCGAGATCGTCAGCACGTCGGCGCGGCGATAGAAGATGCCCTGCGTGCCGTTGCCGTGGTGCACGTCGATGTCGAGGATCGCCACGCGGTCGTGCGCCGCACGCAAGTGCTGCGCCGCGATGGCCGTGTTGTTCAGGTAGCAGAAGCCGTTGGCCCGGTCGGCATAGGCGTGGTGGCCCGGCGGACGGCACAGCGCATAGGCCGCGCGCTCGCCTTGCAGCACGAGCTGCGCTGCATGGGTGGCCACGTGGGCCGAGCCCACGGCTGCGGCCCAGGTGTGCGGGCCGATGGAACACGCGTTGTCGCCCATGTGGAAGCCGGCCTGCCCGACCACGCTCTCCGGATACGTGCAGGGCTCGCCCGGAAAGGGATGGATGTTGGGCATGACCTCGTCGGACGGATCGTCCAGCAGCCGCCAGCGCGCGTAGGCCGTCTCCAGGAATCGCAGGTACTCCGGCGTGTGGATCGCGGCACGCGGGCCGGCACCGAAGTCTTCGCCCGCGACAACCTCATGACCATCGTGCTCGACCGCCGACAGCAGGCGGAAGGCGCGCTCGGGCTGCTCGTTGCTGCGCTTCAGGCGGCCGCGCACCATGAAGAGCTGCGGGTCGTGGTCCTTGTGGGCGTCGCTGTAGACGATCTTCATCTCGCAGGTCCTTGCGTGGAAGTGGTGGGAGAGACGTCGCCGTGCTGCTTCACGAACAGCGCGCGCACCTGCTGCCAGGCGTCGTCGAGATGCTCGCGCATGGCCAGGCGTGACGCCTCGACGTCACGGCTCATCAGCGCATCGACGATGGGGTAGTGCGTGTTGGCCATGGTCTCGGGGTCGTGGTAGACCGCGTCGATCAGCGCGATGATCATCTGCATCTCGGTCTGGGTGTTCGAGAAGATGCGGTGCAGGTGCGCGTTGCCCGAAAGCTCGGTGATCAGCGTGTGGAAGGCCAGGTCGGTCGCGATGCGCACGTGCTGCGGCTGCGTGGGCGCCTCGCGCACCATGTCGTCCACCAGCGTGCGCAGGCGCTGCAGCCCTGCGTCGTCGGCCTTGCGGCAGGCCAGCTCGACCGAGGTCATCTCCAGGCTCAGGCGCACTTCGAACAGGTCGTCGATTTCCTGGACGCTGATGGTGCGCACCGCGAAGCCATGGCGCGGGCGCGCCACCAGCACGCCCTGGCGCTCGAGCCGGCGCGCGGCCTCGCGCACGGGGGCGCGGCTCACGCCCATGCGGCGCGCGATCTCGGCCTCGACGATGCGGCTGCCGGGCGCGAGGCGCCCTTCGACGATGGCGCGCGTCAGCTGCGCTTCGACCAGTCCGACCAGGTCAGGCGCCTCGACGGACTCGAAGCCGGTGCTGTCGGCGGTGGAAGAAGAAAAAGCCATGGTGTTTGTCTCGTCATGTGAGGGGTAGCGGGGCCGTATTCTTGATCGGCCGCCGTGCCAGGTAGACCCCCGCGGCCATGATCAGCGCAATGCCCGCCATCGCCAGCCCATCGGGCGGCTTGTGGAACCAGAAAGTGCTGAAGACCACCGCGAGCAGCAGCTGGAAGTAGTTGAGCGGTGCCAGCGTCGCGGCCTCGACGCGCTCGAAGGCGGCCAGCAGCAGCCACTGCGCCAACCCGCTGCAGGCACCGCCCGCGAGCAGCAACAGCACCGCGCCGGCAGCGGGCTGCTCGGTCGGCAGGAAGAAGGGCGCGGGCAGGGCGGTGACGACCAGGCACACCAGCGCCGTGTACGCGTACTGCACCGGGCTCGCGACCAGCCCCGCGAGGCGGCGCGTGAGCAGCTGGAAGATCGCATAGCAGACGGCCGACACCGCCATCAGCACCGTACCCACCCAAGGCAGGTTGCCGCCGGGCCGCACGATCAGCAGCATACCTGCGAAGCCCACGCTCACCGCCACCCAGCGGCTGCGCTGCACCGCCTCGCCCACCAGCCAGGGCGACAGCGCCACCATGAGCAGCGGCGCGGTGAAGTAGATGGCGGTGGCCTCGGCCAGCGGCATCCAGATCAGCGCGGTCATGAAGCAGGTGGCCACGGTCGCGAGCATCGCGCCGCGCAACAGCAGCAGCTTCTTCTGCGGCGCGCGCCAGATGCGCAAGTCGCCGTGGCGCAGCAGCATCGCGAAGGCAATGCAGATCACCGACAGGTAGCGCATCAGGTTGACGAACGGCGCGGGGTAGAACTGCAGCATGTGCTTGCAGAAGGCGTCGTAGCTCGCGAACGCCACCAGCGCGCAGAAGAACAGCGCAACGCCGGTGCTCCTGGAGCCCGGCGGGCGCAGCAGCACTGCGGCGCTCGCGGCGGTGTTCACGCCAGCGAAGCCTCGAAGCGGACCATCGCGCGATCGAAGCGCTCGAACATCTCGTCGATCTGCGCGGGCGTGATGATGAGCGGCGGACAGAAGGCGACGGCATCGCCCATGGCGCGCACGATCAGGCCCTCCTGCAGCGCGAGTTCGGCCAGCCGTGCGCCGGCCTTCATCGCCGCATCGAAGGGCATGCGCTTCGCCGGATCGGCTGCAAGTTCGAGCGCGCCGATCAGCCCCACGCCGCGCACCTCGCCCACATGCGGATGGCCGGCGTAGCGGCGCAGGCCGGCCTGGAACTGCGGCGCCACCGCCTGCACATGCGCGAGCACCTGCTCGTCCTCGTAGATGCGCAGCGTTTCGAGCGCGACCGCGGCAGTCACCGGATGGCCCGAGTAGGTGAAGCCGTGGCCGAAGGTGCCGATCTTTCCGCTGTTGGCGGCCACGGCCGCATGCACCTGCTCGGACACCATGACGGCCGAGATCGGCACATAGCCCGACGACAGGGCCTTGGCTGCGGTAAGGATGTCGGGCCGCAGGCCGAAGGTGGTGGAGCCGAACATCTCGCCGGTGCGGCAGAAGCCGCAGATCACCTCGTCGGCGATCAGCAGCACCTCGTACTTGCGCAGCACCGCCTGCACCTTTTCGAAATAGGTGGCTGGTGGCACCAGCACGCCGCCGGCGCCCATCACCGGTTCCGCGATGAAGGCACCCACGGTGTCGGGCCCTTCGGCAAGGATGCGCTGCTCGAGCGCGTCGGCCAGCCGCGTGGCGAAGGCCTCTTCGGTTTCGCCGGGCTCGGCGTAGCGGTAGTGGTGCGGGCAGTCGACGTGCAGCACGCGGTCGATCGGCAGGTCGAAGTCGCGGTGGTTCGGCACCAGCCCGCTCAAGCTGGCCGCCGCCACGGTGACGCCGTGGTACGCATTGCGGCGCGCGATGATCTTCTTCTTGCCGGGCTTGCCGATGGCGTTGTGGTAGTACCAGACCAGCTTGACGGCCGTGTCGTTGGCCTCCGAACCCGAGTTGGCGAAGAACACCTTGGACATCGGTACCGGCGCCATCGACAGCAGCTTTTCGGCCAGCGCAATGGCCGCCGCATTCGAACGGTGGTTGAAGGTGTGATAGCAGGGCAGCGTGTGCAACGCGTCGCTGCCGGCCTTGGCAAGGCGCGCGTTGCTGAAGCCCAGCGAGACGCACCACAAGCCCGACATGGCCTCCAGATAGCGGCGGCCCTGGTCGTCCTCCACGTAGATGCCATCGCCGCGCTCCATCACGAGCGGATCGACCTGCGGATGCGCCGCGAGGTTGGTGAAGGGATGCAGGTGGGCCGCGATGTCGTTAGCGGCGCGCTCTGCGTGCGCCGATTGCAGGGCGGCGATAGAGATGGATGCGTTCATGTGGCCTGCTCCGTTGTCTTGAAATGCGAGGGCGGCTCAGTAGCCCCGGTCGAGGTCGACGGCCGTTCCTGGCCGCTCGCCGCGCCGTACGAGCGCGAGGTTGTGCAGTGTCTGCTGCGCGATCACCGACGTGTCGGTGCGGGTGGCGATATGCGGCGTGACCAGGATGCGCCGGTCGCCCCAGAAAGGGTGGTCGGCCGGCAGCGGCTCCTGCGTGAAGGCATCGAGCGTGGCGGCGGACAACTGGCCGTTGTCGAGCGCGCGCAGCAGGTCGGCCTCGACAAGGTGTGCACCGCGTCCGACGTTGACCAGGTGCGCGCCGCGCGGCAGCCGCGCGAACAGGTCTGCGCTCAGAAAGCCCTGCGTCTGCGGCGTGAGCGGCAGCAGGCACACCAGCGTGTCGCAGCCCGAGAGGAATTCATCGAGCTGCGCATCGCCATGGAAGCCCGCGACACCCGCCGGTAGGTCGGCCTTCGCGCTGCGGCTCCAGCCGCGCACCGCATAGCCGATGGCGGCCAATGCCTCGGCACAGGCCAGCCCCAGGGTGCCAAGCCCCGCGATGCCGACGCGGTGGCGCCCCGGCGGGCTCATCGGCTGCTCCTGCCATGCCCCCATGGCCGCGCTCGCAAGGTACGCAGGCATCAGTCGCTGATGCTGGATCACGGCCCAGCACACGTAGGCCTTCATGCCCGTGGCCATCTCCGGATCGACGATGCGGCACAGCGGCAGCGCGCGCGGCAGTTGCGGGTCGGCCGTGATGTGGTCGACGCCCGCGGCCAGCGACTGCACCAGCTGCAGCTGCGGCAAGCTCGCCAGCAGGCCGTGCGGCGGATACCAGCAGACGGCCGCATCGATCTGTTCGAGCGGGCCGAGGTCGGTGCCCAGCCGCAAGTCGATATCGGGGCAGTGCTGGCGGAAGGCCGGCGCAAGGTAGTGCATGTCGAGCACATCGCTCAGCAGCGCAACGCAAGGCATCAGGCCACCTTCGCAGACACGTCGGCCTGCCCCGCGAGGCGCGGCACCGCGTCGATCAGCTTGCGCGTGTAGGCGTGCTGCGGATCGTTGAGCACCTTCTGCGTCTCGCCGTATTCCACCACCTCGCCGCGCTGCATCACCGCGATGCGGTCGCACATCTGGCCGGCCACGCGCAGGTCGTGCGTGATGAAGACCATCGCGAGCTGGAACTGCGCACGCACCTGCGCGAAGAGCTCCAGCACCTGTGCCTGCACCGACACGTCGAGCGCCGACACCGGCTCGTCGGCCACCAGCAGCTCGGGCTGCATCGCGAGTGCGCGGGCGATGCCGATGCGCTGGCGCTGCCCGCCCGAGAACTCGTGCGGATAGCGCTGCGCTGCATCGGCGCCCAGGCCCACGAGCTGCAGCAGCTCCATGGCGCGCGCCATCGCCTCGGCCTTGCCCACGCCTTGTGCGATAGGCCCGCCCGCGATGGCCGCGCCGATGCGGTGGCGCGGGTTGAGCGAGGCGTACGGGTCCTGGAACACCATCTGGATCTTGCCGGCCGCCGCACGCCGGAAGCTCTTGCCCTGCGCGAGGTTGCGGCCCTTGAAGAGAATGCGCCCACTGTCGAAGGGCGCGAGCCCCACGAGGCAGCGCCCCACGCTCGACTTGCCCGAACCCGACTCGCCCACGAGCCCCAGCGTCTCGCCGCGGTGCAGCTCGAAGCTGATGTCCTTCGCCGCCTGCACCGCGCGGCCGCGCTTGAACAGGCTGCCGCTCGAATGGTAGGTCTTGCACAGGTCCTGCACCTGCAGCACGCGTGTCAGGTCATCGTGCGGCACGGTCTGCGCCTGGCCGTCGGGAATGGCGGCGATGAGCTTGCGCGTGTAGGGATGCTGCGGCGCACCGAGCACCTGCGCGGCCGGGCCGCTCTCGACCACGTGGCCGGTCTGCATGACCACCACGTGGTCGGCAATTTCGGAGACCACGCCGAAGTCGTGCGTGATGAAGAGCACGGCCGTACCGCGGCGCTGCTGCAGCTCGCGCACCAGCGCGAGGATCTGCGCCTGGGTGGTGACGTCGAGCGCGGTGGTGGGCTCGTCGGCGATCAGCAGCACGGGCTCCAGCACCAGCGCGCAGGCGATCATCACGCGCTGGCGCTGGCCGCCCGAGAGGCGGAAGGGATAAGCGTCGATCAGCAGCTCGGGGTCGGGCAGGCCCACGTCGGCCAGCGCCGCGAGGATGCGGCGGCGCTTCTCTGCAGCAGGCACGTTGCCGTGCGCGTCGAACACTTCGCCGATCTGCTCGCCGATGCGCATCACCGGGTTCAGCGCGGTCATCGGCTCCTGGAACACCATGCCGATGCGCCTCCCGCGCAGTTCGCGCATCTGCGGCTCGGTGAGCTGCAGCAGGTCATGGCCGTCGAACAGGATGCGCCCCGCGACCGGCGCCACGTGCGGGCGCGGCAACAGGCCCATGACCGCGTTGGCGATCATCGACTTGCCCGAACCCGACTCGCCGACCACGCACAGCGTCTGGCCAGGCATTACCGAGAGCGTGGCGCCTTCGACGGCCAGCGCGCGGTCGGCGCCCGAGGGCAGCGAGATGCTCAGGTCGACGATGTCGAGCACGGGATGCAGGGGTTTCATTGGCGTGACGGTGGCGTTCATTCACTTGCCCTTTCCGTGCAGCCGCGTGTTGAGCCCGTCGCTCAGGCCTTCGCCCACGAGGTTGAGCGCGAGCACGGTCAGCACGATCGCCAACCCCGGGAACAGCGCCATCCACCAGGCCTGTCGCAGCACGGTGCGCGCGGCACCGACCATGTAGCCCCAGCTCATCTGGTTCGGGTCGCCCAGGCCGAGAAAGCTCAGGCTGCTTTCGAGCAGGATGGCCGTGGCCACCATCAGCGAGGCCATCACGATGATGGGCGACATGGCGTTGGGCAATATCTGCGTGAGGATGATGCGCGGCGTCGACTGCCCCGCGAGCAGCGCGGCCTGAACGAAGTCGCGCTGGCGCAGCGTGAGGAACTCGCTGCGCACGAGGCGCGCCACCGGCGGCCACGAGACGATGGCGATGGCCACGACGATGGACTTGATCGAAGGCTCGAAGATCGCCACCAGCACGATAGCCAGCGCAAAGCTCGGAACGGCCTGGAACAGCTCGGTGAAGCGCATCAGCGCCGCATCGATCCAGCCGCCGAAGTAGCCGGCCACCGCGCCGAGGCTGACGCCGATCAGCAGCGCCACGAAGGTGGACACCACGCCTATCAGCAAGGAGATGCGCGCGCCGTAGACGAGGCCCGAGAGGATGTCGCGGCCCAGCGTGTCGGTGCCCAGCAAGAAGCCGGGTTCGGTCCACGGCCGCACGAAGGGCTGCTCGACCATGGCCCACGGATCGTTGGTGGCGAGCCACGGGCCGAGCAGCGCGACGACTGCCACGATCAGCAGCACGACCATGCCGGCCACGGCGCCCTTGTTGCGGCGAAAGCGCCGCCAGAAATCGCTTTGCATCATGTCAACTCGATCCGCGGATCGACCAGCGTGTACACGAGGTCGGTGATGAGGTTGAAGAGCACGGCCATCGCGGCCGTCACCAGGAAGGCGCCGAGCAGCAGGCTGTAGTCGCGCTGCAGCAGCGCGTCGAACATCAGGCGGCCGATGCCGGGCCAGGCGAAGACGGTCTCGGTCAGCACCGCGCCGCCGATCATGCCGCCGGCCTGGATGCCCGCGAGCGTGACCACCGGCAGCAGCGCGTTGCGCAGCACATGCGCGCGCAGGATGCGGCCGGGCCGCACGCCCTTGGCGCGCGCGGTCTTCACGAAGTCCATCTGCGCCACCTCGAGCATCGCGGCGCGCGTCATGCGCGCATAGACGGCCATGTAGAACAGCGCGAGCGTGAGCGCGGGCAGCACCAGGTGTTTCGCCACGTCGAGCACCAGCGCGAAGCCGGTGTGGCCCGAGCCCACGGTCATGAGGCCGAAGCCCGGCAGCCATTCGAGCTGCACCGTGAACACCAGCACCGCCATCAGCGCGAGCCAGTACAGCGGCGTGGCGTAGAAGAGCAGCGCCACCACCGTGATGGCGCTGTCGACCCATGTGCCCGCACGCCGCGCCGACAGCGCACCGAGCGTGATGCCGAACAGCAGCGAGAGCGCGAAGGCACTGCCGGTAAGCAGCAGCGTGGCCGGCAGCCGGTCCAAGATGAGCTTGAGCACCGGCTGTTGCTGGCGGTACGAGTAGCCGAGGTCGAGCCGCACCACCTTGCCGACGTAGGTGGCGAGCTGCGTCGACAGCGGCTGGTCGAGCCCGAACTGCGCGCGCAGCTGCGCCACGAACTGCGGATCGGACGCGCCGGCTTCGCCCGCCAGCACCGACACCGGATCGCCCGGCGCGGCGCGCACCAGCATGAAGTTGACCGTGGCGATCAGCAGGATCGCCACCAACCCCTGCAGCACGCGGGTCAACATGAACTGCGTACGTTTCATTCGCTGCTCCGCGCGGTCAGCCGATGCTTGCGGTGCCGAGGCTGTCGTTCAGCCCGATGCCCGAGCTGATGATGTTGTTGAGCTTGGTGCGGTAGAGCGTCGGGAAGTTGAGCTCCAGCAGCCAGGCCACGGGCACTTCGTCGAGCAGGATCTTCTGCGCCTGCAGGTAGGTGGCCTTGCGCTTCTCGGGATCGGTCTCGCGCGCGCCGGCATCGAACAGCTCGTCGATCTTCGGGTTCGAGTAGCCCTCGACGTTGTTGAACGGCGAGCCCTTGGCGATGTTGGCGGTGGTGTAGTTGCGCGCCACGCCCAGCGCCGGGTCGCCGTACTGGTAGACGTAGGTGAAGGCGAGGTCGTAGTCCCAGTCATTGAGGCGCTGGTTCCAGCCGGCCACGTCGGTGGCGGTCATCTCGACCTTGATGCCGGCCTGGGCCAGGTTCTGCTTCAGGATCTCGGCCTGGCGCGACCAGGTCTCGCCATAGGGCAGCGGCAGCAGCCGCAGGGTTTCGCCCTTGTAGCCCGATTCGGCCAGCAGCTTTTTGGCCGTCTCGACGTTGCGCGGGTACTTGGCGACGTCGGTGCTGTGGAATTTGATGTTGCTGTTGAACGGTCCCGTCGCCGGCTTGGCAAAGCCCTGCCACGCGATCTTGGCCATGGCCTCGCGGTCGATGGCGAACATCACGGCCTGGCGGAACTTGACGTTGTCCATCGGCGCCTTGCGGTTGTTCAGCCACAGCCACGAATGCGGCGCGAAGAACTCCCAGCCCTTGGTGGTGACGGCAACGCCCGGCAGCTTGGACAGCCGCTGCACGTCGAAGTACTCGACCGCGCCGCCAGGCACCAGGTCGACCTTGCCCGACTCGAAGGCCGCTGCGCGCGAAGCCGCGTCGGGAATGACGTGGAAGTAGACGCTGTCGACCAGCGGCACGTCCTTGACGTGGTACTTGTCGTTGGCCACGAGCTGGATGTACGAGCCCTTGACCCACTCCTTGAACTTGAACGGCCCGGTGCCGATGGGCGTGGCGTTGGCGGGGTTGGTCGCGAAGTCGGTGCCTTCGTAGATGTGCTTCGGGATCATCGGCATGCTGCCGACCTCGAAGATGCCGATGAAGGGCCCGAAGGGGTACTTGAGCTTGAACTCGACCGTGAGCGGATCGACCGCGCGGATGCTTTCCACCGCGGCCAGGTTGGCGCGCAGGCGTGCGTGCGTCTTGCGCAGGAACACGTCGGCGGAGAACACCACGTCGGCCGAGGTGAAGGGCTTGCCGTCGTGCCAGGTGACGCCGGGCTTGAGCTTGAAGGTGTAGAGCGTGCCTTCCTTGTTGACGGTCCACGCGGTGGCCAGCGAAGGCAGCGGCGTGATCTTCTCGTCATAGCGAAGCAGGCCTTCGTAGATGTTGCCGGAGATCATCTGCGTCGGGCCGTTCTGCGTGATCCCCAGCATCAGCCCCGGCGGTTCGGGCTGGACGACGGCGTTGATCGTGCCGCCCTTCCTGCCCGCGGCCAGAAGGTGCAGGGGAACGCCGGCCAGCGTCAGGCCGGCGGTGGCGGCGGCACCCATCTGGATGAGGTTGCGACGTTTCATGGGGCGAACTCCTTCTGGCTCTTTCGAGGTGGTGGACAGGGTCAGGGAACGGGAGGGGAAAGCGGGGCGATCAGTCGCGGAACGAGGTGGCCGGCGCGGGCTCGATGCGCTGCAGCAGCGCGCGCCATTCGCGCGCGTTCGGGTCGGCCTGGCCGGGCAGGTGGCTGCCGCCGCCAGCTTCGTATTGCTGCGCGGTCTTCTCGCAGACCTCGGCCGGCACCGGGTAGACCGGCTGGCCGCTCGACTCGATGGCCACCTGCACGCGGCAGGCGCGCTCCAGGTTCAGCATCAGGATGAAGGCCTCCGACACCGTGCGGCCCAGCGTCACCAGGCCGTGGTTGCGCAGGATGAGCGCGCGCGCCGTCGGGCCGAGGTCGGCCACGAGGCGCTCGCGCTCCTCGGGGTCGAGCGCGATGCCCTCGAAGTCGTGATAGACCACGCGCTGGTAGAACTGCAGCGCCCACTGGTTGCAGGGCTGCAGCCCGCCGGCCAGCGACGACACCGCCACGCCGGCCACCGTGTGCGTGTGCAGCACGCAGGCCGCGTCATGGCGCGCCGCGTGCACCGCGCTGTGGATGGTGAATCCGGCCGGGTTCACGTCGTAGGGCGAGTCGTCGAGGATGCGGCCCGCAAGGTCGATCTTGACCAACGACGAGGCCGTGATGTCGCGAAACAGCATGCCGAAGGGGTTGATCAGGAACTGGTCTTCGGTTCCCGGCACACGCGCGGAGATGTGCGTGTAGATGCTGTCGTCCATGCCGTAGTGCGCCACCAGCCGGTAGGCCGCGGCCAGGTCCTGTCGGACCTGGCGCTCGGCGTCGGAGACCGGCGGGGCCTTGCGGTCCACTGCGTGCAGTTGCATATCGCGTTCCTTTTCACCGGCCTGGCTGCCAGGCCAAGCCCTTGTTTGGGTTAATCGGGTTGACTGCAATCTGTCGACAGTCAACCGACGACAGTCTTAAGCAATATGCGGGCCCGAGTTATGGGGTAAGCCCTTGGTCGTCGTCCTTTGAGGCGGGAAAAGCGGCGCCACCAGGGAATCGGAGCGCCAAAACGCCGGCCGCGCGCACCCGAAGATGCGCGCGGCCGGCGTGGCTGGATGGGTCGGTGGTGCGCCCAGGCGCACCGATGAAGTGCTAGGGCAGGCGGCCTTCTGCGCGCAGCCGTGCGCCGATGCGCCGGATCTCGGCCTCGCCCTGGTCGAGCGCCGCCTTGCTGGTGTGCACCGAGTAATGGCCCATCACCAGCTCGTGCGGATGCTTCACCGCCGAGCCCAGCACGAAGGCCGTATCGCCACGGGCCACGAAGTCGATGGCCTCGGCGGACTCTTCGAAGACCGCGAGTTCGCCGGCGACGATCGGGCCGCCCGTGCCGTCGTCCGCTTCGAGCCCGCCGACGTTGACCGCGACCCAGCCCACCGTGTGGCCCGCGGGCGGCGTGTAGCGCCAACGCTCGCCGTCCTTCAGCTCCACGGCCAGGTAGTTCATCGACGCCGGCGCGGCAATCGCGCTTTGCGCCGCGCCGTAGCGCCCGAGCAGCACGTGCGCTGGGCCCTCCCGCGGGACCTGCGAGGGCGCGAGGTACATGCTCTGCGCCGGTGCGTTCTCTTCCGAGGCCGGTAGCGCCACCCACAGCTGGAAGCCGCGCACGCGCTCCACGCCCGGCGCGGGTGCGCCGGTGTGCCATACGCCGTTGCCGGCGCGCATCCACTCGACGCCGCCGCCGAGCAGCGTGCCTTGCTCGCCGGTCGTGTCTTCATACAGCGTGTCGCCCTCCATCAGCCAGGTCAGCGTGGCGATGCCCGAATGCGGGTGCAGGCCGAAGCCCTTGTGGCCGCCCGTGACGTCGAAGCCGAAGAGATCGAGGAACACGAAGGGCTTGAGGAATTCGCCCAGGTCGCCGGGGCTCATCAGCCGCGTGATGCCGCCATGGCGCGAGCCGCGCGTGCGGTAGACGATGGCGCGGGCCGGTGTTTCAACAGCGGTGGTCATCATGCGGCCTCCCTCGCGTTCTTCAGTGCCTTGGTCCACCAGGCGATGTCGTCGAGCATGGCGGTGGCGGCCTGAGCGAGGTGCGGGAAGTCGCCGAAGCTCTTGCCCTGCTGCCAGATGCCCAGGAACTCGACCATGCCGATGTGCACGGCGTTGCGCACGGGCGCCATCTGCATCTCGACGGCCACCAGCCGCAGCTGCTCGATCGCGCGCGCCGCGCCCACCCCGCCGTAGCCCACGAAGCCGATCGGCTTGCGAATGAATTCCTTGTAGGCCCAGTCGATCGCGTTCTTCAGTACCGCGCTCGGGCCGTGGTTGTATTCGGGCGTCACGACGACCAGACCGTCGAAGGTGGCCAGCTTCGCCTGCCAGCGCTGCGCGGCCTCGTTCTTTACCGGCCCCCAGGCCGGCGCGCCCGCCTCGTTGAAGAAGGGCAGCGGATGGTCGCGCAGGTCGACCAGCTCGAAGGCGAGGTCGGTGCGCTGCTTCGCGATCTCATGAATCCATTGCGCGGGCTTCTCGCCGAAGCGGCCTTCGCGGATAGAGCCGAGGATGACGCCGATACGGGGTTGTTGCTGTGTCATGGGGTACTCCGGGAACGTTGAAGAAAAGGGGTCAGGCGGCAGCGGCAGCCGGCCGGAACGCGGGCCACGTGCGCCAGGCGACGAAGCCCGACAGCAGCCCCAACACCACCGCCGGCGCGGGGTTGCCGCCGATCAGCCCCAGGTGCGTTGCCACGGCGCAGACCATGGTCGCGGCCAGCAGCAGGCCGCCGAGAAAGCCGGTCGCGGGCACCAGCAGCAGCAACGCCCCGCCGACCTCGACCAGTCCGGTCAGGTAGCGGAACCACTGCCCGAAGCCGATCGCGTCGAACACCTGGACCATCTGCTGCGCGCCGGCCAGCTTGGCGGCGCCCGCGGCGCCGAAAGCCAGCGCCAGAAAGATGCGGACGCCCCAGACGATGCGGCGCTGCACCGGGGTGGAGGAGGGAGAAGGAAGTGATGTGGAAGTCATGGGCACAAGGTTAGGCACGCACCCATTGATCGACTAGACGGTAGAGTCGGATTGCACTCGTCCACAGATAGAAGGAATCAGCCCGTCATGCTCGACCTCAACGACATCGCCTTGTTCGTGCAGGTGGCGCGCCACGGCAGCTTCGCCGAAGCGGCCCGGCGGCAGGGCCTGCCGCCGAACACCGTGAGCCGGCGCATCCAGCAGCTCGAATCGCAGCTCGGCACGCGGCTGATGCAGCGCTCGACCCGCAAGCTGACGCTGACCAGCGCCGGGCGGGAGTTTCATGACCAGTGCGCGGGGTCGATCGACGGGCTGGTGGCGGCCGGGCAGGCGCTGGTCGCCGGAGGGCAGGAGCCCAGCGGCCTCGTGCGCGTGGCCGCGCCGGCGGATTTCTTCGATTTCTTCCCGATGGAATGGGTGTCGGACTTTCTGGCCGCGCATCCGCTGGTAAAGCTCGACTTCGTGCTCAGCGACGCGAGCGCAGACCTCATCGGGGAGCAGATCGACGTGGCCTTCCGGGGCGGCGTGCTGCGCGATTCGGGCTACATCGGCCGGCGGCTGGCAACGCGCAGCGGCGGCCTGCTGGCAAGTCCCGACTACATCGCGCGGCGCGGCGAGCCCCGGAACCTGCAGGACCTCGCGAACCACGACTGCGTGACACCGCCGCACGCATCCGGCACCACCACCTGGCACCTTGCGGGACCCGATGGGGTCGAGGAAGAAGTGCAAGTCACCGGGCGATTCACCGGCAATACGGCGCAGGCGCTGCGCAAGGCGGCGCTGGCCGGGCTGGGCATCGCGCAGCTGCCGCCGGCGATGGCGACGCGCGACGAACAGGAAGGACGGCTGGTGCGCGTGCTGCCGCAGTACCGGTACACCGGCCGAGGGCTTAGTGTGGTGTATCCGAGCCGCAAGCACCTGCCGCTGGCGGTGTCGGCGTTCATCGACCTGGTGATCGGCAAGCTCGACCAGATCGACGTGCTGCAGGAGCCACCGCCTCCGCGGAAGGCCTGAGCGCTGGCGCCTTTTTCGTTTCCACTGAAAATGCCACCCCATGAAAATCGAAAAAGACACCGTCGTCACCATCAAGTACAAGGTCTCCGACGCCCAGGGCAAGCTCATCGAAGCCAGCCCCGAGCCTATGGCCTACCTGCATGGCGGGTACGAAAACACGCTGCCGAAGATCGAGGAAGCGCTCGATGGCAAGGAAAAGGGCTACCAGACCGTGCTGAACCTCGCGCCCGAAGACGCCTTCGGCCAACGCGACGAAACGCTGGTGCGCAGCATTCCCAAGACCGACTTTCCGCCGGGCGTGAAGGTGGGCGGGCAGCTGCAGGGCCGGCTCGACGATGGGCGCGAGCATGTCTTCACGGTGACCAAGATCAAGGGCCCGGTCGTGCTGCTCGACGGCAACCATCCGTGGGCCGGCAAGGCACTGAAGTTCAGCCTACAGGTGACGGACGTGCGCACGGCGCTGCCGGTGGAAATCGAGCACCGGCATGTGCATGGGGCGCACGGGCACCATCACTGAACCCGAGAGGCGCCCGGCGGTTCAGTTCTTCTTCCAGAACCGCGGCGCATCCTCGATCTTCTCCAACGCCTTGCGGCAAGCGCTCGCGCCGGCCGCGCGCCTTGAACTGAACCACCCCACCGCAAACCACGCACGCGCATCGCGCGCGGCGGCTTCGCGGTACAGCGCGAGCGCCACGGCCTCGTCGTTGAACTCGCCCAGCGCGTCCTGCGCGGGGCGCAGTGCTTTCAGGTAGCGCCCGGCGGCGTTGCCGTCTCCCTTCTCGAACAGCGGCGCCACGAACTCGGCGAGGTAGCGCAGGCGCTTGAGCCGCTTGCGCACGCGGTGCTGGCTTTCGGCGTCGAGCGACTCGAAGCGCTTGCCGTCGCGCCGCACCTGTTTGTGCAGATGCTGCAGGTGTTCACGCAGCAGGCGGTGGGCTGCATTGGCGTCGATCGGCACGGGTTCCGATGAGGCTTCCGCGGGCTTCGCGGCAGTAAAGCCGATCAGCGAAACGAGCACGTTCTGGAATGCCGGGGCGCGCACGACATCGCCGGGCGGGGGTGTGGGCTGCCGTGTCGTCGCCGGCCAGCGGGTCGAAATCCGGCGCGCCGGCCTCGCTCAACCTGGGCTGCGCGAGCTTCACGACCTGCTCGCGGTCGCGCAATGCTCCGAGCGCGCGGAAGGCGTCGACCAGCGGCGGCTCCCAATTGGCCGCGTCGAACAGGCCCGAAGCCGTGTCGAGCTCCGCCAGTTCGCGCAGCGCCGTGCGCAGCCGGCGGATACCGATGCGTAACTGGTGGATCTGCTCTTCGTCCGTGCTGCCCGCCGCGATCTCGCTGGCGTTGGGCAGCATCTGCGCCAGGCACGACGCCACCACGGCCTGCTGGATGCCCCGCCCGTCGGGGTGGTGCGCGCTGAATCGCGGGGCTTCGGCCTTCACCGCCTCCACGGTTTCATGCGCCGCCAGCAAGCGCGCGCCGCGCTCCGCCTTGGACACGGTGCTGAACCACAGCCCATGCTGCTGCGACCAGCGCCGCGCAAGCGACACGAGGCCCTGCACGTCGCCGCGCTTCAGCTCCAGCTCCAATTCGCACACAGGCGATTCGCGCTGCCCGGCCGTGCCCGCGTGCGCGGCGACCTTGCCGACGTCGAGCGCCATTTCCACCACCGCGCCATCGGGCCCCGAAACGCGCACGTCGCGCGTGAGCCGCACGATGTCGGTCGATTGCCGCTCGACCAGCGGCGCGCCGCCGCCGTCGGCCAGCAGCTTCGCGAGCCGGTCGCCCACGGGCGTGCCCTGGTGGCGCTGCGGATCGATCTGCGGCGCCGCGCCCGCTGTGCCCAGGTCGACGTTGTGCTCCAGGCGGTGCAGGGCGTTGTCGCCGGTGGCCTTCACCGTCTGCACCCAGCGCCGTCCCTCCTTGCGCAGCCGCAGCACCATGCCGTGGGCGGCCAGCCGCTGGTCGGCGGTGTCGAAATAGCGGGCCTGCAGGCGGGTGCGCACGACGGCGCCGCGCTTCAGGGCGGCTTCGACGGCTTTCAGGCGGCCGGCGGGAATGCAGAACTTGAACTCGATTTCCATGCGGCCATGATGCTCCGTCTTTTTCGCTCCCCACAATGGCTCCGTTGTGCGCCCGATCCGTTCGAATGAAAGAAGATGTGGACGCCGTCCATTTTCTTTGATATCTTTTGTGGACGGCGTACACAAATACGCCGGCAAGCAGCCGATCCAACCTTTTATAGACACAGGAAACACCATGGCCAACAAGCAGATCTTCGTGAACCTCCCCGTCAAGAACCTGGAGAAGTCCAAGGCTTTCTTCGCCGCGCTGGGCTACACCTTCAACGAGCAGTTCACCGATGCGAATGCGGCGTGCATGGTGATCCAGAAAGACAGCATCCACGCCATGCTGCTGGTCGAGGACTTCTTCAAGACCTTCACGACCAAGAGCCTCACCGACACCAGCAAGAGCACCGAGGTGCTGCTGTGCCTGTCGTGCGAGAGCCGCGCCGAAGTCGACGCCATGGTCGCCAAGGCGGTGGCCGCCGGCGGCACCGTGCCGCGCGAGCCGCAGGACTACGGCTTCATGTACGGCCACGGCTTCCAGGACATCGACGGCCACCTCTGGGAGCTGATGTACATGGACCCCAACGCCGCGGTGACGCATCAGAACCCCTGATGCCGATCGTTCCATACGCGCTCTTCACTGTTGCAGGGAAGGCGTCTACCGGAAGGCGGCGGCGGCCCGATATTCCAGGCACCGGCCAGGCATCATCGGCCGAGCCTCACCTGGAAAGGAACAACCGCATGTCCGACGACGACAACAACAACGAGCGCAACAACCCCATCGTGAAGATCGCACCCCTCGGTTTCCCGTGGCAGACGATCGACCCGTTCCTGTTCTGCGTCTACCACGACGACGCCTACCCGAAGGCCAACGGCCGCATGGGCCCCGAGGCCTCGCTGGCCGGCCGCCAGATCGGCCAGGACTTCAGCCGCAAGGACGGCTGGAGCATGTACCACGGCGACACGGTGCCGGGCTTTCCCTCGCATCCGCACCGCGGCTTCGAGACCGTGACCATCGTGCGCAAGGGGCTGGTCGACCATTCCGATTCGCTGGGCGCCACCGCGCGCTTCGGCGGCGGCGATGTGCAGTGGCTCACGGCCGGCAAGGGCATCGTGCATTCGGAGATGTTCCCGCTGCTCGACAACGGCGCGGCCAATCCGCTCGAACTGTTCCAGATCTGGCTCAACCTGCCCGCGAAGAACAAGATGGCCGAGCCGCACTTCACGATGTTCTGGTCGGAGGCCATTCCGCGCTTCGCATCCGATGACGCGAAGGGCGGGCGCACCGAGGTCGCGGTGATCGCCGGCCGCCTGGGCGATGCAGCGGACGGCCAGGAACCGATCCACCCGCTCTCGCCGCCGCCCGATTCATGGGCCGCGCAGGCCGGTGCCGACGTGGCGATCTGGACGCTGAAGATGACGCCCGGCGCGCAATGGACGCTGCCGGCCGCCACGGGCGAGGGCACGCAACGGATGCTCTATTTCTTCAAGGGCGCGATGGCGTACGTCGCCGGCCAGCGCATCGAAGGCCCGGCCGCCGTCGAGCTGCGCGCGGATGCCGCGGTCGAGCTGGTCAACGGCGACGACGAAGCCAGCGAATTCCTCGTGCTGCAGGGCCGCCCGATCGCCGAGCCGGTGGCACAGTACGGCCCCTTCGTGATGAACACGCAGGCCGAGATCAGCCAGACCATGGCCGACTACCGCCGCACGCAGTTCGGCGGCTGGCCGTGGAACGACCCGGCGCCGGTGCACGACCGCGAGGCTGCGCGCTTCGCGCTCCATCCGGACGGCCGCAAGGAAACCCCCGCAGGCTGACCGAAGGCGGGCAATCAGAATTTCTTCAGAGCTTCCATGCCGGGAGCGGTCATGCTCGGCACGAACTCGGTCACGTCCACCCGCGCGACGCCGCCCTGCACGAACGGGTCGCGCGCCAGCACCGATTCGAGCCCCTCGCGGTCGCCCGAGCGCGCGAGAATCACGCCGCCCGTGCGCGGCACCTGCCGCCCCGACGCCACGAACAACCCGCTTTCGTAGTGCTTCTTGAGCCAGGTCATGTGCGCGTCCATCAGCGCATCGACCTCTTCGAGGGGGCGGGTGTAGGTGAGGGTGACGATGAACATGAGCAGGATGGCGGCGATGAATTCGAAGGCCCCGATCCTATGGCCTCCGCAGGGTGCCAGCGCCGCCGAGGTGTGTCTTCCGCGTAACGAACTGCTCCGTACGGTGCCGCCCCATCGGCCTACTCGATCGTCACGCCGCCTTCTTTCACGAGCTTCCCGAACTTGGCGGTTTCTTCGCGGATCTGCCGCGCCATCTCTTCCTGCGTGCCGCCCAGCGGCTCGGCGCCGATGGCCTGCATGCGCTGTGCGAAGTCGGGCGATTTGATGATCTTCACCATCTCGGTGTTGAGCCGCGCAACGATGTCCTTCGGCGTGGCCGCCGGCGCGAGCACGCCGAACCAGGTGCCGATGTCGAAGCCCTTGAGCCCCGCCTCTTCCAGCGTCGGCACGTCGGGCAGCACCGACGAGCGGCGCGCTGTGGTCACGGCCAGCGCGCGCAGCTTGCCGCCCTTGATGTGCTGCAGCACCGGCGTGATGGTGTCGAAGGACATGGCCACCTGCCCGCCGAGCAGGTCGGTGGTGAGCGGGCCGCTGCCCTTGTACGGCACGTGCAGCAGCGTGGTGCCGGTGCTGGCCTGGAACTGCGTGCCGATCAGGTGCTGCGCCGTGCCGTTGCCGTTGGAGCCATAGGCCAGCTTGCCGGGCGCGGCCTTGGCGAGCGCAACCAGCTCGGCCACGTTCTTCGCGGGCGTGTTGGCCGCGTTGATGACCAGCACGTTGGGCACCATGGCCACGACGGTGATCGGCGCCAGGTCTTTCTGGAAATCGTAGGGCAGCTTCCTGTAGACGCTGGTGGCGATGGTGTGGTGCACCGCACCCATCAGCAGCGTGTAGCCATCGGGCTTGGCCTTGGCGACGTAATCGGCGCCGAGCGTGGCGCCTGCGCCGGGCCTGCTTTCGACCACGACAGGCTGGCCGAGGGACTGCGACAGCTTTTCGGCCAGCGCACGGGCCAGCACGTCGGTGGTGCCGCCGGCCGGGAAGGGCACGACGAGGCTGATGGGCCGCGTGGGCCAGACGGCCGGCTGCGCGAAGGCCAGTGCGGCAGTGCCCAGGCCCAGCGCCAGGGCGCCGGCCCGCAGCATGGTGCGCCGGCCCTGGATGAAAGGGACAGAAGAAGCGGTCATGGTCTTGTCTCTGGCTCGTTGTTGTCGTGCCCGCGTGCATCGATGCACGCGGCGGCGGGGGGGCTTGGGTTCAGTCCGCGAGGCGCTGCCGCGCACTGGCGATGTGCTCGCACACGGCACGCGTCACCTGCGCAGTGGTGGCATTGCCGCCGAGGTCGCGCGTGTGCAGCGACCGGTTCGCGGTGACGTGCTCCACGGCCTCCATCACGCGGCGCGCGGCCTGGACTTCGCCCAGGTGCTCGAGCAGCATCACGACCGACCAGAAGGTGCCGACCGGATTGGCCAGCCCCTTGCCCATGATGTCGAAGGCCGAGCCGTGGATTGGCTCGAACATCGAGGGGTAGCGCCGCTCGGGATCGATGTTGCCGGTGGGCGCAATGCCCAGGCTGCCCGCCAGCGCGGCAGCGAGGTCGCTGAGGATGTCGGCATGCAGGTTGGTCGCGACGATGGTGTCCAGCGATGCCGGCCGGTTGATCATGCGCGCGGTCGAGGCGTCGACCAGCTCCTTGTCCCAGGTCACGTCCGGGAACTCCCTGGAGATCTGCAGCGCGATCTCGTCCCACATCACCATCGCGTGGCGCTGGGCGTTGCTCTTGGTGATGACGGTCAGCAGCTTGCGGGGGCGCGACTGGGCCAGCTTGAAGGCGAAGCGCATGATCCGTTCGACGCCAGCGCGGGTCATCATGCTCACGTCGGTGGCGGCTTCGATCGGGTGGCCCTGGTGCACGCGGCCCCCGACGCCGGCGTACTCGCCTTCGGAGTTCTCGCGCACGATGACCCAGTTCAGGTCGGCCGGGCCGCAGCGCTTGAGCGGGCCGTCGATGCCCGGCAGGATGCGCGTCGGGCGCACGTTGGCGTACTGGTCGAAGCCCTGGCAGATCTTCAGGCGCAGGCCCCAGAGGGTGATGTGGTCGGGAATGTGCGGGTCGCCTGCGGAGCCGAAGAGGATGGCGTCCTTCTTGCGCAGCGCGTCGAGGCCATCGGCCGGCATCATCACGCCGTGCTCGCGGAAGTAGTCGCCGCCCCAGCCGAAATCCTCGAAGCTGAAGTTCAGCGCGCCGTGGGAGGCTGCGGCCAGCGCCTCCATCACTTCGCGTCCGGCCGGGATCACTTCCTTGCCGATGCCGTCGCCGGGAATGGTGGCAATGCTGTAGCTGCTCATCGATGTCCTTCATGGAATGCTGCTGGGGAGCTGCCACTTTAGGAGCAGGTGCACCGAACGATTCGCACTCGAAGTCAATCCATCGTTAACCTGTGTTCAACAATCGGACAGACACATGGGGAGACCGCGCGGCTTGGTGTTGTCGCGGACCGGACCTGCACCGCGGCACCGTTTCTCTTAGATTCGACCCTCGCATCCTTTACCCACTGGAGACTCTTTCAATGATTCACGTCGTCGCCGTCATCACCGCCAAGCCCGGCCAGCGCGCCAGACTGCTCGAAGCCTTCGCCGGGAACCGCGCGGCCGTGCTGGCAGAAGCGGGCTGCATCGAATACGCCGCCACGGTCGATGCGCAAGGCATTCCGACGTCCAAGGCCAGCTTCGGCCCCGACACCTTTGTCGTCGTCGAGAAGTGGGAAACGCTGGCGCACCTGCAGGCCCATGCCGTGGCCCCGCACATGAAAGCCCACGGCGAGAAGACCAAGGAATTCGTCGAGAGCAAGCTGATCCACGTGCTCGAACCGGTCTGAGCTTCGCCGCCGGTCTTCGGGCGCGGTGTACCGCGACGTGATCGTCCTGCGTTGCGAAGGCCAATGAAGCGGCCGGTGTGTCGCTGGTGTTCACGCTGCAGATCAACCCGAAGAAATGCCGCGGGCATTGCCGTAGCATCGTGTTACCGTCTCGTCTCCAAAAACAACCCATTTAGGAGGAGAGCGTGACAGTGACTCGCGTGCATGGATTCGCCTTCTGCGCCCTGGCCGTTCTGGCCACAGGATGTGCGCAATTGAAGGCCCCGCCCTACGCGGCGGACTACGAAGCCCTTGACCGGCTCAAGGCAAGCAAGCCAGCCCCCGTGGCAGTGGTGAAGGTGCAGCCGACCGATCCGAATGACCCCGTCAACAACCTCTCGCTGCGCGGCGCGCGCCTGCTTTCGCCCAGCGGCACTTTCGCAAAATACCTCGAGGACGCGCTGGTCAATGACCTCAAGGAGGTAGCTGCATACGACGCGAAATCCCGCACACGGATCGACGCTCGCATCCTCAGCAACGAGATCAGCGTGGGGAACATCGTCACCGGCACGGGCGTGATGGAAGTACAGATCGAGATCACGCGCGAGGGCATGCAACGCCTCAGGAAGACCTACAAGGCGAACACCAGCTTCGAGTCCAGCTTCGCGGGCATCGTGGCCATCCCTGCTGGGCAGGCCGCCTACTCGGACCTCGTGCGCACGCTGCTGCGGCAGGTGTATGCCGATCCCCAGTTCGCCGCAGCCCTCGCCTCTTAAAAAACAGAACCCGGAGAAGAAATTTCATGTCTATCGTTTCCAGAGCTTTCCGCGCCGCCACTGCGCTCGCTGTCGTGGCCGTGCTCGCAGGCTGTGCGCATCCCATCAATGTCGGCACCGACGCCGCACCGCCACGCGTGGAAGCCAGCCTGATCCAGAAAAAGGTGGCCTACACCATGACCGATGCGCAGCGCGCCCTACAGGCCACTACAGCCGGCGGCGGTGGCGACCGCATCAGCTACTACCCGTACCGTGACCTGGAGAAGTCGATTCGCGATGCGCTGCGCGCGGTCTACCAGGACGTGGTTGTCCTCAAGTCCGCTGCGGACGCCGGCGCGGTCCAGGCATCGGGCGCCTCGCTCGTGTTCACGCCCGAGATCAAGACCGATTCGGGCTCGCCGTCTCCCTTCACCTGGCCGCCCACGTACTTCACCACCGAGGTTGCGTGTGTCGTGACCGATCCGGCAGGCGCTGAAATTACCCGCGTCAAGGCTTCGGGCCGGGGCGAGGCGGAATTCAGCGAATTCAAGGGTGAGTTCGGCCTTTCCGCCAAACGCGCGGCAACCAAGATGTCCGTCGCGCTGAGCAGCGAAATCCTGAAGAACGAAAAGCTGCGCTGATCGTCTCGCACCCATCGCCCGACATCCAGCAACAAGAAACGCGCCCTCGGGCGCGTTTCTTGTTGAAGCCGCAAAGCCTTACTTCGACACGACCTTCACCATCTCCAGGCACTTGTTCGAGTAGCCCCATTCGTTGTCGTACCAGCTCACGAGCTTCACGAAGGTGCCGTCGAGCGCAATGCCGGCTTCGGCGTCGAAGATCGAGGTGCGCGGGTCGCCGCGGAAGTCGGTGGCCACCACCTTGTCTTCCGTGTAGCCCAGCACGCCCTTGAGCGCGCCTTCGCTCTGCGCCTTCATTTCGGCGCAGATTTCCTTGTACGTGGCTTCCTTCACCAGCTCCACGGTCAGGTCGACCACCGACACGTCGGAGGTCGGCACGCGAAAGCTCATGCCCGTGAGCTTCTTGTTGAGCTCGGGGATCACCACGCCCACGGCCTTGGCAGCGCCGGTGCTCGAGGGAATGATGTTCTCCAGGATGCCGCGGCCGCCGCGCCAGTCCTTGTTGCTCGGGCCGTCCACGGTCTTCTGCGTGGCGGTGGCGGCGTGCACGGTGGTCATCAGGCCGCGCTTGATGCCCCACTTGTCGTTCAGCACCTTGGCCAGCGGCGCCAGGCAGTTGGTGGTGCAGCTGGCGTTGCTGATGATGGCTTCACCGGCGTACTTCTTGTCGTTCACGCCGTAGACGAACATGGGGGTGTCGTCCTTCGACGGTGCCGACAGAATGACCTTCTTCGCGCCCGCGTCGATGTGCTTCTGCGCCGTTTCCTTCGTGAGGAACAGGCCGGTCGATTCGAGCACGATGTCGGCGCCGACCTCGTTCCACTTCAGCTGCGACGGGTCGCGTTCCTGCGTGAGGCGGATCTTCTTGCCGTTGACGATCAGCGTGTTGCCTTCGACCGTGACTTCGCCCTTGAAGCGGCCATGCACCGAGTCGTACTGGAGCATGTAGGCGAGGTAGTCCGGCTCGAGCAGGTCGTTGATGGCAACGATCTCGATGTCGTTCTTGAAGTTCTGCACCGCTGCGCGCAGCACGTTGCGACCGATGCGGCCGAAGCCGTTGATACCGAGTTTGATAGCCATCTGACTTGCTCCTAAGGTTGAAAAACTTGTGATCGAACGGAAAGAAACGCTTGGCGGGATCAGTCCCGCAGCGCCGCTTCCACGGTGGCGGCAACGTTTTCCGCCGTGAAACCGAAGTGCTTGAACAGCGCCGGCGCCGGTGCCGACTCGCCGTACGTGTCGATGCCGACGACGGCCGCGCAGCCGTACTTCCACCAGCCGCCGGTGCAGCCCATCTCGACGGCGATGCGCGGAATCTTCTTCGGCAGCACGCTCTTCTTGTAGGCCAAGTCCTGGCGATCGAAGGTGGTGGTCGAGGGCATCGACACCACGCGCACGGCGATCTTCTTCTCGGCCAGCAGCTTCTGCGCTGCCAGTGCGAGCGGCACTTCGGAACCGGTGGCGATGATGACGGCGGCCGTCTTCTTGCTCTTGAGGCCGACGACTTCGGGCTCGGACAGCACGTAGGCGCCGCGGCTGATGTCGCCGAGCTCGCTCTTCGGTGCGTAGGCGATGTTCTGGCGGCTCAGCAGCAGCGCGGTCGGGCGCGACTGGTTCTGCAGCGCCACGGCCCAGGCCACGGCCGTTTCGGCCGTGTCGCCCGGACGCCAGACGTCGAGGTTCGGAATCAGGCGCAGCGAGGCGGCATGCTCGATCGACTGGTGCGTCGGGCCGTCTTCGCCGAGGCCGATGGAGTCGTGCGTGAACACGTGGATCACGCGGCGCTTCATCAGCGCGGCCATGCGGATGGCGTTGCGGCTGTAGTCGCTGAAGGTGAGGAAGGTGCCGCCGTAGGGGATGTAGCCGCCGTGCAGCGCCACGCCGTTCATGATGGCGGCCATGCCGAACTCGCGCACGCCGTAGTTGATGTGGCGGCCGATCTCGCCGTGCGGCGGCTCGACGGCAGCGCCTTGTGCGGCTTCGTCTTCGGCGCCCTGGAGCACCACCGGCGCGGGGGGCGCGTTCAGCACGACGGCGCCGGTCTTGGCGTCGAAGCGCAGCGCGGCGGTGCTCTTGGTGTTGGTGAGGTTCGAGCCGGTCAGGTCGGCACTGCCGCCGAGCATTTCGGGCAGCGCGGCGGTGAAGGCTTCCAGCGCGAGCTGGCTGGCCTTGCGGCTGGCGACGGTCTCACCCCTGGTGTGGGCGGCGACCACGGTGTCGAACGCCACCTGGTGGAAATCCTTGGGCAGCTCGCCCTTCATGCGGCGGGTGAACTCGGCGGCCAGTTCGGGGTACGCGGCGGCGTAGGCGACGAACTTGTCGTTCCAGGCGGCTTCGGTCTTCGCGCCTTCGGCCTTGTGGTCCCAGTCGGCGTACACCTCGGCCGGGATTTCGAAGGGCGGGTAGTGCCAGTCGATCGCGTCGCGGGTGAGCTTGATTTCTTCGGCGCCGAGTGCCTCGCCGTGCGCCTTGGCGGTGCCGGCGCGGTTCGGGCTGCCCTTGCCGATGGTCGTCTTGCAGATGATCAGCGTGGGCTTCGATTCTTCCTTCTTGGCCTTGGCAATGGCCTTGGACACGTCCTTGGCGTCATTGCCGTCGATCGGACCGATGACGTTCCAGCCATAGGCCTTGAAGCGCTCTTCCGTGTTGTCGATGAACCAGGGCTTGACCTGGCCGTCGATGCTGATGCCGTTGTCGTCGTACAGCGCGATCAGCTTGTTCAGGTGCCAGGCGCCAGCGAGGGCGCAGGCTTCGTGGCTGATGCCTTCCATCATGCAACCGTCGCCCAGGAAGGCGTAGGTGTGGTGGTCGACGACGTTGTGGCTATTGCGGTTGAACTCGGCGGCGAGCAGCTTCTCGGCCAGCGCGAAGCCCACGGCATTGGTGATGCCCTGGCCCAGCGGGCCGGTGGTGGTTTCGACGCCCGGCGTCACGTCGACTTCGGGGTGACCGGCGGTCTTGCTGTGCAGCTGGCGGAAGTGCTTGATTTCCTCCATCGGCAGGTCGTAGCCCGTGAGGTGCAGCACCGAGTACAGCAGCATCGAGGCATGGCCGTTCGACAGCACGAAGCGGTCGCGGTCGAACCAGTGCGGGTTGGCGGGGTTGTAGCGCAGGTGTTCGCCCCAGAGTGCGACGGCCATGTCGGCCATGCCCATCGGTGCGCCCGGATGTCCGGAATTTGCTTGTTGGACGGCATCCATGGCCAGAGCGCGGATTGCGTTGGCCATCAGGGCGTGGTTTGCCATTTGCGGTGGACTTTCGGGGGAAAAGGGTGGGAGGGGATAGGGGGAACCCGCGATTTTACCGGGCGAGCCCGGACACCCGCCGATACAGGGCAAACGTCCGGCCGATGCTCTCTTGTGCAGCGGCCGGACTGCTAGAGTTGCGCCCCATGCACGGGCTGCACCTCACCGCCGACCTTCACGACTGCCAATGCGGCCTTCAATGGCTGACCGACCGGGAGGCCCTGGGCGCCGTTTGCCTCAAGGCGGTGGACGCTGCCGGACTGCAGGCGGTGGGCAGGCTGGTCCACGGATTTCCGGCCACGCCGCAGGGCCCGGGCGGGGTCACGGCCACCGTGCTGCTGGCCGAATCGCACCTGTGCATCCACACCTGGCCCGAGCAGCGCGGCGTGACGCTCGACGTGTATGTGTGCAATTTCGGCGGCGACCACTCGGCCAAGGCGCATGCGCTGATGGAATGCCTGGTGGCGCTGTTCCAGCCCCGCCACAGCGAACGCAACGAGTTGCAGCGCGGGCGGAAATGACACTCGCCCCCAGGCTTCGCGCACTTCGTGTCGCTTCTCCCACCCCCTGCCGGGGGCAACACCAGAGGCCCGGCATAGCCGGTTCCTCGGTGTTTCCCGAAAGAATCAGCCGATGACGAACGTAGCTTCGATTTCCGTGCGGGCCATGATCCTGGCCGCGGGGCGCGGCGAACGCATGCGGCCGCTGACCGACATCACTCCCAAGCCCCTGCTCGAAGTGCGCGGCAAGCCGCTGATGCAGTGGCCGATGGAAGCGCTGGCCGCGGGCGGGTTCACCGAGCTGGTGATCAACACGGACTGGCTGGGCACGCAGATCTCCGAGCGGTTCGGCGCCAAGCCCTTGTTGCAGGGGCCATCGGCACTGTCGATTTCATATTCCGACGAGGGCCGCGACTTCGGCGGCGCGCTCGAAACGGCCGGCGGCATCGTGCGTGCGCTGCCCTTGCTCGGCGAGGTGTTCTGGGTGGCGGCCGGCGACGTGTTCGCGCCTGGCTTCGCCTTCGCGCAAGACTCGGTCGACCGCTTCGTCGCCAGCGGCAAGCTCGCGCACCTGTGGCTGGTGCCGAACCCCGCGCACAACCTCAAGGGCGATTTCGGCTTGTCCGCCGGGGGCCTCGCGCTCAACACGGCCGACCGGAAGTTCACCTTCTCGAGCATCGGCCTGTACCGCGCCGAGCTCTTCGCGCCGCCGTACTGCGACATCCCGAGCGGCAACCCGGCCGGCCGCAAAGCCCCGCTGGCACCGATCCTGCGCGCCGCGATGGACAATGAACTCGTGAGCGCCGAGCTCTACACCGGCCCCTGGACCGATGTAGGCACCCCCGAACGACTCGCCCAACTGAACACGCCAAGCAGATGACTTCAGCAGCAGCCACCACCACGATCTACGCCGAGCGCCGCGCGCGCCTCGCCTCGCAGCTGGGCAAGGACGGCATCGCGATCATCCCGACCGCGCCCGAACGCCCGCGCAACCGCGACACCGATTTCCTCTACCGCCACGACAGCTACTTCTATTACCTGACCGGCTTCACCGAGCCCAACGCCTGGCTGGTGCTGGCGGGCGACGGCCGCGCCACGCTGTTCTGCGCGCCGAAGGACCTGGAGCGCGAGATCTGGGACGGCTACCGCCTCGGCCCCGACGCGGCACCCGCGGCACTCGGCGTCGACGAAGCCTTCTCGGTCGCCGACCTCGATGCCAGGCTTCCGAAGCTGCTCGAGAACCGCTCGATCGTGTGGTTCCCATTCGCCATCCACAAGGGCCTCGAGACCCGCATCGACGGCTGGCTGCAGTCGGTGCGCGCCCGCGTGCGCTACGGCGCGCTGTGCCCCGAGGAACAGCGCGACCTGTGCGGCCCGCTCGACGAGATGCGCCTGATCAAGGACGCGCACGAGCAGGACGTCATGCGCCGCGCCGCGCAGATCAGCGCCCGCGGCCACGTGCGCGCGATGCAGCTCTCGGCCCGCATGCTGCGCGAGGGCAAGGACGCGCGCGAGTACCACCTCGACGCCGAGCTGCTGCACGAATTCCGCCTTGGCGGCTCGCAGTACCCGGCCTACTACTCCATCGTCGCGGCCGGTGCCAACGCTTGCGTGCTGCACTACCGCGCCGATGCGGCGCCGCTGCGCAAGGGCGAGCTGGTGCTGATCGACGCGGGCTGCGAACTCGACGGCTACGCGAGCGACATCACCCGTACCTTCCCGGCCGACGGTAGGTTCACCGGCCCGCAGCGCGCGCTGTACGACCTCGTGCTGGCCAGCCAGGACGCCGCGGCCGCCGTCACCAAGGCCGGCAACCGCTTCACCGACCCGCACGACGCCGCGGTGAAGGTGCTGGCGCAGGGCATGCTCGACTTCGGCCTGCTCGACGCCAACAAGGTGGGCGGCGTGGACGACGTGATCGACTCGCGCGCCTACTTCCAGTTCTACATGCACCGCACGGGCCACTGGCTCGGCATGGACGTGCACGATTGCGGCAGCTACGTCGAGCCCACGCAGGTCGGCGAGGTGAGCGAGCGCAAGGATCCGCTGTCGAACGAGGTCATCAAGAACCGCCCGAGCCGCATCCTGCATCCGGGCATGGTGCTGACGCTGGAGCCCGGCATCTACGTTCGGCCCGCCGACGGCGTACCCGAGCAGTTCCACGGCATCGGCATCCGCATCGAGGACGACGCGATCGTCACGGCCACCGGCTGCGAGCTTATTTCGCGCGGCGTGCCCGTGAAGGCGGACGAGATCGAGGCGCTGATGCGGGCTTGACGGCGCGCGCGCCGAGCGGCCCGGGCTGTGGCATCGCCATGGCCTGGGCCTGAAGCCAGTCGCAAAACAACCGCGCCGCCTCGTCCCGGGTGCCGTTGCGCCTGGCGACATAGCGGTAGCCGCTGGCATGAAAGCCCAAGGGCGCGGTCAATCGCCCCGCCCGCACGTCGTCCATCACGAGATGCCAGGGCGCGATGCAGATGCCCAGGCCGCCGATCGCGGCCTCCAGCGTGAAGTAGTAGTGCTCGAACTCCGTGCCGGGCAGAACCCGCACCGCGCTGCCGACCGATGCGCTCCACATCGACCAGGCATTGCGCCGCGTGCGTGTCTGCAGGATCTCCTGGTTCTCGAGATCGGCCGGCTCACCGAGCCGCAACCGGTCGGCCAGGCCGGGAGCCAGCACGGGGCCGAGCAGTTCGTCGAACAGGAACACATCGGCGGGCGTCGCCTCCTCGTCTTCGTCCTGCGCCACCGAGATCGCGACGTCGCTCCGCGACACCGGCGTTGCCGCACTCTGGTCCGTGGCCTTGAGCCGCACGCCGATGTCCGGCTGGCTCGCATGAAAATCGTAGAGCCGCGGAATGAGCCAGCGCATTGTGAAGGTGCTGAGGCAGGAGACGTCCAATGTCGTGTGCTGCCGCTCGAGCATGGCATCCACCGCCTGTTCGATCTGCATGAAGGCCGCCGACAGGGTCGGCTGCAAGTACTTGCCGGCAGCGGTCAGCACGGGCTGGTTCTTCGGCCCTTCGAACAGCACGACGCCGAGCGCATCCTCGAGTTGCCGCACCTGCCGGCTGATCGCACCAGGCGTGACATGCAACTCGTCGGCGGCCAGGGTCATGCGGCCCAGACGGCCGGCCGCTTCGAAGGCGCGCAGCGCGTTCATGTGGCGAAGATGCTGTTTCATGGTGAAGTGACTTTATTGCACATAGCACCGGCAAATTCATCGGTTCGTTTTTTGCTTTGCGGCGCCTACAAACGGCGCATGACCTGTCCGGAATCGTCCGGCGGCATGCATCGCTTTTGCTGGAGTCCGTCACCATGCCTTTCATTCGCACCGCCGTCCCTGAAGACACGCCTCCCGCCCAATGCCAGGCCATCGTGCGAGGCATCCACGACGCACTGGTCGGCAGTATCGGGATGCCGGAGGACGAGCTGTTCAACCTGGTGAACCCATACAGGGCCGACCATTTCTTTTTCGATCGCAGGTTCAATGGCGTGGCACGTTCCGATCGCGTGATCGTGGTCGAAATCACCATGCGCCGGGGGCGCAGCGACGCGATGAAACGGACACTCTATGGCCAGATCGCGCACAACCTGGAACACCAGGCTGGCATCGCACCAGCCGACGTTTTCATCTTCACTCACGAAAACGATTACTCGGACTGGTCGGTCGGCAACGGCCAGTTCGCGATGACCTTGGTGCAGCAGCGCGGCACGGACACTTGAAAGGCCGCAAGGCGGTGCCGATGCCCTCGCTGCGGGTCGCTTACTTCGCCTGCAGCAACGCGCCCGCTTCCAGCAGCACCAGCTCGTTGTCGTCCGCCTTGTTCGGCTCGCGGCTGCTCGAGAACGGCAGGTTGTTGTCGTTGCCGACCACGATGTGTGTGGCATCGACCACGTCGACGTTCTCGATGGTGAAGAAGGGGAACTTCAGCACGCCGTCGTTCAAGGGCTTGCGTGCGAGCTTGTCGGGGTCGGCGATGTTCAGCAGGTCGATGTAGCCGATCTTGCGCACCGGGCCGCCCACGTTCGCGTCGTTCAGCTCGACCTTGTAGACGCGCTTGAACTTGGCTATGTCGTGGAAGCAGTCGGTGCGCTTCTGGCCTTCGGGGCAGGCCTTGTCGCTCGTGCCTTCGCCGTTGTCGCGTTCGATGATCAAGCCGGTGGTGCCGTCGATCATGTTGAAGTCGCCGATGGCGTTGCCATTGGCTTCGAGCACGTACTTCCAGTGGCGGCCCGTCCACTTCTCGGTGGCCACATCGAACTCCAGCACGCGCAGCGCTTCCTTGCCGTCGACGCGTTCGTAGTCCTTGGCCTCGGCGTTCCACACCGGGCCTTCGAGCAGCGCGTAGAGCTTGCTGCCGTCCTTCGACGAGGCCATGCCCTCGAAGCCCTTGGAGCGCTTGATCTGGAAATCGACCGCGCCGCCGGGCACGCCCGGTGTGGTCACTGCGGGGTGATCGGGCGAGCGCACGACCTTGCCGTCGACCAGCGTGTCGTACACGGCGAGCACCTTGCCCTTGAGGTCGGCCTTGATCAGGAAGGGTCCGAACTCCTCGCCGATCCACAGCGCGCCGCCGGCGAACTGGAAGCTCTCGGGGTCGAAGTCGGCGCCCGTCAAGTAGCGCTGCTTGGAGCCTTCGTGGACGATGCGGAAGGGCACCTTCTTGTCCGGGTCGTGCAGGAAGATGGTGTTCAGGCGGTTGAACTTGCCGCTCTTGAAGTCCACCTTGTAGTGGTTCAGGTAGAGCATGAAGTCGGGCGAGTTGGCCTTGGTACCGGCACCGTTGTCGGTGAGGATCCAGAAGCTGCCGTCGTCCATCTTCTTGATGCCCGAGTGGCCCTGCAGCGGCTGGCCCTTGAAGGGCAGCGACACGCCCGTGCCGCGGCCGGCCGACAGGCCTTCGACCGAGCCGATCGCCTCGACGCGCTTGCCGGTCGTGAACTTGCCGCTGGCCTGCAGGTCGGCCGGCGCGTCCTTGGGCGCAGCGACGAAGCTCTGCGCGGGCAGCACGGCGTGGCCGGCGAGCGTGGAGGGGAAGGCGGTCTGGGCCGCAGCGCCGCCGCATGCGAGTGCAGCGGCAAGAGCGACGAAAGACAGGGAGGCGATGCGCGTCATGGAAAGGAAGGCGTTCGAGTTCAAAACGCGTGACCATGCCGAGGCGGCATGACGCGGCCATGACATCCTTTCAGGGGGCGACGTCCACCGTCACTTCGCGCGACTCCGCGCGGCCCTGGTCGTCGACCGCGCGCAGCACATAGCGCCGGCCCGATGCCGCGAGGTCGGGCATCCAGGTGATGCCTTCGCCGGGCGCGGCGCGGCCGATGAGCGCGTCGTCGGCAAACCAGTAGATGGCCTGCGTGCCCGCGGCAGCCTCGGCGCGCAGCACCAGCGGCTCGGGCTTCTTCACGCGCAGCGTGTGGCGCACGCCGCGCAAGGGCGACGTGATGAGCGGCGCGCTTTCCGACGCAGCGCCATCCTTCTCGCAGCCGTCCGCCGGTGCGCTCGCGCGTGGCAGGCCGGCCTGGCGGAACAGGCGGCGCATGTCGCTGCCCCATTGCTCCACCACCTGCTGGCGCGCATTGGGCTGCGGGCCGCAGACCACCTTGCCGGTCGTTTCGTCGACCCACACTGCGCGGTGCAGGTTGCTGACCTGGATCGGCGACTTGCCGGCGATGAACCATGTCATGGTGCGCACCGGGCACAGTGCGTCGGGCAGGCCACCCGTCGCGGCGCAGACCTCGACCTGGCGCAGGTCGGGCGGCTGGCGCGACGCCACCTCGCCGGGGTCGAGCCGCTCGGCGCGCAGCGCATCGACCATGCGCAGGAACAGCGGCGCGGCCGCATCGACGCCCACCAGCGCCGGGTTGCTGGTGCCGTCGAAATTGCCGACCCACACCACCAGCACGTGACGGCCGAACACGCCGGCCGTCCACGCATCGCGAAAGCCCCAGGACGTGCCCGTCTTCCACGCGATGGCCGGGCGCGCGGGCAGCGTGGTGTCGGGGCGCGGCGTGTGGCGCAGCATGTCGAGCGTGATGAACGACGCTTCCTCGCTCAGCAGGCGCAGCGGCTGCACGGGCCGCTCGCCGGGCGCGGGCTGCGTGTAGCGGATGGGCTGCGAGATGCCGCCATTGGCCAACGTCGCGTACATGCCGGCCAGCTCCTCGGGCGTGACCTCGCCACCGCCCAGCACCAGCGCGAGGCCGTAGTGCGATTCGCCCTGCAGCTTCTGCACGCCTGCCAGCCGCATGAAGTCGTAGAGCCCCGGTTTCGAGAGCTTCGCCGCCACCGCCACCGCGGGCACGTTCCGGCTGCGGATCAGCGCTTCCTGCGCGGGCAGCGGCCCGGCGAAGCGGTGGTCGAAGTTCTCAGGCGTGTAGGGGCCGAAGGAGGTGGGCGCGTCCTTCAGCATGGTCTTCGGATGCAGCAGCCCCTGGTCGAGTGCAAGCGCGTAGATGAAGGGTTTGAGGGTGGAGCCCGGCGAGCGCTTGGCCAGAACGCCGTTGACTTGCCCCGAGATGGCGTCGTTGCGGAAGTCGGCGGAGCCGATCATCGCGCGCACCTGCATCGTCGATGCATCGAGCAGCAGCGCGCTCGCGTTGTTCATGCCCACGTCGGCATGCGCGCGCAGGTATTGCGCCATCACGCGTTCGAGCGTGGCCTGCATGCGCAGGTCGATGGTGGTGTGCACTTCCTGCACGCCACGCTCCTGCGCGAGCAGCATGTCGGTGGCGTGCGGTGCCAGAAAGGGCAGGCTGCCGCGCGACTGCGCCGACAGCGCCAGTTGCGCATCGGGCGCATGCTGCTTCGCCGCCGGATCGCGCTCGGCCCACAGCGCCCACAGGCGTTCGCGCGCCGACTGCAGCTCGGCGTTGCGGCCGCGCTCGGCGATGCGCTTGACGGGGTTCTGCGGAATCACCGCGAGCGTCAGCGCCTCGGGCAGGCTCAGCTTGGCGGCGTCCTTGCGGAAGTAGATGAGGCTCGCCGCCTGCACGCCCTCGATGTTGCCGCCATAGGGCGCGGTGTTGAGGTACGCCTCGAGGATGTCGTGCTTGCTGAAGCGCGCCTCCAGCCACAGCGCGGCGAAGATCTGCGCCACTTTGCCGGTGGGCGTGCGGCTGTCGATGCCGTAGACGCGTCGCGCGAGCTGCATGGTGAGCGTGGAGCCGCCCTGGCGGCGCTCGCCGCTGGCAATGCGCCACGCGCTGCGCGCCAGCGCGGCAGGGTTGACGCCGGGGTGCGTGTAGAAGCGCCGGTCTTCGTACAGCAGCACCGCATCGACCAGCGTGGGCGAGATGCGTTCGAGCGGCACCCAGAGACGGTATTGTTCGTCGCCGGCGAGCGTGAGGCGCAGGAGCTGGCCGCCTTGCGCGTAGACGGCGCGGGAGCTGCCGACGGTTTCGCTGAGCGCTGCGTGCGGCCACAGGCGAAGCAGTGCGAGCACGAAGACGACGAACGCGAAAGCGATGCCCATCTTTCTCCCTCTCCCTCCGGGAGATGGTTGGGGTGAGGGCATCGGCGACGGATCGAGCACGGTGGTCATGTTGGTGCCGCACCCTCACCCTAACCCTCTCCCGCAAGCGGGAGAGGGGACAAGACCCAGGTGCGTCATGATCAATTCGCCACCACCTGGAAGCGCGCCCCTGCCGAGCGCGAGAACACGCGCCGGTCGTACATCGCCTCGCCGTACGCCGCCGGCACCACGTAGTCGCCCACGTTGGTGGCGCGCGCCTTGTAGGTCACCTCGAGCAGGTCCTTGTTGACGCTGCCGTAGAACACGACGCGGTCTTCGCGGATGTCGGCGTACTGCACCTTCCACGAGCCGCCGCCACCGAGGCGCTTCTTCCAGATCGGCGCGTCGGCGTTCGCATCGTCGTCGTCACCCACGGCCTGCAGCACCGGCTCCAGCCCGCCGGGCAGCACGTCGACCAGCGCCACGTCGTTGATGTTCGCCCGCTCCAGGCTGCGCACGCGCACCCGCACCGTGACCTCCTCGCCGAGCTTCGCCTTGGCGATCGGGTTGCCCTTGGCATCGAGCACTTCATGGAAGATCTCGAGGCCCTTGTTCACCGCGGTGGTGGGCACGTTGCGTTCGAAGCCCTGTTCGGCCCAGCTGTAGTACAGGTTGAAGTCGCTGTCGTTCGACAGCTTCAGCTTGGCGGTGCCGGCCGGCACCGCGGCGCGCGTGATCGGGTTGACCGCGCCCAGCGCGAGCGCGGCGGCCTGGCCCTGTGCATTGACGGTGCTCGCCGTGAGCTTGCCTTCCACGTTCTGCCCCACGGCCTCGAAGTACGAGTCGACCGCAAGCAGCATCGAGGCCGACGACAGGCTGTTGTACCAGCCGTCGCGCACCATCGCGCTCATGCCTTCCCACACCGCGGGCTTCAGCGTCTTCAGGCGCGACGGGAAGTGGCGGCCCACGAGGTGCAGCGTCACGCTGTCGTGCACCAGCGGGTCGTAGTAGGCGCCCCAGACGTTGCGGCGCTGCTTCTTCTCGGTGCGCGCGAGCAGGTCGGCCCACACCGGGTTGAGCAGCTCGTTGGCCACCTGCTCCTGCTTCACGAACTGGTAGCTCGCGGCGAGGTACACGGCGCCGAGGTCGTCGCTCCAGCCTTGCGTCTGCCTGCCGCGCCATGCTTCGCGCAGGTTGGCCAGTGCGGCCGGCGCGACGATGCCCTGCCGCGTCAGCAGGTAGGCCGCCTGCGTGCGCTGGCGCCAGCCGTCGAGCGAGCTGTCGCCGCTGCCGAGCCAGCCCTGCAGATAGATGTTGGCCTTCTGCAGCAGGTCTTGTGGCACGGGCAGCTTGTGGTCCTTGGCCTCGACCAGCAGGTGCACGGCGTACAGCGTGGCGAAGGCATCGGTGCCCGCACCGGGCCACAGCGAGAAGCCGCCGTCGGCCGTCTGCCGTGCGCGCAGCTGCACGAGGTAGCGCTCGAAGGTCTTGCGCGCCTCGGGCAGCGGGCCCTGCTCGGCCGTGCGCCCACGCGCCATTTCCTTCACCAGCTCGGGACGGCCCGAGAGCAGAACCGCCGGGAAGGTCTGGCTCGTGATCTGCTCGGTGCAGCCGTGCGGGTAGGCCTCCAGGTACTGCATGAGGCCGGTGGCAAAGGCCCACGGCGCGGCCGACACGGCCACGTCGCTCTGGCGGAAGTTCGGATACAGGTCGGCCTGGCTCGAGATTTCTCCCGCGCGCTGGAAGCTGCCGGCCTGCACCAGCGTGACGAAGGGCGATGCCGGACGCACGCTCACCTCGGTGGACAAGCGGGCGCTGTAGTTCTTGTGCGTGGAGGTGAACACCAGCGCCGAGGAACCCAGCACCGCCTGTTCGCCCGGCTTGGCGCGTACGTTGAACTTCGTGCTGGCTTCGCCGCGCTCGTTGACCTTGAGCGTCTGCGTGGCATCACCCACCACTTCGAGCCCGCCCGAGGCGGTGAGCGTGAGCGCGATGGGCGCTTCCTTGCCCGAGCCCACGATATTGTTGGCCAGGCCCACGCCCACCTCGACGGTGTCGCCGGGCGCCATCGCGAGCGGTGCGTTCGGCAGGATCACCATGTCGCCGCGCACCACGGTGCGGGTGCTCTTGGCGGCAGTGGTTTCGTCGTTCACCGCGACGGCCATCACGCGCAGGCTGCCGTTGAAGCTCTCGGGCACGGTGTAGCTGAACTCGCGGCTGCCGTTCACATCCACCAGCCCCGACCAGTAGGCCACCGGCTTGTCGCGCTTGCGCTTGAACGGGTTCAGGTGCTTGCCGAGTTCGCCTTCGCCGTCCCCGCCGGGCGCGGCGCCCTGCATGAGCTTCTTGAACTCCGGCAGGATCAGGTCGAGCGTCTGCAGCGTGCCGACTTCGAGCGCGCGCTTCTGGAAGAAGTGCTTGAGCGGATCGGGCGTCTTGTAGCGCGCCACCTGCAGGATGCCCTCGTCCACCGCAAACACCACGGCGCGCGTGGGCTTGTCACTGGTGAGCTTCATCTTCACGGTCTGGCCGGGCTTCACGAGTTCGCTGCTGGTGAGCTGCAGGTTGGCGGTGCGCTTGGTCAGCGCGGTGGCGAAGGGCACGACGCCGTACGACAGCGGGCTCATGTAGACCTCGTCCGAGGCCGGGTCGCGCACGAAGTGCACGTTGATGTAGCCCGTGCCTTCGAAGTCCTTGGGCAGAGTGATCTTCTGCACCGAGGCGGTCTTGTCGGTCTTGAACCAAGCGTGGGCGTAGACCTTGTCGCGCTCGATGGTGATGAGGCCGGCACCCACGTAGGGCGCGCGGATGCTCACGGCAATCTCCTGCCCCGGCTCGTAGTCCTTGCGGTCGAGCGTGAGCTGCAGCTCGGCATTGCGGTCGAGCGAACGCGAGACGTTGGCATTGCCGGCCACGCTGTATTCGACGCGGTTGAGCTCCAGCCCGTCGGCGTTGCGCACCACGTAGGCGAAGTTGCCGGGGGCGCCGGTGTCCAGCGCCACGGTGTTGCCGGCGGCAACGATGGCGAAGGGCTTCTCGTCGAGCACGATCTCCTTGCGGCGCGACTCGTAGCGATACAGGCCGCTGTCCTGCTTGATGAGCACCGACAGCACCTTGCGTTCGACGCGCTCGATCTTCAGGCCGGGCACGGCCGTCTTCCTGGCCTGCGGGTCGATCGCGATCACGGTGGCGCTGCGCGCGGCGCCCTTGCTCACGTAGCCGACGTCGCCGTCGACCTTCACGCCGACGAGGTAGGGCATGTCGCTCACCAGCGTCTGCGCCTCGGCCGACACGCTGCGCCCGCCCTCGGGCTCGAAGGCCTTGGCCAGCACGTGCACCTGGTAGGTGGCGGCGTCGAAGCGCGACAGGCGCAGGTCGAACTCGGCCTTGCCGTCGGCGCTGGTCTGCACGCTGCCCAGGTCGTCGACCTGCCTGTCGGCAGCGCGCTGCGGATCGAAGAAGGCGTAGTCGGTGAACGCACGGAACACCGGGAAGCCGGGGCTCAGCGTGAGAGTGCCTTCCACCTTGCGGTCGGGCGCGGGCGTACCGAAGAGGTTCTGCACGTCGATGAGGGCCTTCAGGTCCTTCGGCTTGACCCAGCCTTCGGCCACTTCGCTGCTGAGCTTGGCCGTGACCTTGGTGCGATCAGGCAGGAACTCCTGCACCTTCACGGTGGTGCTGCCGATCAGCAGGCCTTCGACCTCGGGCGTGCCGGGCGACGATTCGCGCGGCAGGTAGAGGTTGACGGTGTAGTTGCCGGTGGGCGAGCTGTCCTGCGTGGTGTGGGCGATTTCCGCGGCGCCACCGGGGCCGAGCTTGAGTTTTTCGCGGCGCACGCTGAGGCCGCGCGCGTCGATGATCTCGGCTTCGAGCGGCAGGTCGCGCAGCGAGGTGGCCCAGTTGCCGGCCTTCACCATCATCGCGATGTGCATGGTGTCGCCCGGGCGGTAGATGCCACGGTCGCTGAAGACGTAGGCCGTCATCTGGTTCGGCACGCCGGCCGCGCGCAAGCCGCCGACGTCGAAGCGCGAGATGTCCAGCGTGCGGTCGCTGCGGTTGAAGGGCAGGAAGCTCAGATCGCCGTCCTTGCGCACGACCAGCACCACCGGCGCCTTCTCGCGCTGGTAGCCGGCGAGGTTGGGCAGCTTGGCCGCGCCCGTCGCGTCGGTGGCCTGCGACGCGACGATCATGCCGTTGCGGCCCCACACCTCGACCATGGCGCCCGCCACCGGCTGGCCGTTGGCGATGCTCTGCACGAACACGTCGCGCGTGCCGTCGAGCGACTTCTTGGCGACGATGCCCAGGTCAGTGACGAGCACGAGGCGCTGGTCTAGCTGCTGCTCGGGGTTGCCGCCTTCGCCGTTGCCTTCTTCCTCGTCCGAGGACTGCTCCTGCTGCTGTTCGTCTTCGGGCTGGGCCTGCGCGTCGCCTTCGGGCTTCTTCTTGGCCTTGGGGTCGTAGCCCTGCACCTTGAGCAGGAACACGCCGCGCCGGTCGGCCGCGTCGCTGCGCAGGTACTCGGCGAAGTCGACCGTTTCGTAGTGCGCCTTGCCGGCGGGAATGCTGAGCGGGATCTCCTTCTGGAAGCGGTCGACGAGGTTGTCCGACTGCAGGCCGCCGTAGAACTGCGGATGCGCGAAGTCGCCGTTGGTCTGCGTCACCAGGTGCTGCAGCTGCTGCGGCAGCAGGCGGCCGATCTCGAGGCGGATGCCGGGCAGGTCGCGCACCAGGATCGGCAGCTTGCGCTCGCCCGAGAGTGCGAGCAGCGAGCCCTGGCTCATGATGGTGAGCTCGGGCGCGAAGGTCTTGAGCAGCAGCACGTCCTGGCGCGCCGCGCCGAGCTGGTAGCCGCCGGGCGTCTTCAAGCCCTTGGCCACGCGCACCAGCAGGTAGCGCCCGCCCTCGGCCTGCGGCATGCGGAAACTGACCATCTCGGTCACTTCGCGCTCGCTGGCGATGGGCTGCAGGTTGATCTTCTTCGCGCGGCGCAGCACGGCGTCAGTGATCTTCGCGGACCCGGCCGACCAGTCGAACTTCTCGTCGGGGTCGCCCTTGGCTTCTTCCGTGGCGGGCAGCAGCCAGGCCTGCACCACGCGCGCCATTTCGCGCTCGTGCACCGGCATCGAGGCGGTGACGTGCATCACGTGCTCGGGCTCGCCGTTCTCGCCGGTGACGATGGTGGGCTCGATGCCGGCGATGGCCAGGCTGAAGAGGCCGGGGATGTCGACCGCGCGGGACTGGTCGTTGCGCAGCGCCGGGCCGCCCTTCTGCGCGACCGTGCCGGCCGTGAGGCTGAGAATCGCTGGACGCGTCTTCTCGGGAATCGGCAGCGGCTCCGACTGCAGGGTGGCATTGAGGCGCAGCTTGTCGTAGCTGACCGTGAACTTCTCGCTCGCGCACTTGCCGACGCTGAAGATCGAGCTGCTGCAGGGCTGGTCGTAGGTCAGCACCAGGCGCTTTTCGAACTCGGCCGTGTTGACGGGGTGCGAGAAGCGCACCTGGAAAAGCGCGCGGCGCACGTTGGCCTGCACCGGGTCCTGATAGAACTCGGCGCTGGCGATCTGGGCGGTGAATTCGGGCGAGGTGAACTCGTACTTGCGCTGCGCCATCTCGATGTGCGGCGCGAGCGCGTTGCCGGCGATCTGCACCTTGTAGGGCTGGCCGATGGGCCAGTCCTGCGCGGGCAGGAATTCGAGGCGATTCTGTTTGGTCCAGCTCCAGCGGCCGGCGATGGCGGGCTCGATGGTGACGCCGGTGGCCTCCTGGCCGATGCGCGCAATGGGCGCGACCGAGGCGGAGAAGTTCATGACGAAGGGGTTCGGCCCCTTGTCGAGCTCGATCTGCGTACGCTGCGGCGGCTCGGTCTTCGCGGTGGCGACGACGGGCTCGACGCGGTCGGGCGTGAGGCCGTGCCACCACTTCAGCACATGGGGGCTCGCCATCCAGCCGGCCAACACGAGCAAGAGGAGCAGCACCAGCCAGGCCAACCGCTGCTGCAGCCACTGCAATCCGAGCAGCACGAAGGCGCCGGCAATGCGCAGCCAGCCCGGGGGTCGCCAGGAACCGATGAGCCCGCGGGCCAGCGGACGCAGGAAGCCGAGCGCGCGGCCCAGCCCGGTGAAGAGCACGTCGCTGAGCGACGCGAGTTTTCTGTTGGCGACTTGAAGCATGGAAGCTCCCCCGATGTTTTTGTTGGCGTTCGCGAGTTTGCAGACCGTCTGTGAAGCAATGGCGCCGTGTGTGAAGTCCGCGTGAAAACTGCACGGGGCTGCGCCGGGCCGTTTTCAAGGATTCATGGTGCGGTTTGCCTTGCTGGGTGTTTTTTCATGGCGAGTGCAAAGGACACCGGGTGTCCCCCTCCGCGAATGTCCCCCGGCTTCGCCTCCTCCTTTATTTCGCTGCGGGGGACACCCGGTGCCCTTCGCACAGGGCACGCTGCGTTTCTTCCGCTCGATCAACCAGTGCTCCGAACGATCACGTCGATGGGGTGCTCTGCGCAGCGAAATAAAGGAGGAGGCCGCAGGCCGGGGGACATTCGCGGAGCAGAGCACCCCGTCGGCGTGATTGCGTCTCGGACGTGTGTCCTCATGCCGCCCCCACGCTCGTTCCGGCGAGGTGCCCACGCGTGAACGCCTCCTCGAAGATCGAGTAGCCCGACCAGTCTGCATGCGCGAACGACAGGCGGCCCGCCACGACGCTGCCGCGATGCGCAGCATCGGGCGCGCTGCGCTGCGAGCCGATCTGGGCCAGTAGTCCTGGCCTGGGGATGGACATGGCGTGTCCATAGCGCGTGACGTCGATGCGCGTGGCGAGCGAAAGCAAGTCGGGGTGCGGCACCGACAGCTCTGCGAGCAGGTCGTCCCGCCAGCCGCTCCACGGCCGATCGAGCAGCAGCTTGCGGCCGTCTGCCGCGTCGTAGTTGCTCGGCCCCAGCGGGCGGTACCAGCTGAGCACCGTGCCGCGCGGCGTCGGGTCGAGCGACTGGTGCCGCGCGTCGACGTAGCCGAGGCCGCGCGTGCCGTGGATCACGTTGTCCCAGCTCGGCGCGGCGCCGTGGCGGTCGGCCAGCGGGCCGCGCAGATGGATGTTGGCCACGAGCCAGGGCGCGTAGCGCACGTGGGCCGCGGCGTTCTTCAGCACGGCCGGCGAGCTCTCGACCACGCGCGCGGCGATGAACACGGGCAGCGCGACGATGCAGCGCTCGGCCTGCCAGCGCACGAGCGATTTCGTGGCCGCATCCCACGCGTCGACCTCGACGCCGTCGCGCACCTCGGCGATGCGCGTAACGACCTGGCCGGTGCGCAGCCGGTCGCCGAGCGGCCTGGCCAGCTGCTTCGTGAGCCAGCCGTTGCCTTCGGGCCAGGTGAGGATGCCGTCGCGCTCGGGGCTCGAATCGTTGACGCTGCCGGTGGGATCGCCGGGCGCATGGAAGCCGTGGCGGCTCGCGAAGTAGTGGATGCCGGCCCAGGCCGAGACGTGTTCGATGCCGGCGCCGTAATCGTCGCGGCAGCAGTAGTCGAGGTACCAGCGCAGCTGCGCGTCGCTGAAGCCTTCGCTGTCGAGCCAGCCCGCGAAGGTGATGGCGTCGAGCGCCAGCAGCTCGGGCGTGACGGCGACCTTGAGCGTGGGAATGGCGAAGTGCGCCGCGTGCTGCATCGCATCGATGCGCTGCGCGAACTTGCGGTACTGCGCGAGCGTGCCTTCGCCCACGCCGTGCACGGGCAGCAGGCCGTCCTGCCACTCGCCGCGGAAGAACAGGCGCTCCTGCGGGCTGTGGCAGAGCATGACCTCGTCGTATTCCCAGCGACCCGCCACGCGGCGGCGCAGGCCGAGTTCCTCGAGCAGGTCCTGCACCTCGCGCGCATCGTCGCCGGGAACCGGCAGGTAGTGCGCGCCCAGCGGGCAGGCGATGCCGTTGACCACGCCGCCGCGTGCATTGCCGCCGGCGGTGTCCTCGAGCTCGAGCAGCGTGAAGTCGTCGATGCCCGAGAGCCGCAGGGCGCGTGCGGCCGCAAGGCCCGCGACGCCGCCGCCTGCGATCACCACGCGCGTGCGCTTCACGACGGCGGGCGCCTGGCTCTTGAGCGCGCCGTCGCGCATCGCGTGGCCGCGCGCCACGTCGATACCGGTGAAGCCGCCTTCGATGGGCGTTGGCGGCGCCTCGCAGCCGGCAAGCGCCAGCGCGCCTGCCGCCATTCCGAGAAATTCGCGCCGTTGCATGACTCAGCTAGTGCGCCATCACCTTGCCCCACTCCTGCTCGTAGGTGGTGACAAGGGTCTGGTTCGACAGCCGGTTCACTTCGGCCGGCACGCGCGCCATGTCGAGCGGGAAGTCGAACATCAACGGCAGCGTGGAAGGAGAGAGGAAGCGCAGGCCCGAAGGCAGCGCATCGGGCATGCGGTAGGGCCGCCGGCTCGCGATGATGTAGCCCCATTCGCCGAAGCTCGGCACGTGCGCGTGATACGGCGTGGCGCGCAGGCCCACCGATTCGATGGTGGTGGCCACGGTCCAGTAGCTCTTGCGCGCCACCAGCGGCGAGGTGGTCTGGATCACCGCGTAGCCGCTGGCCGAAAGGCGCTTCTCGAGCAGCGCGTAGAAGCTGTTGGTGTAGAGCTTGCCGATGGCGAAGTTGGTCGGATCCGGAAAGTCGACCACGATCACGTCGAACATGTCCCCGGGCTGCTGCAGCCACTGGAAGGCGTCGGTGTTGACGATCTTCACCTTGGGCGACGAGAGCGAGTGGCCGTTGAGCGCGGCCAGGGTCTCGTGCTCGGTGAAGAGTTTTGTCATGTTCGGATCGAGCTCCACGAGCGTGACCGACTCGACCGAGGGGTACTTGAGAATCTCGCGCACCGCCATGCCGTCGCCGCCGCCCAGCACGGCGACCTTCTTCGGCGCGCCCTGCGCGGCCATCACCGGATGCACGAGCGCCTCGTGATAGCGGTATTCGTCGCGCTCGGCGAACTGCAGGTTGCCGTTGAGGAACAGCCGGTGCCCGAGCAGCCCGCGCGTGACCACGATGCGCTGGTAGGGCGAGGTGGCGCTGAACACGATACGGTCCTGGTAGAACTTGTCCTCGGCCAGCGTGGTGATGTGATCGGCCCAGGCGAAGGCCGCGACCAGTGCGGCCAGTGCGAGAAAGCACGCGACCGCATGCGCGCCGACGCGGCGCAGCTCATGCCGGAACAACCACAGCGCCCACACCGCCACGGCCGCATTCATGAAGCCGAACAGCAGGCCGGTGCGGATCATGCCGAGCTGCGGCACAAGGACGAGCGGAAACGCCACCGACACCGCGAGCGCGCCGAGGTAGTCGAAGGTGAGCACCTGAGACACGAGGTTCTTGAGCACGATGTTGCGCTTCAGGATGCGCATCACCAGCGGAATCTCGAGCCCCACCAGCGTGCCCACGACCATCACGAGGCCGTACAGCAGCAGCCGGAAGGCGCTCGGCACATACGCATTCGCCAGGAACAGGATCGCCGGCAACGCACCGCCGATGAGCGCCACCATCAGTTCGATGCGAAGGAAGTGCGCCGGCAGTTGCCGCTCGAAATAGCGCGAGAGCCATGAGCCCACGCCCATCGCGAACAGGTAGGTGCCGATGATGGTGCTGAACTGCAGCACCGAGTCGCCCAGCAGATAGCTGCTCAGCGCGGCCGCGCTCAGTTCGTAGACAAGCCCGCAGGCGGCGACCACGAACACGCTGGCGAGCAGCGCGATCTCCACGGGTTGCGGCCCCCGCGCATCCGGGGTGCGCGCGGGCAGGGCCGCGTCGCTCAATGGATTGCTGCGGCGACGATGATGCTGATGCCGAGGCTCATCGCGGCAACCACCAGCCCCAGCGCCACGTTCTGCTTCTCGACGATCTCGCCCCACAGGTCATAGGGCGTGATCTTGTCGATGATCAGGAAGCAGAGCCAGAAGACCAGGACGCCGATCAGCGCGTACACGAGCGATCCGAGGACCACGCCCGGTTTCAGCCATTCAAATCCCATGGGGACCTCCAGTCGTAGTAGTGAGAGACAACATCGCGTGCATCTTCGCCGTCATTTGTGGCCGCCGCCACTCGAATAGCCGCCGTACGAGCCGCCCGAGCTGCGGTAACCGCCCGAGGAGTCGTTGGTATTGCTGCAGGTGCTCATGATGATCAACACGATGATGATCACGACGACGATGAGGACGATGGTGCCGCAGCCCATGCCGGATGCGGCACTCACGGGCAGCGCGTCGGCGCGCTTGAACATGTCCTTGCGCGCGTCGAGCTTGAAGGCGGTGGCCACCAGGCCGCTGTCGAGCTTGCTGCCCGACGACCACGTGAGTTCGTTGGCCGAGCGCTCCATCGACAGCAGCGCGCCGCCGCTGGCGAAGTCGCGGTTGAAGGTTTTCTGCCCGCGCTCGACCTGCCAGTAGAACTCGCCCGCCACGTAGGTGGTCTCGGCGTTGTAGGCGTACTGCTGCTGGTAGCGCTTGTTGAGGTAGGTGGCGGTGCTGCCGTTCTCGGCCATCACAGGCGCGCCTGTGGTCGGCTTGACCATGCTCCAGCCGTCCTCGGCGTCCACCAGGAAGCTGAAGCCGCGCTTCTTGTTGTAGAGCAGGTACTCGTCCCAGCCGAACAACTCGTCGTCGCCGGGCGCGCTGCCCATGCGGTGCTGGAAGCCGACCACCTGCCACTGCGCGCCCTGCAGCTGGCCCATGCTGCCCAGCGCGATGAGCGGGCGCACGGGCTCGTCCTGCGTGGCGTGCTTGAGCTCGCCGCCGATGCCTTGCGACAGGTCGACGATGCTGTTGCACGAGCGGCAGGTGATGCTCTTGCTGTCGGCGAAGTTGACGGTGACGGGCGAGCCGCAGTTGGGGCAGTTGAAACTGCGGCCCTTTTCGTCCTTGGCGGATTCCTCGCGCAGGCCGGTGAGCTGCAGGTCTTCGAGCTGCACCGAGCGGCCGAGGTAGCTCGCGGGCGGCTGCGTGCCGTAGTCGATGCTGAGGACCAGGCCCTTGTCGTTGCGCAGCTCGACCATCGCGAAGGAACGGCCGAGCTCGGGCAGGTGCGGCAGTTCGCCCTGCGCGGAGGTCAGCGCCACCTGCTCGTTCGAGGTGACGGCGTAGCTCTGGCCCGCGAAGGCGGTGGTGGCGCCCACGCGCAGTTCGTTCCAGGGCGGCGCAGTGCGTTGCAGGTCGAAGGGCAGTGCGAAGACGTAGGCGCCGTTGTCCTCGCTGAGCACGCCGGTGCGGTCGCCGTCGAGCGCGGCGATCCACTCGGTCCAGCGGCCGCCGGGGTAGGTGTACTGCAGCCGGCCGATCAGCGTGAAGGGCTTGTCCTGGATGCGGCCGGCGGCAAACAGCTGCAGCGGGCTGAAGTCGTCGAACAGCTCGGCCATCTTGCCGGTGCGCGCGAGCGTGTCGCCCTGTCGCACGACGGTGCTCTGGCAGTAGGGGCAGACCGCGTGCGTCGATTGCGCCGATCGGAATTCGACCGGCGCGCCGCAGCCGGGGCAGGGTGCGCGGTAGTAGCGTTGGTTGCCGTTTTCCTCAGCCATGGCTTGCAGGCCATGGCTCGGACGGCCACGAGTTTTTCAAGCCAATGAGGCCTCTGGCGCCCGTGGAACGGGCGTCAGGCGCTATCGGGAACATGGCGCCGGGTCAGACGAGCTTTTTGAGGAGTTCCACCTTCTTGGCGTCGAACTCTTCCTGCGTGAGGATGCCCTTGGCCTTGAGTTCGCCGAGCTTCTCGAGCGTGGTCATCACGTCGGTGGGGCTCACCACGGCCACGGCCGGCTGCTGCTGCGTCGCCGCAGCCTGGGCGGCCGCATTCGGGCTCAGGCCCTGCGCGAGGTTCTGCGCCAGCACCTGGCCGAGCGCCACGCCGGCGCCCAGGCCCATCGCGTCGCCCGCGATGCCGCTGCCGCCAGCGGCGCCCTCGGCGAACTTGGGAATGGCCTGCGCCGTCTGGTACTGCATGAACTTGCCCATGTCGTTGCCGACCATGCCCATGCCGATCTTCTGGTCGAGGATCTTCTGGAGCTCTTCGGGCAGCGAGACGTTCTGCACCGTGATGTTCTCGAGCTTGATGCCGATCTTCCCGAACTCGGGCACCAGCTGCGCGGCGAGCGCCTGCGCAAACTGGATCTGGTTGGCCGCGAGGTCGAGGAAGGGCACGCCGCTCGAAGCGATGGCGTTGCTGATGTTCTGCAGCACCAGCCCACGCAGCTGGCCGTCGAGGTCGGCCACCGAGTAGATGTCGCGCGTGCCGGAGATCTCGGTGTGGAAGGCCTTGGCGTCGCCGATGCGGAAGCTGTAGTTGCCGAAGGCCCGCAGGCGCACCGCGCCGAAGTCCTTGTCGCGGATGGTGATCGGCTGGGGCGTGCCCCACTTCTGGTCGACCTGCTGGCGGGTGCTGAAGAAATAGACGTCGCTCTTGAAGGGGGACTCGAAGAGCTTGTCCCAGTTCTTCAGGTACGTGAGCACGGGCAGCGTCTGCGTCGTGAGCTTGTACATGCCGGGGCCAAACACGTCGGCCACCTTGCCTTCGTTGACGAAGACGGCAACCTGCGATTCGCGAACGGTGAGCGAGGCGCCGTTCTGGATTTCCATCTCGGCCATTGGGAAGCGCCAGGCCAGCGTGCCGTCGCCGGTCTCGGTCCACTGGATGATGTCGATGAACTGCTTCTTGATGAAATCCATCAGGGCCATGGTCGCTCCTCGTTTTTTCAGGTTTTGTCCGAACCGTGCATATTGCCACACCGGTTTGACGCCGCACCCGGCTTTTCGCCATGGCTCCCACCGGCCATGCGGCGTATGGCCGGTGCGCAGCGAGGTCTACAATCGGCGCCCCCAGAAGAAGCGCCACCAGGAGCTACGGCACATGTCAGATTCGACCCCCTCGACCTCATCGACTCCCACGCCCGAAGACAAACGCGCCGAGTTGCGACGTGCCGCCCTCGAGTACCACGAGTTTCCCGTGCCCGGCAAGATCGCCATCGCGGCGACCAAGCAGATGGTCAACCAGCGTGACCTGTCGCTGGCCTACTCGCCCGGCGTGGCCGCGCCCTGCGAGGAAATCGTCAAGGACCCGGCCAACGCGTTCAAGTACACCTCGCGCGGCAATCTCGTGGCCGTCATCAGCAACGGCACCGCCGTGCTGGGCCTGGGCGACATCGGCCCGCTGGCGTCCAAGCCGGTGATGGAAGGCAAGGGCGTCCTCTTCAAGAAGTTCGCCGGCGTCGACGTGTTCGACATCGAGATCGACGAGAAGGACCCGGCCAAGCTGGTCGACATCATCGCGTCGCTGGAGCCGACCTTCGGCGCCATCAACCTCGAAGACATCAAGGCGCCGGACTGCTTCTACGTCGAGCGCGAGCTGCGCAAACGCATGAAGATCCCGGTGTTCCACGACGACCAGCACGGCACGGCCATCACGGTGGCGGCCGCCATGGTCAACGGCCTGAAGGTGGCCGGCAAGAACATCGCCGAGGTGAAGCTGGTGGCCTCCGGCGCCGGTGCCGCTGCGCTGGCCTGCCTGAACCTGCTGCTGAAGGTCGGCCTGAAGCGCGAGAACGTGTTCGTCACCGACCTCGCTGGCGTGGTCTACGAAGGCCGCACCGAGCTGATGGACGACGACAAGCGCCAGTACATGCAGAAGACCGACGCGCGCACGCTCGCAGAGGTGATCGAGGGCGCCGACGTGTTCCTGGGCCTGTCGGCCGGCGGCGTGCTCAAGCCTGCCATGGTGGCCAAGATGGCCAAGCGCCCGGTGATCTTCGCGCTGGCGAACCCGAACCCCGAGATCGCGCCCGAGGACGCCCATGCGGTGCGCGACGACGTCATCATGGCCACCGGCCGCACCGACTACCCGAACCAGGTCAACAACGTCCTGTGCTTCCCGTACATCTTCCGCGGTGCGCTGGACTGCGGCGCGACGACGATCACCGACGAGATGGAAATCGCCGCGGTGCACGCCATTGCCGACCTGGCACAGGCCGAGCAGAGCGAGCGCGTGGCTGCGGCCTACGTCGGTGAAAAGCTGTCCTTCGGCCCCGAATACCTGATTCCGAAGCCCTTCGATCCGCGTCTCATGATGAAGATCGCGCCGGCCGTGGCCAAGGCAGCCGAGGATAGCGGCGTGGCGTCGCGTCCGATCAAGGACATGGACGCCTACCGCGACAGGCTGCAGAGCTTCGTCTATGCCTCGGGCACCACGATGAAGCCGATCTTCGACAGCGCCCGGCGCGCGTCGAAGAAGCGCGTGGCGTACTGCGAAGGCGAGGAAGAGCGCGTTCTGCGCGCCGCGCAGATCGTGGTCGACGAGGGCATTGCGCGTCCGACGCTGATCGGCCGCCCGGCCGTCATCGCCCAGCGCATCGAGAAGTTCGGCCTGCGCCTGAAGGAAGAGCTCGACTACGACATCGTCAACGTCGAGCAGGACCACCGCTACCGCGATTTCTGGCAGACCTACCACCGCATGACCGAGCGCAAGGGCCAGACGGTGCAGACCGCCAAGATCGAGATGCGCCGCCGCCTCACGCTGATTGGCGCGATGCTGCTGCACAAGGACGAGGTGGACGGCATGATCTGCGGCACCTGGGGCACCACGCTGATCCACCTGCACTACATCGACCAAGTGATCGGCAAGCGCCCCGGCGGCTGCGAAAGCACGCCGCAGGACGTGCCGGTGTACGCCTGCATGAACGGCCTGCTGCTGCCTGACCGCCAGGTGTTCCTGGTCGACACGCACGTCAACTACGACCCCTCGCCCGAGGAACTGGCCGAGATCACAACGATGGCGGCCGAGGAAATGATGCGCTTCGGCCTGAAGCCGAAGGCGGCGCTGCTGTCGCATTCGAACTTCGGCACCAGCAACGAGCCCAGCGCCATCAAGATGCGCAAGACGCTCGAACTGCTGCGCGTGCAGGCGCCCTGGCTCGAAGTGGATGGCGAAATGCACGGCGACGTGGCGCTCGACAGCAAGCAGCGCGCGGTCGTCATGCCGCACAGCGCACTGGCCGGCGACGCCAACCTGTTGGTATTTCCGAACATCGATGCCGCCAATATTTCGTACAACCTGCTCAAGACGGCGGCTGGCGGCAATATCGCGATCGGCCCGGTTCTGCTCGGCGCGGCCAAACCTGTGCACATTCTCACGGCCAGCGCGACTGTTCGACGCATCGTGAACATGACAGCCTTGACAGTGGCTGACGCAAACGCCGAAAGATAGGCCCTTTGGCGAGAGTGGTCGCCAACTTAAAGCACCACTCACCCCCCTTGCGACTGCTCAAACTTTGAGCAGTCGCTTGCTATTTTCGCCAGCGTGGTGCACACTCGCGGGCTTGAATTTGCGGGTTAACCCCGACGTTGATCGCCGATTCGAACCCCCCGCTCTTTTCTTGTGGTGCCCCATGGCGGCTTACGCCTCGATCACGTCCTCGTTCACAAAGTTTGCGCTCACCAGCCTGATGCTGGCGGCGTTGACGACGGGGGCCGAGGCCCGCGGATGGTTCGGCGCCGGAAAAACGTCCGCCGAGGAAACAATTGCACTGTCCGACTTGCCGGTGCAAGGCCAGCGAACCTACCAGGCCATCCTCAGTGGCGGCCCCTTCCGGCATGACAAGGACGGCACCGTGTTCGGCAATCGCGAGCGTCTTTTGCCGCCGGCGCGCCGTGGCCACTACCGCGAGTACACGGTGCAGACGCCCGGTTCACGCAATCGTGGTGCACAACGGATCGTCTGCGGCGGCGAGCAGCGCACGGCACCCGAGGCCTGCTGGTACACGGCAGATCACTATGCGAGTTTCAGACGGATTGCGCCATGAGCGATGAAAACGACCTGGGCGGCGCCCCGAAGCGCCCCGAAGAAATGATGATGACTATGGAAAGACCAGCGGAGATGACCTTATCCCTTCGTGCCGTACGCCCGAACATCGTGCAATCGATCCGCGCGTTCCGCGTGAGCGACCTGCAGGACGCTGCCAACGCAGCCGGCCAGCACTTCCTGTACGCCAACCTGGGCAACGCCCAGACCAAGCAGGACGTGCTCGACCTGATCGCGCAGCAGTTCACGTTCCCGGCCCACTTCGGGAAGAACTTCGACGCGCTGTACGACTGCATGACGGACCCGTTGCATAAATCGGGCCCGCAGCCTGGTTTCGTCATCGTCCTGGAACAGATTCCGGCCAACGCCAAGTTCGACAAGGAAGCGCGCGAGCAGCTGCTCGACATCTTCCGCGACGCCTCGGACTACTGGGGCGACCGCAAGGTCCCGTTCCGGTGCTTCTATTCTTTTCTGTAGCCCGTTCTGCATCTACCAGCCAAGCAGAACGGGCGAACGAGGCTCAGCCAAACGCTGAAACCCTCGATGGCATCGAAGTGAACCCCAACGCCGCCGCAACGGCCGCCGCCAGCACCGAGCCGGCCGGCGAAAAAATGCCGACCGACAAACTGGTCGACGTGTCGCCCCTGGCGCTGCGCATGAGCAGCCCTTTCAACGCTGGCTACTGGCTCGCCGCCGCGTAAGCGGTTCACCCCCAGGCTGCGCGCACTTCGTGTCGCTGCGCCTACCCCCTTCCGGGGGCGGTGCTGGCCGACCGGCAAAGCCGGATCGGCGGCACCCTGGAATTGAAAAAGCCCCGCTTCTGCGGGGCTTTTTCAATGGGGGACGGCTTGGGCCAATGCCACGTATTCGGCTACCGGCACTTCTTCGGCACGGCGCTGGGGGTCGAACGCCCCATCGAAGCCATGTTCCTCAAGCCACTTGCCCAGCGTGTGCCGCAGGATCTTGCGGCGCTGGCTGAAAGCCACCTGCACGATCTCGCCGAGCCGCGCCGCATCCACGGCCGGCGGTTCGGCCAGCGGCACCATGCGCACCACGGCGCTGTCCACGCGCGGCGGCGGGTCGAAGCTCTCGGGCGGCACGAACAGCACGTTTTCCATCTCATAGCGCCACTGCAGCATCACGCTCAGGCGGCTGTAGTCCGAGGTGGCGGGTTTCGCCACCATGCGGTCGATCACTTCCTTTTGCAGCATGAAGTGCTGGTCGGCGACCAGGTGGGCATAGCCCAGCAGGTGGAACAGGATGGGCGTGGAGATGTTGTAAGGCAGGTTGCCCACCACGCGCAGGGGTTTCGACGCCTTGGCCGCGAGTTCGGCGAAATCCACCTTCAACACGTCGGATTCGATGACGTCGAGCTGCGAATGCTCGCGCAGCCGCTTGGCCAGGTCACGGTCGAGCTCGATGACCGTCAGGCGGCCGAGCCGCTCGACCAGCGGCTGCGTCAGCGCCGCAAGCCCCGGGCCGATCTCGACCATCGGATCGCCGGGCTGCGGTGCGATCTCGCTCACGATCGCATCGATGATCCCCCCGTCGGACAGGAAATGCTGCCCGAATCGCTTCCTCGCGATGTGCTGAGCCATGCCGTCAAGCCACCGTCAACGAGGAAAAAGGGAAGTTACGCCAGGAACACCGCGGAACCGGCTTTGCCGGGCCGCTGGTGTTGCCCCCTGCAAGGGGGTTGGCGAAGCGACACGAAGTGCGCGCAGCCTGGGGGTGTGCCACATCAAGACTGGGGCGGGTCGCGGTATTCGACGTAGGCGCGCGCACGCACTTCCTGCACCCAGGTGGTGAAGGCTTCGTCCACGCGTTGTTCGCGCAGCGCGGCGCGCGCGGCTTCGCGCTGCTCCGACTGGCTGAGCTTGGTGTCGCGGCGGCCGACCACCTGGATCAGGTGCACGCCGAAGCGCGACACCACGGGGTCGCTGATCTGGCCCGGCGCGAGCCGGTCCATGGCCTCCTCGAATTCGGGCACGAACTGGCCCGGGCGCGACCAGCCGAGGTCGCCGCCTGTCTTGGCGCTGGCGTCCTGCGAGTTGTCGCGGGCCAGGCCGGCGAAGTCGGCGGTGCCGGCCTGCACACGGCGCTTGAATTCGGCCAGCTGCGCCACCGCCTGCGCCGTGGTGCGCTTGGGATCGTTGAGCAGCAGGATGTGGCGCACCTGCGTCTGCGTGACCGTCGCGTCGCCAGAGCCGATCTGGGCCTTGGCCAGCACCTTGAGCACGTGGAAGCCGGCGCTGGAGCGCACCGGCCCGGCGATGCCGTTCACCGCCGTCGATTGCGTGGCCTCGACGAACAGCGACGGATAGCGGTCGGCACTGCGCATGCCGATGGCGCCGCCATTGGCGCGGTCGGGCGAATCGGAGTTCTCGCGCACCAGCTTGGCGAAGTCTTCGCCGGAGCGGGCGCGCTGGGCGAGGTCCTGTGCTTTCTTCTGCGCCGCGGCCACCTGCGCGTCGGTGGCGTTCTCGGGAACGGCCACCAGCACCTGCGCGAGGTTGAGGTTTTCCAGCGCCGCATTCTTGACGGCGAGGTTGCGCTGGTCGCGCAGGTATTCGTCAGCCTCGGCGTCGCTGATCTTGACCTTCGATTCGACTTCGCGGTCGCGCAGGCGCGTGAGCAGCAGCTGGTCGCGCAGGTCGTTGCGGAAATCCTGCAGCGCGATGCCCTCGCCAGCCACGCGGCGGCGCAGCTCGACGAGGCTGATCTCGTTCTGGCGCGCCACGGTCTGCTCGGCCTGGTCGATGGCCACTTCGTCGACCTTGAGTCCGGCTTCCTTCGCGAGCTGAAGCTGCGCACGTTCCGTGATCAGCCGCTCGAGCACGAGCCGCGTGAGCTCGCTGCGGGGGACGCGTTCGGCGTCGGGGTTCTCCTTGACCAGTCGCGACACGCGCGTCTGCACGTCGGTGTTGGTGATCGGCTCCGAGTTGACAAGCGCAACGATGTATTCGGCCGAGCGCTGCACGGGCGCCGCAGCGGGCGCAGCCGCCGGCGCACGCGCTGCGGGCGGGCCCAGGCGCGGCCCGGCGCGCATGATGTCCGTGATGCCGCTGCCGGCGCGGTAGCCCTGCGCGCCCGAGCTTGCAGCGATTGCCGCAAGGCAGCCCAGGGTGATGATGGAACGGATGTATTTCATGGCGTCGCTCAGTCAGTCGTCTCAGTCGTAATTGGTGAAGCGGCTCGGCGCCTCGCCCGGTTGGCGCAAGGGTTCGTAGCGCTGGATGTTCTGCCGCAGGGCCTGCATGGGGCTGGAGCCGATGCTCGAGAAGCCGACGAATTCGAGCTGGAACATGATGCGGGTGTTCGCCGTCACCTGGCCCGTGGTGATGCGCTGCAGCACCACGCGCCCGATCCAGCAGCAGCCGTCGTACTCGAAACCGAGCACGCCGTCCGTGAGTTTCTTGTCCTGCAGGCTGTAGTTGAGCCGGCCGACCGCATACCAGCGGCCGCCGCCCTGGCCCTTGCCGGGGCCGAGGTTCTTGCCCTTGTCGCCCCAGAGGTCGTTGATCGGCCATTGCCAGCCCACGTCGATCGACTTGTTGCCGTCAGTCGCGGTCGGGGTGGTGGGCGCCTGGTAGCGGAAGGCCGCGCTCAGGTTGTGGTACGGCTCGGGGTTGTAGCGCGCGCTGATGGCCGATCGCTCCGACTTGCGCGTGTCGGGGTTGTACTGCACGACGGTGTCCAGGCTCCACTTGGGCGTCCAGTTGATCTGGGCGCCCACGAGCAGGTCGCTCTTGCGGTCGGTCACCGGCGTGCCGCCGGGCAGCGTGACCTTCTGGTCGCTGAAGCGCAGCCGCTGCGCGATGCCGAAGCGCGCAGCCTCGACGCCGGTTGCCGGATCGATCAGGCGAGAGGTCACGCCCAGCGTGAGGGCGTTGGTGTCCGAGATGCGGTCGCCGCCCGAGAACGCGTTCTCGGTGTAGATGGTCGCGAAGCTGAAGTCGTTGGCCGCCGAGTCGTAGTTCGGCAGCATGCTCTGGTTGCGGTACGGCGTGTAGACGTAGTACGCACGCGGCTCCAGCGTCTGGCGGAAGGCGCGGCCGAAGTAGCTGGCGTCGCGCTCGAAGATCAGGCCGCTGTCGAGGCTGAAGGTCGGCACCGTCCGGTTGCTGGAGGTCGGGAAGAAGTACAGCGAGTTGGCGTTGTAGGGCACGCCATTGACGTACTGGACTCCGTTGAGCGTCAGCTTCGGAATGTCCGACTGCGGCAGGTAGTAGTTGTACGAGGCCGCGTTCAGCATCAGCTTGGGAATGACGAACGAACTCGGCGTGATGAACGGCCGGCTGATCGAGGCGACGGCCGAGGCGCGGTCGCCGTCGGGCTGCGACTGCTGGGTGGCGTCGTAGCCGGGCTGCCCCGCCAGGATCGTGTTCACGCGGAAGCGCGTGTAGTCCAGGTTGAGCGCCACGTCGAAGCCGTGCCAGTCGTACTTGTTGTAGTTGGCCGTGATCTGCGGCAGCCGGTCGTACGCGGGCACGATCGGCGACAGGTTGTACTGCAGGTTCTGGTACTTCAGCGTGCGGACCATGCCGCTCCAGTCGCCCTTGCTCCAGCTGAGCGATGCGTCGTTGGGCAATTGGCGCTGCGTGAGCGACGGCGTGCGCGTGAAGTCGCGCCAGTAGTCGTTGTCGCTCACCCGGTTGATGGTGATGTTGGCGGTCAACGAATCCAGGCCCAGCGCCTTGGCATCGAAGTCCTGGTGATGCGTGCCCCACAGCCCCCAGCGCTTGGTGCTGCTGGGCGCCGGAGTCAGGTCCTTGGCCTGGATCTGCCCATTGGCCAGCTGCTGGAGCTGGCTGGCGCGCAGTTCGTTGTAGCGCTGGCCCACGAGCCGGTCGCTGCCCATCAGGTCCAGGCGCATCGTTCCGTTGTAACCCTTCTCGAGGTAGCGGAACTCGTTGCTGAAATCGACGCCGCGCTTGCTCATGATCGTCGGCGTGAACGTGGCGTCGCGGTTGGGCGCGATGTTCCAGTAGTACGGCTGCGCGATCTCGATGCCGTTGATGTTGTCGACGCCGATGGTGGGCGGCAGCAGGCCGCTCTTGCGCTCGTTCGACAGCGGGAAGCTCACGCTCGGAATCGGCGGCGTGGTGATGCCCATGAAGCTCAGCCGCGCATTCTTGGCCACGCCCTCGTTTTCCTCGGTGTCCGTGGTCATCGTGGTCGCGGTGAGCAGCCAGGCCGGCATCCAGCCCGGGAAGTCCTCGCGGCGGCAGGTGGTGTAGGTGGCTTCGCGGGCCACCGACACGTTGGCGTCGACGAAGTCGATGCGCTTGGCCTCGCCGTGCGCTTCGTTCGCGAGGAACTGGTAGCGCACGTTGTTGAAGAAGCCCTCGAAGGTCTCGAGCTTGAGCTGCAGCTCGGGGCCTTCGTACACGTTGCCGGCCTGATTGACCCGCACGTTGCCGGTGGCCTTGGCGCGGTCGTCCGGCTGGTAGTACTCGAGCCGGTCGGCAGTGATGGACACCGCGCCGCGCCGCAGCGTGGCGTTGCCTTCGACCACGGTCTCGAGGTCGGGCCGGCCGGAGATGCGGTCGCCGGTGATGATGCTGGGCATCTGGCTGCGGTCCGCGGGCGTCAGGGTTTCGGTCAGCAGCGGCGTGCGCTTCAGCGTGAGCGGCCCGTCGAGGTTGCCGGCCTGCTGCGCGGACGCGCCATGCGCGTGCATCAGGGCCAGCGACAGAACGGCCAGCGGCAGCGGCGGGGCGGAGCGCCGCAGGGCGACACGCCGGCGCATCAAGCCACCCGCCCCGCTGTTCCGAGGGAAGCCGCCGACTCCCCGAGGGAGAGCGGCAGCGAGCGCACAAGGTGCCAAGCGTGGGGGCTTTGGGTCGTAGGCATCGGTTCGGAACGAAGGATCGTCGGGAGACGGCGCGGCAGGCGGGGGGGTTGCTGGGGCGGGCAGCAACCCGCATCGGCCGGAAGCCGGCCAAGGGGGATTGCCGCGCCAGGCGGATTTGTAGAATCGATTATCCATGACAGCACCCCCGCCCCCGGCCTCATTGGCCCCAAGCCCCGCCGAGACCATCCCCTGGACCGATCCGCAGCGGGCCGAAGCGTTCCGGGCCTGGGTGGCCGCTATCGCGCCTACCCACCGACTGCTGCCCGACACGGTGCGGCTCGCCTCGGCCGACGCGAGCTTCCGCCGCTATTTCCGCCTCGACACCACCGACCCGGCCGCGCCGACGCGCATCGTGTTGGACGCCCCGCCGGACAAGGAAAACAGCGCCCCCTTCGTCCAGGTGGCGCAGCTGATGGCCGGCGCCGGCGTGCTCGCCCCCACGGTGCTCGAATGGGACCAGCCCCACGGCTTCCTGCTGCTCGACGACCTGGGCCGCCAGACCATGCTGGACGTGATCGATCCGGCCCGGCCCGACGCGAGCCGCCCGCTCTACGACCAGGCCATCGACGCATTGATCCGCTGGCAGCTGGCCTCCCAACCCGGCGTGCTGCCGCCCTATGACCGGGCGCTGCTGGAGCGCGAACTGGCGCTGTTCCCCGAGTGGTACATCGGCCGCCACCGCGGCATCGCGGTCGAGGGCAAGCTGAAGGAGCGGCTGGAGCGCAGCTTCAAGCTGATCGTCGAGAGCAACCTCGCTTCGCCCAGCGTCTACGTGCACCGCGACTTCATGCCGCGCAACCTCATGGCCGGCAACGGTCCCGCGCTCGGCGTGCTCGACTTCCAGGACGCGGTCTACGGCCCCATCACCTACGACGTCGCCAGCCTGATGCGCGACGCCTTCCTGAGCTGGGACGAGGAATTCGTGCTCGACGTCACCATCCGCTACTGGACAGCGGCGCGCAAGGCCGGCCTGCCGGTCGATGAGGACTTCGGCGCCTTCTACCGCGCGGTCGAGTGGATGGGGCTGCAGCGCCACCTGAAGGTGGCCGGCATCTTCGCGCGCCTCACGCTGCGCGACGGCAAGCCCAAGTACCTGGCCGACACGCCGCGCTTCATCGCCTACATCCGCGCCACCGCCAGCCGCTACATGGAGCTGACGCCGTTGCTGCGCGTGATCGACGAAGTCGAGGGCACCTCGGCCCTCACCGGCTTCGCCTACGGCCGCGTCTGAAGGAAAACGGCTGCCCACCGCCATCGATTTCACAGCATGCCGCGTTTTCACTGTTCCGTGCCGCTGACCGCCGGTGCCAGCCTGGCGCTGCCGGCCGGCGCCGCGCGCCATGTGCAGGTGCTGCGGATGCAGCCCGGCGATGCGCTCACGCTGTTCGACGGCGCAGGCGGCGAATACGCGGCGACGGTCGAGCGCATGGGCCGCAGCGAGGTCGCGGTGACGGTCGGCGCGCACCAGCCGGTGGAGCGTGAAGCCCCGCGCGCCGTGCATCTCGCGGTCGGCATGCCGGCGAACGAACGCATGGACTGGCTGGTGGAGAAAGCCACCGAGCTCGGCGTGGCGAGCATCCAGCCGCTGGCCACGGCCCACGGCGTGCTGCGCCTGTCGGGCGAACGCGCCGAGAAGAAGCGGGCCCACTGGGAGGCGATCGCGATTGCGGCCTGCGAGCAGTGCGGGCGCAACCGCGTGCCGGTAGTCCTTCCGGTGCAGTCCTTTTCGGGCTGGCTCGATGCGCAGCACAACACGGGATCGACCGCCGTGCGCCTCGTGCTGAGCCTCGCGGAGGGCACGCGCGCCCTTCCTGCGGTGCAGATCCCCGATGGCCACGGCGCGGTCGTGCTGAGCGGCCCCGAAGGCGGCCTGAGCAGCTCGGAAGAACAGCAGGCCATCGCCCGCGGCTTCGCCCCCGTCACCCTCGGCACGCGCGTGCTGCGCGCCGAAACCGCGGCGCTGGCCGCGCTGGTGTGCCTCGCCGGGCTCTAGGCAGGCCGCGCAAGGTGGTGTTTTCCGCAACGCGCGCGCGGAAAGCCTGAGAAACAATCGTTACTCTACTGAGACAAAAGAAGGACTTTCGATGTCCCGCTCGCCTAGTCCACTGCGCCTCGCCCCTCTCGTCCTCGCCGCACTGGTGTGCACTGCACAGGGCGCGCTCGCCCAGAGCCCGGCTGTCGCCCCAACGCCCGCGCAGGTCAGCCCCGAGGTCGACAAGGCCTATGCCCAACTGATGGCAGCGCCGGCCATCCAGAAACTGCTCGACGCGGTCAGGGCCGACCATGAGCGCTCGGTCGAAGACCTGAAGATGCTCACCGAGATCGAGGCACCGCCCTTCAAGGAACAGAAGCGCGCCGAAGCCTTTCTCGCGCGCATGAAGGCCTTCGGCCTGACGCACGCGAAGATCGACGCCGAAGGCAACGTGGTCGGCCTGCGCAAGGGCACGGGCAACGGGCCGAAGCTGCTGATCTCCGCGCACCTCGACACCGTGTTTCCCGCCGGCACCGACGTGAAGGTCAAGGAGCGCGACGGCCGGCTCCACGCGCCGGGCATTGCGGACGACACGCGCGGGCTCGCCGTGCTGCTGTCGTGGCTCAAGGTGCTGAACGACAACAAGGTGCAGACGGTGGGCGACCTGCTGTTCGTCGGCAACGTCGGCGAGGAAGAGCTCGGCAACCTGCGTGGCATGAAGGCCGTCTTCAACGACTACCTCGACATCGACGGCATGGTGGGGCTGGAGCCCTCGCCGCCGGGCGCGGTGCTGGTGCTCGGCACCGCGAGCCACCGCTACGAGGTCACGTTCCAGGGCCCGGGCGGCCACAGCTTCGGCGCCTTCGGCCAGGTGCCCAGCGCGATCCACGGCATGGGTCGCGCCATCGCGAAGATCGCCGAGATCCGCACGCCGAGCTTCCCGAAGACGACCTTCACCGTCGGCACCGTGGGCGGCGGGACCTCGGTCAACACCATCGCGCCCGACGCGCGCATGGCCATCGACATCCGCTCGGACGACATGGCCTCGCTGCTGGAGACCGAAAAGAAGATCCTCGTGGCCATCGACGAGGCCGTGGTCGAGGAAAACAAGCGCTGGAACGTCAACACGCTGAGCGTGAGCACCAAGCTCATCGGCAACCGCCCCGGCGGCCGCACGCCGCCCGACTCGGTGATCGTGGAGGCCGCCGTCCGCTCGAACAGCGCCTTCGGCCACAAGACCCTGCTGCGCGGCGGCAGCACCGACGCCAACGTGCCGATCTCGCTGGGCGTTCCGGCCATCATCGTCGGCGGCGGCGGCAAGGCCTCGGGATTCCATTCACTGAGCGAGTCCATTGACGTGACAGACGCATGGAAAGGCGCGCAGAATTCGCTGCTCACCGTGCTGGGCCTGGTGGGAGTGCAAGGGGTCAGTCCCGCATTGCTCCCCAAACGGACGGCCCGTACCAAGTAATTTGTCACGTTGCCAGTTTGAAAGTGATGTTCCACTTTCAGCTTATGGTCCGCCGCGCCTAACAATGCTGTCGGTCTGTCACACACCAAAAGGAAAAGCCATGGGATTGCTCGATTCAGTACTCGGTCAGGTGCTCGGGGGCGCTGCCCAACAGCAGCAACCGCAAAGCGGTGGACTGGGCGATCTGGGAGGCCTGGCCGGTGCGCTGGGCGGCCTGCTCGCCAACAACGGCGGGCAGGGCGGCCTGGGCGGTCTGGTCTCGAAGTTCGAGCAGGCGGGCATGGGTGACGTCATCGGCTCGTGGATCGGCAAGGGAGAAAACCAGCCGGTTTCGGGCGATCAGCTGCAAAACGCGCTGGGCAGCGACACCATTGCCGCCATCGCGTCCAAGCTCGGCATCAATGCGCAAACGCTGCTGCCGATGCTGGCCACCATGCTGCCAGCGCTGATCGACCAGCTCACGCCGCACGGCAAGGTCCCGGACCAGGGTCTGGGCAACCACGACGACCTGCTGGGTTCGCTCAGCGGCCTGCTGCAAGGCAGGCAGTCCTGACCGAAGGACTGTCTTCTCCTGAATTCATGCGCCCGCGAGGGCGCTTTTTTTTGGCCGCGCGTGTTGGCCGACAATCCCGCTGGCATCAATCGAGGGAAATGGCATGGCGGGCAGTCGCAAGTCGAAGGAAGAAGGTCTGAACGCGCAGCCCGATGGCACCGTGCGGTGGTCCAAGGGCATGCGCGAGGCGCTCGCGCAGTTCAACGACCGGCCCTGCGGCCACTGCGGCGGCCTGCTCTGCGATGAACGCAGCCTCTGCGACAGCCTCGACTTCTTTCGCCGCCACCGCTCCCGCTTCTACCCCCGCGCGCCGCGCGGCTGCGCATGCTCGACATGCACGGCGCCGCGGCGGCGGAACTGTTCTTCGAGCCGTCCCCGCACAAGGAAGCCGTCACCGACCTGCTGGCCATCCACGATCCGGCGGTCGTTGGCTTCTTCGTGGCCCAGGTCAAACAGATCGACTGCAAGAACGCCCTCGTCAAGCAGGCGGGCCGCTGGCCGTTGTTCGTGCTGCGCGAGTTGCTGTCGGCGAACCCGGCGCGGCACCAGGCCGGCGCCGCGCTGGTCCTGGAGCTGCTGGCCGCGAACCCCGACTGGCAGAAACCGCTGGAAGCCTCCTGCGACGACGCCCAGCGCAAGACGCTCGCGCGCCTGCAGGAAGACAGCTCCGGCGGAGTGACCGATGCCGCTGCCGATGCCTGGCCCGCGCTGCTGCGGCGCCCGCCGTGGAAGAACCGGCAGGCGCTGCCCGTCATCCCGACGCTGGCCTTGCAGCCCCTGCCGCCGACGGCGCTGCTGCACTGGAGCGATCTGCCGCCACCGCAGTACCTGCAGGCCACGGGCGAATCGTCCGACTGGCTGGCCCGCGAACTCCGGGTCTCGCGCGAAAGCGCCGACCGGTGGATGAAGGAGTTCGCGCGCAACCAACCCGACGCACCTGCAGAGGTGCGTGAGGGCGGCACGGTTCACAAGGCCCTGTGGATGCTGGGCCTGCGCCCCGAGCTCATCGAGGCCGTCGCGGCGAACGGCCGCGAGATCGGCCCGGAAGACTTCGGCACGCTGCCGGGCAACCACTGGGGCGTCGCCGAATGCATCTGGCACCTGCCCCTGCCGCTGGCTGTCGCGGTATTCATGCACGGGCCACCCCCCATCCTCTACTCGGGCGATGTCTCGCGCGTGCGGCCCATCCTCCATGCGTTCGGCGCTGCCGCACTGCCGGGGCTGCCGCGCTTTCTCAAGCAGGGCTCTCGCGCAATGTTCGAGCTGGCCTCGGTCATCGAATGGGATCCGCTCGCCGGCTGGATCGCCAGGGGCTTTCACACCAACCGCTGGGTCCGGCGCGAAGCCGGCGAGTGGCTCGCGCGCTATCCCGACACGGCCGCGCGCGGCCTCGTTCCCGTCGCGCTGGGCGAACCCGGCCCCGCGCGCGAGGCGGCGCAGGCCGCGCTGCGCTGGCTGTACGGCGCCGGCCACGCCGAAGCGGTGCGCAACCAGGCCCACGCGTACGGCGCCGAAGCCGCCAATGCGGTGGCGCAGCTGCTGGCCATCGCGCCCGAAGAACTCCTGCCCGACAACCTGCCCATGGTGCCGAAGGCCTTGCCGCTGGCAACGCTGCCCCGCCTGATCCTCAAGGCAGGCGGCCACGCGCTACCGCAGGCGGTGGTGCCCGACGTGCTGATGGCGATGATGCTCGGCAAGCCCGACACCCCCTATCCTGGGCTGGCCGGGCTGCTGGATGCACTCACGCCCGATTCCCTCGCGCGCTTCGGCCGCGCGCTGCTGGCCTGGTGGATCGGCAACGGCCGCCCGGTCAAGGAGCGCTGGATGTTCACGCTGCAGGGCCGCCTCGGCGACGGTGAGACCGCGCGCCAGCTCTACGGCCTGCTGCGCCAGTGGCGCGTCGCGCTCGACCGCGTGCGCGCCTACGACGCGATGGCGATGCTCGGCGAGATCGGCAGCGATGCCGCGCTGATGCACCTGGCCGAACTCGCGCGCCAGACCCGCCACGACGATCTGCGCACGCGCGCCGACCGCATGCTCGGCGAAGTGGCCGAGCAGCGCGGCCTCAGCCTCGACCAGCTGGCCGACCGCACCGTGCCCGACCTCGGCCTCGACACACGCGCCCGGCTGACGCTCGACTTCGGCCCGCGCAGCTTCGAAGTGCGCATGGACGACAACTTCCAGCCCGTCGTGCACGACGCCAGGGGCAAGGCACTCAAGACGCTGCCCAAGCCGGGCGCCAACGACGACGCCGGCAAGACCGCCGCTGCAACCACGCAGCTGAAGGAGCTGCGCAAGCTCGCGAAGACCGTGGCCACCACGCAGGTCAAGCGCCTGGAGGCCGCGATGTGCGCGCAGCGCCGCTGGGGCCCCGACGAGTTCATTCCCTTCTTCGCCAACCATCCGGTGCTGCGGGTCTTCAGCCGGCCGCTGGTCTGGGGCCTGTTCGACGCATCGGGCAGGCAGCTCGAAGGCACCTTCCGCATCAGTGCCGAAGGCGAGCTGACCGACCTGCAGGACGACGCCGTCAAGCTGCCCGAGACCGCGCGCATCGGCCTGCCGCATCCGCTCGAAGTCGCGGCCCTCGATCCGTCGCTGGCAGCGGCCTGGGCCGCCGTGCTGGCCGACTACGAAATCATGCAACCCTTCGAACAGCTGATGCGTCCGGTCTTCGTACTCGACGAAGCGCTGCGCCCGCGCCGCGAGCTGCCGCACTGGGCCGGCCGCGCCATATCGAACGCCGCCCTCATGGGCCTGGAAACGCGCGGCTGGCAGCGCGAGGTGGGCGAGGGCGGCATGGTCGACAGCTTCAACAAGGCCGTGCCCGGTGGACGCCGCATCTGCCTGCAAATCGAAGAAGGCTGGTTCGTGCAGGACAGCCCCGACGGCAAGGAACTGCAAACCGTGCGCGCGGTGGCGCTCGACGGCACCGAAGGCACGCTGGGCGACCTGCCACCTGTCGTTTTCAGTGAAATCGAACGCGACCTGCAACGCGCGATACGGGACACACCATGAACCGCAACCTCTGGCTGCTCGCCATCTGCCAGGGCCTGCTCCTGACCAACAACGTCACTTTCATCGCCATCAACGGGCTGGTGGGCCTGAGCATCGCGCCGCGCGGCTGGATGGCGACGCTGCCGGTGATGAGCTACGTGATCGGCGGCGCGCTCAGCACCGGCCTGGTGGCCCGCACGCAGCAGCGCCTCGGCCGACGCGGCTCGTTCCAGACCGGGTTGGCGGTGGCGCTGGTGTCGGCCTTGCTGTGCTGCTACGCGGCTGCCACGAAGAATTTCTGGCTGCTGTGCTTCGCCACGGTGGTCGCGGGCTACTACAACGCCAATGCGGGGCTCTACCGTTTTGCCGCAGCCGAGCTCGCGGCGCCGGCGTGGCGCGAGAAGGCGGTGTCGGTGGTGATGGCGGGCGGGCTGATCGGCGCGGTCGCGGGGCCCAACCTCGCGACGGCCACGCGCCAGGTCTTTGCCGTGCCGTTCGCGGGCGCCTATATCGCGCTAGCCGCGGTGGCGCTGCTGTCGATGGCGGTGATGCACTTCATCGAATTCCCCGCCGCGCCCACGCGCACGGGGCCCGCCGGGGGCCGGCCATTGGGCGAGATCATGCGGCAGCCGGTGTTCATCGTGGCCGCCGTCGCGGGCGCGCTGGGCTATGGCGTGATGAACCTGCTGATGGCCGCCACGCCCATCGCGATGCAGATCTGCAGCCTGCCGTTCTCCGATGCCGCGCTGGTGCTCGAATGGCATGTGATCGGCATGTTCGCGCCGGGCTTCTTCACCGGCCATTTGATCCGCCGCTTCGGCGCGCTGCCGGTGATGGGTGTGGGGCTGGTGCTCAACCTCGGGTGCATCGCGATCGCGCTTTCGGGCGTGGAGCTGCACCACTTCGTCGTGGCGCTGTGCCTGCTGGGCGTGGGCTGGAATTTCCTGTTCACCGGCAGCACCACGCTCTCGCTCACGACCTACACCGCCGAGGAGCGCGACCGTGCACAGGGTGCGCTGAACTTCTGCGTGTTCGCCACGCTGGCGGTGACTTCGTTCGCCTCCGGCGTGCTGGTCACCACGCAGGGCTGGCGGCTGCTGAACCTCGGTTCGCTGGTGCCGGTGGTGCTGACCGGCGCGGCGCTGCTCTGGCTGGCGCGCAGGCGCGCCGTCAGGCCAGCGGCGGAAAGCGCCGGTTGAGCCAGCGCTGCAGCGCTTCGAAGACGGGGTCGGCTTCGAGCTCGTTGAAGATCTCGTGGTACAGCGTCTCGAAGCAGTGCGCCTCGACCTTGCCGCCGGGCGCAGCGGCCGCGGCAAAGGCGCGGCTGGCGGCGGGCACCACGAGGCGGTCGTCGCCCGCGTAGAGGAGCAGTGTCGGCACGGGCCAGCTGGCGGCCCGCTGCTGCACCGTCGCGCCTTCGTACGCCAGGAAGCGCGCGAGCCGGCCGCCGATGCGGTCGTGCGTGAGCGGATCGTCGCGGTAGGCCTGCACCACGGCCGGGTCGTGCGAGAGGTAGTTGTCGTCGAGCCCGTTGCCCACGCGCAGGTTCGGCGCAATGCGCGGCAGCACCGCGAGCAGCGCCTTCTGCAAACCGCCCAGGCCCGGATCGAGCCCCGGCGAAGAAAGCACCAGCCCGTCGACCGGCCGCACCCCGCGCGCCACCAGGCTCGCGGCCACCAGCCCGCCCAGGCTGTGGCCCAGCAGCACGAGCGGCAGGCCGGGGTTCTCGCGGCGCGCATCGTCGATCACGAGGGCGAGGTCGTCGACCAGCCGCAGCTCGCCGGGCAGGCCGCCGCGTGCGCCGGTCGATTCGCCATGTCCGTGGTGGTCGTGCGCCCACACGGCGAAGTCCCATTCGTGCAGGCATTCCGCGAGCGCGTGATAGCGGCCTGCGTGCTCGCCGAGCCCATGGACCACCACGATCACGGCGCGCGCCGGACCGGGCGCTGGCAGCCGGCGCAGAGCGAGCGTCTCGCCGTCCGGCGTGGACAGCGACACGCGCTGCGGCAAAGGCAGCGCCTCGCTCAAGCGGCCGCCGGCTCCGATGCGGCGCGGTGCGCGGCCGGCAGCGCGGCGATCACCTCGGCCACGGCGGCAGTGAGCTTCTTGGCGTAGGGCACATGCAGGAACTCATTCGGGCCGTGCGCGTTGCTCTTCGGACCGAGCACGCCGCAGACCATCATCTGAGCCTTCGGGAAGCCGGCGCTGAGCATGCTCATCAGCGGGATCGTGCCGCCCTGGCCGATGTAGCCGCATGAGGCGCCGAAGTGCGCCTGCGAAGCCTTGTTGAGCGCGTCCTCGAACCACGGCGTGATCGTCGGCGCGTTCCAGCCGGTGGCTCCGCCGCCGCTTTCGAAAGTCACGCGGGCCTGGTAGGGCGCGTTGTCCTCGAGCAGCGCCTTGAGCTTCTGCACTGCCTCGGCCGCATCGACCAGCGGCGGCAGGCGCAGCGAGAGCTTGAACGCGGTGTACGGGCGCAGCACGTTGCCCGCGTCCTTCAGCGCCGGAAAGCCTTCGGCGCCGGTCACCGACAGCGTCGGCTTCCAGGTGCGGTTGAGCAGCGCTTCCACCGGATCGGTGGTGGTCGGCAGCGCGAACATGGTCGAGCCGCCGCAGTCGTAGTGCGCCCACGGGAAGCGCTTGTAGACCTCTTCGCCGAGGATCGCCGCGGTGGCCTTGGCCTGCGCGAGACGGTCGGCCGGCACCTCGCAGTGGAAGCTCGCGGGCAGCAGGCGGCCGGTGGCGCTGTCTTCCAGGCGGTCGAGCACCTGCCGCATGATGCGGAAGCTCGAAGGCACGAGGCCCGAAGCGTCGCCCGAGTGGATGCCCTCGGTCAGCACCTCGACCTTGAGCGTGCCGCTGGCCATGCCGCGCAGCGAGGTGGTGAGCCACAGCTGGTCGTAGTTGCCGGCGCCGGAGTCCAGGCAGATCACGAGCTCGACGTTGCCCAGGCGCGGGCGCAGTGCGTCGACGTAGGGCAGCAGGTCGTAGGAGCCGCTTTCCTCGCAGGTCTCGATCAGGCCGACGATGCGCGGATGCGCCGCGCCCTGGGCCTTGAGCGCCTGCAGCGCGGCGATGCTGGCGTACACCGCATAGCCGTCGTCGGCGCCGCCGCGGCCGTAGAGCAGGCCGTTCTCGTACTTGGGCGTCCACGGGCCGAGGTCGTTGCGCCAGCCGGTGAATTCGGGCTGCTTGTCGAGGTGGCCGTACATCAGCACGGTCTCGCCCATGTCGGTGCCGGTGGCAGCCACTTCGAAGAACAGCACTGGCGTGCGGCCTTCGAGGCGCACGATCTCGAGCTTCAGGCCTTCGACCTTCTGCGCCTCGACCCAGGCCGCGGCGTTGCGCAGCACGGTCTCGAGGTAGCCATTGGCCGACCAGTCCTTGTCGAAGCCGGGCGACTTGGCGGGAATGGCGATGTAGTCGGTGAGCTGCTTGAGGATGTCACCGTCCCACTGGGCGGTGACGTCGGACAGGGCACGCTCGGCGTCGAGCGTGCTGGCGGGCATTTCGCGGTGCAGGGGGGCGTTCATCGAAGGGTTCTCCGCGGGTGACGAAAAAACGCATTTTGCGCCCGGCAGCGAGCCCGCGTAGAGTGCGGGCGATCTCAACCCGGAGCGCAATGTGAGCAAGGCAGCATCGACTCGGATCAAGGTGGGCATCGGCGGCTGGACCTACGAGCCGTGGCGCGACAACTTCTACCCGAAGGGCCTCGCCCATGCGAAGGAGTTGAACTACGCAAGCCGACAGGTCAGCGCCATCGAGGTCAATGGCACCTACTACAGCACCTTCAAGCCCGAGACCTTCCGCAAGTGGCACGACGACACGCCGGCCGGCTTCGTGTTCTCGATGAAGGCCTCGCGCTTCACTACCAATCGCAAGGTGCTTGCCACCGCGGGAGATTCGATCAAGCGCTTCATCGACAGCGGCGTGAGCGAGCTCGGCGACAAGCTCGGGCCGATCGTGTGGCAGTTCATGCCGACCAAGCAGTTCGATGCGGAAGACTTCGAGGCTTTTCTGGAGCTGCTGCCGAAGAAGGAGGGCAGCCGCGTGCTGCGGCACGTGATGGACGTGCGGCACGAGAGCTTCATCGTGCCCGCCTACAAGGCACTCGCGAAGAAGCACAAGGTCTCGACCGTGTTCACGGACGCCGACAAGTTTCCGTCGTTCGAGGAGCCCGAGGGCGATGTCGCCTACGCACGGCTCATGATGGCCGACGCCGAGCTCAAGACCGGCTACGCACCCAAGGCGCTCGACACCTGGGCCGAGCGCGCGCAGGGCTGGGCCGAGTCGCCGAAGAAGCGCGACGTGTTCGTCTACTTCATCAACGGCGCCAAGGAAAAGGCACCGGCCGCGGCCGGTGCCTTGCTGGAGCGCCTTGGATGGAAGCCTCCCGTGGAGGCTTAAGCCGCCGCGTGCAGCGACGGCTTGGCGCCGAAGCTGATCTCGCCCGACAGCTGGCCGCCTTCCTCGATCACGATCTTGCCGTAGCGGATCTTGCCGGTGACCTTGCCGGTCGAGTGGATCACGAGCTTTTCGCGCACCGTGAGGCTGCCGTCGAACACGCCGCGGATTTCGGCGATGTCGATCTCGGCCGAGCCCTTGAACTCGCCCTGCTCGGCGATCTGCATCAGGCGCGAGTCCATGGTGGCCTCGACGAGGCCTTCGACCACGAGCGTGTCGCAATCGGTGATCTCGACGCCCTTGAGCTTGATGTTCGGGCCGACGGTGAGCTTGCTGCCGCCTTCCTTGGCGGCAGGTGCGGCGGCCGCGTTCAGGCCGCCTTGCTGTGCGGTCAGCGACGAGGGATTGACGGGGGTTCCGGAGAGATTGGTGCCCGAACCGACGAGCGGTGCAGGGCGCGATGTCAACGAATCGGTGTCACGATCACGCTTGCCGAAGAAGGGGGACTGTGTAGCCAAGGGGGAGCTCCTCAAGAAAGGGACTATCGTAAGAACGCGCTCACGGCCTGCGGCACTTCATTGCGCAATAAGCGTAACCGAATAAGTCGGCCATGGACATGACAATGTGGCGCCATGAACCGCTCGAACACCGACAACCTCTCCGCCGCGCATGCCTCGCGCGCCATGTCGTCCGCCACCGATTCACGCTTCGACAAGCCCACGCACGGCTGGCGGCGCACGCTGTTCACGGTGATCTTCGAGGCCGACACGCGCGCCGGGCTGATGTTCGACCTGGCGCTGATCGCGGTGATCGTGACCAGCGTGCTCGTGGTGATCCTCGACAGCGTGCAGCCGATCCGCGAGCAGTGGCGGCCGCTGTTCAATGTGCTCGAGTGGGTGTTCACCATTCTCTTCACGCTGGAGTACATCGCGCGGCTGAGCTGCGTGAACAAGCCACTGCGCTATGCAACGAGCTTCTACGGCGTGATCGACCTGCTCGCGCTGCTGCCGACTTTTCTCGTGGCCTTCGCGCCCGAGATGGCCTACCTGATCGACGTGCGCATCCTGCGGCTGCTGCGCGTGTTCCGCATCTTCAAGCTGTCGCGCTACTCGGTGGAGTACCGCGCGCTGGTGTCGGCGGTGGCATCGAGCCGGCGCAAGATCACCGTGTTCGTCGGCTTCGTGATGCTGGTGGTGCTGGTGATGGGCACGCTGATGTACGTGGTCGAAGGGCCGGTGCATGGCTTCACCAGCATCCCGGTGGCGATCTACTGGGCCATCTCGACGATGGCCACGGTGGGCTTCGGCGACCTCGTGCCCAAGACCGACCTGGGCCGCGCGATCGCCTCCGTCATGATGCTGCTGGGCTGGGGCGTGCTCGCGGTGCCGACCGGCATCGTGACCGCGGAGATGGCGCGGCGCGGCCCCGATGACGAAGCGATGCCATTGGCGCCGCGCGGCATCCTCGCGATGACGGCGCCGCTCAGCGTGCCGCCGAAGCGCGTTACGCCTGCGGCCAGACGACGCGCCCTTGCGCAGCATCGCCGAGGCGGACGATGAAGGCATCGGCATCGGGCTCAGGGAGCGAGAAGGCGAAGGCGACGTCGTCGCCGTGCTGCACGCCGTCGAGCACCGCGCCGGCCGCGGCGAGTTCGCGCCGCACGAGTCCTTCGAGCGCATAGGGCACGGCGCAACGCAGGCTACGCTGGCGCAGCAACGGCACGAGCGTGGCGCCGAGCAGGGCCTGCGCGACCGCGTCGGTGTATGCACTCACGAGGCCGCCCGCGCCGAGCTTCACGCCGCCGAAGTAGCGCACCACAGTCGCGAGTGCGCCTTCGACCTGCTGGTGGCGCAACACCTCCAGCATCGGGCGGCCGGCCGTGCCGCCGGGTTCGCCGTCGTCGTTCGCGGCCGACTGGCCGCCAGCCATGAGGGCCCAGCACACATGCGCCGCCGCGGGGTGTTCGGCGCGCAGCGAGGCGACCACGGCCAGCGCGGCCGCCCGGTCGGCCACCGGCTGCACGCAGCCGATGAAGCGGCTCTTCTTGATGAGCAGCTCGCTGTGGACGGGCTGTGCGAGCGTGAAGCTCATCCGGCGTTCTTCGTGGCGTTCAGCCGCCGCCGCGCTCGAACTTGAAGACCGCAGTGCTGGCGCGCGCGTTGGGCAGCCAGCGCACGTCGCGCCCGTTCTGCAGGCCGAAGGCGTCGAGCATGCGCAGGTTGTTCTTGCCAGCCAGCACCTCGAAGTCCTTGAAGGTACCGACGCGGATATTGGGCGTGTCGTACCACTGGTAGGGCAGGCGGCGCGTCACCGGCATGCGGCCGCGCGCCACGCTCAGGCGGTTGGGCCAGTGCGCGAAGTTGGGAAAGGCGACGACGCCGATGCGGCCCACGCGCGCGGTCTCGCGCAGCATCACCTCGGCATTGCGCAGGTGCTGCAGCGTGTCGATCTGCAGCACCACGTCGAAGGAGGCGTCGTCGAACATCGCGAGGCCTTCGTCGAGGTTGAGCTGGATCACGTCGACGCCGCGGCGGATGCACTGCAGCACGTTGCCGTCGGCGATCTCCACGCCGTAGCCGGTGCAGCCGCGCTCGCGCTGCAGCAGGTCGAGCAGGGCGCCGTCGCCGCAGCCCAGGTCGAGCACGCGTGCGCCTCGCGGCACCAGCTCCGCGATCAATCGTTGATGCTCGAGGTCGCTCATTGCAGGAACTCCTTGGCGATGCGCTCGAAGTAGGAGCGCACCACGCCCATGTAGCGCACGTCGTCGAGCAGGAAGGCGTCGTGGCCGTGCGGCGCATCGATCTCGGCGTAGCTCACGTTACGGCGGTTGTCGAGCAGCGCCTTCACGAGTTCGCGGCTGCGCGCGGGCGAGAAGCGCCAGTCGGTCTTGAAGCTCACCAGCAGGAACTGGGCGGTGGCCTGGGCCAGCGCGGTGCTGAGCTTGCCGCCATGGCTGCGTGCGGGGTCGAAGTAGTCGAGCGCGCGGGTGATCAGCAGGTAGGTGTTGGCGTCGAAGTACTCGCTGAACTTGTCGCCCTGGTAGCGCAGGTAGCTTTCGATCTGGAACTCGACGTCCTGCGTGGAGTAGCGGTAGTCGAGCCCCGCGGCCTCGCCCTCCACGGCGCTGCGCAGGATGCGGCCGAACTTGGCGTTCATCACGTCGTCGCTGAGGTAGGTGATGTGGCCGATCATCCGCGCGATGCGCAGGCCGCGCTTGGGGATCACACCGTGTTCGTAGAAGTGGCCGCCGTGGAAGTCGGGGTCGGTGACGATGGCGCGGCGCGCAACCTCGTTGAAGGCGATGTTCTCGGCCGTGAGGTTGGGCGCGCTCGCCACGACGACGGCGTGGCGCACGCGGTCGGGGTACTGCAGCGTCCACGAGAGCGCCTGCATGCCGCCGAGGCTGCCGCCCATCACCGCCGCGAGCGTGCGGATGCCGAGCGCGTCGAGCAGCACGGCCTGGGCGTCCACCCAGTCCTCGACCGTGACCACCGGGAAGTCGGCGCCGTAGACGCGGCCCGTGGCAGGGTTGGCGTGCATCGGGCCGGTCGAGCCGAAGCAGGAGCCGAGGTTGTTCACGCCGATGACGAAGAAGCGATCGGTGTCGACCGGCTTGCCGGGGCCGACCATGTTGTCCCACCAGCCTTCGGAACGGGCCTGGCCTTCGTAGACACCCGCGACGTGGTGCGACGCGTTGAGCGCGTGGCACACCAGCACCGCATTGCTGCGCTCGGCGTTCAGGGTGCCGTAGGTTTCGTAGGCGAGCGTGTAGTCGCTGATCGACGCGCCGCTGCGCAGGGCCAGCGGGCCTGCGAACTGCATCGACTGCGAGGTGACGACCAAGGATGGTGACGACGACATGAATGAAAAAACCCGGCCTCGCCAAAAACGAGCCGGGTCTGCCGCGCCTGTCTTTAGCTGGATTTATAAAGCGCCCGCAAGCTGAAGCAAATCGGCGCAGGGCAAGTATATCCCCCAGGCTGCGCGCACTGCGTGTCGCTTCGCCAACCCCCTTCGGGGGCAACACCTGCGGCCCGGTGGAGCCGGTTCCGCGGTGTTTCTCGAAGGGGCTCGGCCTCTTCTTACCAACCGATGATCATGATCACGCCCAGCACCAGGAAGATCGCGGCGGAGATGCCGTGCACGAGCTTGATCGGCACGCGCCGCACGATCTTCTCGCCGAGCCATACGACCGGCGCGTTGGCCAGCATCATGCCCAGCGTGGTGCCCGCCACCACCCAGAAATAGTCGTGCGTGAAGCGGGCGGCGAGCATGACGGTGGCGATCTGAGTCTTGTCGCCCATCTCGGCGAGGAAGAACGCGATCACGGTGGTGCCGAAGACCCCGAACTTCGACGCGCCCGGGGCGTCATCGTCGTCGAGCTTGTCTGGAATCAGCATCCACGCGGCCATCGCGATGAAGGAGCCGCCCAGGATCCAGCGCAGCACATCGGGCCCAAGCCAGCGCGTGATGTAGTTGCCGACCGCGCCGGCCAGCGCGTGGTTGATGAGGGTGGCGGCGAAGATGCCGAGGACGATCGGCCAGGGTTTCCTGAAGCGGGCTGCGAGCAGGAGGGCCAGGAGTTGGGTCTTGTCGCCCATTTCGGCGAGCGCAACCACGCCGGTTGCAACCAGAAAAGCTTCCATGATGAAGAGGGGTTCCTTGGGCCGAAGGACGCAATTGACCGTGCAACACCTTCGGCCATATTCCCGAAGTTGCACGGTCAAAGGTCTCGCCAGGTGTGTTCACTGCACGCGCCATGTCCTGTGGGGCAGGACAAGTCTGTTGACGCGGGCCCCTCTCGCAAATCGGAAGGCGGCTACTCCCCAATGACGGGCGAATTCTACATGTAGCACCAAGGACCTCGCCTCACCCCGCAAGTAGGTGCTAGCTTTCAGGAGTTTTGACAGGTGCTACCTCAAGACGCAAATTCCTGCTTGCATTTCGGCTATTTCACCCATAATGCACGAGCCTCCCTCTTCATTTTGGTCGGGGGGCAAGTTCGGTGATCGGTCAGTTTCGCGCGGCTCGACGGCTCTCGTTTGAGTGATGCTTTCCGGGACTCCATCGCTTTTCTTGATGTGTTTATAGGAGTCCCTTGATGGGCAACAAACTGTACGTCGGCAACCTGCCTTACTCGGTGCGCGACGGAGATCTCGAACAGGCCTTCGGGCAGTTCGGCGCAGTGACCAGCGCCAAGGTCATGATGGAACGCGACACGGGCCGCTCGAAGGGCTTCGGCTTCGTCGAGATGGGCAGTGACGCGGAAGCACAAGCCGCTATCAACGGCATGAACGGCCAGCCCCTGGGTGGTCGCAGCGTCGTCGTCAATGAAGCACGTCCGATGGAAGCACGTCCCCCGCGCAGCGGTGGTGGCGGCGGTTACGGCGGCGGCGGTGGTGGTTATGGCGGCGGTGGTGGCGGTGGCTACGGCGGCGGTGGTGGCGGCTACGGTGGTGGCGGCGGCGGCCGCTCCGGCGGTGGCGGCGGCTACGGCGGCGGTGGTGGTGGCCGCAGTGGCGGCGGCGGTGGTGGTGGCGATGGCGGTTTCCGCAGCCCCTACGGCGCCGGCCCCCGTGGCGGCGGTGGCCGTTCCGGCGGTGGTGGCGGTGGCTACGGCGGCGGCAACAGCGGCTACTGAGCCCTGCACTGCAAGGCACACACAGACAAAAGGCTCCCTCGGGAGCCTTTTTCAATGGCCGATCGCTCGGCGCGTGCGGTTTGTCAGGCTTCGCCGCTGCGCTTCTTGCGTGCGCGCCCCTGCACCGCCCGGTCGAGCACGGCGTTGGGCAGCATGCGCATGATCTTGGCAACCACGCCCATCTGCCACGGGATCACGCGATAGCTCGTGCCGGCCTCGATGGCGCGCAGCGCCTGGGCGGCGAAATCCTCGGCCTTCATGAGGAAGGGCATGCCGTAGCGGTTGCCCTGCGTCAGCGGCGTATCGATGTAGCCCGGGCACAGGGTGACGACTTTGACGCCGCTGCTGTGCAGCTCGCCGCGCAGGCTCTCGCAGTACGCCACCACGCCGGCCTTGCTGGCGCAGTACGCGCCGTGCCCCGGCAACCCGCGGATGGACGCCACGCTGCCGATGCCCACCAGCCGCCCGCTGCCGCGCTGCACCATCGCCCGCACGAATGGATGGAAGGTGGCGGCCAGGCCGACGTTGTTGGTGGCGAAGGTCTGCGCCAGCACGTCGAGGTCGGAACGCTCGGCCGTGTCGATGCCGACGCTGATGCCTGCATTGGCGATCACCACGTCGGGCAGCCCCTGCTGCGCGATGCAGGCATTGCCGGCAGCGACGATGCTGTCGGTCTGCGCCACGTCGGCGCTGTAGATCCGGTAGCGGTCTGCGCTCAGCTGGCGCGCCGCAGCCCACGATTCGATCTCGCCCGTGCGCCGGGCGACCAGCGCCAGGCGATAGCCCGCATCGTAGAAGCTCGCAGCCAGCGCCTGGCCGATGCCGCTCGAAGCGCCGGTGATGAAGACAAGCGGGGATGAAGTCATTCAGCGCTTCCCTGCAGGAGCAGCCGCCGAAGGAATCAGCACGCCGCGCACCCGGCCGTTCAGATTCGCCACGCCGCTCAGGTTGTCGTAGTCGAGCGTGTCGCCGGTGAACTGGTCGGTGCCGCGGATCAGCGTGACCGGCTTGTTCGACGTGACGCGTTCGGTGTCGACGTAGGCGTGCAGGAAGTCGCCACGGAACTCGAGGCGCGGCGCAGGCTTGCCACCGGGCCCTACGGACGGATCGCGGATGACGATCGCGTTGCCGAACAGCTGGATCTCGCTGCCGTCGGAGTTCGACACGCCCCGGTCGGCCGTTGCGCGCGTCACGAGCCCTTCGGGCGACACCGTTCGCATGCGCACCTTGTCGACCTCCATGGTGTCCGAGTCCGGGTAGTGCCGGCCTTCGGTGCCGTGCAGTTCGCTGCGCAGGTCGCCGTTGGGCAGGAAGTTCTTGATGACGAAATCGCGCATGAAGTAGTCGGGCTCGTGCGTGGGCGCGGCCTTGGCCGTGGGCTCCAGCAGCTTGGGCGCGTTGCGCACCAGCCAGTAGGTGCCGAGCGCGACGGCCGCCGTCAGGATGATCGGCAGGTAGATCGTGGCGCGGTCGAGGACGTCGCGCACCGCGCTCCATGCGCGTTTCACGTTGCTCATGGATTCGGGCCCCGGGCAGCGTCGAGCATCGCGCGGTACTGGCCACAGGCCGTGAGCAGCAGGTCGCAGAACTCGCGCGCCGCGCCTTCGCCGCCGCGCGCCCGGGTGACGTAGCGCGCAATGCCGCGCACTTCCACATGGGCGTTGGCCGGCGCCGCCGCGAAGCCGACGCGCGCCAGCACCGGCAGGTCGGGCCAGTCGTCGCCGATGGCCGCGGCCTGCGCCCAGCCGAAGCCGAGCTGGTCGAGCATGGCCTGGGCGGCGGGCAGCTTGTCTTCGGTGCCGTAGCGCACGTGCTCGATGCCCAGCGCCTCGAGCCGCACGCGCAGCGGCTTCGAATCACGCCCCGTGATCACGGCCGGCACGATGCCCGCCTTGCGCAGCAGCTTCAGGCCGTAGCCGTCGAGGATGCTGAAGCGCTTGAGCGTCTCGCCGTGCTCGGTGAAGTACACGCCGCCGTCGGTCAGGACGCCGTCGATGTCGAAGAAGACGATGCGCACGTCCTGCGCGGCGAGCAATGTCTCGGCCTGGAACTCGAGCGGCATCAGATGACCTTCGCGCGCATCAGGTCGTTGGTGTTGATCGCGCCGACGACCACGCCGGCGCCATCGATCACGAACAGGCGAGTGATGCCGCATTGCTCCATCAGCTCGGCGGCTTCCACCGCCAGCGCATCGACGCGGATGGTGCGCGGGTCGCGGTGCATGACGTCGACCGCCTTGGGCGTGCGCAGGTCCGCGCCCGCCTCGATCAGGCGGCGCAGGTCGCCGTCGGTGAAGATGCCCGAGGCGCGGCCGTCGGGCTCGACCACCGCGGCGGCGCCAAAGCCCTTGATGCTCATTGCGCGCATCAGCTCGCTGATGGTGGCCGAGGGCGGCACGCGCGGCACCTCGTCGCCCGAGCGCATCACGTCGCTCACGTGGGTGAGCAGCTTGCGCCCCAGCGCACCGCCCGGGTGCGAGCGCGCGAAATCTTCCGAGCCGAAGCCGCGCGCGTCGAGCAGCGCCACGGCCAGCGCGTCGCCCATCGCCATCTGGGCGGTGGTGCTCGCGGTGGGGGCGAGGTTGAGCGGGCAGGCTTCCTTGGACACGCCCGCGTCGATCACGATATCGGCATGGCGCGCGAGGGTGGATTCAGGGCGGCCGGTCATGGCGATCAGGGGCACGCCCTGGCGCTTGACGACCGGCAGGATGACGGTGAGCTCGTCGACCTCGCCGCTGTTGGAAATGGCGAGCACCAGGTCGACCGCCTTGATCATGCCGAGGTCGCCGTGGCTGGCCTCGGCCGGGTGCACGAACATCGCGGGCGTGCCGGTGGAGGCGAGGGTGGCGGCGATCTTGCGGCCGACGTGGCCGCTCTTGCCCATGCCCATCACGACCACGCGGCCGCGCACTTCGAGGATCTTGCGCACGGCCTCGACGAAGCTCGGGCCGACGCGGGTCTTCAGACCGGTGACGGCTTCGGCTTCGATGTCGAAGGTGAGACGTGCCCGAGCGAGGATGGCTTCGGGGTCGACCACGGGGGTCGGGACGGGACGGGAGCTCATTGCCGGATTTTACGGGCCGGAGGGTTGCCCCCACGCTCGGCACTGCGTGTCCTCGCTGCCCCCCAAGGGGGCGCTCGCGCCTTGGGGCGGCCCGGCGGCGCTCGTTGCCCCCACGCTCGGCACTGCGTGTCCTCGCTGCCCCCCAAGGGGGCGCTCGCGCCTTGGGGCGGCCCGGCGGCGCTCGTTGCCCCCACGCTCGGCACTGCGTGTCCTCGCTCCCCCCGAGGGGCGCTCGATGTCCCCACGCCCGGCGCTCGGTGTCCTCCCCGACGCGCTGCGCATGGGTCTTGCTCTAGCATCGCCGCCTATGTCTTCGTTCGATCTCACGCTGTTGTATCTCCTCGCCGCGGTGATCGGCGTGGTGGCGTGCCGCTCCCTCAAGCTGCCGCCGATGCTGGGCTATCTCTCGGCCGGCGTGCTGATCGGGCCGCATGCCTTCGCGCTGGCGCAGAACACCGAAGGCATCCAGCACCTGGGCGAATTCGGCGTGGTGTTCCTCATGTTCGTGATCGGGCTGGAGTTCAGCCTGCCCAAGCTGCGCGCGATGCGAAAGCACGTGTTCGGGCTCGGCCTGCTGCAGGTGCTGCTGACGATGGCCATCGCCACGGCCGGCGCGCTGCTGATTGCCCACTGGCTGCCGCCGTCGTGGCGGCTCGGCTGGCAGACCGCGCTGGCGCTGTCGGGCGCACTCACCATGAGCAGCACGGCCATCGTGGTCAAGCTGATGGCCGAGCGGCTCGAACTCGAGAGCGAACACGGCAAGCGCGTGATGGGCGTGCTGCTGTTCCAGGACCTGGCCGTGGTGCCGCTGCTGGTGCTGATCCCCGCACTGGGCGCGCCGCCCGAGGCGCTGGCCAAGGCGCTGGGCTTCGCGCTGCTGAAGGCGAGCTTCCTGATCGGCGTGCTGCTGTACGGCGGCCCGCGCATCATGCGCTGGTGGCTCACGCTGGTGGCGCGGCGGCGCAGCGAGGAGCTCTTCATCCTGAACGTGCTGCTGATCACGCTCGGCCTGGCCTGGCTCACCGAACTGGCCGGCCTGAGCCTGGCGCTGGGCGCCTTCATCGCGGGCATGCTGGTGTCGGAGACCGAATACAAGCACCAGGTCGAGACCGACATCCGTCCCTTCCACGACGTGCTGCTGGGGCTGTTCTTCATCACCGTGGGCATGTCGCTCGACTGGCATATCGTGGTCGAGCGCTGGCTGCTGGTGGCCGTGCTGCTGCTGGTGCCGCTGGCGTTCAAGCTGGGGCTGGTGACGGTGCTGGCGCGGGTGCTGGGCGCCACCTCGGGCGTATCGCTGCGCACCGGCCTCTACCTGGCGCAGGCGGGCGAGTTCGGCTTCGTGCTGCTGACGCTGGCGCAGGAGCGCAGCCTGCTGCCGCCGTGGCTGGCCAACCCGGTGCTGGCGTCGATGGTGCTGTCGATGCTCACGACGCCGTTCATCATCATGTACAGCAACGCCATCGTGCGAAAGCTCGTGGCCAGCGACTGGCTGCAGCAGTCGCTGCAGATGACGACCATCGCGCGCAAGACCATCAACACCGCGCAGCACGTGATCATCTGCGGCTACGGGCGCTGCGGCCAGAACCTGGCGCGCATCCTCGAGCGCGAGGGCATCCCGTACATGGCGCTCGACCTCGACCCCGACCGCGTGCGGCAGGCCGCCGCCGCCGGCGACTCGGTGGTGTTCGGCGATGCGGCGCGGCTGCAGGCCTTGATGGCGGCCGGCCTTGCGCGCGCGAGTGCCGTGGTCGTCACCTACCTCGATGTGCCCGGCGCGATGAAGGTGCTGGCCAACACGCGCGCCCATGCGCCGCACGTGCCGGTGATCGTGCGCACGCAGGACGATCACGACCTGGAAAAACTGCAGGCGGCCGGCGCGACGGAAGTGGTGCCCGAGGCCATCGAAGGTTCGCTCATGCTCGCGAGCCATGCGCTGGCGCTGGTCGGCGTGCCGATGCGCCGCGTGATCCGCGTGGTGCAGGACCAGCGCGACGCCCGCTACAACCTGCTGCGCGGCTACTTCCACGGCGCCGATGACGACAACGCCGACGAACTCGATCACGAGCGCCTCAACAGCTTCACGCTCAACGCCGGCGCGCGCGCGGTGGGCCAGCCGCTCGAACGGCTGGCGCTGCCCACGCTGGGTGTGCGCGTGGCCAGCTTGCGTCGGCACGACGGCCAGCCGCGCGCGCTGGCCGACAGCACGGTGCTGTCGGAGGGCGATACGCTGGTGCTGTCCGGCAAGCCAGCCGCGCTGGCGATTGCCATCGACCGCCTGCAAAAAGGCTAGTTTCCTGTTCGGGAACACCGCGGAACCTGCTTTGCAGGGGGGCCCCGGGTAGAGGCGAGCTCAGTTGATCAGCGTCGGGTTGCGCTTTTCTTCTTCGATGCGCTGCTGGCGGCGCACCGCTTCGCACTGCGCATGGGCCTTGAATTCGGGCTTCAGGCACTGGGCCGCCATGCATTGCGCCTTGGCGATGAAGTTGCGGTCGCCGCACATGGCCTGGGGCTCGGCCGCAGCAACAGGTGCCGGCGCCGGGGCGGGGGCGGCGACTGCGGCAGCGGGTTCGGGCGTGTTCGACGGCGGCGCGGCAGTGGTCGCCTGCTTGTTGCGTGGCTTGGCAGCGGGCTTGAGCGCCGCGGCGGCAGCCGGTGCGGTTTCCGCGGCAGGCGGCGTCACGGCCGGCTCGGCGGGCTGGGGTTCGGGCGCCGCCGGCGATGGTTCGGCGGGCGGCGACGACGACGGCGCCACGGGCACTGGAGTTTCGGTGGCTGGGGCGGTGGCCTCCTCAGCGGCCGCAGGCGCCTTTCGCGTCTCGTTGCCGGACCAACCGGCGACGATCATTGCCACCGCGACCACCAGCAGACCGAGCCACAACAGGATCACGCGCTTGCGCAGCGGCCGTTCGGCCGGCACGGATTGCCGGACTTTGACCCGGCTTCTCCTTTTCGTTCCGGGCTTCGGGGCCCAGGTCGACTCCAGGCCCGGCGGCGAAGCGGGCGGCGCGGGTGTCCGCGGCAGTTCGTCGTCGTGCACCATGAGCACGGTCTGTTCATGCTCGTTGCTCTGCCGCGCGGCCGACCTGCCGAAAAAGATGCGCGCGCGGGCAGCGCCTCGTCCGGATCGAACAGCGGCGCCGGAATGGTCGGCGCGCGCAACTGGGCGGGCGCGGTGGCGGCCCATTCGCGTTCGGGGCTCGGCGGCGGGGGAATCCGGTCTCCTGCGGCAGGCAGCTTGACGCCGCAGCTCCTGCAGAAATTCGCGCCGCCGCGGTTTTCCGTGCTGCAGACCGGACAGATCGAGGCCATGGATTGCTTACTGACTACTCTCGGGGGTCAAAACGAAAAGCTGGCTGGCCTGCCCGCATGTGGCAGATCGATCCGCCGGCGGACAGCGCAGCCTCAGGTCACGGCGACGCGCTTGGAGCGGTGCGCCATGCGCTTGGCGATCACGGCGCCGAGCGCCATCGCGATCTCCAGCGCCATGTTGGGCTGGCGGTTCGACATTTCCGCAAAGCGGATCGCCGTGAGCCGCCACACACGGCCTGCGCCGGTGACCACCACGTTGGCCGAATGCGGCTGGCGCGAGAAGAACGAGCCTTCGCCGACCACCGAGCCGGACGTGAGCACGGCCAGCCGCATCTGCTCCTTGCTGCTGACGCGGTGCACGCTGATGGCACCGCTCTCGATGAAGAAAACCGAGCGGTCCGGCGTGCCCTGTTCGATCAGCACGTCGCCAACGCCGGTATCGATGGGCTGCAGATAACCCGCCAGTGTTTCCCACTGCTGGACGTTGAACGTCAACGCAAACGCGTCGGTGTTGATGTTCTCCGCGATGGCGCGGCTCAGGTTCTGGATGGACATGTTTTCTTCGGCCCCCGCATGTGAGCCGAAGTATCAGCGATGCTCAGGAGATTCGGCTACAACTGTTTACGTTTTTCAAACCGGCTGTCGCTATTTACCAATGCAGAAGCGCGAAAAGATGACGCCCAGCAGGTCGTCCGCGCCGAACTCGCCGGTGATCTCGTTCAGGGCGTTCTGTGCCAGCCGCAGTTCTTCGGCCAGCAGGTCGAGCAACTGGGCCTGCGCCGCCAGATGGCTGGCCGCCAGCGCCAGGTGCGTTTCGACCCGGGCCAGCGCCTGCACGTGGCGCGCCCGTGCGAGGTACACGCCCTCGGGCACGGCCTGCCAGCCGGCCATGGCCAACAGCTGTTCACGCAGGGCCTCGATGCCCAGGCCGGTCTTGGCGGACAAGGCGATGCCATGCCCGGCATGGGCGGCAGGCGCGGCGTCCTGCTTGTTCCAGACGTCGAGCACCGGCACGCTCGCAAGCAGCTTCTGGCGCAGGCCGACCAGGATGTCGGCATCGGCGGCGGCGTAGTCGGCCAGATGGGCACGCGTCAGGTCGTGCAGGAACAGCACGGCGTCGGCGCTTTCGATCTGGCCCCAGGCACGCGCCACGCCGATCTGCTCGACCTCGTCGCTGCTCTCGCGCAGGCCGGCGGTGTCTGCCACGTGCAGCGGCACGCCGTGGATCTGGATGGTCTGCGAGACCACGTCGCGCGTGGTGCCCGCCACTGCGCTCACGATGGCCAGTTCGGCACCGGCCAGCGCATTGAGCAGCGAGCTCTTGCCCGCGTTGGGCTGGCCTGCGATCACGACCTTGATGCCTTCGCGCAGCAGCGCACCCTGTTTCGCGCGCTGCTGCACGGCCGCGAGCTGCGACTGCAGCTTTGCCAGTTGCCCGGTGGCATCGGCTTTCTGGAGGAAATCGATCTCTTCTTCCGGGAAGTCGAGCGTCGCTTCGACCAGCATGCGCAGGTGGATCAACGCATCGCGCAGCGTATGGATCTCGCGCGAGAAAGCGCCCGACAGCGAGCGCCCGGCGCTGCGCGCAGCCGCCTCGGTGCTGGCGTCGATCAGGTCGGCGATCGCCTCGGCCTGTGCCAGGTCGACCTTGCCGTTGAGAAAGGCCCGCTGGCTGAACTCGCCAGGTTCGGCCACGCGCAAGCCGGGCAGGCGAGCGCGGCCGGTGACGGGATCAGGCTCGGCCGCGGCTTCGAGGCAGCGCGCCAGCAGCAGCTGCAGCACGACCGCGCCGCCGTGGGCCTGCAATTCGAGCACGTCCTCGCCGGTGAAGGAATTCGGCGAAGGAAAGTGAATGGCCAGGCCATGGTCGACCGGCTCGCCGCCGGCATCGCGAAACGGCAGGTAGGTGGCTTCGCGCGGCTTGAGCACGCGGCCGCAGATGGCGTCGATCAGCGGCGCCAGCCTGGCGCCCGACACCCGCACGATGCCGACCGCGCCACGGCCTGAGGCGGTGGCGATGGCGACGATGGGATCGGTGGTGCGGGCGAACAGCATGGTGCGGATTCTTTCAGCAAAAAGGGCCGCTTTCGCGGCCCTTTCGGGGGATGACTGGGGCGTCGTGCGGCTACTTCTTGGCGCCGAGCACGCCCAGGCGCTTGTTGATGAACCACTGCTGCGCGATCGACAGCGTGTTGTTCGTGATCCAGTACAGCACCAGGCCGGCCGGGAAGAAGATGAACATCACGCTGAACGCGAGCGGCATGATCCACATCAGCTTGGCCTGCATCGGATCGGGCGGCGTCGGGTTGAGCCAGGTCTGGAACAGCGAGGTGGCCGTCATCACGATCGGCAGGATGTACCAGGGGTCCGGCGCCGACAGGTCGGTAATCCAGCCGATCCACGGGGCGTGGCGCATTTCAACCGACGACAGCAGCACCCAGTACAGCGCGATGAACACCGGGATCTGGATCACGATGGGGAAGCAGCCGCCCATCGGATTGACCTTCTCGGTCTTGTAGATCCGCATCATTTCCTGCTGCATCTCTTGCGGCTTGTCCTTCAGCCGCTCGCGCATTTCCATGATCTTCGGATTGATGGCCTTCATCTTGGCCATGCTGGCGTAGGCCTTGGCGTTGAGCCAGTAGAAGGCCGCCTTCAGCAGCACCACGAGCGCAACGATCGCCCAGCCCCAGTTGCCCAGGATGCCGTGCAGTTGCGTGAGCAGCCAATACAGCGGCTTGGAGATGATCGCGAAGATGCCGTAGTCCTTCACCAGGTCCAGGCCCGGGGCGATGGCTTCGAGCTTCTTTTCTTCTTCGGGGCCGGCGAACAGCGCGCTGTTCACGACCTGCGTGGCGCCCGGCGCGATCTTCGGCAGCGTGGCCACCATGGCGACGGTGAAGAGGTTGTCGCCCAGGTCCTTCACGCGGAATTCGCGGCGCAGCTGTTCGCTGGCCGGATCGCCCTTGAGCAGCCAGGCCGACGCGAAGTAGTGCTGCACCATCGCGATCCAGCCGTCGTTGGCCGGCGGGGGCGGTTCGATCTTGCCCTTGGCGATGTCCTTGAAGTCGAGCTTGTGGAACTTCTTCTCGTTGGTGTACGCGGCCGGACCGGTGAAGGTGTTGGTGCCGAACATCGTGCCGGCGGCCACCGTGCCATGGCGCAGCAGCTGCATGTAGAGCTGGGCGTCGCGCGGCTGGTCGCTCACGTTGACCACCTCGTGGCGCACGCCGATGGCGTAGTCGCCGCGGTGGAACACGTAGGTCTTGACGTACTTCAGGCCGCCGACGGGGGCACTTTCGAAGCCCACTTCCAGCGTGTTCTGGCCATCGGCCATCTCGCGCGGGCCGGCCTTCGGCGTCATCGGCGTCAGGTGGTTGGGAAAGCGCTCACCCGAGTCGACGGGGTTCAGCAGACCGGTCTGCGCCACATAGCGCGTGGCCGGCGAGCCGTTTTCGAACAGCACGACGCGCTTGGTGCGGTCGGCTTCGTCGTACTTCAGCAGCTCGAGGTGGTTGACCGTGCCGCCTTCGCTGTCGATCGTGGCCTTGAACAGGTCGGTGGTCACGCTGACCTGCTCGCGCGGCGCGGCTGCAGCGGCTTGCGTGGGCACGGCACCGGCGCTGCCGCCGCTCGCGCCCGACGAAGATGCAGCCGGCACGCCGTTGCTGGCGGCGGGTGCGCTGCCAGCGGCCGGGGCGGAGGCCACCGCGGCCGGCTTGCTCGACGGCAGGAAGGTCGGCTTGTTGCCGTTGAAGACCTGCCATTGGTCCCACAGCAGCACCAGCGAGAACCCAAAAATCACCCACAGGATCGTGCGGCGTATATCGTTCATGACGAAGACTTCTTGTCGGAGGAGAGAAGAGACGAAAACAGCGAGCCTGACTTGTCAGTGCGACGCTGTGATTTCGGTGGAACCGGATCGTGCCCGCCATCGCACCATGGCTGGCAGCGCGCGATGCGGTGCAGAGTGAGGTAGCTGCCCTTGAGCGCGCCATGCACTTCCAGCGCCTCGATCGAATACGCCGAGCAGCTCGGCGTGAAGCGGCACGACTGGCCGAGCCAGGGGCTCAGCAGCAGGCGGTAGCCCTTCACAAGGCCGATCAGCAGGCGTTTCATGACGAGGAGGAAGCGGGCGCGGAAGAACGCGCCGCCCGCGCCAGCAGCTGCTGGAGTTCGGCGCGCACCGCTGCCTTGAGCTTGTCCGAAGTGGCGCTCACGAATTCCTTGCGGTCGAAACCGGCGCGCAGCCGCACCACGTGCGCAGCACGTGGCAAACCGACGCCGGGTGCGGCGCTCACCGTATAGATCTGGCGCTTGATGGCGTTGCGCGTGACCGCGCGACGCGCCCAACGCTTGGGCACCATGGCGCCCAGCCAGACATCGTCGGACGCGAACAACGGCGGTGCGCCCGATGCGAGATCGAGCGCACAGCGATGCAATGCGAAATGAGCAGTGCGCGCCACGGTGGCACCTGCGAGGACGGCCTGGAATTGCGCGCGGGTCTTGAGCCGCTGCATGGAAGCCGGACCGGATACGCCAGAAGCGCTGGCTATGGAAGCCTGCGCTGACGTGTCGGCTGCTGGCAACGGCAGGTGGGCTGCCGTCAGACGGCCAGGCGCTTGCGGCCCTTGGCGCGGCGTGCGTTGATGACGGCGCGGCCGCCGCGGGTCTTCATGCGGACCAGGAAGCCGTGGGTACGGGCGCGGCGGACTTTGGATGCTTGATAAGTGCGTTTCATGGTGATTTCCTATTTCCCTGTTCGCGCCGGTTCTTCGCACAAAAAGCATGAAGTACCTGCGGGCCGCCGGGGGAGCGTGTTTCGGATGGTCCCCGAAAGACGCAAGAGGTTTTCAGGGAAACCCGCAATTATCGCAAACATTGGCCGCCGGAACAATCTTCGAGTGGATTTGCGGGCCTTTCGATCGGCCCAGCGGCGTGTGGATAAGGTTTTGACAAGTTAGAATGCCGGGCGCCTTCCAGCAGAGAATATCCACAATACCTATACCAAAAAATGCCCGAGGGTCTCATCACTTTTTCAAGCGCCCATGTCGACTGACGGCATCGGCGAAAGCCTCTGGCAGGCCTGCGTCGACCAACTCGCGCAGGAGCTGTCAGAGCAGCAGTTCAACACCTGGATCAAGCCCCTGACTGCGCAGGTCGCCGACGACCTCTCGCGCATGACGGTGTTCGTCGCCAACCGCTTCAAGCTCGACTGGATCCGGGCCCAGTACGCCGGCAAGATCGCCGCCATGGCCGAGAAGATGTACGGCCAGCCGGTCGCCATTGAGTTAGCGCTTGCTCCTCGCGAAGCGACCGTCCGTCCTGCACCTGTGGCCGTCATGGCCGAAACCGACGTGCCGCGCGACGTGGCCGGTCCGGGCGAGGAGCCGGCCGCCGCCGGCTTCAAGAACAGGCTGAATTCCGGCCTCACCTTCGACACCCTGGTCGAGGGCACGGCCAACCGCATGGCGCGCGCCGCGGCCATGCACGTGGCCGGCATGCCGGGTCATCTTTACAACCCGCTTTTCATCTACGGCGGCGTCGGCCTGGGCAAGACCCACCTGATGCACGCTGTGGGTAACCGGCTGCTGGCCGACAAGGCGGACTCCAAAGTTCTCTACATCCACGCCGAGCAGTTCGTCTCGGATGTGGTCAAAGCCTATCAGCGCAAGACTTTCGATGAGTTCAAGGAGCGCTATCACTCGCTCGATTTGTTGCTGATCGACGATGTGCAGTTCTTCGCCAACAAGGACCGGACGCAGGAAGAATTCTTCAATGCGTTCGAGGCCCTGCTCGCCAAGAAGTCGCACATCGTGATGACCAGCGACACCTACCCGAAGGGCCTGGCCGACATCCATGAACGCCTGGTGTCGCGCTTCGATTCGGGCCTCACGGTGGCCATCGAGCCGCCTGAACTCGAAATGCGCGTGGCCATCCTGATCAACAAGGCGCGCGCCGAATCGGCCGAAATGCCGGAAGAAGTGGCCTTCTTCGTCGCCAAGAACGTGCGCTCCAACGTGCGCGAACTCGAAGGCGCGCTGCGCAAGATCCTGGCTTACTCGCGCTTCAACCAGAAGGAGATCTCGATCGCTCTGGCGCGCGAGGCGCTGCGCGACCTCCTGTCGATCCAGAACCGTCAGATCTCGGTCGAGAATATCCAGAAGACGGTCGCCGACTACTACAAGATCAAGGTCGCCGACATGTACAGCAAGAAGCGCCCGGCCAGCATTGCGCGACCGCGGCAGATCGCGATGTACCTGGCCAAGGAGCTTACGCAGAAAAGCCTGCCCGAAATCGGCGAGCTGTTCGGTGGGCGCGATCACACGACGGTGCTGCACGCGGTGCGCAAGATCTCGGGCGAGCGCCAGCAGCTCACCGAGCTCAACCAGCAGCTTCACGTGCTCGAGCAGACGCTCAAGGGCTGACCGCCGAATGTCATCAAGAAAGCCCCTCGCGACAGCGGAGAATGGCGCCCTTACAAGCTGATTCAAAGAGATAGAGAAGAGGAAGAAGACATGATCGTTTTGAAGGCAAACCAAGACAAAGTCCTCGCCGCGCTGCAGTCGGTGGCGGGCATCGTGGAGCGGCGTCACACCTTGCCGATCCTGGCGAACGTGCTGATCCGCAAGACCGGTGGCCAGCTGCAGCTGACCACCAGCGACCTCGAAATCCAGATCCGCACCACCGCCGAGCTCGGCGGCGACGAAGGCAACTTCACCACCACCATCGGCGCGCGCAAGCTGATCGACATCCTGCGCACCATGCCGGCCGACCAGACCGTGAGCCTCGAATCGAGCGCGAGCAAGCTGGTGCTCAAGGGCGGAAAGAGCCGCTTCACGCTGCAGTCGCTGCCCGCCGAAGACTTCCCCCTGGTGCAGGAAGCCGCCAATTTCGGCCCCGTGTTCAGCGTGCCGCAAAAGACGCTGAAGGACCTGCTCTCGCAGGTTTCGTTCGCGATGGCCGTGCACGACATCCGCTACTACCTGAACGGCATCCTGTTCGTGGCCGAAGGCAAGCAGTTGAGCCTGGTCGCCACCGACGGCCACCGCCTGGCGTTTTCTTCCGCCATGCTCGACGTCGAGGTGCCGCGCCAGGAAGTCATTCTTCCGCGCAAGACCGTGATCGAAATGCAGCGCCTGCTGTCGGACGCCGAGGGCGCCATCGAGATGCAGTTCGCGAACAACCAGGCCAAGTTCAGCTTTGGCGGCATGGAGTTCGTCACCAAGCTGGTCGAGGGCAAGTTCCCCGACTACAACCGCGTGATCCCGAAGAACCACAAGAACAGCGTCACACTGGGCCGCGCGCCGCTGCTGGCCAGCCTGCAGCGCACCGCCATCCTGACGAGCGAGAAGTTCAAGGGCGTGCGCTTGAACATCGAACCGGGCACGCTGCGCATCGCGTCGAACAACGCCGAGCAGGAAGAAGCGCAGGACGAACTCGACATCGACTACGGCGGCGACGCCATCGAGATCGGCTTCAACGTCACCTACCTGATCGACGCGCTGTCGAACATGGACCAGGACATGGTCAAGCTCGACCTTGCCGACTCCAACAGCTCGGCGTTACTGACCATCCCCGAGAACGCATCCTTCAAGTACGTCGTGATGCCGATGCGTATCTAGCAGACAGACCCCGAAGCGCCTTGCGCACACAGCCCGCGGCCCTCCGCGGGTTTGCGCTTTCAAGAGGCGGCGAATTGAGCTTTTGAGAGCCCGAAAAATCACGTGAATGCCGTGAGAGACAGAGGAATATCCGAATGAGTGCTGAAGAAAACAAGCCCGAAGTGCCGCACACCGAGCCGGTCTACACCCCTGAAGTCCAGGTCGTGCCGCCCGACGCCAGCTACGGCGAGGGCTCCATCACGATCCTCGAGGGCCTCGAGGCCGTGCGCAAGCGCCCCGGCATGTACATCGGCGACACCTCCGACGGCACCGGCCTGCACCACCTGGTTTTCGAAGTCGTCGACAACTCCATCGACGAAGCGCTGGCCGGCTACTGCGACGACATCGTCGTCACGATCCACAGCGACAACTCCATCAGCGTCACCGACAACGGCCGCGGCATTCCCACCGGCGTGAAGATGGACGACAAGCACGAGCCCAAGCGCTCGGCCGCCGAAATTGCGCTGACCGAACTCCACGCCGGCGGCAAGTTCAACCAGAACAGCTACAAGGTGTCGGGTGGCCTGCACGGCGTGGGCGTGAGCTGCGTGAACGCGCTGAGCGTGATGCTGCGCCTCGTGGTGCGCCGCGAAGGCAAGATCCACGAGCTCGAATTCAGCCGCGGCTTCGTGCAGGACCGGCTGCTCGAAACGGTGAACGGCGTCGAGGTCTCGCCCATGAAGATCATCGGCGACACCGACAAGCGCGGCACCGAGGTGCACTTCCTGCCGGACACCGAGATCTTCAAGGAGAACTCGGACTTCCACTACGAAATCCTCAGCAAGCGCCTGCGCGAACTGAGCTTCCTGAACAACGGCGTGCGCATCCGCCTGAAGGACGAGCGCACCGGCAAGGAAGACGACTTCTCCGGCGCCGGCGGCGTGCGCGGCTTCGTGGAGTTCATCAACAAGGGCAAGACCGTCCTGCACCCGAACTCGTTCTACGCCGAGGGCGAGCGCCCGGCCGACACCTACGGCGGCATTCCCGGCACGCACATCGGCGTCGAAGTGGCGATGCAGTGGAACAGCGGCTACAACGAGCAGGTTCTCTGCTTCACCAACAACATCCCGCAGCGCGACGGCGGCACCCACCTCACGGGCCTGCGCGCCGCGATGACCCGCGTCATCAACAAGTACATCGAAGAGAACGAGTTCGCGAAGAAGGCGAAGGTCGAAGTCACCGGCGACGACATGCGCGAAGGCCTGTGCTGCGTGCTGAGCGTGAAGGTGCCCGAGCCCAAGTTCTCGAGCCAGACCAAGGACAAGCTGGTGTCCAGCGAAGTGCGCGCGCCGGTGGAAGACATCGTCGGCAAGCTGCTGACCGACTACCTGCAGGAACGCCCGAACGACGCCAAGATCATCTGCGGCAAGATCGTCGAGGCTGCCCGCGCCCGCGAAGCGGCCCGCAAGGCCCGCGAAATGACGCGCCGCAAGGGCGTGCTCGACGGCATGGGCCTGCCCGGCAAGCTGGCCGACTGCCAGGAAAAAGATCCCGCGCTGTGCGAGGTCTACCTGGTGGAGGGCGACTCCGCCGGCGGCTCCGCCAAGCAGGGTCGCGACCGGAAGTTCCAGGCCATCCTGCCGCTGCGCGGCAAGATCCTGAACGTGGAAAAAGCGCGCTACGAGAAGCTGCTGACCAGCAACGAAATTCTCACGATGATCACCGCGCTGGGCACCGGCATCGGCCGCGCCGGCGCAACCACCGCGGGCGGCGGCGCGGATGACTTCAACGTCGCCAAGCTGCGCTACCACCGCATCATCATCATGACCGACGCCGACGTCGACGGCGCCCACATCCGCACGCTGCTGCTCACCTTCTTCTACCGGCAGATGCCGGAGCTGGTGGAGCGTGGCCACATCTACATCGCGCAGCCGCCGCTGTACAAGGTGAAGGTCGGCAAGGAAGAGCAGTACCTGAAGGACGGCCCCGCGCTCGACGCCTTCCTGCTCAAGGTGGCATTGAAGGACGCGAGCCTGCAGACCGGCGGCGCGAACTCCACCACGCTCAGCGGCGACACCCTGGGCGAGCTGGCGCGCAAGCACCAGGTGGCCGAGGCCGTCATTGCGCGCCTGCGCAACTTCATGGACGCCGAGGCGCTGCGCGCGATTGCCGACGGCGTGGCGCTCGACCTCGACACCACGCCCGCCGCCGAGGCTTCGGCCGTCGCGCTGCAGGCCAAGCTGCGCGAGCTCAACACGACCGGCGTGCCGGCCGAGGTGAGCAGCGAATTCGACGCCCGCACCGACAAGCCGCTGCTGCGCATCAGCCGCCGCCACCACGGCAACATCAAGAGCAGCGTGCTCACGCAGGACTTCGTCCACGGCGCCGACTACGCAGCGCTGGCCGAAGCCGCCAACACCTTCCGCGGCCTGCTGAGTCCCGAAGGCGCGCTGGTGAAGCGCGGCGAAGGCGAACGTGCCAAGGAAGAAAAGGTCGACGACTTCCGCCAGGCCATGAAGTGGCTGATCAGCGAAGCCGAGCGCGCCACCTCGCGCCAGCGCTACAAGGGTCTGGGCGAGATGAACCCCGAGCAGCTGTGGGAAACCACGATGGACCCGACCGTGCGGCGCCTGCTGCGCGTGCAGATCGACGACGCAATCGAAGCGGATCGTGTGTTCACGATGCTGATGGGAGATGAGGTCGAGCCGCGTCGGGAGTTCATCGAGCAGAACGCGCTGCGGGCGGCGAATATCGACGTGTGACGATGGTCGTCACCGACGCGCGCGGCCCCGTGCCGCACCGCTGAAGAGCCTGAGAACGCCCGGTCACCCGGGCGTTTCTCATTGCAGGCGCAAGGTCGTGGCGAGCCCGCCGTTCGAGCACGGACCGTCGGAGTATTCGGCTTCGCCCGACGGGCCGATGCACTTGGTCACCTCGACGGTGGGCGTTGCCACGCGGGGGGGCTCGACAGGGGCACGTTCCAGCGGAACGAGAGACGCGACGGGGAGGGCAGCCGGCCTCACAGGAGGCCGCGCAGCTTCCTCGCGATCGTTCGTCACGGGCGGCTGGACGAACGCAGCCGGGACGCTCGCCTGAACCGGCGCGCGTGCCGCGCTCTCACGCACCAGCCCCTGGAGGGTTGCATAGAACAGGCACATCGCAACGAGTGCCACCCCGAGGCACGGCGCCCAATACTGCGGCGGCCCCCAAGGCCCGAAGGACCGGCCAGGCCGTCCTCTCAGCGCCGCAGCCATGGCCAGCCCCCGGCCTGCAATGCGCCTGCCAACCGGGCGATCCCGCCGGTGCCGCTCGCCGCGCGCCCGATCAGGGCGCCGCCTGCCGCACCGACCGCGATGCGCGTCAGGAACGAGCGGCTGCGGCCCGCCGCCAGCAGCAGCAAGACGCCGGCGCCCAGCACGGCGAGGTGCTCGCCTGGATAGTCGGCGCGCGCGGCATCCACTTTCCTGAAGTCGTCGATGGTCGATTGGAGTGTCATGGCTGAAGCTCCTTGTTTGCGTTCAACCGTTCTTAGCTCGCACCGCCATGCACGGCTGTAGGCGCGCGCCATGCCCGCCGGCGGAATCCGTCCCGAAAACGCCGCAGACCAAGGCGTATCAGGGTTTCCCTGAGGTTTGTTAGCAAAAGTACCGGCAATGCACGTCACAAGGCCGTCATCAGCTATGAAAACAATAGCATTCACCTCCAATCCGAAGATCGTTCCTCGTAAACGCTATATCTAGCCCGACTCTTGCTAAGCAAAATCCCCGACGGATTTCACGTCACGCAAGATCGAGGACCACACAGCAATGAACCCTACGCGTCTCCGCCGGCCCCTGGCCGCGCTGGTATTGGGCGGTACAGCAGCATTCCTCGGGGCCGTGACTTCAGCCCACGCGTTCTCGAACCCGCCCATCCAGGTGGCGCAGGGCATCGAGTACATGTGCGGCGGCGCCGCCAAGGACGAAGCCGCGTTCATGGAAATGGTGTCGCCGCGCTGGGCCGCGACCATCGATTTCGGCGTGAGCGACGGCAAGGGTGCGGGGGTGCCCGGCTTTCCCGCCAAGGCCCTCATTGAAATACGCCAGAAATACACCGGCCAGGTCGTGATGGACGTGCAGTCGCAAGGCCCCTACATGCTCGCGCGCCTCAATCCGGGCGCCTATGACGTGAACGTGACGCTCGGCGGCCTCACGCTGACACAGTCGCTGGTGGTGATTGCCGGGATGCCGGCGCGTGCGTCGTTCGTGTGGCCGTCGAATTTCGACATGGCCTCGGTCGCGCCGTCGTTGCCGCAGGCGCTGGCGCAGACGTCCACCGCCCGCTGAGTGTTTTTTCCGGTCAGCCTTTCCTAAGCCGCGAACCGCACAGTGACGTCGTGGCTTCCCGCCACGACGACAAGGAAAGGATTCCGACCATGAGCACCCGTTTTCCATCATCGCGCGCGATGCGGCCGCTGGCGGCCGCTCTGTTCTGCGCCGCCGTTGTGCTCGGCGCGCTTTCGCCTGCCCAGGCGGCGGTGAACCCGCCGATCTACATGGCGCACGGTGTCGAATACATGAGCGGCGGCATCGGCAGCGACGAGGCCCAGCTGATGGAGACGGTGTCGCCGCGCTGGCCCGCCACCTTCGAATTCGCGGTCAAGGACAGCAAGGGCGCCGACTTCGCGGCCAACGTGCACGTGACGGTGCGCGACAGCAGCGGCACCGCACTGCTCGACAACGTGGTGTCGGGCGGCCCGTTCATGGTGGCGCGCCTCGATCCGGGCACCTATGAGGTCGAGGCCCGCATCGGCAGCCAGGTGCTGAAGCAGCAGCTGCACGTGCTGCAGGGCGCGCCGGCCAAGGCGAGCTTCATCTGGCCGGCAGGCACCGACATGGCTTCGGCCGGCACGCGTACGGTGCAGTAGCGCGGCGAAAGTGGGCGCCGGCACCGCGGCGGCCGGTGCCGTTCTTGCGGGCCCGGCCGAGCCATGAAGCCTGCTATCCGGGCGCTTCGCGCTATAGAAAAAATAGCTATTGCCGCACTTCCCGGCGCCTTGAATGCGCGGCATGCGCCTTGCAGATGAGGTGTCCCGGGCAGTGCCCGATTTCATTGCCCCGATGCCGATCCGCCCCCTGAGCGCCCTGACCGCGCTGTTGCACGTCTATATCGCGCTGCGCCTGCTGCCCGCGCTGGCCGTGCTCACGCCCGCGTGGCCGCTGGCGCTGCTCGCGCTCGCGGTGTCGGCGGTCACGATTCCGCTGCCTTTCGTGTCGCGCCGCGCCGGACGCGATGCCGCCACGGGCGATGTGCTCAAGTGGATCGGCCTGATCGGCATGGGCTGGTTCTCGTCGATGTTCGTGCTCACGCTGCTGCGCGACGCCGGCCTGCTGCTCGCCTGGCTCGCAAGCGCGCTGGGCGGCGTGCCGGTGCAGTGGAATGTGCTGCAGCCATGGAGCGCGCTGGCGGTGCTGGCAATGGCCACGGCCACGTCGGCGATCGGTTTCCTCAATGCGCGCCGCACGGCCGGCGTGAAGCGGGTGGAGGTGCCCATCCGCGGCCTGCCGCAGGCGCTCGAAGGCTTCACGATCGCGCAGCTCAGCGACATCCACGTGGGTCCGACGATCCGCAGCGCGTACATCCAGCGCATCGTCGACGCGGTGAATCGCCTGGGCGCGGACGCCATCGCGATCACCGGCGACCTGGTCGACGGCACCGTGCCGGAACTGCGCGAGCACATCGCGCCGCTGGCCGGTCTGCGTGCGCGCCACGGCACCTTCGTGGTCACGGGCAACCACGAGTACTACGCGGGCGCGCATGCCTGGATCGACGAGCTGCGCCGGCTCGGCCTGAAGGTGCTGCTCAACGAGCACGTGGTGCTGCAGACGCGCAACGTGCGCGGTGCGCAGACCGATGAAGAGCTGTTCGAAAGCGCGCTGGTACTTGCTGGCGTGACCGACTTCACCGCTGGGCATTTCGACGCGGCGCACACCAGCGATCCGCACCTGGCGCTGCACGACGCGCCGCCGCTGGTGCACACGCGCGTGCTGCTCGCGCACCAGCCGCGCAGCGCGCCACTGGCTGCGGTGGCCGGCTACCAGCTGCAGCTGTCTGGCCACACGCACGGCGGCCAGTTCTTTCCCTGGAACCTGTTCGTGCCGATGCAGCAGCCTTTCACGGCCGGCCTGCACCGCCTGCAGGACATGTGGGTGTACGTGAGCCGGGGCACCGGCTACTGGGGCCCGCCGAAGCGCTTTGGCGCGCCTTCCGAAATCACGCTGCTGACGCTGGTGCCGGCGAAGTCCTGAAGAGCCTGCTCAGGATTCCAGTTCGGCCAGCCGGCGTGCGTTGGAGGTAGCCGCCGCGTGGATCGGCTCCAGGCCCTCGCGTGCGATGCGCGCCGCGATTTCCGGCAGCTGGCTCGCGGCATCGACCGTGCCTGCGGCCGATTGCACGAACGCATCGCCATGCGCGGCCGCCTGGGCCGGCGTGACACTGCCCGCCAGCAAGAAGAAGGCCGTCGTGCCCTGAACCCATTGCTGCAGCACCCGGCTGGCGAGCGAGAAATGGCTGCTGTGCCATTGCTTCGCCATCGCGATGCCAGCCTCGCTTGCAGCCGCCAGTTTTTCCTGCCCCATGAGCTGGAATTCCGCGAGGTCGGCCGCACTGGGGGTGAGCCCGGCCTTGGCGATGCGCTCGGTGCGCATGCGGATCACGGAGCCGGACGACAGCAGCATCTCATGGGTCTTGAAGGCCAGGTCGAACCACTGCATGAGCGGATTGGCCAGGCGGGCGGCGGAGGTGAGGGAGGGCATGAGGGCAGTGCGCTGGAGGAGGTCGGGTCACTATAGGCTTCGCCGGCCCGAAAATGCTGCAGTGCAGCAAATCCGGCACTGCATTTTTATTGATCGGGTCCTACTTCCCGATGTGGAAATTACGTGCCGAGCGAATGCTGAAACAGGGTTGAGATTGATGGTGTCTTCCTGTTTCAGGTCACTCATCACGGGCCGCATCATGAGATTTCGCGTCGCCACACCTCTCCGGGCCGCCCTGTTCACGGCCCTTTCGGCCCTTTTGGCTCTTCCGGGCGCGGCGGCCCATGCATTCGAAGACAGCGCAACGGGCATGTACGTTGAGGGAGGCCGCGCCCCGCACGGGCAAATGGGCAGCGCCGATTCGGCCACGGTGGGCATGACCTTCCCGTGGTCACCACGCCAGCCGGTGCGCGAAGGCGCGCTCTCGGGCTACTGGGATGTGTACCTGAGCAACTGGCATGCGCCCGCCCTCGGCAACGGCCCGCGCAACTACACGCAGATCGGCGCCATCTACACCTGGCGCTACCGCTTCGACCATGGCGACTCGCCCTGGTTTGCCGAAGGCGGCGTCGGCGGCAGCGTGATGGATCACGTCTACAGGACACCCGACCGCAGCTTCAGCACCGCCTTCCAGTTCACGGAGGTGCTGGGCATCGGACGCAGCTTCGGCGAACACGGCGCGCATGAACTGTCGCTGCGCGTGCAGCACTTCTCGAATGGCGGCATCAAGAAACCGAACCCGGGCGAGACCTTCGTCCGGCTGCGCTACGCCTATCGCTTCTAGCGCCCCGCCATTCCCAGCCGCTTCGCTCTCGCCTCCGTCACCAGATAGCCCAGCGCGGCCACCATCAGGGGCAGCAGGTAGTACAGGCCGCGATAGGCCAGCAGCGCGCCGAGCAGCTGGGCTTCCGGCACCTCGTGAGACAGCAGCGCCACGAACACCGCCTCGAGCACGCCGAGCCCCGCCGGCACGTGCGTGACGACGCCGGCCACCGCCGCCACCAGCAGCACCGCGAGCACCTGCGGATAGCCGACCTGACCCTGCAGCAGGAACCAGATCACGCCGCCGATGAGCGACCAGTTGGTGCACGACATGGCGAGCTGCAGCAGCGCCATCGCCAGCCCCGGCGTCCTGAACGCATGGCCGCGCACGCGCCAGACGCGCCCCTTCGCCGCTGCGCACAGCACCAGGTAGGCCAGGGCCACCATCAGCAGCACCGCGCCGAGCATGCGCAGGTCCTCGTGGTCGATCTTCCAGCCGGGCGGCAGCGTCATCGGCCAGAAAAGGAATGCCGCACCGGCCACCACGAGGTAGCCGAGCCAGTTGGTCAGCATGCTGAAGCCGAGCACGCGCGTGATGGTCTCGTTCGCGAGGCCCAGGCGCGAATAGAGCCGGTAGCGGAAGGCAACGCCGCCCACCAGCGACCCGAGGTTGAGGTTGAAGGCGTAGCTGATGAAGGTCACGCCCATCACCGTGCCCGTGCCGAGCCGGTGCCGCGTCAGGTGCCGGCCCAGCAGGTCGTAGGTGCTGTAGAGCGCGAAGCTGCAGGCCGCCAGCGCACCGGCCGCAAGCAGGGCGACGGCAGGCAGCGAACGGATCGCGTCGAACACCTCGTCCCAGTGGATGGTGCGCGCCTGCCGCACGAGCAGCCACGCGATCAGCGCGAAGAAGCCCCACGTCGCCGCGCGGCGAATCCAGGGCCACCAGCCGTGGTGGGAGAGGGCCATGGTGCTCATCGACTCGATGCGGCGCTTCCGCTCAGGCGGCTTCCGTCCGGGTGGCGCCGCCGGCCGAGTCGCTGCGGCCGCTGTCGCGCCGGCTTGCGAGATCGGTGGCCTCGGCCGGCGTCAGGCGCGGCGCGTGTCGCGGCAGGCGGCCCAGCAGGGCCGGGTACCAGCGCAGGATGTGGAAGACGAAGAAGCTGCGCACCAGCCGCCAGCCGCTCCATTCGCTGGCGAGGTCGGCCGCCTCCACCTGTTTGCAGCTGTGCTGCATCAGCCGGTCCATGCGCTCCCACAGCACCTGGTTGAAGGCCGCGTCGCGCACGATCACGTTGGCCTCGAGGTTCAGCGACAGGCTCAGCGGATCGAGGTTGCTCGACCCCACGGTGCTCCACCTGTCGTCCATGAGCGCGACCTTGCCATGCAGCGGACGGTCGCAGTATTCGTAGATGCGCACGCCGGCATGTAGCAGGTGGTGGTAGAGCATGCTCGCGGCAGTCTTGACGATCGGCATGTCGGGCTCGCCCTGCAGGACGAGCCGCACGTCCACGCCGCGCCGCGCCGCGCGCCGCAGTTCCTTGATGAGCAGATAGCCCGGAAAGAAGTACGCATTGGCGATCACGATGCGCTTGCGCGCCGCGCGGATGGCCGCACGGTACTGCCGCTCGATGTCGTTGGTATGGCGCCGGTTGTCGCGCGTGACGAACATCGCGTCGGCCTCGCCGGCACGGACCTGGTTCTCGGGCGGCGCCAGCTTCAGCCGGCGGCGGAACCAGCCCGCGCCCTTGCCGCCGAGCGCGATGGCGCGCAACACGAACTGGTGGATCTCTCCCACGATCGGGCCCGCGAGTTCCACCGCATAGTCCTGCTTGGCTTTGGGTCCGAAATCGAGCAGGTGGTCCGCCGAATAGTTGATGCCGCCGACGAAGGCGCGCTCGCCGTCGACCACCACGATCTTGCGGTGCATGCGGCGGAACACGTTCAGCCGCTGGCCCATGAAGCGCTGGCCCGGATCAAACACCCGCACCTTCACGCCGGCCGAGGTCAGGCCCTCGATGAACTCGCGCGAGAGATCCGGCGAACCGAAGCCGTCGATCATCAGGTCGATCTTCACGCCACGCTGCGCCGCCTCGCGCATGGCGGCGTGCAGCTGCAGGCCGACCTTGTCCTCGAACAGGATGAAGGTCTCGACGATCACCTCGCGCCGTGCCTTGCGGATGGCGTCGAACACGCGCGGAAAGAACTGCTCGCCGTTCTCCAGCAGCTCGATGCGGTTGCCGCCGGTCCAGTGGTTGTTGTTGTTCCTGCTGCTCATGGCTCGCGCGCGCACTGCGCTCACAGGTCGATGTCCGCCACCAGCGGGGCGTGGTCCGACAGGTGCGACCACGGCCGGCGCGGCAGCACCACGGGCGCGTGCACGCCGGCATTGCGCACGTAAATGCGGTCCAGCGGCAGCACGGGGAAGCGGGCGGGAAAGGTCCTGGCCGCGCGGCCGTTGGCATGCACGAACACCTCGCGCAGCGCGGCGCCTTTTTCCAGGATCTCGTGCGCACGGCCGCGCCAGTCGTTGAAGTCGCCCGCCACGATCAGCGGCGCGTCGGCCGGCACCTCGTCGCGCACGATGTGGCAGAGCAGCTCGAGCTGCTGCTGCCGGTGCGCCTCGGCCTGGCCGAGGTGGGCGCAGACCGCGTGCACGTCGACGACGCGGCCCGGCAGCCGCAGCACGCAATGCAGCAGCCCGCGCTTCTCGGGGCCGCTCACGGACACGTCGTGGTTGCGGAAATGCACGATCGGGAATTTCGAGAGCAGCGCATTGCCGTGGTGGCCTTTCGGGTACACCGCGTTGCGCCCGTAGGCGAACTGCGGCCACATGGTGTCGGCCAGGAATTCGTAGTGCGGCGCCTCGGGCCAGTTGCTCACCCTGCGCGAATGGCGCGAATGGGTGCCGAGCACTTCCTGCAGGAACACCACGTCGGCGCCCACGGTGCGCACGGCGTCGCGCAGCTCGGGCAGGATGAACTTGCGGTTGAGCGCGGTGAAGCCCTTGTGGGTGTTCACCGTCATGACCTTGAGCGAGGTCGGCGAGGCCTGCGCGGACGCCGCGGCGTCTGGAATGGGAGAGGAGGACATCGTTGTGCAAGTTGTACGTTGCCGCGCCCCTCCTGCCTGTAGGAACTCGCCACCTCCTTCCGCCCCCCTTTCACGCGTGGGCGGCCGGCTCCTACAGGCAGGCCTGCCGCACCCCCACACGGTGGGAATTTCGCCGCTCCTACGGTGATTTTCGAGGGCTCGGGAAGCAGCCCGCGTTTCATCCTCGACACCGACACAAAGCCACAAGGAGCACATCCATGAAGCAAATTACTTTTCACGCCACGGTTCTCGCCGCGTTGTTGGGCATGGCCGGCATCGCGTCGGCACAAGCCACGTCCATGCCCGCCCAGCCCGACCCGTCGGTGGGCGGCGAAGCCAGCACCATGACGCCTGCCGGCGTCGCAAATCCGCCGCAGCGCCCCGACGCCTCGATGCCCGTCTCGCGCGAGGCCGTGAAGGCCGAGGCCCGTGCGCAAAACCGCAACAATGCCAACAGCGTGGTGCCCAAGGGCGAGGCGTCCACCACCGTCAACCACCAGCCCAACGCCATGCCGCAGCCGACCGGCGAGATGTCCCGCGCGGAGGTCAGCCAGACGGGGCGCAAGGTCAAGCCGCAGTTCGGCCAGAAGGGCGAACGCCCCGAAGTGGTGACCAATCCGACGGACAAGACGGGCACGCCGCAGTAAAACCCGCCCGTCGATGAGAAAAGCCCGCAGCGCTTTCGCGTTGCGGGCTTTCATTCGATGGCGCCGTCACCGGCGCAGCGGGGCGCGGATCAGCCCTTGGCAGGTGCCGGCGCACCGCGCTGGCCTTCATGGCCGCGGTGACCGTCGTGGTCACCCCGGTGGCCACCGAAGTGCACAGTCTCGGCGTCGAAGGTCTTCTGCTGCTCGGGCGTCAGCGCGGCGTAGAAAGTCTTCGTGGCTTCGGCGCGCTTGGCGAACATCGCGCTGCGTTCGGCACGGCGAGCCTCCATGCGCTCCAGGCGCTGCGGCGTGGTCAGCTTGGCGAACTCGGCTCGGTCCATGTGCGGACGCGGACCGCCGGGCGGCTGCGTCGCGGCGGTGAAGGTGCTCCATGCGCCTTCCTGGGCCGCAGTGAGCTTGAGCTTTTCCTTCAGGGCGGCAAGACGCTTGGTGCGGCGCTCCTGCATGCGCTCCATGCGCTGGGCGGGGTCCATGCGCTTGTGCTGCGCCTTGGGCGCCGCGGCGTTGTCGGCCTGGGCCACCGCGGCGGTGGGTGCGGCTGGGGTGGAGGCGGCCGGCGCTTGAGCGAACGCGCCCGAAGAGGCGAGGGCGGCCGAACCCAGCAGGCTGGCCCAGACGATGCGTTGGCGAAGAGAAATCATGAAAAGTGCTTCCTTTCGAAGAAGCCCGCCACCGATGGGCAGCAGGTGAGACGAAGTGTGGAAGCGCTCTGTATCGCCTCCGTTAGGCCGGCGTGAGCTTGCGTAAAGAATGATGTACAGCGAGCGCGAAGCGGCCTGTGGCGTGACTTTTTACTTGGGCCGCGGCCGCTTCAGCCCGCGGTCGGGCACCTGCAGCCTGCCCGCGCGCAGGTCGCCGACCGCGCGGGCGACGGCACGCGCGACGTTGCGCACTTCTTCCTGCACGTCGGCGTCGGCATCGAGCGCGTCATGGCTGGTGGCGTAGGGTTCGTAGTAGCCGATGTAGCGATCGAGCAGCGCCTGCGTGCCGGCGTCGACCAGGCCCATCCAGTCGAGCCAGTCGGCGAGGCTGCGGCGCACGCTCTCCACGCCTGCCACGTCGCCGTGCACCACCACGCCGTAGACGCGGCCGTCGAGGTGCTTGGGATAGCCCCAGCCTTCGAGTTCGAGCGCCTTGGCCTCCTCGGGCTTCTTGCCGTGCGTGCTGGTGGGGTCCGGGTTGCCGCCGTCGGCGCACACGAGGCGGTCGATCATGAGCTTCAGCGGGCTCGCCGCCTGGTACCAGTGCGTGGGCGTGAGCAGGATCACGCCGTGCGCGGACACCCAGCGTTCGTAGATTTCGTTCATCCAGTCGCCGGTCTGGCGCAGCGAATGGTTGGGATAGCAGCTGCAGGGCCAGTGGCACAGCGGCATGGCGGTGGAGACGCAGCCCTTGCATGGGTGGATCTGCCGGCCGTACTCGGAGGTGAGCAGGCTCAGGTCGAGCAGGTCGGTCTCGATGCCGCTGCCGCCGAGCACTTCGCGCGCGAGTTCGGTCAGGCGCCATGTCTTGGAGACTTCGCCGGGGCAGGTGCCGTCGTTGCGCGGCGAACCGTTCACCAGCAGCACGCGCGAAGGCGTCTGCGGCAGGCCCCAGGCGAGCTGCGCCGCGTCGATGCGGGCCTTGGCTTCGAGCCAGTCGACGGACAGTTCGTAGTCCGGGTCCGCATAGCCGGGCCCCGCCCTGTGGGTGACGGGCGCCTTGCGGCCTTGCTCATAGGCTTCCCAGGCGATGATCTCGATGCGCCGCAGCGAGTCGGCCTCGGCCTGGAAGGCCGGGTCCTGGAAGGGCTGCATGAAGCGTTCGTGGAACTGGGCGCGTTGCAGCGTGGCGGGCGCCTGTCCTTTTCGGATCGTGGTGGGCATGAGCACAATCTAGATGGCCCATGCGATGGCCGGAACCCTGCCCGATGCCGACTTTCGGTAGGTGGGCGACTACAGGCTCAGCCCAGCTTGCCGTTCTGGAAGTCGTGCACCGCCTGCTGGACCTGCTCCTGCGTGTTCATCACGAAGGGGCCGTACTGCGCGATGGGCTCGTGCAGCGGCTTGCCGGCGATGAGCAGCGCACGCGCGGGGCTGTGGTTGGTCGCGCCCGCGCGCAGCACCACGCCGTCGCTGCCTGCGTCGTTGGCCAGGATCGCCATGCGCCGCGTCGGGACTTCGCTGCCCGCGATCCACAGCGATTCGCGGAACACGTAGACCAGCGCGTTGTGGTCGTAAGGCAGCGGCTGCGCGAACTCCGCGCCCGGGGGCAGCGTGATGTCGAGGTACAGCGGCTCGGTGTGCTCGCGCCGCACCGCACCCTCGATGCCGTGGCTCGCGCCCGCGATCACGCGCACGTGCGCGCCGCCGGTGGTGGTGAACTCCGGGATCTCCTCGCTCTGGATGTCGCGATACCAGGGCTCGCGCATCTTGTCCCTGGCCGGCAGGTTGAGCCACAGCTGAAAGCCTTCCATCAGGCCTTCTTCCTGCTCGGGCAGCTCGCTGTGCACGAGGCCGCGGCCGGCGGTCATCCACTGCACGCCGCCGTTCTCCAGCAGGCCTTCATGGCCGGCGCTGTCGCGGTGGCGCATGCGGCCGGCGATCATGTACGTGACGGTCTCGAAGCCGCGGTGCGGATGATTGGGAAAGCCGCCGATGTAGTCGCCCGGGTTGTCGCTGCCGAAGGCGTCGAGCATCAGGTAGGGGTCGAGCCGCTTCTGCAGCGGCTGCTGCAGCACGCGGGTGAGCTTGACGCCGTCGCCGTCGCTGGTGGAGACACCGGCCACGATGTGGTCGATGCCGCGCGGCGTGGCGACGGGATCGGTGGGATGGTTGGCGTGGTGGTTGGCGTTCGTCATCCGTCCATGGTGGCACTAACGCGCCCACCGCGCCACCCGCGGCCTTTCAGCGGGCGGCTTGGAGTGTCATGGCCACTGCTGGCGCTGCCAGTAGCAGTATTTCCACTGCGTTTCGAAGCCGGCGCGGCGGTACAGCGACAGCGCCGCATGGTTCTGCGCATCGACCTGCAGGAACACCCGCTCGAAGCCGCGCGCCGACGCGGCCTGCGCCAGCCCGGCCAGCACGCGCGCCGCCAGGCCCCGCCCCCGCTGCGCCTGGTCGGTGCGCATGCCGTGCACGCTGGCCCAGCCGTGTCCGAACGCCATCGCGCCCGCCGCCACCGTGCGGCCGCCTTCGCGCACGCTCGCATAGAGCGAGCCCTTGGCGCGCGACAGCATCCGCACGCGATGGGCCCCGTCCACCGGATCGAAGCCCTCGCCGAGGAACAGCGCCGACCAGGCGGCGTCGGGCGCGTGATCGACGTCAGCCAGCGCGCCGCCTGCGACCACCTGCCGCATGCGCTGCGCCGAGCCGGCCTGCACGCAGGTCGGGCTGTCGCCGATGTAGTGGCGCCGCTCCAGCTCGGCGCGCAGGCCCTCGAAGCAGGGTGCGTCGGCGAGTCGCAGCGCGGGCGTGAGCTGGCGGCTGTCGTAGCGGTCCTCGATGCGGTCGAGCGTGCCGTGGTCGACCTCGCTGCGGTGCAGCGGCACGGCCGACCTCGCGCGTTTCACGGTGCCGCTGGCAAAGGGCAGCAGCCAGCCGTCGAGCTCCTCGGTCAGGTCGGGCGACACCGCGGCGATGGTGGCGCGCTCGATGGCCTCGATATCCGGGACGCCCAGGGATGTGGTGTTCATTGTTTCGTGGCCTCCGGTGCCGTGAACTTCGCCGCGGCCACGCCCTTGAGCAGCGCTTCGCGCTGGTTCCGGCTGATCCCGCGGATGCCCTCGGCAATCCACTTGATGCGGTCGGCGTCGACGTGGCCATCCTGCCGCCATTGTTCGAGCACGGCCTGCGGCTTGTGCAGCATGGCGGCGAGCCACACCGCCTGTGCCGGCTCGAGCGTGCGCGCGCTGCGCTTGAAGTAGCGGCGCGCCGCGGCCTCGGCGCCGCAGGCGTTGCCGCCCCACGGCGCGTTGTCCAGGTACAGCTGCAGGATGCGGGCCTTGCCCAGCGTCTGCTCCATCTCGACCGCGTAGAGCAGCTCGCGCAGCTTGCGCTCGGCGGTGCGGTCGCTGCCCGTCACCAGCAGCTTGGCCAGCTGCTGCGTGATGGTGCTGCCGCCGCGCCGGGTCTGGCCTGGCTTCTGGTTGTTGTCGATCGACGCGAGGATCTCGGTCAGGTCGTAGCCGTTGTGAGTGAAGAAGCGCTGGTCTTCGGCGGCGATGACGGCGCGCGCCAGCCAGCTGTCGTTGGCGAGCCTGGCCGACGGTCCGCAACTGGTGCGCGCGTTGAGCATGGCCTCGGTGCCCAGCCCCTCGACGGTGAACTGGCTGATGACGGGCTGCACGGCGAAGGTGGCCTCGGGCAGCACGAGCTGGCCGCGCAGCGCGAGCGTGCCGCCGATGCGTGCGCGCTGCAGCTCGGGCAGTGTGGGCACCAGCACCGCGTACCAGCGCTCGATGGGCGCATCCTGCACGCTGGCATTGAGCTGCAGGTTCTTCAGCGTGACCTTGCCGTCCCAATGGCCCTGCAGCCGGGTGGTGTCGGTGCTCTGGGGCGTGGCTTCGAAGGTGCCGTTCAGCGTGTTGCCGTCGCGCTTCACGGTGGCGAGCAGGCGCTCGATCCTGATCGGCTGGGTGCCGAGCGCCGGCACTTCGGCGCTGCAGGGCGCGCACTGCATTTCGAGCAGCTCGCCGGCCGGCTTCCAGGCGAAGCGCACGGTGCCGAAGCGGGTGTCCAGCGAACGCCCGTCGAGATACGGCGCGAACCACGGCGAAGTGGCCACGCGCACGGCCGTCGGAACGCCGATCTCGAAACTCAGCGGCCCCGCCTTCACCGTGGTGCTCCATTCGCCGGCAGCCGGAGCGAGCGCCAGCTTGGCTATCAGGAAGATAGCCACGCAGGCCGTAATGACCAGGGCCAGCAGGCCGAAAAGCACGAATCGCAGGGTCTTCTTCACAGGCACGTTCTCAGATCGGTCTCGCCACGGTGACAGCTTGCCACGGCCCATGGGATTGGCCGCTGGCCGCTGCCCAGTACCAGCTTGAAGTGTCTGTGAAAGCGGTGCCCCGGGCATCGACGATGCGCTCGCAGACGCGGATTTTTTGCGCTCCGTGCCGTTGCGCAACAAAACAGCGCCACAACCGTTCCTGCGCATCGCGTTCCAGGCGCGCCTGTTCGATGCGATAGCCCAGCGCACGGTAGCAGTCCGCGGCCGGATGCAGCATGCGCGTGGGCTGCGTCACCTCGCGCATCACCAGCGTCTGCGCGCCGTCGGTCATGCGGCCGATGGCGCCGGGGAAGCGCTCGGCAAAACGCTGTTCCACGTCGCTCAGGGCCAGCGGGCGCAACGGAACGCCATCCCATTCACTCGGCCATTCATGCGGCACGGCGGCGGCGACCTGTTCGGCCGGGGCACGCACCACCGCGGCGGCCGACCACAGCACGCACAGCAGCATTGCCAGCGCGAAAGCCGTCTTGTGGCCGATGCGATTGATGAAATGGTTCGCAAACCAGCGTTCAAAGAACGGTGTCGACATGGCGGCCTCCGTGGGTGGTGATCAGGCCCGGGATGGGCAGTTCGGCCGGCTCGGGCACGGGTCGTGCCGGCACCATGAGGCGGGCGATGACGCCGCACACGAGGGCCAGCACCAGCAGGCCCAGCGCGTTGTGCGCCCAGGGTGCGAGCGGATGGCCTGCGCCCTCGAAGGCGATCAGCACGCTGTTGCGCACGATGTTCCCGGCCAGCACGAGGAGGCCGACCATCGGCAGCCGCCGCATGAAGGCCCGGTCGCTGCGCGACGCCCACAGCGCGACCGCGCAGGCCGTGAAGTAGCCGAGCCACACCATCTGCACGCCGGAGCAGGGCGCATCGACGACCACGAGCCGGCCGTCGATCACCAGGCTCGATCCTTCGCGCGCCACCTCGAAGGCGGGCGCGAGCAGCCAGCGGCTGGCCTCGGCCGTCACCACGCGCAGCGGATAGCCGGCATAGAACTGCAGCGACGACAGCAGCGGCAGCGCGAGCACCGCGAGACCGGCCACCGGCAGCGCAGCCACGCGACGCGGCAGGAAAGCGAGCAGCCCGCACGCCAGCGACAGCACGGCCACCAGCCCCGCCGCGAGCGGCGGCAGCGCAGGCATGAAGCCAAGCCCCGTACGCAGCAGCGTCGCGAGCACGGTGCTCGCGCCCGCCAGCGCGAGCCAGCCCAGACGCGGCGAGGCGCGCAGTTCGCGCCGGCGGCTCCAGGCCAGGGCGGCGAGCGCGACCAGCGCCAGCAGCCCCATCGGATCGTCGGAGCCGTCGCGCATGCGCTGCGCCATCCAGGCCCAGGTCGGCATTAGCGCGACGAACTGCAGCCCGAGCCAGCCTGCGGCCGGCGTGCGATCGATGTGGATGCCCCAGTCCACGATGCGCGGGTGGCGGTGGGCGAGCGTTGCCAGAGACATTTTTTTCTTTCTCGATGGATCAGGCGGTAAAGCGGCGGGCGTCGTTGCGGCGCGCGCGGCGGCGCAGCATGGCCAGCATCGACAGCACGACAGCGATGGCGCCCAGCGATTCGGGCTCGGGCGTGCTCGGCACCTCGGCGCCCAGCGCAAGGTCGCTCACGCCTTGCGGCATCGGCAACGGCTGATTCACGTCCACGCTGTTCTGCGGTGCCACGTTGCGCACCACCTTGTCGACGGCGATGAAGCTCGTGTACTGCGTGAGCAGGCTGTACTTCAGGCCGAGTTCCGTAATGCGCTCCTTGAACGCCGCGCCGCCTTCCAGCGTTTCCTGGTCGCTCAGGCTCTGGATGCGATGGCGGGCCCACAGCGTGCGCAGCGCGGCCGAATCCTGGCGGGTGCGCTCGTCGATGCGCACTTCCTGGCGGTAGGGCCCGTTGGCGCTGCGGCCTTCGATGATCACGCGGCCCTTGGCTTCGCCGCGCCACTTGCCAAACACGATCACCGGGCGCTCGCCGAGCACGTCGGGCAGCGCCTGCGGCTCCACGTCGTACACGTCGAGCCCGCCGAAGGTGGCCTTCACGCTGGTGAGCACCGGCGACTCGACCATGCGACGAAAGCGCGCGGCCTGCTCGGGCGCCTGCACCGGGTCGGTGATGATGAAGGGCTCGCCCATGCCGGCGCGCGCAATGCCTTCCATCAGGCTGCGGTTGACCGACGAGCCGATGCCGAAGGCGAATACGTTGGCCTTCGAGAGGTTGTTGCGCACCAGCTCGAAGGCTTCGCGCTCGACCGTCACGTAGCCGTCGGTCACCACCACCACCGTGCGCGACACGTTCTCCTCCTTCGGCTCAGCGTACACGCGCTTGAGCGCCGGAATCAGTTCGGTGCTGCCGCTGCCGCTGTAGTTCTGGATGGTGGCCAGCGCCTGCTCGATGTTGGCGCGCGTGGCCGGCACCGACTTCGGCGACAGCATCCTGTTGCTGCCCGAGAACAGCAGCACGTTGAAGGTGTCGCTCGGCCGCAGGCCGCCGATCAGGCGTTCGAGCACCGTCTTCGCGGTGTCGAGCGGAAAGCCGTGCATCGAGCCCGAGATGTCGACCACGAAGATGTAGTCGCGCGGCGAAATCGCGCTGGCGGCCACGGCCTTGGGGGGCTCGACCATGGCGAGGAAAAAGTTCTCGGCGCTTCCATCCAAGTTTTGTCCCTGGCCCTTGTAGAGCATCAGGCCCGATTCGATTTTTTCACCCGCCAGGCGGTAGTCGAGCACGAAGTCGCGGTTGTCGGCGGGGCGGCCATCGGCCGTGAGCACGATGTCGGCGTGCTGGTCTTCGTCGCTCTTCTTCACGTCGATGGCGTGCGTGGCCGAGCGGATTTCCTTCAGGCCCATCGGCGTGTCGATGCTGGCCTTGAGCTTGAAGCTGGTGTTGGGCGCCACGCCCGCGGCCAGCGTCGGTTGCGCGACCCATTTGGCTTGCGCGTTCTCCGACTTCGGGCTGTTGTAGCGCGGCCCGACCACGGTCGGAAACACGAACTGGTAGTTGCCCGACTGCGGCACCAGCAGCTCGGTGTAGCGCAGCTCCACCTTCACATCGTCGCCCGGCAGGATGTTGGCGACGTTCATCTGGAACACGTTGGGCAGGTGCTGCTCGAGCAGCGCGGCGGTCTTGCCTTCTTTCTTCGCCGTGTCGTACTCGATCTGTGCCTGCTGCTTCTCGCGGATCTGCGCGGTGATGAGCCGGTCGGCCAGGCGCACGTTGAGGCCGCTCACGGCGGCCTTGGTCGAACCGGGAAACACGTATTTCGCCTCGATGGCGCGCTGGCCTTCGTTGCGGTAGGTCTGCGTGACCGTCACGTCGGCGATCACGCCCGAAATCTTCACCGAGACCTCGGTGCCCTTCAGGGGCAGGCGGTCGACCGAGGGGTCATCGCTCTTCACGAAGAAATAGGGGCTCTCGGTCTTCAGACGCGCTCCGGCGGGCGCTTCCTGCGCATGCGCCGGGCGCGCGCCCATGGCGATGAAGCCCGCGGCCGCCAGGCTCACGGTGGCGAGCCAGAGCCAGCGGCCGGGACGTGGGGTGGTGTGGGCATCCATGGCGAGGTTCCTTGTCCGTGCGAACTTGCACAGCCGCAACTGTCGGCACCGCACGAGAAGGCAGTTGGAAGGCGCGTTGAAGTCGAACGGCGCCATCGGCCGCTGTGTGAAGTCTGTGTGAAGCGAGGCGGCGCACACGCTTCACACGGCCTTCGGGTCGCGCGGCGAGCATCACGGCTTCGCTACAGACGAGGAGAGAAAAAAATGCTTCAGTTGTTCAAGGCCGTGCTGAATTCCATGCTGGCCAAGGTCGCCGGCCTGTTGTTCCTGCTGCTGCTCCTGTGCATTCCGCTGGGGGAGATCCAATCGATCAACCGCGCCCGCGGCGAGAGCCAGCGCGAAGCGGCCGACGAACTCGCCGCCACCTACGCCGGGCGCCAGACGATGGTCGGCCCGCTGCTGCTGGTGCCGTACGTGGAGCGCTGGATGGAGCCGCTGCGCAACGCGCAGGGCAAGGTGATCGGCCAGGAGCCGCGCAGCAAGGAAATGGCCCACGTGGTGTTCCCGGACAAGCTGCACATCGAAGGCTCGATGGCTCCGCAGGAACGCTACCGCGGCATCTTCAGGATTCCGTTCTACACACTCAGCGCCACGCTCACCGGTGGCTTCGCGGCCTTCGACCTGAACGCCGTGGCGCACAGCGAGACCGATTCGAAAATCGAATTCAAGGTGCCCTTCATCGCCTTCAACGTGAGCGACCTGCGCGGCCTCGACGGTTCGCCGGCGATGACGATGGGCGGCGAGGCACTGCGCTTCAGGCAGCGCGTGCCGGGCTTGGCCGACGGCGCCTGGTTTGCCGATGGCATCCACGCACCGGTCACGGGCGCGGCGCTCACCGCATGGCAGGCCGGTACGCCGGTTTCGTTCGACATGAAGCTCGGCCTGGTCGGGCAGGACACGCTCGCCATCGCGCCCATCGCCGAGGAAACGACCGCGCACCTGAGCTCGCCCTGGGCGCACCCCAGCTTCGGCGGGCGCTTTCTCGCGGCCGAGCGCAGCGTGACGCCGCAGGGCTTCGACGCGCACTGGCGCGTGTCTTCGCTCGTGACTTCCGCGCGCACCTGTTCGCGCGCGGATCTCTCGGCCCGAGGCGGTCCCGCCGACGACAACGCCGCCGCCGCAGCTGTTGCTACCACCGCGCACCGCAACACGGGTCCGCTGCAGACCTTCGACGTGTCGCTCGCGCAGCCGATCAACGTCTATTCGATGAGCACGCGCGCCGGCAAGTACGGCGTGCTGTTCATCGGGCTGGTGCTGATGGCCGCCTTCATGTTCGAGCTGTTCCGCAAGCTGCGCCTGCACCCCATCCAGTACGGGCTGGTCGGCTTGTCGATCGCGCTGTTCTTCCTGCTGCTGCTCGCGCTCTCCGAGAAATTCGCGTTCTGGATGGCGTACGCAGGCGCCGCCACGGCGAGCGTCGCCCTGCTGGCCGTGTACTTCAGCGCGGTGCTCGGAGGCTGGCGGCGCGGCCTGTCGTTCGGCGCCTTCGTTGCGCTGCTCTATGGCGCGCTCTACGGCCTGCTGGCTTCCGAAAGCAATGCGCTGCTGCTGGGCGCGCTGCTGATCTTCGGCATGCTGGCCGTGCTGATGCTCGTCACGCGCAAGGTCGACTGGTATGCGCTCTCCCGCCGCGTGGAACCGGCTCCGGTCGCGGCACCCGAAGCGCAGGCGGCATGAAGCTGCTGAGGGCGCGCGGCCGGAAACCGTTTCAAGACGTGTCGAAACATTCGGATGCCGCGATCATGCCGGGCCATGTCATCCTTGTGGAACTCGACGCCGAATATCCGGTCTCTTTCTCGCGCAAAATCGTGCAACAGGTGATTCGAGGCGAATGGGGCTGCCAGGGCCTGCTCGTCACCGACGATCTCACGATGGGCGCGGCCTGCAACCGCGGTCTTTGCGATGCCACCGTTCGTGCCCTCGGCGCCAGCGTGGACTCGTTGCCGATCGCCTTCGACCAAGACAAGTATTTCGATGCCATGCATTGCGCGCAGCAGGCGGCGCAGTGCGGCGCGCTCGACCTCTCGATGCTGGAACGCAGCAGCGCGCGGCGGCTCCAACCTTTCGCTAGCCAGTAGCCAATTCCTATGTTCAAACGCTCAAGCCCCAAACCTTCCGACGACGACAGCGCGGCGCCGAACGATCCCCGCCGCCGCTGGAAACGCATTGCCGGCTGGGGCGCCATCGGGGTGGGCTCCGGCGCGCTCGTGGTGCTGGTCGCGGCCATCGTCGCGGTGGTCGCCATCTACCCGAAGCTGCCCGATGTCTCGGAGCTTTCCGACTACCGCCCCAAGCTGCCGCTGCGCGTGTACTCGACCGAGGGCCAGCTGATCGGCGAGTTCGGTGAAGAGCGCCGCAACCTCACGCCCTTCGCCAGCATTCCGAAGGTCATGAAGGACGCTGTGCTGGCCGTTGAAGACGCGCGCTTCTATGACCACGGCGGGGTGGACTACAAGGGCTTCCTGCGTGCTGCGGTCGCCAGCCTGAAGGGTGGCCGCAAACAGGGCGCATCGACCATCACGATGCAGGTGGCGCGCAACGTGTACCTGAGTTCCGAGCGGACGATGAGCCGCAAGACCTACGAGATCCTGCTGGCGCTGCGGCTCGAACGGCAGCTCACCAAGGACCAGATCCTCGAGATCTACCTGAACCAGATCTACCTCGGCAACCGCGCCTACGGCTTTGCCGCCGCGGCCGAAACCTACTTCGGCAAGCCGCTGCAGAACGTCACCGTCGCCGAAGCCGCGATGCTGGCCGGCCTGCCGAAGGCGCCCGGCGCCAACAACCCCGTGGCCAACCCGCGCCGCGCGCGGGCGCGCCAGCTGTACGTGATCGACCGCATGCACGAAACCGGCTTCATCACCGCCGAGCAGGCCGCCGAAGCCAAGAAGGAAGAACTGCACCTGCGCGACGCCGCCGACCCGAACCGCCTGCATGCCGAATACGTGGCCGAGACGGTGCGCCAGATGATGTACGCGCAGTACGGCGACAGCATCTACACCAGCGGCATGAAGGTCTACACCTCGCTCGTGGCGGCCGACCAGGCTGCGGCCTACCGGTCGCTGCGCAAGGGCATCATGGACTACGAACGGCGCCAGCCTTATCGCGGCCCGGAGAAGTTCGTCGACCTGCCGACCGAGCAGAAGGAAGTCGACGAGGCCGTGGACGACGCGCTCGCCGAGCATCCCGACAACGGCGACGTGGTCGCTGCCGTGGTGCTCGACGCGAACGCGAAGGAAATCAGCGCCGTGCGCGCCAATGGCGAAACCATCCAGATCACGGGCGATGGCCTGAAGCCCGCGCAGTCCGGCCTTGCCGCGAAGGCGCCGCCCAACATCAAGATCCGCCGCGGCGCAGTGATCCGCGTGGCGAAGACGCCGAAGAACACCTGGGAAATCACGCAGCTACCGGAAGTCGAAGGCGCCTTCATCGGCATGGACCCGCGCAGCGGCGCCATCAAGGCGCTGGTGGGCGGTTTCGATTTCGGCAAGAACAAGTTCAACCACGTCACGCAGGCCTGGCGCCAGCCGGGCTCGAGCTTCAAGCCCTTCATCTATTCGGCCGCGCTCGAAAAGGGCTTCACGCCCGCCACCGTGGTGAACGACGCACCGCTGTACTTCGATGCCGCCGTCAACGGCGGCCAGCCGTGGGAGCCGAAGAACTTCGAGGGCACCTACGAAGGCCCGATGCCGCTGCGCACCGCGCTGATGAAATCGAAGAACCTCGTCACGCTGCGCGTGCTGCAGTCGATCGGCGCGCCCTATGCGCAGGACTGGGTCACCAAATTCGGCTTCGACAAGGACAAGCATCCCGCGAACCTGCCGATGGGCCTGGGCGCCGGCTCGGTCACGCCGATGCAGATGGCGGTGGGCTATTCGGTGTTCGCCAACGGCGGCTATCGCGTCAATCCGTACCTCGTCACGCGCGTCACCGACCTGAGGGACAAGGTGATCATGGAAACCGAAGCGCCGGTGCTCGACGAAACACGCCGCGCCATTCCGCAGCGCAACGCTTTCATCATGGACTCGCTGCTGCAGAGCGTGGTGAAGAGCGGCACCGGCTTCAAGGCCCACCAGGCACTGAAGCGCGACGACCTCTATGGAAAGACCGGCACCACCAACGATTCCTTCGACACCTGGTTCGCGGGCTTCCAGCCGACCATGGTCGGCATCGCGTGGATCGGCTACGACACGCCGCGCCAGCTCGGCGTGCGCGGCGAAACCGGCGGCAGCCTGAGCCTGCCGATCTGGATCGGCTACATGCAGACAGCACTGCAGGGCGTGCCCGTGACCCAACCGGCCGAACCGGCGGGCGTGGTGAACGTCGACGGCGAGTGGTACTTCGACGATTTCACGCCGGGCCACAGCGTGGCGAGCCTGGGCCTGGAAAACAACGAGGCGCCGCCACCGCCGGCCGAAGAACTCACAGGTGCACCAATCGGCGCACCGCCACCGCCCGAAGAGCGCAACAAGATCCTCGATTTCTTCCGCTAGAGGTCGAAGCGAAAAAAGCGAAGGCGGGTCGCGGTGCCTACACTCGGTGCTGCTTCCCGCCTTCTTTTTTTCTCCACGCGTACATGGAAATTCTTACTCTGGTGGCGCTTTTTGCTGCCGGCTTCTACATCCTCAAGTCCAGGGAACAGCGCTTGCGCATCGCGCTGCTGGCCAGCCACCTCGGCCGCCATCAGATCGAGAAGCTGATGGAAAGCCTCACCTCCGGCTACATGCGCTGCCTCGGCGAAGACGACGCCGAGCGCCGCCAGCAGATCTGGCACTTGCTGGACGCCACCGAGGAAAAGCTCTCCGCCCAGCTCGACAGCTTCGCCGCCGAGTTCTCGCGCCTGCCCGAAGCTGTCACGCGCGTGAGCAAGCTGCCGGTTGCCATTCCGATGTTCACCCACTTCTTCCCGGCCGCGACCTTCGACATGCGGCAGGCCCTGCTGATCCACGCGAGCGGCATCGCCGGCGTCATGCGCAACGAGGCCGGGCGCACGCCCAAGTCGAAGGCCTTCACCATGTCGGCCGAGCTGTTCCTGATGCAGCACACCTGCCACTGGTACTGCCGCTCGAAGACAGTGGCGTCGACGCGCATGATCGCGCAGCACCAGACGCAATATCTGCAGGCGCTCGGGGCGGTGAGCCCGGAGACGCGCCGTGCGTACAGCGCGCTGATCGGCCGTCCCGTAGCTCAGTGATTTGACAGTAGCGGCAGCGTGAGCGTCGCCACAGCCCCGCCGCGCGACGCATTGCCGAGTTCGATGCGGCCGCGGTGCAATGCCGCGATCTCCTTCACGAACGCCAGCCCCAGTCCCGTGCTCTTCTTCTGGCTGTGCGGCCTGGCGAGCGAATAGAACTTCTCGAAGACCTTTTCCTGCGCGTATTCCGGAATGCCCGGGCCACGGTCGCGCACGCTCACGCGGGCGAGCTTCGACGTGGTTTCCAGTGTCAGCAGCACTTCGCTGTCGCGCGGTGAAAAATCGATGGCGTTGTCCAGCAGGTTGCTGATCGCGCGGCGCAGCAGGAACGGGTCGCCTTCCGTGCGGGCTTCGTCGCGGATGTTCACGAGCAACTTGATGTTGCGCCTGGCAGCCGCAGGCTGCGCGCTGATGGCGATGTCGTCGATCAGCGAAGCCAGCGCCACCGGCTCGGTGCGGTCCAGCGTACGCCGCGTCTCGAGCGCGGTGAGCTCCATCATGCGGTCGACGATTTCCTGGATGCGTTGCGTCTCGCCTTCGATGTTCTTCAAGAAGCGTTCGCGCTCGGCATGCGGCATCGACGGCTCCTGCAGCAACTCGGCCGCGCCGCGGATGGCGGAGAGCGGGCTCTTCACCTCGTGCGTGAAGGTCTGCACGTAGTCGGCCACGTAGTTGCGGCCGGTCAGCGCATCGCGCATTTCGCTGAAGCCGGTGCGCACGCCGTCGACCGCGCGTCGTGCCATGCGCGCCAGGCTCAGGCTGCGCTGTGCGCGCACCCAGGTCCAGTAGTCGCGGATCAGGCCGAAGGGGCGCACCAGCCAGACCGAGACGATGAGCGTGAGCAGCAGCAGTGCGAGCGCCGAGCCGACGCCGACCCAGATGGTGCGCACGCGCGCGTCTTCCACGAACTGGCCGAAGCTCTGCACCGGCTTGCCGACGCTGACCATGCCGACGATCTCGTTGTTCCAGCGAATGGGCGCGCCCACGTACATGACCGAAGTGCGCGGATCGCCATCGACGTCGCGCGAAGTGCGCGCGCCGTACAGGCCGGCTAGCGTGCGGCTCACGTCGCTCCACTGCGAATAGTCGGCGCCGAGGTGCCTGCCGAGCGAATCGAACATCACGCGCCCGCTCCGGTCGGTGACGTAGACGCGCAGCTCGACGCGGCTCTTGTGCAGGTTGTAGATCTGCGCCGAGAACTCGCGCGCGTAGACAGTGCGGAACAGCGGCTCGAGCCGTGCGGTGTTGATGGCACCGGCAATCACATCCTGCTCGACCAGGCTGGCCACGAGCTGGGAGGTCTCGACCAGCGATTCCTCGGCTGACTCGCGGTAGCGCGGGTCGATGTCGGAAACGACGCGATAGAGGAGGAAGGCGATGCCCGCCGTGTAGATCAGCAGGATGCCGATGAAGATGCGCGTGCGTCTTGTCACGACGCCTTGGTCGGCAGTTCTTCGTTCAGTGCATAGCCGGTGCCGCGCAGCGTGCGGATCGGCTCGACTTCGGGCGCGATCGCCTTGAGCTTGGCGCGCAGGGTCTTGATGTGCGCGTCGACCGTCCGGTCGAAGCTGTCGCTCGAATCGTCCCAGACCAGTTCGAGCAATTCGTCGCGCGTGAAGACGCGTCCCGGGCGCTGCACCAGCAGCCTCAGCAGGCCGTATTCGTAGCGCGAGAGCTCGAGCACCCGGCCGTAATAGCGGATCTGCATGCGCTCGTGATCGAGCGAGAAGGGCATTGCGGGTGCTTGAGGGCTCTCAGGAGGCGTCTGGGCCGGATTTTGATGGGGCACCCCATGGTTTGCAGCCGCGGCTGTTGCCGGGGCTCCTGCGCCGTTTCTCGCGCTGCGCCGCAGGATGGTCCGCACACGGGCGACGAGTTCGCGCGGCGAGAACGGCTTGGCAATGTAGTCGTCCGCGCCCAGTTCGAGGCCCACCACGCGGTCTATTTCGTCGCTGCGGGCCGTCAAAAACACCATCGGCACCTCCGGGCCGCCCATGGACTGGTTCAGCGCCTGGAGGCGCTTGAAGAGTTCGAAACCGTTGAGATCGGGCAGCCCGATGTCCAGGATGGCCAGCGCCGGTGCCTCCTGCGCGAACTGGGCAATGGCTTCCTCGGCCGTGGCACACCAGACCGGCGTGAATCCGTCGCTTTTCAGGACGTACTGCAGCGTGTCGGCGATGCCCGATTCGTCTTCGGCGATCAGGATCCGGGGTTTGAAGCTCATCCGCAGATGTTAGCGAGGGGAACGCGCCGGGAGGACCGGTTGGGACCGAAGGCGCCGTGGACCGGCGCGGCCGTTCGCGGCTTTTTTTTCGGGCGCAGCTTTCCCCTTTCCCATCTTCTTATTCTTCTTATTCAAATTAGTAGTAGTAGATAAGGGTCGCCCACTTCTGTGGACATGCCGCTTTTTTCGTTATGCGACAAGCACTTGTCATACCTCTGTCACTGTGCGCAGCCGCGCTTCGGGTTTGTACCCGGCATATGAACAACATGGGGTACCCGCTCCGGCCTGTGGATAACCGATGCCTTGTTCAAAAAATGTCCCCAGAGTTGTCCTTTGACGCACTCCGGAAAATCTGCCAAAGGCGGTTTCCGGCGCGAGAAATTCATTGCTGAAAATTTGGGCAAACTGTTAATTTCCCTTGTGAATCAATGACTTGCCGAACCCCTACACAGAAGTGCCGACGTTATCCACAGAGTTGCCCAAGGTTTGTGGGGAGAACCGGCGGCGGAACCTTCGCCAGCCATGGCGACCGAACGTGATCCTTCATATTGCGAAATTTCGTACAAATGACACCTTCAGATACAAAGTCGATAGTTACCCTATCGCTGCTGGCTGCCTTTGTCGACGGCGAGAAGCACGAGCGCGAGCGCGCCGAGATCAAGCGGATTGCGGAGGGCCTGTCGCAGGCCGACGGCCTGAACCTGCCGACGCTCTACCAGGACGTGCTGATGAAGCGCGTGTCGCTGGCCTCGGTGGCCGGGGAGCTGAAAAGCACCGAGTCGAGGCAGCTGGCCTACGAGATGGCGGTGTGCGTGTGCGATGCGGACGGCACGCAGTCGGAGGCCGAGCGGATGTTCCTGGCGGACGTGCGAACTTCGCTGGGGTTGGATGCCTCGGCGGCCGCGTTCTCGCAACAGGCGGAAGACATCGCGGCGGTGCCGGTGGCTACCGCCACTGGGGGCAGCGCCGTGGCGGCGCCCGGCACCCCGGACAGCGCCGAGCTCGACAAATCGATCCTCAATGCCGCCATCCTCAACGGCGCGCTGGAACTGCTGCCCGAGACGCTCTCGACCATGGCGATCATTCCGCTGCAGATGAAGCTGGTCTACCGGATCGGCCAGTCGTACGGCTACCAGCTCGACAGCGGCCACGTGAAGGATTTCCTGGCAACGGTCGGCGTCGGCCTGACCTCGCAGTACCTGGAGCAGGCCGGTCGCAAGCTCCTCGGCGGATTGCTCGGCAAGGTCGGTGGTGGCTTGCTGCGCGGGCTGGGCAACCAGGCCGTGAGCTCGGGGATGAGCTTCGCCTCGACCTATGCGCTGGGCCATGTGGCCAAGCGCTACTACGCCGGCGGCCGGACGCTTTCGACGCAGATGCTGAAGGACGCGTTCTCGGGCGTGGTGAAGGAAGGGCAGAGTCTGCAGACGCAGTACCTGCCGGCGATCCAGGAAAAGGCCCGCACGCTGGATGCGGGCAAGGTGCTCTCGCTGGTGCGGGGCGCTTGATCTAGGGCCTGTTCACCCTATGCAAGGGGTCGCGAAGCTCGCCACAGCCCACCCATCAAGGCGCGTGACGCCGTGCGTGCGTCCGCACGCACAAGGAGCGCAACGCCGAAGGGCGGGCTGTGGCGAGCTTCCCTCCGGGTTGCTTCGCAAAGGGGCCATCTGCGGCGTTGCCCGCACTTGCAAGGCACGAGCCTTGCTGCGCGCGGGCGCCTTGCAGCCAGCCCCTTTGCGAAGCAACGCGACCCCTTGCATAGGGTGAACAGGCCCTAGACCTTGCTCAGGTCATCGAGGATGGGGCAATCCGGTCTGGCGTCGCCGTGGCAGCAGTGCACCAGGTGGGCCAGCGTGTTGCGCATGGATTGCATGTCCGCAATGCGCTGCTCCAGTTCGCCGAGGTGCTTCTCGGCGATGCGTTTCACGCTGGCGCTCGTGCGTCGGCGGTTGTGCCACAGCCCGACGAGTTCGGCGATTTCTTCCATTGAAAACCCGAGGTCGCGCGAGCGCTTGATGAAGCGCAGCGTGTGGATGTCGGCATCGCCGTATTGGCGATAGCCGCTTTCGGTGCGCGCCACCGCCGGCAGCAGGCCCAGCCCTTCGTAGTGGCGGACCATGCGTGCCGACACGCCGGAGCGCTGCGCCGCTTCGCCGATGGCGACGTGGCCCGCGCTCATTGAACGGCGTAGCCCGCGTTCTCGATCGCGGCGACGATGTCCTTGCGCGGCTGTTCGCTCAGCACGTCGACATGGCCGGTCTCGAGGTCGACCGTGACCTGTGCTTCGGGGTCCACCGTTTGCACCGCGTTCTGCACCGCGCTCACGCAGTGGCCGCAGCTCATGCCCGTGACCTGGAATTTCTGGCTCATCGTGATGGCTCCTTGGAAGTGATGGAAGTATGCGGGACGCAAGTTTGAACCCTCTCACGATGTCAATGTCCAGCAAAGGGGCACTGGATCTGCCGCTTGACCTTGCCATCGTGTGAGGCCTTAGCCTTGGGGCATGGAAAATCTGCAATCTCCTCCAATGACGCTGGACCTCTCGGTCGGCGGCATGACCTGCGCCTCGTGCGTGATGCGAGTCGAGCGTGCGCTGAAGAACGTGCCCGGCGTGCAGGACGTGAGCGTGAATCTCGCGACCGAATCGGCCCGCGTGGTCACGAGCGGCAACGAAGGTATGGACGTTCGCCTGCGCCGCGCCGTGCGCGCCGCGGGCTACGAGCCGCGCGCGGCAAGCACCGCGGCCGACGAAGCCGCTGCGCTGTCGCCCTGGCACGGTTTCGGTCCGGTCGCCGTGGGCCTGGCACTGTCGATCCCATTGCTGGCGCCCATGCTCGGTGATCCTTTCGGGCAGGACTGGATGCTGCCGCCATGGTTGCAGCTGCTGCTCGCGACGCCGGTGCAGTTCTGGCTGGGCGCACGCTTCTATCGCGCTGGCTGGCATGCGGCGAAAGCGCGCACCGGCAACATGGACCTGCTGGTGGCTCTCGGCACCAGCGCGGCCTTCGGCCTGTCGCTCTGGCTCTGGTGGCGCGCGGCGACCGGCGAGCATGCGGGTCATGGCGAGATGCCGCACCTGTACTTCGAGGCTTCGGCGGTGGTGATCACGCTGGTGCTGCTCGGCAAGTGGCTCGAGGCGCGCGCCAAGCGCCAGGCCACGTCCGCGATCCGCGCGCTGCAGCAACTTCGGCCCGAAGTGGCGCACCTGGTGGGTGCGTGCGGCAAGGAAAGCGATGTGCCGCTGGCCGAGGTGTTGGTAGGCGACCGCCTCGCGGTGCGGCCCGGCGAGCGCGTGCCGGCCGATGCACGGGTGATCGAAGGGCAGTCCGAGGTCGATGAATCGATGCTCACCGGCGAGCCGCTGCCGGTGGCCAAGGGGCCGGGCGATGCGTTGACCGGCGGTGCAGTGAATGGCGACGGGCGCATGGTCATCGAAGTGAGCGCAGTCGGCGCCGAGAGCGTGCTCGCACGCATCATCCGGCTGGTCGAAGATGCACAGGCTGCGAAGGCGCCGATCCAGCGGCTGGTGGACAAGGTGGCGGCCGTGTTCGTGCCGGTGGTGCTGGTGATCGCGCTCGTCACGTTCGCTGGCTGGATGATGGCAGGCGCAGGCATCGAGACCGCATTGATCCACGCCGTGGCCGTGCTCGTCATTGCCTGTCCATGTGCGCTGGGTCTTGCGACGCCGGTTGCGGTGATGGCAGGCACGGGCGTGGCGGCGCGGCACGGCATTCTGATCAAGGACGCGCGTGCATTGGAAATTGCGCACCGCGTCGATACCGTCGCGTTCGACAAGACCGGCACGTTGACGGTGGGCCGGCCGGTGTTGACTGCGCTGGTACCGGCGGCAGGTATTCGGGCAACTGAAGACCATCTGCTGGCAACTGCTGCCAGCCTGCAGGGTGGCAGCGAGCATCCGCTGGCCAAGGCCGTGCTGGCCGCCGCAGCACAGCGCAACCTGCAGCCGCACGCATTGAGCGCAATGCAGGCGATGCCGGGCCGCGGTGTGCGCGGCGATGTCGATGGCCTGACCTGGGCCATCGCCAGCCTGCGCTGGTGCCGCGAACTCGATGCGATGCCCGAAGCCGCCGATGTCGACGGCCTGCAGGCGCAAGGTGCCACCGTGTCTGCATTGCTGCGCTTCGATGAGGCGGGCGCCGCGCATGTACAGGCGTTGCTCGCTTTCGCCGACGAGCCCAAGCCGCAAGCCGCCGAAGCCATCCGCACGCTGTATGCGCGCGGCCTGCGCGTGGTGATGATCTCGGGCGACAACCTGCGCGCGGCCCAGGCCATGGCCGCACGGCTCGGCATCGCGGCCGAAGACGTGCGTGCCGACGTGCTGCCCGCCGACAAGGCGGCGCAGGTCGGTGCGCTGAGGAAGAACGGACACGTCGTGGCGATGGTCGGCGACGGCGCCAACGACGCGCCCGCGCTGGCAGCGGCCGACGTGGGCATCGCGATGGCGCCTTCGGGCGGCGGCACCGATGTGGCGATGGAAGCGGCCGGCATCACGCTGATGCGCGGCGACCTCGCGCTGGTGGCGCAGGCCTTCGAGCTTTCGGGCCGCACGGTCGCGAAGATCCGGCAGAACCTGTTCTGGGCCTTCGTCTACAACGTGGCCGGCATTCCGCTTGCGGCCTTCGGCCTGTTGAGCCCGGTGGTGGCCGGTGCTGCCATGGCGTTGTCGAGCGTGAGCGTGATGGCCAATGCGCTGCTGCTGCGGCGCTGGAGGCCCTGAGGCTCTCCGCTCAGTCGATCAGCAGCGCCATGACGTGGTCGTCGATGGCCTGCGCGTCGCCGGCGCGCTTGTAGAACTTGCGCAAGGTGCCTTCGCGTTCGAAACCGAGTTTTTCGTAGAAGCGCATCGCCGGCGCGTTGTCGCTTTCAACGAAGAGTTCGATGCGCCTGATGCCGATGGTCTTCAGTGCGTCGATGGCTTCGCTCACCATGGCGAGCGCGATGCCCTGGCCGTGAAATGCGGGATCGACCGCGAGCGTACCCAGGCAGGCCACGTGCCGCACCCGGCCCGGGTAGCGCGTGGCCCGGTAGAAACCGGCGATGCGCCCTTCGCGCTCGTAGACGTAGAAGTTGCGGCCGTCGAGCAGTTCCTGGTAGATGGCGCGGAAGTCCTCGATCGGCATCGGGTCGTAGCCCAGGAAGGGCACGACCTTTTCGTGCATGTAGAGGGCGAAGACGGTGTCGATGTCTTCGTGTGTGGCCAGCCTGCGCATGGTGGGTGCCTTGCAACGATGAAGGCGCCGAGCATAGCGGCGGCGAGCGGATGTCGTCAGGCGAAGAGCAGCACCGCAGACATCGCCAGCAGCACCGCCTGCGCGCACCAGGCCCACCGCAGCCGAAGTTGCGAATCGAGCACCGCGCCGATGGACCAGAAGCCGCCGACCGCCAGCACGAGCAGCGTCAGCCCGGTGTGGAACGCGAGGTCGTCGGCGCGCCAGAGAAAGGCCAGCGTTACGCCGACCCAGCATGCGAAGTGGAGGGCAGCCGACGCGACCTGCGGGCGCGTCAGCGCAGGGGCGTGGATGTGCATGGCTTCTTCCAGCGAAAAAGGCGCTTCCGGAAACCGCGCCGCGACATCGGCCGGCCGCCAGCCCGGGGGCTTGAACCACACGGCGATCTTGTCCCGCCAGTGCTTCGTGTGCCATGCGTCGCGCAGCAGCGGCACATAGGGGCCGAGGATCGCGCGCATCGGGTCGAAGCTCGCGAGCGCCTTGCGCGTGCCGTAGACGCAGCGTTCGGTTTCTTCGGCGAAGGTGCCGAACATCCGGTCCCACACCACGAGCATGCCGCCGTAGTTGCGGTCCAAATAGCCGTCGTTCACCGCGTGGTGCACGCGATGGTTCGAGGGCGACGAGAACACGCGGTCGAACCAGCCGAGCTTGCCGATGTGCTCGGTGTGAATCCAGAACTGGTAGACGAGCACGATGAGTCCCGCCAGCCCGAACTGCTCGGGCGGCACGCCTACCACCGCCATCGGCAGGTAGAAGGCCCAGCCCAGGAAGACCACGGTGCTTTCCTGGCGCAGCGCGGTGGAAAAATTGAAATGCTGGCTCTGGTGGTGCACCGAGTGCGCGGCCCAGAACACGGCCGACTCGTGGCCCGCGCGGTGCAGCCAGTAGTCGAAGAAGTCGAACAGCAGCACGGCGGCGATCCAGCCTGCGGCGCTGTCCCAGAAGCCGGGTCGGGTCCAGATCGCGACCAGCGGATAGACCATGGCATAGAGCCCGATCTGGAACAGCTGCGTGCACACCGCGAGCGCCTGGCTCAGCAGCCCCTGGCTCAGGCTGCCGAGTGTGTCGCTGAAGCGGTAGGTGTTGCGCCGCTGGAGCCAGCCCCAGGCGAACTCGCAGGCCATGAGCAGCGCGAACACGGGCACGACGAAGACGACCAGCCGGTGCACCGCGTTCGTTTTTTCAGAGAGTGTTCAGCGAATCTTCAGCGTTCGCACGCGCGGCCGGCCACGATGACGGCGTTGGTGCCGCCGAAGGCGAAGGAGTTGGACAGCGCATAGCGGATGCCCTTGGCCTCGCGCGCCTCGCCCTGCACGAAATCGAGGTCGAATGCGGCGTCGGGCGTCTGCAGGTTGGCGATGGGCGGCAGCGCCTCGCGCGCCAGTGCGCGCAGCGCGGCGATGAGTTCGATGGCACCGCCGCCGCCGAGCACGTGGCCGTGGATCGCCTTGGTCGCGCTGACCGGCGTGGCTTTGCCGAACACTTCGCGGATCGATGCGGCCTCGGCTGCATCGCCGGCCGAGGTGGCCGTGCCGTGTGCGTTGATGTGGCCGACGTCCGAGGCCTCGATGCCCGCGTCGCGCAACGCGGCGCGCATCACGCGCACCTGGCCCGCGGTGTCGGGGTTGGTGATGTGCGTGCCGTCGCAGTTGGTGGCGTAGCCCGCGAGCACGAAGGGCGCGGCTTCGGCGCCGCGTGCGGCCGCATGCGCTTCGGATTCGAGCACCAGCGCGGCCGCGCCTTCACCGATGGCGAAGCCCGCGCGGTCGCCCGAGAACGGACGGCAGGCCGAGGAGGGCGCATCGGCCGGCGGCGGCGCCATCACGCGCATCGCGTTCCAGCTGGCCATCACGCCGGGCGTGAGCATGGCGTCGTGCCCGCCGACGATGGCGACGTCGATCCAGCCGCCGCGGATGGCGCGCATCGCCTCGCCGACGGCCACGGCCGAGGAGGCGCAGGCACAGGCGTAGGCAATGGCAGATCCGCGCGCGCCGAAGTGCAGCGCGAGCTCCGCCACGGCGGCGTTGGGCATCACGGTGAGCACCGTGGTCGGGCGCATGCGGCGCTGTTCGCCGTAGAGCGCGCTGGTGGTGTTGTCGAAGGTGCCGGCGCCGGCGAGGCCGCTGCCCCAGAAGATGCCGAGGCGGTCGCGGTCGATGGTGTCGAGGTCGATCTTTGCTTCCAGAGCCGCGTCCTGCGCCGAAGCCAGGGCCATGGCGGTGCCGCGGTCCAGCGGCAGGCGGGAGGTGCTGCGCATGCCATTCGAATCGAAGTCGCAGGCGGCGACGGCGAGCGCCATCGGGTCCATGCCCTCGATCTCCAGCGTTTGCGCACGCACGGCCGAGCGGCCCGCGAACAACGCCTCGTCGAAGGCCTCGACGGTACGGCCGATGGGCGTGACGAAACCGATGCCGCTCACGCGCACCGGCGCCGAGGCGGCGCGTGTGGCCGAAGCGGCGAGCACGGCGTGGGCGGCGCCGCTGCTCATGCGGCCGCTTCGGCGGGCTGGACGGCGGCCAGGGGGGCGCTCTCGGCGTCGATCACGTCGCACAGGCGTTCCAGCGTGATGCCGGCTTCGCGCGGGTCGAGGCGGTCTTCGGGAATGCGCAGGTGGAAGGCGTCCTCGACGGCGAAGACGAACTCCATCAGCGCGAGCGAGTCGAGGCCGAGGTCCGACAGCGCGGTGGCCGGCGAGATGGCCGAGCGCTCGATGCGGAAGTCGGTCTCGAGGATCGCCGCGATGCTGTTGAAGGTGGGGGAGGCGGAAGAAGACATGGAGATGCTTTCCTTTGAGGCGTGTCGAACGAGGTCAGGCGTACAGCGGATGCTCTGGCGTCGTGCCATGCGCCACTGCATCGGCGAACGATACCGTTTCGCGCACCACCTGCTGGCGGTCGTTGTCGATCGTGATCATGTGGTAGCTGTTGGCGACCACCACGGTGCGAAAGTCGCGGCAGCGCAGGCCGCGCGCGAGGATGTCGAGGTTGGCCACGCTGGCCACCTCGTCCTGCTGGGCATGCAGCGCGAGCACGTTGCCGCATTGCACGCCGTTGAGGTTGCGCCGCACGTGGCGGATGAGCCGGTCGTGCTCGCGCAGATGTCCCACGCCGATGACGGAACTGCCGGCGCGCGAAACCTTGCGATGGCGCAGCTCGCGCTCGATCCAGGCGCGCACGCGCTCGTTCTTCACGCCGTAGGGCGGGCGCTCGCGGTATTGCCAGAACCGGCCGAGCGGCGTGTAGAAGGCCAGCGGCAGCAGGAATTGCGTGCGCGGGATGGCCCAGCCGTCGAAGCGCAGCGTGGTCGACATGAGCACCAGTGCATCGACGTCGCTGCCGCAGCGGATGGCCGCGCCGAGCGCGAGCTAAGCGCCGGCGGAAATGCCGACCAGCATCACGCGGTCGTGCTGCGCGCGCAGCGCCTTCACATGGACCTGGATGGCGTCGAGCCAGCGTTCGTACGGCGCGGCGCGCTGCAGCGGCGCCGCGGCATCGAACGAATAACCCTCGATCGACAGCGGGTGCACCGGGTAGCCGCGGCTGCGCAGTGCGGACTGCACGGTCAGCAGCTCGTCAGGCGTGCTGCATAAACCATGCAGCAGGACCACGGCGGTGCGCTGCACTTGCGGCGGCACAAGGCTCAACAGATCGGAGGGTTCACGCGCACTCATCGTGTGGTGCCAGCCATGAAAATGGCCCGTGTTTCATCGTGCTGTCGTATGCTCATGCAGCGTTTATCGCTTGGAGCGACTGACCGGCCGCTGACCCGTCGTTCGCAAGGCAGATTACCCCCCAACCATTCAAACACCATGCGAATTCTGCTTGTCGAAGACGACGCCGTTTTGCGCGACGTGATGGTGCGCAGCCTCGCGGATGCCGGCCATCGCGTCGACGTTTCGACCAACGTCGAGGACGCCGACCACCTGTGGCGTGTGCAGCCCTTCGATGCCGTGCTGCTCGACCTCAACCTGCCGGCCACCGCAAGCCCGACCAGCGGCCTCGCGAGCGGCCTCAACGCGCTGCGGCAGGCGCGCGCGCGGGGCGACCGCACGCCGGTGCTGGTGCTCACGGCGCGCGGGCGCACCGAAGAACGCATCGCGGGCCTCGACGCGGGTGCCGACGACTACCTCGGCAAGCCCTTCGACCTGGCCGAGGTCGAAGCGCGCCTGCGTGCGCTGGTGCGCCGCGCGAAGGGCACCGAAGACCTCGTGCTGCTGGGTCAGCTGAAGCTCGACCGCAAGGCGCGCCGCTTCTCGACCGCGAGCGGTCCGCTCGACCTGCCGGCGCGCGAGTTCGAGGTGCTGTGGGAACTCATGAGTCCGCCGGGCCGCACCGTAAGCAAGCGGGCGCTGTCCGACAAGCTCTCGAGCTTCGACGAATCGCTGGGCGACAACGCGCTCGAGGCCTTCATCTCGCGCCTGCGCAAGAAGCTGCAGGGCTCGGGCGCGAGCATCCGCACGCTGCGCGGTATCGGCTACCTGCTCGAAGCCGAGGTGTGATCCGAGCGTGACCGAGCAGACGACAGAACCGCAGCCCGCGGCCGTTCGTGCGCCATCGCTCACGCGGCGCGTGCTGCGCAACGTGCTGGTGCCGCTGGCGCTCACGTGGATGGTCGGCGCGGTCATCGCGCTGGTCATCGCCAACTACTTTTCCGAGCAGGCCTTCGACCGCGGCATGCTCGACGACGCCTATGCGCTGTCGGCCAACGTGCAGGCGGGCGAACGCGGCATCGAGCTGCTGCTGACGCCGCGCGAGGTGGCCACCGTGCTCTTCGACCAGGTCGACAAGGTGTACTTCGCGGTGCAGCGGCTCGACGGCACACTGATCTCCGGGCAGCCGGGCCTGCAGGCGCCGTTGCCGGCGGACGGGGCGCGCTACCGCTTCGCCGACATCAACTACGAGGGCAGCGTGCTGCGCGCGGTGGTGCTCGAGCACGACGCCGAGCCCGACATCAGCATGCCGTACCGCGTGGTGATCGCGCAGACCACGCTGAGCCGGACCGCACTGGTGCGGCAGTTGCTGGGCTACGCGCTGGCGCCGCAGATCGTGCTGCTCATCCTGCTGGCCATCTGGCTCTGGTACGGCATCCGCAGCGACCTGCGGCCGCTCGGCGACCTGCAGCGCGCGCTCGACAGGCGCGACGTGCGCGACCTGTCGCCGGTGGCGGTGGCGCAGACCTCGCGCGAGATCCAGCGCCTGGGCAACGCGGTCAACTCGCTGTTCGAGCGGCTCGGCCACAGCGTGCAGGCGCAGCGCGAGTTCGTGGGCAACGTGGCGCACGAACTGCGCACGCCGTTGGCGGGCATCCGCGCGCTGGCCGAGTACGGGCTGGCGCAGCACGACACCAATGTGTGGCGCGAGCAGCTGGAGCGCGTGTCGGAACGGCAGGCGCGCGCCAGCCACCTGATCGACCAGCTGCTGGCGCTGGCGCTGGCCGAAGAGGCGCGCACCGAGCTCAAGCGCGTGCCGGTGCGGCTCGACGTGCTGGCCGAGCAGACGGTGCTGCGGCACCTTGCGCGCGCCGACGCGCGCGGTGTCGACCTGGGCGCGCGCGGCCTCGACGACGGCGTGGTCGTGCAGGCCAACGAGGCGCTGGTCGAAGGCATCCTCGACAACCTGATCGACAACGCGTTGCGCTATGGAGGGCGCACCATCACGGTCGAGCTCGCGGGCCACACGCTGAGTGTGATCGACGACGGGCCCGGCATTCCGCTGGACGCGCAGCGCGACCTGATGCAGCGCTGGGCGCAGGGTCCGGCCGGCGAGAAGCTGGGGCAGGGCTCGGGACTGGGGCTGTCGATCGTGGCGCGTTATGCCGAGCTGTTGGGCGCCGAGCTGAGGCTCGAAGCGGCGGAGCCCACTGGCTTGCGCGTTAGTGTGGCGTTCGGCGAAGTGGGCTGAAGCACCGGCAAGCTAGAGCGGCGTGCCCTGGTGGAACGCCATGCGCCAGCGGCCATGCCGGCGCTTCCACAGAGAGCTGCGCAGCGAGTCAGCTGCAGGTCGCTGCGCAATGGCTTGGCGGTGTGCGCGGTAGGTGACCAGTGCCACGTCGGGCGCCATGCGCAGGACGCGAAAGTCCGAGATCGTGCGTTCCGAAAAGGCTTCGTCGCGCAGCGCTTCGATGATGGCGGTGCGCGTCCACACAGTGCCTGAGACGCCGAGTTCATGGAAGTCGTCGTCCAGCAGTTCTTCCAGCCGTGCGGCGCTCGCGCGCACCTCGCGCAGATGCAACGCGCCTTCGAGTTCCAGTAGAAGCGCTTCGAGATCCTTGCCCGGCGCGGCCTCGTAGAGTTCGAGCGGAAGACCGTCGGGATCGGCAAAGAAGGTGAAGCGACGACCCGTGTATTCGTCGATGCGAAGCGGTTCCACCGCAATGCCCTGCGCCGAGAGTTCGTCGGCGGCGGCCTGCACGTCGTGCATCTCGAAGGACAGGTGTCGCAGGCCCTGCGCTTCGGGTCGCGTGGGCCGCGCAGGTGCATCGGGAAAGGAGAAGAGCTCGATCTGCGAGCCGTCGGGCAGGGCGAGATCGAGCTTGTACGAATCGCGCGCGGCGCGGTAGTTCTCGGCCACCACGCGCAGGCCCAGCACCTCGGTGTAAAAGCGCTTCGACACCGCGTAGTCGGAGCAGATGATGGCGACGTGATGAATGCGTTCGAGCTGCATCGCGGGAAGCCTCATTTCAACGGCTTGCGCATGAAAACGCGGGTGCGCTGTGCGAGCACGAGACGCTTGTATTCGACGTAGCCGATGCGCTCGTAGAGCGCGCGGTTCTCGGTCATCTTCTCGTTGGTGAAGAGGTAGATCGAGTCATGACCTTGCCGCAGCGCTTCGCTCTCCGCCAGTTCGAGCAATGCGCGGCCTACGCCGGTGCCCTGCTGTGTGGGGTGCACCGCGATCACGTCGATCAGGAAGCCTTCGTCGGTGATGTCGAGCACCAGCGCCGCGACGACTTGTTCATGCTGCTGCGCGACCCAGGCCTGCGCGTTCGCGATTGACGCACCGTAGTCCTTGGTCATCGGAATCGGCGTGAGGCCGAGGCGCGGAATGTAGTGGCGAAAGGCTTCCCCAGCGCATTCGCTGATGGCTGCTGCATCGGCGGTGTCGGCGCGCCGCAAGGTCCAGGGCACGGCGCTCATTGGAGTACCTTCGTGCTTCGCACTGCGGTGCGAGCTTGCTTGGGGCGGCCCGGCGCGGCGCTCATGCGTCGAACTCCACTTCGCCTTCGATCTCCACAGGGATGTTGAACGGCAGCTCGGCCATGCCCACGGCGCTGCGCGAATGAGCGCCGATGTCGGGGCCGAAGATTTCGAGGATGAGGTCGGAGAAGCCGTTGATGACGGCGGGCTGCCTGTCGAAGCCGGGTGCGCTCGCGACCATGCCGAACACGCGCGTCCACGCGGTGATGCGGTCGAGGCCGCCGAGGGCGCGCTGCAGGCTGCCGAGCATCGCGAGTGCCGTGAGGCGCGCGGCTGCGTAGCCCTGCTCGACGTTCAGTTCGCGGCCCAGCTTGCCGAGCGGCGCGGCGATGGTGCCATCGGCGTTGAGCGGACCGTGGCCGGAGATCAACGCGCGGCGGCCGACGACGCGCACGAACTGGAAGGGGAGGATGACGCCGGCCGGCGGGATCGCGGGCGGCGGCAGCACGAGGCCGAGCGAGGCCAGTCGTTGCGCAATGAGGGCCATGGCATTTCTCTCCTGTCGGCGGATGACGGCGGATGGATGGGTCCGCCGCATCTTGCCATGGCCTCTTAGCGCGACGTGGCTCAGGCCAGTGCCGGATAGTCCGTGTAGCCCTTCGCGCCGCCGCCGTACATGGTGGCCTTGTCGAGCTCGTTGAGCGGCGCGTTTTCGCGCAGGCGGCGCACGAGGTCGGGGTTCGAGATGAAGGGCTTGCCGAAGGCCACGAGGTCATCGCCTTCCTTCAGCGCTTCCTCGGCCAGCGGTCGGTCATAGCCGTTGTTGACCATCCATGCACCCTTGCCGCCGGCTTGGCGGTACGCGGCCTTGAGGGCCTCGTAGTCGAAGGGGCGGTCTTCGATCTCGCGCGGGCCGCCGGTGGCGCCTTCGATGATGTGGATGTAGGCCAGGTCGAGCGCGGCGAGCTGCTTCACCACGTAGGTGAACAGCGGCTGCGGGTTGCTGTCGTGCGCGTCGTTGGCGGGCGTCACGGGCGACAGGCGGATGCCGGTCTTGCCGCCGCCGACGGCGTCGACCACGGCGCGCGCGGATTCGAGCAGCAGGCGGGCGCGGTTCTCGATGCTGCCGCCGTAGTCGTCGGTGCGCTTGTTGCTGCCGTCCTTCAGGAACTGGTCGAGCAGGTAGCCGTTGGCACCGTGCAGTTCCACGCCGTCGAAGCCGGCGGTCTCGACCGCGCTGCGTGCAGCCACCGCAAAGGCGTGCACGATGCCGGGCAGCTCGCCCGCATCCAGCGCGCGCGGTTCGGAGGTCTCGACGAAGGTCGGCACGCCGTCCTTGATGAGCACGGTCTTGGTCTTGGCGGTGATGGCCGAGGGGGCGACGGGCTTGCCGCCACCGGGTTGCAGTTCGCTGTGCGAGACGCGGCCCACGTGCCAGAGCTGCACCACGATCTTGCCGCCCTTGGCGTGCACGGCGTCGGTCACGCGTTTCCAGCCGTCGAGCTGTTCCGTGCCGTAGAGGCCGGGCACGTCCGAGTAGCCCTGGCCCTGGTGGCTGATGGCGGTGGCTTCTGTGATGAGCAGGCCGGCGCTGGCGCGCTGGGCGTAGTAAGTGGCGGCGAGATCGGGCGGGATCGCATTCGGCGAGCGGTTGCGCGTGAGCGGCGCCATGACGATGCGGTTGGCGAGCTTCAGGTCGCCGGCCTGGACGGGGTCGAAGAGGTTGGACATCGTGCGATCAATGGCAGAGTTGGAACAGGCGCAAGGCTAAGCGCCCGGCCTCAACCCTGCTGTCGCACGGTTGTCCCGAATGGTGCTAGGGAAGCTGCGCCAGCAGTGCCGGGCTCACGCGCAGCGGCATGGCGAGCAGGATCTGACCCATGCCCTTGCCGAGCGGGTCGTTGCGCAGCGAGGCCATGCCGCCGCCGCCCAGCGCCTGTTCGCAGACGAAGTTGAAGGCGGCGATGCCCGGCACCTCGTAGCGCATGACGTGGCCCTTGACGAGGTGTGCGAGCCATTCGGCCACGCGCGCCTCGGTGAGCTGTTCGCGCAGCAGCGGCAGCAGGGCGGGGTGGCGTGCGATGACGCCGACGTTCGAGGTGTCGCCCTTGTCGCCGCTGCGCGCGTATGCGAGGCGCAGGAGCGGCACTTCGACGGCGTCCGCGGGCACGGGTGCTTCATGCGTTTCCGTGGCTCTGGCAGGCTGTGAAACGGACCCGGCGTGCGGCGCAGGCGCTGTGGCGCGGGGCACGTCGATGCACACGCCGTCGATGCCGACGCGGGCCTCGACCTGCGACTTGTCGAGCAGGAATGCGTACTGCCGGATCGACGGGGAGACCGAGGCGCGCCTGCCGCCCGCGCCGGTGGTGCCGGGCGCCCACGAGGTGCCGGCTGGCGCGACCTCGCGCGCGAACAGTTCCAGGGCTTCCTTGCGCGGATGCGTTACCGCGAGCCGCAGCACTGCTTCGCGCGTCTGCAGGGCCTGCGCATGCGGGCCATAGCATGACTCCGCGCCGAGTACTTCGAGCAGCGCGCCGCTGTAGGGGCCGAAGCCCTGCTGCGAGAACAGCGCACCCGTGCGCGCGAGGATCGCCTCGCCCGTGCGCCTGGCCTTGGCCACCGCATCGAAGCCGACGATGGTGAGCTGCGCTGCGGTCTTGAAGCCGTCGACATACGTGGCGCAGACCTTGTAGCTCGCGGTCGGCGCACGGCCGCGCGCGCCGTGCACGCGTACGCGGTGTTCGCCGGCCTGTTCGATGCGCACCTGCGTGAAGTCGGCCACCACGTCGGGCAGCAGGTAGGCCGCGGGATCGCCGATCTCGTAGAGCATCTGCTCGCCCACCACCGCGGGCACGAGCTTGCCGCCGGTGCCCGCGGGCTTGGTGACGACGAAGCTGCCATCGGCGCTGCATTCGACGATGGGGTAGCCGATGTTGGGCCAGTCGGGCACGGTGTCCCAGTCGGTGTGCAGGCCGCCGGTGGCCTGGCAGCCGCATTCGATGATGTGGCCCGCGAGGCTGCCCGCGGCGAGCAGGTCGAAGTCGCCCGGCTGCCAATTGAATTCGTGCATGAGCACGCCGAGCGTGACGGCCGAGTCGACGCAGCGCCCGGTGATGACGACCTGCGCGCCCGCATCGAGCGCGGCCTGGATCGGCCGTGCGCCGAGGTACGCGTTGGCAGTGAGCACGCGTTCGGGCAAGGCGGCGCCGCTCTGCAGCTCGCGCACGGGCGGCTGCGACTGGCGCAGCTGCGGCAGAAGTGCGGACACATCGTCGCCGCTCACCACGGCGATCTTCAGCGCGATGCCCTGTTCGGCGGCCAGTGCCGCGAGCGCATCGGCGCAGCCTTGCGGGTTCACGCCGCCGGCGTTGCTCACCACGCGGATGCCTTGTTTCACGACGTCCTTCAGCACGGCCTTCATCGCGACGGAGACGAAGTCGGTGGCATAGCCCAGCTCGGGCTTCTTGAGTCGCGCGCCCGCGAGGATCGACATGGTGAGTTCGGCAAGGTAGTCGAACACGAGGTAGTCGACCTGCCCGCTGGCCACGAGCTGCGGCGCGCCCACGCTGCTGTCGCCCCAGAAGCCGGAGGCCCCGCCGATGCGCACGATGCGTTCGTTGTTGCCGCTGTTCATCGGCCGCTCCATTGCGGCTTGCGCTTCTCGCGGAAGGCGAGTTGTCCCTCGGCCGCATCTTCGGTGAGTGCGAACAGGCCGATCTGGCTTTCGGTGAAGGCCATCGATTCCTCGAAGGCCATCGCCTCGATCTTCTTCATCGTGTAGAGGCCGCGCCGGATGGCCGCGGGCGACTTGTCGAGCATGCGGCCGAGCAGCCAGTCGAGGCTTTCGTCGACGTCGTCGCTCACGCGGTTCACGAGCTTCAGTTCGAGCGCCTGCGCGGCGGTGATGGGTTCGCCGGTGATGCACATCTCGGCCAGCACCCGGCGCGGCAGCAGGCCGCCGAGCACGCTGAGCACCTGCGCGGGAAAGAGGCCGACCTTCACCTCGGGCAGGCCGAACACGGCCTGGCTGCTGGCCACCGCCATGTCGCACATCGCCATGATCCCCATGCCGCCCGCCATGCAGGCGCCGTTGACGCGCGCTATCAGCGGCACGGTCGACTGGCGTGCCTGGCGGAACAGGTTGGCGATGTTCTGGTAGGGCGCGGCGTAGTCGAACTTGAAGGAGGTGCCGCTTTGCAGGTCGGCGCCTGCGCAGAAGGCGCGCGTGCCGGCGCCGGTGATGACCACGGCGCGCACGGCGTTGTCGCTGTTGGCGCGGGCGAGAGCGTCGGACAGCCGGGCGACCACTGAGCCGTTGATCGCATTTCGGCGCTCTTCCCGGTCGATGGTGAGCCACATGACGGGCCCTCGCATCTCTTCGCGCAGTTCGGGATGGGTCTTCTCGGGCATGGTGAGGATTCCTTCTTCGGTCTTCTGAAGCCTTCCCGTAGCGTGCGCCATAAAAAAAGCCGCATCGTGCGGCTTGTGGCTGAAGCGATGCGGGTTTTCCCTAGGAGAAGCCCCGCTCGCTTCGCTGCTTCTGCACGCTTTCGCGTGCTTCGGCTTACTTCAGGAGGCCTTCGGCCTTCATCGCTTCCTGTACGGCGGGTCGAGCACCAACGCGTGCGTGCCAGGCCAGCAGGTTGGGAAAGTCGGAGATGTCGACGCCGGTCGGCTTGGTCCAGTTGGTGACGGTGAACAGGTAGCCGTCGGCCACGCTGAAATGATCGCCCATCAGGAACTGCTTGCTGGCCAGTTCGCCGTCGAGCCACTGGAAGCGCGACTTGAGCTTGTCCTTGAAGATGCCCTTGGCTTCTTCGGGCATGCCCGGGTTGAACAGAGGGCTGAAGCCCTTGTGCACTTCGGTGCCGATGAAGGTCAGCCACTCCTGCAGGCGGTAGCGCTGCATGGTGCCGGCGGCCGGCGCGAGGTTCTTGGTGGGGGCGAGGTCGGCGATGTACTGGAGGATGGCCGGGCCTTCGCGCAGGCGGGCGCCGTCGTCGAGTTCGAGCATCGGCACGTAGCCCAGCGGATTGATGCCGTAGTAGTCGGTGCCGTCCTGCAGCTTGTGGCTCTTGGTGCTGGCCAGCACCGGCTCGAAGGCGAGGCCTGCCTCGTGCAGCGCGATGTGAGGGGAGAGCGAACAGGCGCCGGGCGAGTAATACAGCTTCATTCGAAAAACTCCAATGGATGACGGAGGTTGATTTTGCGGGAGACCGCAGCGGATGCTAGCGGGTTCGGCAGCCTCGCGTTCTTGTCCTACGGCGGCTCGCGCGCGGGGACCATCGAGCGTGTCGATGGCTCTTCTAAGCTCCGCGGCACGGTGGCATGAGGCCTGCCGGAAGGAGTTTCCGAATGTTGAAGTACGCGATCATTTTTGCGGTCATCTCCCTTGTGGCCGCGTTGCTGGGCTTTGGTGGCGTGGCAGCGGGTGCTGCCGGCATTGCGAAGCTGCTGTTCGGCTTGTTCCTGGTGCTGGCGGTGCTGTTCATCGTGCTGGCCGCGCTTGGCATCGGCGCGGTGAAATAGACCCGCGATTACCACCGCCAGGTTGCTATAAAATACATAGCAATCTATCCAATGACAGCGGGCGTTGGGGCGCAACTGGGCAGGCGCCCCTAGCTTGTCCACACAACGGGCGCAAACGAGCCTGGACGATTAAAATTGGCGCCCCCTTTTGCGCCGCGCACGCGTCAGTTGTGCGCCCCCATTTCAAATGCTGTATCCCGAAGAATTCGACGTGATCGTCGTTGGCGGCGGCCATGCCGGCACCGAAGCCGCGCTCGCCGCCGCGCGCATGGGCGCCAAGACACTGCTGCTCTCCCACAACATCGAGACGCTGGGGCAGATGAGCTGCAACCCGTCGATAGGCGGCATCGGCAAGGGCCACCTCGTGAAGGAGGTCGATGCGCTCGGCGGTGCGATGGCAATTGCAACCGACGAAGCCGGCATCCAGTTTCGCATTCTCAACTCGAGCAAGGGCCCGGCCGTGCGCGCCACCCGTGCGCAGGCCGACCGGATTCTGTACAAGGCCGCGATCCGCCATCGCCTGGAAAACCAGCCGAACCTGAGCCTGTTCCAGCAGGCCGTCGACGATCTGATGGTGGAGGGCGATCGCGTGGTCGGCGCTGTCACGCAGGTGGGCATTGCCTTTCGCGCACGCACGGTGGTGCTGACCGCGGGTACTTTTCTCGATGGCCGCATCCACGTTGGCCTCGATAACTACCAGGCTGGCCGGGCAGGCGATCCACCGGCGATCAGCCTGTCGGCGCGGCTCAAGGAGCTGAAGTTGCCACAGGGCCGCCTGAAGACCGGCACGCCGCCGCGGCTCGACGGCCGCAGCATCGATTTTTCGAAGTGCACCGAACAACCGGGCGACGGCATGCCCGGCGGGGCAGGGCCGATGCCGGTGTTCAGCTTCATGGGCCGCACCGACATGCACCCGCGGCAAATGCCCTGCTGGATCACCCACACCAACGCGCGCACGCACGAGATCATCCGCTCGGGTTTCGACCGCAGCCCCATGTTCACAGGCAAGATCGACGGCGTGGGTCCGCGCTACTGCCCCAGTGTGGAAGACAAGATCAACCGCTTTGCGGACAAGGAAAGCCACCAGATCTTCCTGGAGCCCGAAGGCCTGACGACCAACGAGTACTACCCGAACGGGATCTCGACCAGCCTGCCGTTCGACATTCAATACCAGCTCGTGCGCTCGATGCCGGGTCTGGAAAACGCGCACATCCTGCGGCCGGGCTACGCCATCGAGTACGACTACTTCGATCCGCGCGAACTCAAGAGCAGCTTCGAGACCCGCTCGGTCAAGGGCCTGTTCTTTGCCGGGCAGATCAACGGCACGACCGGGTACGAAGAAGCCGCGGCCCAGGGCCTGTTCGCCGGCATCAACGCTGCGCTGCAGTGCCGTGGCGAAGACGCCTGGCTGCCGCGTCGCGACGAGGCCTACCTGGGCGTGCTGGTCGACGACCTGATCACCAAGGGCGTGACCGAGCCTTACCGCATGTTCACCAGCCGCGCCGAGTTCCGTCTGCAGCTGCGCGAGGACAACGCCGACATGCGCTTGACGGAAGCAGGGCGCAAGCTCGGCTTGGTCGACGATGCACGATGGGACGCTTTCAGCCGCAAGCGTGATGCTGTTTCACGTGAAACAGAGCGTCTTAAGTCGATCTGGGTGAACCCGCGTAACCTGCCGGCCGCCGAGTCGGAGCGGGTGCTGGGCAAGGCCATCGATCATGAATACAACCTGGCCGACCTGCTGCGCCGGCCCGACGTGAGCTACGAAACCCTGATGTCGCTGGACGGCGGCAAGTACGGCGCGTCGGTGGCGCTGAGCGAAACCGAGATCGAGCAGATCGAGATTTCGGCCAAATACTCAGGCTACATCGAACGCCAGCACGACGAGGTGGAGCGCGCGGCGCACTTCGAGAACCTCAAACTTCCCGCCGACTTCGACTACGGCCAGGTCAAGGCGCTGAGTTTCGAGGTGCGGCAGAAGCTGGACAAGCACCGTCCGGAGACCTTGGGTTTGGCTTCGCGCATCTCCGGCGTGACGCCGGCCGCCATTTCTTTGCTGATGATTCATCTGCGCAAGGGTGGCCACAAGGCCTTTGCCAGCGACACCGCCACCACGGAAGCAGCCACCGAGCCGCAGTCCGCGGAATGACGGCGCCGATCGACACGCTGCGCGCCGGTGCAGCTGCGATGGGCGTCGCCCTGTCCGACAGCCAGGGCGAACGCCTCTTGGCCTATGGCACGCTGATGCTCAAGTGGAACAAGGTCTACAACCTTACGGCCTTGCGCGATCCGGCCAGCGTCCTCACACACCACCTGCTCGACAGTCTCGCGGCCATCGCACCGCTGCAACGCGAGTGGGCAGGGAAGGGCAAGTTGCTCGATGTCGGCTCCGGTGGCGGTTTGCCCGGCGTGGTGATCGCCATCACGCGGCCAGACCTCGAGGTGAGCTGCCTCGACGCGGTCGCCAAGAAGGCGGCCTTTGTCCAGCAAGTGGCGGCCGAACTGGAACTGCCGAACCTTCGCGGACTGCATGCCCGAGTCGAATCCCTGGCTGGCAGCTACGAGGTCATCAGCTCGCGCGCCTTCGCATCGTTGCCAGACTTCTTCAACGGTTCGATGAACCTCCTCGCACCCGGCGGCGTTTGGCTGGCCATGAAGGGCAAGGTGCCGACCGATGAACTTGCAGTCCTGCCCAAGGGCGTCAAAGTGTTTCACGTGGAACAACTGACGGTTCCGGGCCTGGATGCCGAGCGCTGCATCGTTTGGGCGCGCAAGGACCTCGCCCAAATCAGCGACTGAATACGCAAAAGATGCGGCGGCACCGGTAAAAGCCGGTGTCGGAACAGTCTCTGTGACGCGTGCTCGCTTAGACTCGATGCCTCCCTTCGGTCTCTCTCCCGACCCGCTTTTTCGAGGCAAAACCATGTTCGGCATTGCTGACTACGGCGCATTCGTCGCCGCCATCGTCCTCTTTCTCCTGATTCCCGGTCCGGGCAATCTGGCGCTGATCACCTCGACCAGCAAGGGCGGCATCCGAGGCGGCCTGGCTGCGACGGCCGGCGTGATCATCGGCGACCAGTTTCTGCTGTGGGCGGCGGTGGCTGGCGTGTCGGCCGTGATGGCGGCTTACCCGGCCGCCTTCAAGGCTGTGCAGTGGTTGGGTGCTGCCTATCTGGCCTGGATGGGCATCAAGATGCTGTTGGCCAAGCCCGGTTCGGCACCCATCCTCAATATCAAGCCCAGCCATTTCATGCGCCAGGCGTTCACCATCACGCTGCTGAACCCAAAGGCGATCGTGTTCTACATGGCCTTCTTCCCGCTGTTCGTGGATCCGGCCCGGCACCAGGGCCTGATCACTTTCGGCGCAATGGCGGTGACCATCGCCGCGCTGACCTTCCTGTACGGCCTGACCTCAACGCTGCTCACGCATTTCCTGGCCGAGCGCATCCGCGCGAATCCCCGCATTTCCACCACGCTCGAAAAGCTTGCCGGCAGTTTCCTGATCGCCTTCGGCGTCAAGCTCGCAATCTCGCGCTGATCGATCGATCCCCGGTACTCACATGGCCAAGATTTTCTGCATTGCCAATCAGAAGGGCGGCGTCGGCAAGACCACCACCACCGTCAATCTCGCCGCCGGCCTCGCCAAGGTCGGCCAGCGCGTGCTGATGATCGACCTCGACCCGCAGGGCAATGCCACCATGGGTTCGGGCATCGACAAGCGCCAGCTGGAGTTGACGGTGTACGACGTGCTGCTCGAATCGGCCTCGGTGTCCGAGGCCCGCGTCAAGGCAGACAAGCTGGTGGAGGGCGGTTGCGGCTACGACGTGCTGGGCGCCAACCGCGAACTGGCCGGCGCCGAAGTCGAGATGGTGGCACTCGATCGCCGAGAGAAGCGCCTGCGCACCGCGCTGGCCGCTGTCGGTGCCGAGTACGACTTCGTGCTGATCGACTGCCCGCCGAGCCTGAGCCTGTTGACGCTGAACGGCCTGTGCGCTGCCCACGGCGTGATCGTGCCGATGCAGTGCGAATACTTCGCGCTCGAAGGGCTGACCGATCTGGTCAACACCATCAAGCAGGTGCACGCCAACCTCAACAAGAACCTGCAGATCATCGGCTTGCTGCGCGTGATGTTCGATCCGCGCATCACGCTGCAGCAGCAAGTGAGCGAGCAACTCAAGTCCCACTTCGGCGACAAGGTGTTCGACACGGTGATTCCGCGCAATGTGCGGCTGGCCGAGGCACCAAGCTACGGACTGCCGGGCGTGGTGTTCGATCCGGCCGCCCGCGGCAGCCAGGCCTTCATTGCCTTTGCCCAGGAGCTGATCGACAAGATGCCGCCCGCAAGCGCTTTTGCCTCGGGTGCGGTGGCGCCGCCAATCGCACCGGTCGCGCGCATTGCGCCGGACCTGCCCATTCCCGATGACGTGATGGCGCCTGCTGTCGCGCCAGCATCCGATTCCACCAGTGAAAACAACGCCTGACGCTTGCCACCGGCTGGCAATGCGCTATCGAGTTAGTAGTAGCAAATGACAGATCCTCGCATCCTGCTGCTGCCAGGTTGGCAGAACAGCGGCCCCGGCCATTGGCAAACCCTTTGGGAGTCCGTCCACGGTGATCGCCGTGTCGAGCAGCACGATTGGATGCGACCGCTGCGCGGCGACTGGTCTGCGCGGCTCGAGGAAGAGGTGCTGGCCTCGCCCGGCCCGGTGGTTCTTGCGGCGCACAGCCTCGGCTGCATCCTCGTCGCCGCCTGGGCCGCGCATTCGCGCAACACGCACAAGGTGCGCGGTGCGCTGCTGGTGGCGCCTGGCGATGTGGAGCGCGACGACCTGCGCCAGCTGATTCCCGGCTGGGCACCGATCGTGCGCAAGCCGCTGCCGTTTCCGGCGGTGATGATTGCCGCCAACGACGACCCGTACTGCGAAGCCCCGCGCTCGCAGCAGCTCGCCAGGGATTGGGGGGCGCGCTTCATTGACGCCGGCCCGGGCGGTCACCTGAATGCCGAATCCGGCTTGGGCGAATGGCCCGAGGGCCGGAAGCTCCTGAACGAAATCTCGAAAGAAAAGAACTGATGGCGACCAAGAAACCCAAGGGCCTGGGCCGCGGCCTCGAGGCGCTGCTCGGCCCGACGGCCGCGCCTTCCGTCGACAACGGATTGAACGGCAACGTGGGCCCGGAAGAGGGCGGCGCGCCAAGGAACCCGAGCACGCTGATGCTCGAGCAGATGGTTGCTGGCGTCTACCAGCCGCGCACGCGCATGGACGAAGGCGCGCTCTACGAGCTGGCGGAGAGCATCAAGGTGCAGGGCATCATGCAGCCGATCCTGGTGCGCCGGCTCGATGCCGAATCGGCTGCCACCAAGAACGCGGAATACGAAATCATCGCGGGCGAGCGCCGTTTTCGCGCCGCCAGGCTCGCCGGTCTCGACAGCGTGCCAGTGCTGGTGCGCGACGTGCCCAACGAGGCCGCGGCGGCGATGTCGCTGATCGAGAACATCCAGCGCGAAGACCTCAACCCGCTTGAAGAAGCCCAAGGTCTGCAACGCCTGGTGAGCGAGTTTGGGCTCACTCACGAGCAAGCGGCGCAGGCTGTGGGCCGCTCGCGCAGCGCGGCCAGCAACCTGCTGCGCCTGCTGAACCTGGCGGAACCCGCACAGCAGATGCTGATGGCCGGCGACATCGACATGGGCCACGCCCGCGCGCTGCTGTCGCTCGACCGCGGCACGCAGATCACGGCGGCCAACCAGATCGCCGCCAGGAAGATGTCGGTGCGCGAGGCCGAGTCGCTGGTGAAGAAGCTCGCGGCCGAGTTCACGCTCACGCCATCGCGGCGCAGCAACGACGGCGAGAAGTCGCGCGACCTGCAGCGCGTGGAAGAAGAACTGGCCGATCTGCTCACCGCCGAGGTCGAGGTGCGCATCAAGAAGCGCAGCAAGCGCGGCGGCCGTGTCGAGGAAAGCGGCGAGCTCGCCATCCACTTCGGCTCCATCGAGGCCCTCAACGGATTGATCGAGCGCATCCGCCGAACGGCCTAGTGTTGTGAACCGGGGGGCTGGCGTTCGTTTGATTGATTCCTGCAATCCTTTGCGCGTATCCTCGACCGCTGTTTTTCCAACCCCAGATTTCTTGAATAAACGGAGGGAGTCCACCATGCTGTTCACCAAGTTCCCGCTCGCGGCCGTCACCGTCGGCGCGCTTCTCCTCACCGGTTGCGCGGCGACCGACATGCAGATGGGCAGCCAGTCGGCCAAGACCATGGCCACCGGCAGCGCCGCAGGCAGCGCCACCGCAGGCGAAAGCAGCCAGCTCGAGCGCTGCGAATCGCCGCTCGGCACGGTCTCGCTGATCGAAAACCAGAGCGCGGGCTGGTACACCATCCTCACCGGCGAATACCGCCTGCCGCCCACGGCCAACCTGCTGCGCCTGCTGGTGCAGCAATCGAACTGCTTCATCGTGGTCGAGCGCGGCGCGGCCGGCATGAACGCGATGACGCGCGAGCGTGCGCTGCAGCAGTCCGGTGAAATGCGCGGTGGCAGCAACTTCGGCCGCGGCCAGATGGTGGCCTCCGACTACGGCCTGTCGCCCGAGATCGTGTTCAGCAACAGCGATGCCGGCGGCATCGGCGGGGCGTTGGGCGGCCTGGTGGGTGGCGGCCGTGGACGCGCACTGGCGGCCATCGGCGGCAACATGCAGACCAAGGAAGCCAGCGCATTGCTGACGCTGATCGACAACCGTTCGGGCGTGCAGGTCGCGGCCTCCGAAGGCAGTGCCTCCAAGACCGATTTCGGCGCTTTCGGCGCGCTGGCCGGCCGCAGCGCGGGCGGCGGCCTCGGCGGCTACACCAACACGGCGCAGGGCAAGGTGATTGCCGCGGCCTTCATGGACGCCTTCAACCAGATGGTTCGCTCGCTGCGCAGCTACAAGGCGCAGACGGTGCGCGGCCAGGGCCTCGGCGGTGGTGGCCGACTGGGCGTGGATGGCGGTGCTGCGCCGTCGCAGACCTATGTGCCGGCGGAGCAGGCACCGGCACGCCGCCGCAAGTAAGCGCGCTCGTCGGTCGTCGCACCGTCGACAAAAAAGCCCGGGGCTCTCGCGAGCCGCCGGGCTTTTTCATGGGCGCCGCCCGAACGGATCAGAGGCTGAAGATCTTCCCGGGGTTCATGATGTTCTTCGGGTCGAGCGCACGCTTGATCGTGCGCATCATGTCGATCGCGCCGACACCCGCCTCGGTCACCAGGAAGTCCATCTTGTGCAGCCCTACGCCGTGCTCGCCGGTGCAAGTGCCTTCGAGCGCCAGCGCGCGGCTCACCAGCGCGTGGTTCAGCGCCTCGGCCTTCACGCGCTCCTCGGGGATGTTCGGGTCGAGCAGGTAGCCGAAGTGGAAATTGCCGTCGCCCACGTGGCCGACGAGGAAGTAGGGGATGCCGCTCGCATCGGCTTCGGCCACCGAGTCGAGCAGGCAATCGGCCAGGCGCGAGATCGGCACGCAGGTGTCGGTCGAAATCACGCGGCAGCCCGGGCGCGACTGCACGGCTGCGAAGTAGCTGTTGTGCCGCGCCGTCCACAGGCGCGTGCGTTCTTCCGGCGTGCTGGCCCATTCGAAGGCGTTGCCGCCATGCCCGCTGGCCAGTTCCTGCACCGTCTCGGCCTGCTCCTTCACGCCGGCCGGCGAGCCGTGGAATTCCATCAGCAGCATCGGCTCTTCGCGCAGGTTCAGCTTGGCGTAGGCGTTCACCATGCGCACCGTGTTCACGTCGATCAGTTCCACGCGCGCGATCGGCACGCCGAGCTGAATGGTCTCGATGGTGGTGCGCACGGCCGCCTCGATGCTCGGGAACGAGCAGATCGCCGCCGACACCGCCTCGGGCAGCGGGTAGATGCGCAGCGTGATCTCGGTGACCACGCCCAGCGTGCCTTCGCTGCCCACCATGAGGCGCGTGAGGTCATAGCCGGCCGACGACTTCTTCGCGCGCGTGCCGGTGCGGATGACGTCGCCGGCGGCCGTCACCACTTCGAGCGCCAGCACGTTCTCGCGCATCGTGCCGTAGCGCACCGCATTCGTGCCGCTGGCGCGCGTGGCCGTCATGCCGCCGATGGAAGCGTCGGCACCCGGGTCGATGGGGAAGAACAGGCCCGTGCTCTTGATCTCCTCATTGAGCTGCTTGCGCGTGACGCCGGGCTGCACCGTCACCGTGAGGTCGTCGGCGTTGACCGACAGCACCTTGTTCATGCGCGACACGTCGATGCTGATGCCGCCCTGCACCGCAAGCAGGTGGCCTTCGAGCGAGGAGCCCACGCCGAAGGGAATGACCGGCACGCTGTGCTCGCTGGCGAGCTTTACCGCATCGGCCACGTCCTGCGTGCTCTCTGCGAACACCACGGCGGCGGGCGGCGGCGCATCGAAGGAAGATTCGTCGCGCCCGTGCTGCGTGCGCACCGCCATGGCCGTGGAACAGTTGGCGCCGAAGCGCGCCTTCAGTCCGTCGATCAGGGCCGCTGGCACGTCGCGCAGATGAAGCTCCGGCATCAGGTGCGAGGTGGAGGTCGGGGCGTTCATCGTGGGTCTCCTGGCGGCGTGAGGGGGATCGTCCATTCTACGGAGCGAGCACCATAATGCGCTTCGGAAAAAACATGAACCCCACGACCCTCAGCGCTCTCGCCGCCTTCCCGTCGCAGCTGGAAGCCCACTACGCGGCCATTCCCACGGCCTTCCGGCATTGGGCGCCGCCCTCGTGGGAGGGTGTGCCCAGCGAGGCCTTCACCGCCATCGAGCAGCTCTGCCACGTGCGCGACATCGAGATCGAGGGCTACCACGTGCGCTTTCGCCGCACGCTGCAGGAGACGCATCCGACGCTGGCCTCGATCGACAGCGAGCCGCTGGCCATCGCGCGTGCATACGGCACGGCCGACGCGGCGAAGGTGCTGGCCGACTTCCGCATGGCGCGCGCGCAGACGATGGAAATCATCTCCAGCCTGAGCGACGCACAGCTCGCGCGTACGGCCGTGTTCGAAGGCTATGGCCCGCTCACGATGCGCAGCCTCATCCACTACCTCTGCAGCCACGACCAGCAGCATCTTGCGGGCCTGCAATGGCTCGCGGGCAAGATAGACGCCTCGACCGTCGAGCTGTAAAAACAGGAGCCACCATGGGCAACCGACTTTCCCAGATCGCCACCCGCACCGGCGACGATGGCACCACCGGCCTCGGCGACAACACGCGCGTGCCGAAAGACCACCTGCGCGTGCACGCGATGGGCGACGTGGACGAACTCAACTCGCAGATCGGCCTGCTGCTGTGCGAGCCCATGCCGGAGCCCGTGCGCGAGCTGCTGGTCGACGTGCAGCACCAGCTCTTCAATCTCGGCGGCGAGTTGTCGATGCCGGGTTTCACGCTGCTGAAGGCCGATGCGCTGCTGCAGCTCGACAACGCGCTGGCCGAGCACAACGCCGCGCTGCCGCGCCTTGCCGAATTCATCCTGCCCGCGGGCACGCGCGCAGCCTCGCTCGCGCATGTGTGCCGCACGGTGGCGCGGCGGGCCGAGCGCGCGGTGGTCGCGCTCGGTGCTGCGGCTGAACTCAACGACGCACTGCGCCAATATCTCAACCGGCTCAGCGACCTGCTCTTCGTGCTCGCGCGCGTGCTCAACCGGATGGACGGCGGCGACGACGTGTACTGGAAGAGCGAGCGCATGGCGCGCGCAGCAGCAGCGGAAGCAGACGACACCAAGGAGACTCCATGAAACTCTCGAACACCTTTCGCACATCGCTCGTCGTGGCGATGGCCGCAGCACTGTGGCTGCCGGTGGGCGCGCAAGCCCAGAGCGCGGACAACCCGCCGCAGGCCCAACGCGCTCACACCCTCAAGTCACCCTCGCGCGGCGGCAAGGTCGTGGGCAGCGTGCAGCGCGGCACCAACGCCGCGGGCCGCAGCGTCAACCGCGCGGATGCGGCCACGCGGCGCGGCGTCAACAACGTGTCGGAGAAAGCCAGCCGGCCGGTGCGCAACGTGGGTGAGGCCTTCGGCCGCAAGCTTTCGCGAGGCTCCAGCGGGCGCGCTGCGCCACCACCGGTGGGTCCGCAAGGCAACGCGCCCTGAACCAGGGACGCGTCGGTTCAGGGGCGCGCTCACGCCGACGGGGTACCTTGCTCCGCGAATGTCCCCCGCCTTCGGCTCCTCCTTTATTTCGCTGCGCAAGGCACCCCGCCGGCGTGATCGTTCAGAGCACTGGTTGATCGGCTGCAAACCAGCAGCGTGCCCTGTGCGCAGGGCATCGGGTGCTCCCCGCAGCGAAATAAAGGGGGAGCCCGAAGGGCGGAGGACATTCGCGGAGGGGAGTACCCGGTGGCCTGCGCACGCACCCCGAAAAAAAGCCAACCCTCACACCGCCCCATGGCAAGAAACATCGAAATCAAGGCCCGCATCGACAGCGTGGAACGCGTGGCGCGCATCGCCGAGACGCTGGCCGACCAAAGCCCCATCGAGATCGCGCAGGACGACACTTTCTTCCGCTGCGCCGACAGCGCAGACCGCCTCAAGCTGCGCACTTTCGCGCCCGATCACGCCGAGCTGATCTTCTATCGCCGCGCCAACAGCAGCGGCCCGAAGGAATCGTTCTACCTGATCACGCCGTGCGCCACGCCAGATGTGCTGCGCGAATCTCTCGCGCTTGCGTGGGGGCAGGCGGGCCGCGTGCGCAAGCTGCGCCAGCTGTTCCTGGTCGGCCGCACGCGCGTGCATCTCGACCGCGTGGAGGGCCTCGGTGAATTCCTCGAGCTCGAGGTTGTGCTGGAAGAAGGCGAATCGTCCGGGGCCGGCATCGCAGAAGCGCATGCGCTCATGGCGCAGTTGGGCGTGGGCGCCGAGCAGCTGGTGCAGGGTGCCTACGTCGACTTGCTGAATGCCTGATCAGCGCCAGCCCGCGGCCTTGAGCTGGTCCGCCAGCAGCTGCGCGACCTTTTCATAGCCTCGTGCGTTGGCATGGATGCGATCGGAGCGCAGCGACGCATCCGACAGCACGCTCGAATACACGTTCGCCACGAGCAGCGCCTGCCCCGACTTCGCGATCTCTTCGTAGAACGGCGCATCGCTGAGCGAGCCGATCGCCGCACGCATGGCGTCGGGCGCCGGCGTGGCCAGCAGCGCGACGTATGGCGTGTGCGCCCGCGCTTCACTGACCAGGGCCACGATGTTGTCGCGCGTGGCCGCGGCCGACATGCCGCGCAGCATGTCGTTGCCGCCGATGCCGATCAGGATCGCGTCATAGCTGCCCGCGCCCAGCAGTCCTGGCAGGCGTTGCAGCGCGCCATCCGAGGTGTCGCCGTTGATGCCCGCGTTCTCGACCTGCCAGCCCGTGAGCTCGCCCAGCTTCACGGGCCACGCCGCATTGGGCGGCGCGCCGTAGCCGTAAGTCAGGCTGTCGCCCAAGGCCAGCACGCGGGCATCGGATTTCAGTGCGGCGGCCGAGCCCCTGCGCTTGCCGCAGGCCACCAGAACGGCCATGGCAGGCGCGCTGGCCAGCAGGTGCAGGAGGTGTCTTCGCTTCATGTGGCGCGCAGCTTAAACGCAGCTCGCAGGGCACAGGCGCTTGTCCCTTGCCAGTGAATGGAGGAGGGCGGCGGCACTCGTGCGAGAGGCTCGATGCGCCACCTTGAAGGACAAGGCGCCGCGCGGATACCGGCGCTTACCGGACTTCACCCGTCCGCGACCCGAAGCGTCCGTAGCGGACACATGCGCGGCCCACAATGAATTCGTCATCAACGCATGAAGGATTTCCAGATGATCACCAATTCAAAGAGCATGGCCGTTGTCGCTGCAGCACTCGCGATGTGCATGGCGGCGGGGAGCGCCTTTGCGCAGGACCGCCACGGCGATGGTCGTCCGGGCGACGGCCGCTACGAACAGCGGGATCAGCGAGACCAGCATGACCGCAACTTCGACCGGCACGGTCCGCAAGGCGACTACTACCGCGGCAACCAGGACTTCCGCGATGGCCGCCAGTTCGACCGCCGTGGCTTCCCGCAGCCGCATACGGAATGGCGCCGCGGTGGCCGCGTGCCGCAGGAGTATCGTGGCCGCAACTACGTGGTGCAGGACTGGCGCGCCTACAGGCTCCAGCAGCCGCCCCGTGGCTATCAGTGGGTGGGCGTGGGTGGCGACTTCGTGCTCGCGGCCATCGCCACCGGCGTGATCGCGAACATCATCGCCGGCCAGTAAGCGCGCACCACCATCCAACCAGGCAGCACGAAGCCGCCACGGGCAACCGTGGCGGTTTTTCTTTTGAGAGGTCGAGGAAGCGAACGCCGGAGCCGGTCTTCAGACCAGCGCGGTGGGCACCGACTGGGCGCAGACGTTGCGCCCGGTGATGGTCAGCCGAAGGCCGCCACCATGCCATTCGAGCCAGTTGAGGCTCACGTACGCGTCGATGTCGGCGTCGTCGATGCGGTCGGCCTGGCGGCTCTGCAGCAGTTCCACCGTGGCGGGCAGAGCCCGTCTCAGCCGTTCCCGCCGCTCCGCTGCATCGGCCGCCCTCTGGGAGGCCCTTGTTTGCTGTTGTTGCTGCTGCGAGGTCGACGATGCCATTGCTGATCCATTTCCAGGAAGCCAGGGAATTAACCCGAATGTACGCCGCCTGTGTGAAGCTGCATTCTTCTTTTTTAACCATTCTGTCGTCCGCAGTACACACCCGCCCTCAGCTTCTGGACAAAGCCTAGATTTCGTAGTGAGAGGCTCTTTCTTCGTCTCCCAGAGCCTTTTCGACCACTGCGCGCGTCAGCGTGGGTGCGAACGACTCGATGAACGCGTACACGTACTTGCGCAGGTAGGTGCCGCGCCGCACCGCGAGCTTGGTGAGGTTGATGCCGAACAGTCGCCCCGCGTCGAGCGCGCGCAGCTGCGTGTCGCGCTCGGCCTCGTAGGCCACGCCGGCCACGATGCCCACGCCAAGGCCCAGCTGCACGTAGGTCTTGATCACGTCGGCGTCCATTGCGGCGAGCACGATGTTGGGCTGCAGCCCGCGCTGCCCGAAGGCCTCGTCGATGCGCGAGCGGCCCGTGAAGCCCGTGTCGTAGGTGATGAGCGGATAGCGCGTGAGCGCGTCGAGCGTCAGTGGCGCGTCGAGCAGCGGGTGCCCCGGCGGCACGACCACGGAATGCGTCCAGCGGTAGCAGGGCAGGGCGACAAGCTGCGGGTAGTCGCCCAGCGCTTCCGTGGCAATGCCCACGTCGGCCTCGCCGTCGAGCAGCATCTGCGCGATCTGCTTGGGCGAGCCCTGGTGCAGGTGCAGCTTCACGTTCGGAAACTGCGCGCGGAATTCCTGCACCGCCACCGGCATCGCATAGCGCGCCTGCGAGTGCGTGGCCGCCACCGAGAGCAGGCCGCTCTGCTGCGCGACGAACTCCTGGCCCGCGTGCTTGAGGTTGCTGCTCTCCATCAGCATGCGCTCGATGATCGGCAGCACGTGCCCGCCCGGCTCGGTGAGCCCCGTGAGCCGCTTGCCCGCACGCACGAAGAGCTCGATGCCGAGTTCTTCCTCGAGCTCGCGGATTTGCCGACTCACGCCGGGCTGCGAAGTGTGAAGGGTGTGGGCGACTTCGGTCAGGTTGAAGCCGCAACGAACGGCCTCGCGTACCGAGCGCAGTTGCTGGAAGTTCATCTGGCGCGAGAAGAGTCATGGGGCCCCGGCTGGGGCCGACCGCGGATTCTCGGCACAAGGGCTCGTTCGGGGAACGATGCGTTTGTTGGTTTCACATGAGCGAAACATCTTTAAGGCACTCCAGCAGGGCTTGTTTGCAATTTCGCACGGGTGTGCTAAAGTTTGCCGCATGGACGCCAAGACCCAGAAAAGCGAACTCACCCGCACCGCCATCGTCGGCGCGGCGATGAATCTTGCGCTGGCCGAAGGCCTGGAGGCGATCACGCTGCAGGCCGTCGCGAGCCGGCTGGGCCTTTCCAAGAGCGGCGTGTTCTCCCGCGTGGGTTCGCGCGAGGCGCTGCAGAAGGCCGTCATCGAGGAGTACGGCCGCGGCTTTCTGGCCGAGGTGTTCGTGCCCGCTATGCAGAAGCCGAAGGGCCTGGCGCGGCTCAACGAGATCGTCGCGCGCTGGATCGCCCGCACGCGCGACGTCGAGATGCACACCGGCTGCCTCTACATGGCCGGCGCCTTCGAGTTCGACGACCGCGAGGGCGAGCTGCGCGACATGCTGTTCGACGAGATTACGCGCTGGCGCGCCGCACTGCGCCGCACCGTGCTGCAGGCCATCGAGACCGGCGAACTCAAGGCCGACACCGACCCCGCGCAGCTCGTGAGCGAGCTCAACGGCGTGACCATGACCCAGCTGCACGACGCGCGCTTCCTGCGCGATCCGCAGGCCGCCGAGCGCGCTGCGCAGACCTGGCAGCGGCTTCTTTCCAGCTATCTCGCCTGAGCCGGCCACGAAGCAGGCGGCTCTCGACGTTTCCATTTGCCAGAATTTCGCACGACTGTGCGATAAAAAGGAGAAGCACCATGCTGATCATCGCCCTCTTCCTCGCCGCCTATGCGGCCGTCCTCGGCGCGAAGGGCTTGCGCGACACCCTGCGCAGCCTGCCTCGCAGCAACCGCGACTGGGTCTGGTACTGAACGCCCGGGAGGAACGCCACGCCATGACGACCACTTCCACGCCGGCCGCCGGCCATGCCGCGCAGTCGAACTACTACCGGCCCAGCCGCACGATGCGCGCGTTGCGCTTCGGCCTGACTACCTCGCAGCGCCTCTGGCCCGCACTCGGCGTGCGCGCCGCGTATCGCCTGTTCGGCACGCCGCTGCCGCCCAAGTGGCTCTACCGCGGCCAGGGCCCCGGCGCCGAATGGCGGCGCGAGAGCTGGGCCTTCGAGGATGCGGGCGTCGGCATCTACCACCTGGCCGCGCAGGACTCGGGTGCGGAGTCGGCGCCCGTGGTGCTGCTGGTGCACGGCTGGGGCGGGCACGCGGGGCAGATGCTGCCGCTCGCGCAGGCCGTGGCTGCGGCAGGGCTGCGGCCCGTGCTGCTCGAGCTGCCGGCGCACGGCCGCAGCGCGGGCACGATGAGCAACTCGCCGCAGTTCGCGCGCGCCATCGCCTACGTGGCAGCCCGGCTCGCGGCCGATGGCCACGCGTTGCGCGCCGCCGTCGCGCATTCGCTGGGCGCCAACGGGCTCGCTCTTGCAGCGGCGCGCGGCCTTCCGGCGGAGCGCCTCGTGCTGCTCGCGCCGCCTGCTTCGCCGCGCGAATACACGCGCTACTTCGCGCACACCTTCGGCCTCAGCGAAGCCACGCGGGGGGCGATGCAGCGGCTGCTCGAATCGCGTGAAGGGGTCCTGATGGCGCAGCTGGAGCCGGCCGCCGTGGGCCCGCGCATCGTGCAGCCGACGCTGATCGTGCACGACCGAGACGACCGCGTGAACCGCTTCGCCGATGCCGAGGCCTACCGCGATGCGATCCGCGGCGCCCAGCTGGCGGCCACGCAGGGGCTCGGGCACCGCCGCATCCTCCAGACGCCGGAGGTGCTCGAGCAGGTGCTGCGCTTTGTTGCGGACCCCGTGCACTGAGGTCCGCGAAACCCGTCAGCGCGCCGGCGCCGGGTCGGGCAGCTCGATCTTGATGTCGAGCACTTCGAGGTTGTCCTGGGTTTCCAGGTGCACCTTGATGTCGTCGGCGTTGATCGACACGTACTTGGAAATCACCGCCACCAGCTCGCGCTGGAGTTCGGGCAGATAGTCGGGGCGCTTCTTGCCGCTGAGGCTGGAGCGCTCGTGCGCGAGGATGATCTGCAGGCGCTCTTTCGCGACGCTTGCAGTCTTCTTCTTCTCGCCAAGCAGGAACGAGAGAAACGACATGCCTACTTGCCTCCGAAGATCCGCTTGAAGAAGCTGGGCTTCTCGGCGTCGACGAAGCGCATCGGCTTGTCCTCTCCGAGGAAGCGCGCCACCACGTCGCTGTAGGCCTGCGCCACGTCGGTTTCCTTGTCGTGGATCGCGGGCACGCCCTGGTTCGAGGCATGCAGCACGCTTTCCGACTCGGGGATCACGCCGATGAGCTTGATGCGCAGGATGTCCTGGATGTCTTCCAGGGAGAGCATCTGTCCGCCCGCCACCCGGTTCGGGTTGTAGCGGGTGATCAGCAGGTGCTCCTTGATCGGGTCGCCGCCTTCCTTGGCGCGCTTGGTCTTGCTGCTGAGCATGCCCAGGATGCGGTCCGAGTCGCGCACCGAGGAGACTTCGGGGTTGGTGACGATCAGCGCTTCGTCGGCGAAGTGCATGGCCATCATGGCGCCGGTCTCGATGCCCGCGGGCGAGTCGCAGACGATGTAGTCGAACTCCATCGCGGCGAGGTCGGTCAGCACCTTCTCGACGCCGTCCTGCGTGAGCGCTTCCTTGTCGCGCGTCTGCGAGGCGGCCAGCACGAACAGGTTGTCGCACTGCTTGTCCTTGATGAGCGCTTGGCTCAGGTTGGCTTCGCCCTGGATGACGTTGATCAGGTCATACACCACGCGGCGTTCGCAGCCCATGATCAGGTCGAGGTTGCGCAGGCCCACGTCGAAGTCGATCACCGCCGTTTTCTTGCCCGCGAGCGCGAGGCCCGACGCGAAGCTGGCGCTCGTCGTCGTCTTGCCGACGCCGCCCTTGCCCGAAGTCACCACCACAATTTTGGCCATGGCCATTCCTTCTTGTTTCGATTCAGTTGTTGGTTGTCAGGATCGCCGCGGTCCGTGAGGGGGCTCAGGGAATCGGGTCGATCGCTATTTTTTTGCCGTCCAGGCGCACCTGGGCCGATTTTCCCAGCACCGTGTCGGGCAGCGCGACTTCGTTGGTCCGGTAGATGCCGGCGATGGCCACCAGCTGCGCTTCCATGCAGGTCGAGAAGATCCGCGCCTCGGTGTTGCCGCGCGCGCCGGCTATGGCCTTGCCTCGCAGCGGTGCGTACACATGCACGTTGCCGTCGGCGATGACTTCGGCGCCGAAGCTCACCACCGCGGTCACCACCACGTCGCCGCCACGGGCGTAGACCTGCTGGCCCGAACGCAGCGGCTTGTCGATCAGCAGCGTGCCGTTGGCCGGCACCGGCACTTCGCGCACGATCTGCGGGGCTTCCGATGCGGGCGCCTCGGCCGGCGGCGCCGGCGCTCGGGGCGCGGGAGCCGCGGGCATGGCCGCCACCGAGAGGCCCGCAGCGCGCGCCGCGGCGTTCTGCCCGGCGTTGCCGCCGCGCACTGCGATGGGTTGGGTCTGGTGGCGCGCCAGCAGGCCGCGCAGGGCGGCGAAGTCGAGTTCGCCCTCGCCTTGCTCTTCCTGCAGCAGCGAGAGATCGATCACCACCGGCTCCTGCTCGAAGAAGTCGGGCGAATCGGCCAGCTGGGCGTCGAGCGCCTCGGCCAGCACGTCCAGGTCGGACGTCTTGAGGATCACTGCGATCAGCGGCAGCGTGGCGCTCTTGAATTCGAAAACCGCCTTGGTGCGCGCGGCGGAGACATCGGCCATTGGGAAAACGTCGGTGCGAAAAGCGTTGGAGTCTAACGGGCGCGGGCCAAACCCCAATGAACAGGCCCTGCTTCAGGCCCCCGGGAGAACACTTCTTTCACGAGGTTGCACTTTTCCGGGGGGCTTTTCGTCAGCTCTTCGAACGCCCCAGCAGCGCGTAAAGAAGGATCGCGCCGAAGGTCGCGGTGCCGATGCCACCGAGGGCGAAGTCGCCGAACTTCAGCGTGAAGTCGCCGGTGCCGATGATCAGCGTGATGGCCGCGACGATCAGGTTCCTGTTCTGCGAGAAGTCGACCTTGTTGTCGACCCAGATCTTGGCGCCCGCGATCGCGATCAGGCCGAACACCACGATGCTCACGCCGCCCATCACCGGCAGCGGAATCGCCTGGATCAGTGCGCCGAACTTCGGGCTGAAGCCCAGCACCAGCGCAATGAGCGCCGCCACCACGAACACCGCCGTGGAGTAAATGCGCGTGGCCGCCATCACGCCGATGTTCTCGGCGTAGGTCGTCACGCCCGTGCCGCCGGCCGCGCCGCTCACCACCGTGGCGATGCCGTCGCCGATGAAGGCGCGGCCGATGTAGGGGTCGAGGTTGCGGCCCGTCATGGCCGTCACCGCCTTCAGGTGGCCGAGGTTCTCCGCCACCAGGATGATCGCCACGGGCGCGATCAGCAGCATCGCGTTGGCCGTGAACACCGGCGCCGTGAAGGTCGGTAGGCCGAACCAGGCCGCATTGGCGATGCCGCTCAGGTCGACCGGCTTGCCCATGCCCAGGACATTGGTCAGCACCGCGTAGACGATGGTGGCCAGGACCAGCCCGACCAGGATCAGCAGGCGCTGCAGCATGCCGCGCGTGAACACCGCCACCAGCCCCACGCAGAGGAAGGTCACGGCCTGCATCCACGAGTCGAAGTTGCTGGCCGCCATGTTCTTGATCGGCACGCTCGCGAGGTTGAGCCCGATCACCGCCACCACGGCGCCCGTGACCACCGGCGGCATGACGCGCTCGATCCAGCCGGTGCCGATGGCCTGCACCAGCGCCCCGATCAGGATGTACACCACCCCGCAGGCCACGATGCCGCCCAGCGCCACCGCGATGTTGGCGTTGGGCCCCTTGCCCGCATAGCCGCTGGCCGCGATCACCACGCCGATGAAGGCGAAGCTCGAGCCCAGGTAGCTGGGCACCTTGCCGCCGGTGACGAAGTAGAAGATCAGCGTGCCGATGCCGCTCATCAGGATCGCGATGTTGGGGTTGAAGCCCATCAGGATCGGCGCCAGCACCGTGGCGCCGAACATCGCGATCACGTGCTGCACGCCCATGGCGCCGGTCTGCAGCCAGGGCAGGCGCTCGTCGGGCGCGATGACCGCGCCGTTGGCCAGCGCGGACGCGGGCCTTTCAGTCCACTTGAACATTGCTTTCATCTCCTCTTGTTGGTGGGGCGTGATTGTGGTCGATGAACCCCGGCCTGAACACCGCCGCAAGAGAAGAAGGAAAGAGCGGCGCTCAGCGCGCCTGCAGCACGGCCATGGTGATGCGCGACACGCAGGTCAGCTCGCCCGCCTCGTTCGTCAGGTCGATCTGCCAGACCTGCGTGCTGCGGCCGCGGTGCACCGGTCGCGCCGTGCCGATGACCCAGCCGCTGGTGACGGAGCGGATGTGGTTGGCGTTGATGTCCAGGCCCACGGCGCGGTCGCCCTCGGGCGCCGAGTAGTGGGCGCCGCAGGAGCCCAGCGTCTCGGCCAGCACCACCGACACGCCGCCGTGCAGGATGCCGTAGGGCTGGCGGGTGCGCTCGTCCACCGGGCAGCGGGCGCGGATGAAGTCGTCGCCCACCTCCAGGAATTCCATGCCCAGCGCAGAGACGGCGGTGCCGACGTGGTTGCGGGTCAGCTCCTCGACGGAGACTTCTTTTTTCCAGATACGCATTCGGTACTTCCTTCTTGCCTGTAAAGGGACTCAAAACTATAGCGATGGCGACTGACAAACCGAGTCGCCTTTGCGTGCTAACTTGAACCGATGAAGCACCCTGCCCGCCGCTGGCTCCTCGGCATCGCCGCAACGCTGCTGCTGGGCGTGGGGGCGCTGGTGTGGGTGGTGAGCGTGCGCCTGCCCACCGACGAAGAGGTGGCTGCGAAGATCGCCGAAGGCTTCGAGAAGCGCTTCGGCGTTGCCCTGAAGATCGGAGGCGCCCACTGGTCGCTGCTGCCGGTGCCCGTGCTGGCGCTGTCCGAGATCGCCACCGACCAGCCGCGCCCCATCACCCTGCGCCGCCTGACCCTGCGGCTGAAGCTCGCGCCGCTGCTGCAGCGCATCGTTGCCGTGGACGATCTCGAGATCGAAAGCCTGGTGCTGCCGCGCGCCTCGGTGCGGGCGTTCCGGGGCAGGGGCCCCAAGCCGCAGGAGGACGGCGGCAACCTGGTGGCGCTGCCCGCGCCATGGACGCTGGCCCCTGTGCCGCTGGAGCAGCTGCGCTGGCGCGACGTGGTCTGGATCGACCGGCGCGATATTGCGCTGGCCTACGACGGCGACATCCGCTTCGACCCCGGCTGGCGACCGCGCCAGGCCCGGCTCGAGCGGGCCGGCGCCACGACGCTCACGCGTCTTCGGCTGGACCGCCTGGACGGGCAGGACCGCTGGCGCACCCGCATCGACGTGGGCGGCGGCACGTGGAACGGCGTCGCCCGCCTCGAAACGCCGCCCGGCGGCAAATTGCGGGTGTCGGCCGAGCTGGAGCCGCGCCAGGTCGACATCGAAAGCCTGGTGCACGCCTTCGGCCGCCGCACCTCGGTGGCGGGCAAGGTCTCGGGACACACCACGCTCAGGGCCGAGGCCGGCGACGCCGAGGAACTGGGTGCGCTGATCCGCGGCCTGCACACCCGCACCACCTTCTCGGTGCAGCCCGCCACGCTCACGCGGCTGGACGTGGCCAAGGCCGTCACCACCGTCGGCATCAGCCGCGGGGGCACCACCGCGCTGGACGAGCTCACCGGCACGCTCGACACCCAGGGCACCGAAGACGGCGTGGTGATGCAGTACAGCAACCTCAAGGCCCGCTCCGGGGTGCTCACTGCGAGCGGCAACCTGAAGCTCTTCAACCGCAGGCTCGACGGCGAGATCGCGGTGGACCTCGTCGACGGCGTGGTCGGCGTGCCGCTCAAGGTGAGTGGCACCATGAGCGACCCCGAGCTGTCGCTGACCGGCGCCGCGCTCACCGGCGCGGCCATCGGCAGCGCGGTGCTGCCGGGCGTGGGCACGGCGATCGGAGCCCGGCTGGGGCAGCAGGTGGAGAAGCTGTTCGGCGGGAGCGAGCCGAAGAAGAAGGCCGCGCCCAGGCGCTGAAGCCAGGCGCTCAGTGCCCGAATTCGCCATGGCGGCCGGCGCCTCCTGCGAAGCGCGCGGCGCCGGCTTCGCCCTCGGCGAAGACCATCGGCACGCCCAGCGCGCCTTCGCGGCGCAGCGCTCCGGCCAGCGGCAGGTCCCATTGTTCGTAGGCGCTGCGGCGGTCGGCCAGCATGCATTGCTGCGGTAACGCAGCGAGCTGGCGGGCCAGTTCCTGCGCGGCGGCCAGCGCGCCGCGCGGTGGCGTGACGCGGTTGACGAGGCCCATCGCCAGCGCCTCGGCCGCGCCCACCGCACGGCCCGAAAGAATCATGTCGAGTGCGCGGCCCATGCCCACGATGCGCGGCAGCCGCACCGTGCCGCCGTCGATCAGCGGCACGCCCCAGCGGCGGCAGAACACCCCGAACACCGCGTCCTCGTCGGCCACGCGCAGGTCGGCCAGCAGCGCGAGTTCGAGGCCGCCCGCCACCGCGTGGCCGTTCACCGCCGCGATCAGCGGCTTCGACAGCGCCATGCGCGTCGGCCCCATCGGGCCGCTGCCGCCGCCTTGGGGATCGAGCTCGTTGCGGCGGGCCGGATCGCCCACGGCTGAGAGATCGGCGCCCGCGCAAAAATTGCCGCCCGCGCCGGTCAGCACCGCGACGCGCAGCGCGTCGTCGGCCTCGAAACGCTCGAAGGCTTCGCGCAGCTCGGCGGCCATGCGGCCGTCGACGGCGTTGCGCTTGTTCGCGCGGTTCAGCGTGATCGTGCACACCGTGTCTTCGATGTCGTATGTGACGTGCTGCATGGCCATGTCTCCAAGGGTCGGGATTCGGGGTTCAGCCCGGGCGCACCACCTGCGCGTCGCCGGACGCATGCAGCCGCGCCACGTCGGCCGCGCGGCGCACCAGCACGGCGCGCTGGTTGATGTAGCCCTTGTCGGTGATCTCGCCCGCGTCGAGGCTCGGGGGCTCGGCCAGCACCAATGCGCAGGCCGGGCATTGCGAGGAGCCCGCGCCTTCGTCGCGCAGCGCGCGCAGCACGCCGGCGATGCGTTCGCGCAGGGCCTCGGGCGCGAGCGCAGCGCCTTGCGGGCTGGGAAACACCAGCATGCCGATCTCGTCGCTGTCGTGGCCGGTGAGCACCACGTCCTGCACATGCGGCGCGAGCAGCGACACCAGCTTCACGCGCAGCGTGCCCACCGACACCCAGGTGCCGGTCGAGAGCTTGAAGTCTTCCGCCACGCGGCCGTTGAAGATCACGCCCTGCGCGGGTTCGGTCGGGTTCGCGAGGAAGCCGGCGTCGCCGATGCGGTAGTAGCCTTCTTCGTCGAAGGCCTGCGCCGTCTCGCGCGGTGCATCGCGATAGCCCGGAAACACCGAGACGCCCTTGACGCGCATCTCCAGCTTCTCGCCGTTGGGCACGAACTTCAGCTCCAGCCCCGGCAGCGGCGCGCCGATGCAGCCGGCGCCGTCGAGCTTCCAGTGCGCGGAGGTGATGGCGGGCGAGGTCTCGGTCGCGCCCCACGAGGTGGTGAGCCACAGCGGCCGCGTGGGGCGTACGCGCGCGGCCACCGCTTCGAGCCGCTGCCACGTGGAAGGCGCGAGCGCCGCCGCCGCGTAGAAGGCGAGCCGCAGTCGCGAGAACACCTCGGCGGCCAGCGCGTCGTCGGCTTCGAGAAAGGGCAGCAGCATGTCGAAGCCGCGCGGCACGTTGAACAGCAGCGTGGGCTTCACCTCGCGCAGGTTGCGCACCGTCTTCTCGATCAGGCCCGGCGCGGGCCGGCCCTCGTCGATGTAGAGCGCGCCGCCGTGGCATAGCACCATGTTCAGGTTGTGGTTCGCGCCGAAGGTGTGGCTCCAGGGCAGCCAGTCGACGAGCACCGGTGCTTCCCGCGCGAGGAAGCGCCAGGTCTGCGCCATCATCTGCTGGTTGGCGCACAGCATGCGGTGCGTGTTGATGACCACCTTGGGCTTGCCGGTGGAGCCGGAGGTCAGCAGGTACTTGGCGTGCGTGTCGGGCAGTACGTCGGCGAAGGCCTGCATGACGGCGGGCGTTTCCTTCACCGCGAGCAGTTGCCCGAATTCCATCGCACCGGGATGCGCACCGGCATTGCGGCTGAACACCGTGACCGCCTCCACGCCGCAGCCGGCGAGCGAGCCGCCGTACACCTTGGCGTCGGAGGCGTAGATCAGCCCCGGCTTCAGCGCCTGCAGCATGCCGTGCAGCCGCGACGGGTCTTTCGCCATGCGCGAGTAGGCGCTCGACAGCGAGCACGCGGTGCGGCCGATGTGCATGGCCGCGAGCATCAGCACCGCGTGGTCGATGGCGTTGTCCGACAGGATCACGACCGGCTGGCCCGGCGGCAAGTTCATGTCGAGCAGCGCCTGAGCGACGGCGCCCACGGCGTGACGCAGCGCGCGGTAGTCGAGCTTGCGCCAGCCTTCGCCTGTTTCGTCGCGCTCGGCGAAGGCCAGTGCGTCGGGTGTCTCATGCGCCCAGCGCTCGATCCATTCGCCGATGCAGCGTGCATAGGGCTTCAGCGCCATTGGCGAACGCAGCGCGAAGGAGCCGTCGTCGAAGTCGATGCGTACGGTGCGGGGCGGGGCGATCAGGCTTTCGTCCTGGAGGAAGTCGGTCATTTCAGTGTTCCATGGTGCGCTGTGCGTGTTTTGTTCGGGGTGCGTGCGAATGACACCGGGTACTCCCCTCCGCGAATGTCCCCCGCCTTCGGCTCCTCCTTTATTTCGCTGCGGGGAGCACCCGGTGCCATTCGCACATGGGCGCGGCCGTGGTGCCGGTCGCATAAGCCCCGCGTCCATCGCTCACGTCGATGGGGTGCCTTGCGCAGCGAAATAAAGGAGGAGGCCGCAGGCCGGGGGACATTCGCGGAGCAAGGTACCCCGTCGGCGTGAGCGCACCCCGAACCCACCGCGCAACGAGACGATTCGAAAGGCAGGATTTCATCTAGTCGAGCTTGCCGCTGTCAGCCTTGGCGCGAATCAGGTCTAACAGCAGGGTGTCGCGGGCGGCTTCGAGGTCGGTCGTGCGTCGAGCGCCCAACTCCTCGGACACGCCTTGCACCACCTTCTGCCTGAGCTCGGCCGTCATCGACGGCGCACCCAAGTCCTTCCACCAGTCCTCGATCGGCCCGCCCAAATGCGCGAGCAGGTGCTCGATGCCGCCCGCGCCGCCCGACAGATGCAGGTTCATGAACGGACCCATCACCGCCCAGCGCAAGCCGGGGCCGTGGGCGATGGCTGTGTCGATGTCGGCCACGCTCGCCACGCCTTCGTTGACCAGGTGGAAAGCCTCGCGCCACAGCGCCGCCTGGAGCCGGTTCGCGATGTGGCCTTTCACCTCGCGCTTCACGTGGATCGGCCGCTTGCCGATGGCCGCGTAGAACGCCATCGTGCGTTCGATGACCTCGGCCGAAGTCTGCTCGCCACCGATCACCTCGACCAGCGGAATCAGGTGCGGCGGGTTGAACGGATGCCCCAGCACCACGCGCTGCGGATGCGCGCAGCCCGACTGCACGCCGCTGATCGCCAGGCCCGACGAGCTTGACGCAAGGATGGTGTCCGGCGGCGCGGCCGCGTCCATGCGGCGGAACAGGTCGATCTTGAAGTCCATGCGCTCGGGGCCGTTCTCCTGCACGAAGTCGGCCACGGACACCGCGTCTTCCAGGCTGTCGTGGAAACGCAGGCGATCGATCGAAGCGCCTTCGGACAAACCAAAGCGCTGCAGCGTCGGCCAATGCTGCGCCACCGCTTCGCGCAGCCGTTCTTCCGCGCCGGGCGAAGGATCGGTCGCGTTCACGTCGAGCCCGTGCGCCAGGAAGTACGCGGCCCAGCTCGCACCGATCACGCCGGTGCCGACCACCGCCACGCGCTTCACGTCCGGGAAAGAAGATGTGCTCATGCCGATTTCCACCGCGCGCAGCGGCTCTCCGCCTTCGTCGTCCATGCGGCCTCGCCGCGGATCGGCTCGACCACCTTGTAGTAGTCCCACGGCTCCTTCGACTCGGCCGGGGCCTTCACCTGCATCAGGTGCATGTCGTGCACCATCAGCCCATCTTCGCGCAGCCAGCCGCCCTTGACGAACATGTCGTTGAACTTCGTCTTGCGCAATTGCGCCATCACCTTGTCGGCATCGTCGCTGCCCGCTGCCTTCACCGCCTGCAGGTACTGCAGCGCGGCCGAATAGTCGCCGGCATGGAAGGAGGAGGGCATGCGCCTGTGCTTGTCGAAGAAGCGCCGCGCCCATTCGCGCGACTCGGGGCTCTGGTTCCAGTACCAGCTGTCGGTGAGGTACATGCCCTGCGAGCTCTTCAGGCCCAGCGCATGCACGTCGTTGATGGTGATGATCATGCCGGCGAGCTTCATGTTCTTGCCCAGGCCGAACTCGGCCGCCGACTTGATCGCGTTGACCGTGTCGCCGCCCGCGTTGGCGAGTGCCAGCACCTGGGCCTTCGAGTTCTGCGCCTGCAGCATGAACGACGAGAAATCGCTCGCGCCCAGCGGATGCTTGACCGAGCCGGCCACCGTGCCGCCCACGGCCTGCACGGTCTTCGTGGCGTCGTTCTGCAGCGCCGCGCCGAAGGCGTAGTCGGCCGCCACGAAGTACCAGCTCCTGCCGCCGGCCTTGACCACCGCGCTTGCGGTGCCGCGCGCCATGGCCACCGTGTCGTAGGCGTAGTGCACCGTGTAGGGCGAGCAGTACTCGTTGGTGAGGCTCGACGCGCCCGAGCCCACCACGAAGTACGGCTTCTTCTTGTCGGCCGCCACGCCTGCCATGGCAATGGCTGCGCCCGAGTTGACGCCGCCGATCAGCATGTCGACCTTCTGCACGTCGAACCATTCGCGCGCCTTGGCGGCGGCGATGTCGGGCTTGTTCTGGTGGTCGGCCGTGACCAGTTCGATCTTCCTGCCGCCGATGGCGCCGCCCATGTCGGCGATGGCCATGCGGATCGCCTCGGCGCCGGCCGGACCGTCGTAGTCGCGGTAGATGCCGGACATGTCGCTGATGAAGCCGATGCGGATGGTGTCGTCGGACACCTGGGCGAAGGCGCTCGATGCAAAAAGGGCGCCGAGCGCGAGGACCGGTGCGGTGCGGGGAATGTTCATGTGCCGTGTCTCCGTTCGTTGTTCTCGACTGTCTTCACCCGAGTGCGAATTCGGGTCGCGGACCGCCCGTGCGCGGCAGGCCCATGATCTGCCTTGCCTCGGCCGGCGTGGCCACTTCCATGTCGAGCTCGCGGATCACCCGCACGATGCGCTCGGTGAGCTGCACGTTGGTGGCCAGCTCGCCCTGGCGGAAGTAGAGGTTGTCTTCCAGCCCCACGCGCGCATGGCCGCCCAGCAGCAGCGCCGCGACGTTGGCCTCGAGCTGCGACATGCCGATGCCGCTCACGCCGAAGATGCTGCCCTTGGGCAGCGTGTCGACCATCATCTGCAGGTTGCGCGGCGAGTAGGGCATCGCGTTCTGGAAGTTGCGGTGCACGTTCATCACGAGGTTGATGAAGTAGGGCTCGTCGTCGTCGCCTTCCTCGATCAGCGTGGTCGTGTCCTGCAGGATGTGCGTGGGGCTGAACACCTCCCACTCGGGCTTGATGCCGCGCGCCTTCATGCCGGCGGCCAGTTCGCGCCCGCGCGTGATCGGCGTGTCCATCAGGATCTGCTTGCCTTCGAAGCTCAGGTTGAGCGTGGTGGCGTCGAGCGTGCACATCTCGGCGCCGGCGTCCATGCCCTTGATGCGTTCTTCCCAGGCGATCTCCCAGCGATCGCCGGCCAGCGGTTTCACCATGTCGCCGTGCACGCCGCCGCCGGTGGAGTTGTTCAGCACGATGTCGCTGCCGAGCGCACGGATGCGGCTGTTGATGTCGCGGTACACCTCGGCGTTGCAGGTGGCGCCGTCGTCGGGGCGGCGCGCGTGGATGGCCACCACGCTCGCGCCGGCGTTCCAGCAGCGCAGCACGTCGGCGGCGATCTCGGCGGGCTGCGTGGGCAGGTGGGGGTTCTGCGACTTGTGCGCCATGCCGCCGGTGGGGGCGATGGTCACGATCACTTTGCGCTTCGACATGCTCGGTGGCTCCTGGTGTCTTTCATGGGGGGGCGCGCTATTATTTTTGGCTGCGCGGGCACACTCAGTCATCGCGACGACATTTGGGCTCAGGGTTTACGCACCCGCGCCTTCAGGAGCTTTCATTCCATGCCCACGACGAAGCCGGCCCCCCAGGCGGCATCGCTGACGATTCCGCAATTGCTGCAAGGCTCGGCCTGGTTCCCGCTGCTCGATGTGGCGGCGGGCGAGCGCGTGCTCGACGAGATGCGCGAGGTCGAGGTGGCCGCCGGCGCTGCGCTGTGCCGGCGCGGCGACACGCCGGTGCACTGGTACGGCACGCTCGAAGGGCTGCTCAAGTGGTCGATCACCTCGAGAGATGGGCGCTCGGTGACCTTCGGCGGCCTGTCGGTGGGCAGCTGGTTCGGCGAGGGCACGCTGCTGCGCGCGCTGCCACGCTCGGCCGACATCATCGCGCTGCGGCCGAGCCGGGTGGCGCAGCTGCCGCTGGAAACCTTCGAGTGGCTGCACCGCACGCAGCGCGGCTTCGATCACTTCCTGCTGCAGCAGATCAACGAGCGGCTGCACTGGTTCATGGGCAACTATGCGGCGCACCGGCTGCTCGACACCGACAGCCAGGTGGCGCGCGCGCTGGCGGGGCTGTTCCACCCGTGGCTGCATCCGGGGAGCGAACCGCACCTGCAGACTTCGCAGGAGGAGATTGCGAATCTCTCGGGCGTGTCGCGTCAGCGGTGCAATGCGGCGTTGAACCGGTTGAAGGAAGCGGGGTTCCTGCGGATCGAGTACGGCGGGATCACCGTGATCGATCTCGAAGGGCTGCGGCGGTTCATCGAGTAGCGCCGGCCCCTGCGCCGTCACACGCCCAGCAATTCCTCCAGCGCCTGCGGCTCGGCGAGCAGATCGGCCGAGGCCCCATGCCGCACGATCTGCCCCTTCTCCATCACCACCGCGAGGTCGGTGTGCGCCAGCACCTTGCGATAGTCGCGGTCGACGATCAGCGTCGCGATGCCGGTCGCGCGGATCTCGCCGATCACGCGCCAGATCTCGGCCACGATCAGCGGCGCCAAGCCTTCGGTGGCCTCGTCGAGGATCAGCAGGCGCGGGTTGGTCATCAGCGCGCGGCCGATCGACAGCATCTGCTGCTCGCCGCCCGACAGCTGCTGGCCGCCGTGCGACAGCCGCTCCGACAGGCGCGGAAAGGTGGCCATCACGCGGTCGAAGGTCCAGTTGCGCCGGCCGTCGATGCCGGCGCGCTCGCTCATCACGAGGTTCTCGCGCACCGACAGGTTGGGGAAGATGCCACGCCCTTCGGGCACGTAGCCGATGCCCAGGCGCGCCATCTTCTCGGGCGGCAGGCCGGTGACGGTGCGGCCGTCGACCTGCACTTCGCCCGAGGCGGGGCGCACGTAGCCCATCATCGTGCGGATCAGCGTGGTCTTGCCCATGCCGTTGCGCCCGAGCAGGCCCACCGAAGTGGCCGTGGGAATGCCGGCGTGCACGCCTCGCAGGATGTGGCTGTTGCCGTAGTAGGTGTTGAGGTCGCGAACGATCAGCATCAGTGTTGTTCCTCGCCCAGATAGGCGGTGCGCACTTCGGGGTTCTCGCGGATCTCCCTGGGGTTGCCCGTGGCGATGACGGTGCCGTTCACCATTACCGTGATGCGGTCGGCAATGCGGAACACCGCGTCCATGTCGTGCTCCACCAGCAGGATCGCGTGCGTGGCCTTCAGCCGGGCGAGCAGCGTGAGCATGCGGTCGGTTTCTTCGGCGCCCATGCCGGCGAGCGGCTCGTCGAGCAGCAGCACGCGCGGGTTCGTGGCCAGGCACATCGCCACTTCGAGCTGGCGCTGCGCGCCGTGGCTCATGGTGCCGGCGATGCGGTGCGCTTCGTGGGCGAGGCCGGCGGCTTCGAGCGCGGCGTCGGCCGTGGCGTTGCTGGTGGCGCAATCCTGCGACGGCTGCCAGAAGGCCCAGGGCCTGGGCGTGGCGGCCTGCGCGGCGAGCCGGCAGTTCTCGTGCACGCTGAACTCCGGGAAGATGGTCGTGCGCTGGTAGCTGCGGCCCACGCCGTCGCGCGCGCGCTTCGACTGGGCGCGGCCGGTGATGTCCACGCCGTCGAGCGCGATGCGGCCTTCGGAGGCTTCGAGCTCTCCGGAAAGCATGTTGATCAGCGTCGACTTGCCGGCGCCGTTGGTGCCGATCACCGCGTGGACCTCGCCGACGTGCAGGTCGAGCGTGACGGCATTGACGGCGGTGAGGCCGCCGAAGCGGCGGGTGAGCTTTTCGACGGAGAGCAGTGCGTTCATGGTGTTGCTCCTTCCCCCTCTGGGGGAAGGTTGGGATGGGGGCAGGCAGAGTGCGCGATGGAGGCGCCGCTTGCCCCCACCCCGGCCCTCCCCCAGCGGGGGAGGGAGGAAGTCAGGATGCGGGTCATGTGCTTCCTTTCGGCGACAGGCGTTGCACCAGGCCGATCAGCCCCTTGGGCAGCAGCGCCACGAACACGATGATCGTCAGGCCCAGCGTCAGCTGCCAGTGGTCCGCCATCGGGCCCATCACCGCCTGCGTCGAGAAGATCTCCTTCAGCAGCGTGAACGCGATCGCGCCGATCACCGCGCCGCGCAGGTGGCCGAGGCCGCCGAGGATCACCATCAACAGCACTTCGCCCGAGTTGTGCCATGCCATCAGTTCCGGGTTGACCACGCCGTCGCGCGAGGCCAGCAGGAAGCCGGCCAGCCCGGCCAATGCACCCGCCAGCACGAAGGCCGCGAGCTTGTAGGCATACACCGAGAAGCCCGCGGCGCGCATGCGCTGCTCGTTCACGCGGATGCCCGCCAGCGCCGCACCGAAGCGCGAGCGGCGGATGAGCGCCAGCAGCCCATAGGTGAACACCAGCGAGGCCAGCACCACGTAGAACAGCACCGTGCGGTTCTCCATGTCGAGCGCGCCGAGGGCGGGCCGCACGTACATGTAGATGCCGTCGCTGCCGCCGCCGACCTTGGTGTCGTGGAACACGAAGAAGGCCATTTGCGCGAAGGCCAGCGTCACCATGATGAAGTACACGCCGCGCGTGCGCAGGCTCAATGCACCGACGAACAGCGCATACAGCGCCGCCGCACCCATGGCCAGCGGCAGCAGCAGCGCGAAGTTGCCGCCTTCGCTGCCTGAAGCGAGCACCGTGACGTACGCACCGATGCCGTAGAACGCCGCATGGCCCAGGCTCACGAGCCCCGTCATGCCGACCAGCAGCTCCAGGCTCAGCGCGAAGATCGACAGGATCATGATCTTCACGACGAAGTCGGAAACATAGTTGCCCATGAACGGGCCCGCCACGCCGATGAGCACGGCGCACAGCACCGGCACGAGGAATGCGGTCTTCTTCATGGCCGTCTCCCCATCAGCCCTTCAGGCTTCCATATCAGCACGATGGCCATCAGCAGGTAAATGCCGATGCCGCTCAGGTCCGCGAAGAACACCTTGCCGAAGGTATCGACGAAGCCCACCAGCAGCGAGGCCACCAGCGCGCCCGTGATCGAGCCGATGCCGCCGATCACCACCAGCACGAAGCAGATGATGAGCACGCTCGCGCCCATGTTCGGATACACCGAGGACATCGGCGCCGCGATCATGCCGGCCAGCGCGGCGAGCGCCACGCCAGCCGCGAACACGATGCGGTACAGCCGCTTCACGTCGATGCCCAGGCCGCGCACCATGTCGCGGTTGCTCGCACCGGCGCGGATCATCATGCCCAGCCGCGTGCGGTTGACCACCCAGTACAGCGCCACGGCCAGCACGATGCAGGCGGCCGAGGCGAAGAGGCGATACCACGGGTAGCTCATGACGTTGCCCAGCGCGAAGCTGCCGTCGAGCCATGCCGGCACCTTCACGCCGTGCACGTCGTTGCCCACGAGGATGGAGCGCAGCTCCTCGAACACCAGGATGAGCCCGTAGGTCATCAGCACCTGCTGCAGGTGATCGCGCTGGTAGAGGTAGCTGAAGAAGGCCCACTCCAGCACGTAGCCGAAGATCGCGGCCAGCACCACGCCGGCCACCAGCATCAGCAGGAACTGGTCGCCGAACAGCGGCGCCAGCGAGAACGCCATGTACGCGCCGATCATGTAGAAGCTTCCGTGGGCGAGGTTGATGACGCCCATGATCCCGAAGATCAGCGTCAGCCCCGAGGCCACCAGGAAGAGCAGAAGTCCGTACTGAACAGAGTTCAGGCACTGGACCAAGAAGGTTCCGAAATCCACGTTAGGTCATCCCTGTGAGACCGAAAGAGAGCGTGGCGCGATGGCGCCCGCGATGTTCGGGAGACACCGCGGAACCGGCTTTGCCGGGCCGCAGGTGTCGCCCCCGGCGAGGGGGAAGGCGAAGCGACACGAAGTGCGCGTAGCCTGGGGGAGTGCCTACATCCTGCAGCCGCGGGCCGGGTCGGCGAGGCCCTTGATCGCCGTGCTCACCAGCTTGTTCTCTTTGCCTTCCACCTTGCGCAGGTAGATGTCCTGCACCGGGTTGTGCGACTTGCTCACCGTGAAGGTGCCGCGCGGGCTGTCGATCTTCGCCTTCTCGATGGCGGCCGTGAACTCGGCCTTCTTCGAGATGTCGCCCTTGGTGGCGGCAAGGCCCACGCCCAGCATCTGCGCCGCGTCGTAGCCTTGCACCGCGTACACGTCGGGCTGCAGCTTGAAGGCCTTGGCATAGCCGACGCGGAAGGTGTTGTCGCGCGTGGTGTTCAGGCCGTCGGCGTAGTGCAGCGTGGTCAGCATGCCCTGTGCAGATTCGCCCTGCGCGTCGAGCGTGCCGTCGGTCAGGAAGCCGGGGCCGTACAGCGGAATGGTCTTGTTCAGGCCGGCGGCCTGGTAGTCCTTCACGAACTTCACCGCGCCGCCGCCGGCGAAGAAGGCGTACACCGCGTCGGGCTTGGCCGCCGCGATCTCGGTCAGCAGCGCCTGGAATTCCACGTTGGGGAAGGGCAGCGTGAGCTGCTTGTCGACCTTGCCGCCGTTCTTCTCGAAGCCTTCCTTGAAGCCTGCAACCGACTCGTCGCCGGCCGCGTACTTCCAGGTGATGGTCATCGCCTTCTTCTTGCCCTGCTGCTTGGCCGCCACCTCGCCCATGGCGTAGGCCGGCTGCCAGTTGCTGAACGAGCTGCGGAAGATGTTGGGCGCGCACATCGGGCCGGTCACCGCGTCGGCACCGGCATTGGGCACGATCAGCACGGTGCCGCTTTCCTTCGCGGCCTTGGCCATGGCCATGGCGACGCCCGAGTGCACGGTGCCCACGATCACGTCGACGTTGTCGCGCTTGATGAGCTTGTTGACGTTGTCGGTGGCCTTGGCAGGGTCGGACTCGTCGTCGACCTTGAAGTATTCGATCTCGCGGCCGGCGAGCTTGCCGCCGTGCTCGTCCACGTAGAGCTTGAAGCCGTTCTCGATGGCCACGCCCAGGGCGGTGTAGGTGCCGCTGTAGGGCAGCATCAGACCGACCTTGAGCTTGCCTTGCTGGGCGTGGCCCAGCGTGGCGATGCAGGCCAGGGCGAGGGCCGTCAGGGTGGTGCGGGCGATGCGGGTGCTCATGTGATCTCCTGGCGTGATATTGAAATAAAAGGGGAACGGCTTGAAGACGGGCGACGGGTTGGGGCGCGTGTCTTCACGACGCGCTGCCGCTGGCACAGATACTTTAAGGGTAAATCATTTATCTCTCAAACACGAGTTTTCCCTGACCGGGGATTACGGTCCTCCACGAATGAAACGGTCGCCACTATCACTTTTTCCGGCTGGTCGCGATGCGGGGAATGCCCGCAGTCAGGCAGCTCCAGCAGCTCGGTGCCCGGCACGCGCCTGGCGATGCCGCGAATCTGCGCGAGTGTGCCGTACTCATCGTCGATACCCTGCATAGCAAGAATCGGGCAACGGATGCCATCGAGCTCGGCTTCGATGTTCCATTGCCTGAAAGGCGGATGGAGCCAGACGCGGTTCCAGCCCCAGAAGGCCGAATCGACGTCGTCGTGATAGCGGCCCAGCTTCTTCGGCAGGTCGGTCTCCAGGTAGGCCAACCGGGCCTGCTCGATGTTGGCCACCGTCACGTCCTCGACGAAGATGTGCGGCGCCAGCAGCACCAGGCCGGCCACGCGCTCGGGGAAGCGCGCCGCATACAGCATCGAGATCGAGGCGCCGTCGCTGTGGCCGAAGAGCCAGGGCTTCTCGTCGTCGAGGTCGAGCGCGGCGAAGAGGGCGGGCAGCACTTCATGCGCCTGGCGGTGCATGAAGTCGACGTCCCAGGTCTCGTCGCGGGCGCGCGGGGTGGAGCGGCCGTAGCCCGGGCGCGAGAAGACGAGGCCGCGGGCGTTGGCGGCTTCGCAGACCTTCGCGGGGAAGTCCTTCCACATGGCGATGGAGCCGAGGCCTTCGTGGAGGAAGACGATCAATGGCGCATTGGTGCGTTCGGGGGAGATCCATTGGCACTCGATCTGCACGGGGCGGCCGCGCCAGTCGATGGTGGCGAAGTGGGGGGTCATTGCGCGGCCTCCGGCTGTTGCTCCTTCCCCCTTTGGGGGAAGGTTGGGATGGGGGCAAGCGGCGCCTGCAAGGGCTGCGCGTGCATGAAGGCCGATGCCCCCACCCCGGCCCTCCCCCAGCGGGGGAGGGGGAAAGAGGAAGACGGGGTGCGTATCACGCCTGCTTTTCCCGCTCGCGCAGCCTGAACCGCTGGATCTTCCCCGTCGCCGTCTTCGGCAGCTCGCTCACGAACTCCAGGAACCGCGGGTACTTGTACGGCGCGAGGCGTTCCTTGACGAAGGCCTTCAGCTCTTCCTCGGTCACCGCGGCGCCGTCCTTCAGAACGACGAAGGCCTTGGTCTTCGTCAGCCCTTCGGCGTCCTCCTTGCCGATCACCGCGGCCTCAAGCACCGCCGGGTGCTGCATCAGCGTGGCCTCGACCTCGAACGGTGACACGTAGATGCCGCTGACCTTCAGCATGTCGTCGCTGCGCCCGGCGTAGGTGTAGTAGCCGTCGGCGTCGCGCGTGTACTTGTCGCCGCTCTTGGTCCAGCCGCCCTGGAAGGTCTCGCGCGACTTCTCGCGGTTGTTCCAGTACATCAGCGCCGAACTCGGGCCGCGGATGTAGAGGTCGCCCACCTCGCCGTCGGCCACGGGGCGGCCGTCCTCCCCGCGCAGCTCGACCTCGTAGCCCTCCACCGGCCGGCCGGTGGTGCCGTAGCGCACGTCGCCGGGGCGGTTGGAGATGAAGATGTGCAGCATCTCGGTCGAGCCGATGCCGTCGATGATCTCGCAGCCGAAGTGCGCCTTGAAGCGCTGCGCGAGCTCGCCGGGCAGCGCCTCGCCGGCCGAGGAGCACATGCGCAGGGCCACGGCTTCGCGCGCCGGCAGCTTCGGCGAGGCGAGCATGCCAGCGAAGCCGGTGGGCGCGCCGAAGAACACGGTGGGCTTGTGCTCCACCCAGCGGCGGAAGGTGGCGTCGGGCGTGGGCCGCTCGGCCATCAGCACCACGGTGGCGCCGACCGACAGCGGGAAGGTCAGCGCATTGCCGAGCCCGTACGCGAAGTACATCTTGGCGGCCGAGAAGCACACGTCGTTTTCGGTGAGGCCGAGCACGGGCTTGCCGTAGAGCTCGGCCGTCCACCACAGGTTGGCGTGCGTGTGGACCGTGCCCTTGGGCTTGCCGGTGGAGCCGGAGGAGTAGAGCCAGAAGCCGGGGTCGTCGGAGGCGGTCGACGCCGGCGATGCCAGGGGCGGGGCGGCGGCGAGCGCGGCCTCGAATTCCTGTGCGCCCTCAGGCAGCGCACCCGTGGGCTGCGACACGATCAGCGTCTGCACTTCATGGCCGCCGCGCGCCATCGCCTGCTGCAGCGTCGGCAGCAGTGCGCCGGACACCAGCACGGCCTGCGCGCGGCTGTGATCGAGCATGTAGGCGTAGTCGTCGGGCGTGAGCAGCGTGTTGACGGCCACGGGCACCACGCCGGCATAGAGGCAGCCGAGAAAGCTCACCGGCCAGTCGTTGCCGTCGAGCATCAGCAGCAGCACGCGCTCTTCGCGGTGGATGCCTGCCGCCTTCAATGCGGCGGCGAGGCGGCGCGCGCGGTTTTCGAGCTGGCCGTAGCTCAGCGTGCCGCGGTCGTCGATGTAGGCGGTGCGATCGGCGCGGCCGCGATTGAGGGCGAACAGGTGCTCGGCGAAGTTGAATCGTGTGGGCAGGGTCATGGTCTTGTCTCCTTCAGCCGTGTCTCTCGTTCTAGAGGCCGAGTGCGGTGAGCACGCCGGGGCTTGCCTGCACCGCGCTTCGGCGGTGATAGAAATCGAGCGCGCGCAGGCCGCCCAGTTCGGCGCCGCCGCCCGCGCGGCCGGGACCGCCGTGCAGCGACATCGGCATCACGTTGCCGTGGCCCGTGTGGGCCTGCGCCACCTCGGGGGTGATGACGTGCACGCGGCCGTGGCTCGGTGCGACCGACAGCGCGGCCTGCGCGAGCGCGGCGTCGTCGCTGCCATACAGGGAGGTCACGAGCGAGCCCTGGCCGCGGTGCGCAAGTGCGATGCCGTGCGCGAGATCGCGGTACGGCAGCAGCGTGGCCACCGGCCCGAACACTTCCACATCGTGCACACGCTGCGCCGCATCGGCGTCGCGCGCGCCCAGCAGCACGGGGCCGATGCAGGCGGCCACCTTCGGGTCGGCATCGATCAGCGGCTTGTTGCGGCTGTCGTGCAGCACGGTGGTCTGCGTGGCCAGCGCGTCGAGGCCGTCGCGTACCGCATTCAGCTGAGCGCGGCTCACGAGCGAGCCCATGCGCACGCTCTCGTTGCGCGGATTGCCCACCGTGATGCCCGCGAGCTTGGCGCCGATGGCTTCGGCCGCGGCGTCGTACACCTCGGCCGGCACCAGGATGCGGCGGATGGCGGTGCACTTCTGGCCCGACTTCACCGTCATCTCGCGCACCACTTCGCGCACGAGCAGGTTGAAGGCCTCGCTGCCAGGCGCGGCGCCGGGCAGCAGCAGGGCGCTGTTGAGGCTGTCGGCCTCGATGTTCACGCGCACCGAGCGCTCGGCCACCGCAAGGTGCGAGCGGATCACCGCGGCCGTCTCGGCCGAGCCGGTGAACGAGGCCACGTCGAAGGGCTGCTGCGCATCCATCAATCCGGCCGAGCTGCCGCAGACGATGGACAGCGCGCCGGCGGGCAGCACGCCCGCATCGACCACGTCCTTCACCATGCGCTGCGTGAGCCACGCGGTGGCCGTAGCGGGCTTCACGATCACGGGCACGCCCGACAGCAGTGCGGGCGCGGCCTTTTCCCACAAGCCCCACGACGGAAAGTTGAAGGCGTTGATGAACAGCGCCACGCCTTGCGTCGGCACCTGCAGGTGCTGCGACTGGAACACCGGCTCCTTGCCGAGCTTGACTGCGTCGCCGTCGCGCAATGCACGCACGTCGCCGAGCGTGTCGCCCCACTTGGCGTACTGGCCGAGCGTGAAGATCGCGCCGTCGATGTCGACTGCCGAGTCGTTCTTCACGGTGCCGGAGTTGGCGGTGGCGATGTCGTAGTAGGCGTCGCGGTTGGCCTGCAGCACTTTCACGATGGCTGCGAGCAGCCCGGCGCGCTGGCGGTAGGTGAGGGCGCGCAACGCATTGCCGCCCTGTTCGCGGGCGAAGGCGAAGGCTTCGGGCAGGTCGAGGCCGGTGGCGTCGACGCGTGCGAGCTCGGTGCCCAGCACCGGGTCGAACAGGGGCGTGCCGGCGCCCGATCCGCTTTGCCAGCGGCCGGCGACGTGGTTTTGGAGGAGTTCGGTCATCAGGAGAACTTGATCTGCCCTTCGGGCAGCAGATAGAGAACGAGTGCGCGGCCTTGCGCCACGGTCGGGCGGTGCGCGGTGCCGGGCCCGTAGACGCACCAGCCTGCGGGGCGCCCGTCGAAGGTGGCGCTGCTCTCCAGCGGCATGATCAGGTCGATCTCGCCGTTCGGATGCGTGTGGTGCGGCCCGGCGATGTCCTGCATGTCGACCACGTCGACCGAAAATCGGTGCAGCGCGTCCTCGGCCTTGAAGACGCGGCCGTATCGGATGCCGCCGCCCTCGCGCTCGCACAGCCAGCCTTCGGCGACGCCGCCGATGCAGGCCTGGCGCAGCTGCTCGAAGCGGGCGCTGCCTGCGCCGTGGGTGGCGTTGAGCCACTGGTCGAGCGCGCTGTCGAGCGGCCTGCCGGCGATCTCGGCGGTCAAGCCTGCAATCAGCTGGTGAAATGCTTCCTTGCCTGTGGCGGCGGTGCTTCGGTCGGACATCGTGGGGCCTCGAGCTTTTGAACTACCTTGCAGAATCGCTGCGCGTGCAGTATCTTGCGTGTGCCCGAACGATAAGCAGCGAGACAATGAGTGTCAAGCAATATAGTGCATCTATGGTGTTTACCCTGAGCGCGCACAATTCCGGCGAAGAACGAGGAATTGCATGAACGAGCATGTAGACGCGGTGCTGGCCACCGCGCCGGAAAGTGGCGGCCCCGGCAACGGCGTTGCGCCTGCAGGAGAGGCGAAGAACCCGCTGCTGGCGGCATTGGGCGATCGGGTGCGCAACCTGCGCGCGCAGCGCGGCCTCACGCGCAAGGCCGTGGCCGTCGCAGCCGAGGTGTCGGAGCGCCACCTCGCCAACCTCGAATACGGCATCGGCAACGCGTCGATCCTCGTGCTGCAGCAGGTGGCCGGCGCACTGCACTGCTCGCTGGCCGAACTGGTGGGCGACGTGACGACCAGCTCGCCCGAGTGGCTGCTGATCCGCGAGCTGCTCGAACACCGCAGCGAAGCCGACCTGCGCCGCGTGCGCGTGGCGCTCGGCGAACTGCTGGGCACCGCCTCGGTCGATCCGGCGCGGCACCGCCGCATCGCGCTCGTGGGCCTGCGCGGCGCGGGCAAGTCGACGCTGGGGCAGATGCTGGCGGAAGACCTGGAAATTCCCTTCATCGAGCTGAGCCGCGAGATCGAGAAGCTCGCGGGCTGCAGCGTGCGCGAGATCCACGACCTGTACGGCACCAACGCCTACCGCCGCTACGAGCGCCGCGCGCTGGAAGAGGCGGTGCAGATCTACAGCGAAGTGGTGATCGCCACGCCGGGCGGCATCGTGTCCGACCCGGCCACCTTCAACGAGCTGCTCGCGCATTGCACCACCGTGTGGCTGCAGGCCGCGCCCGAGGAGCACATGGGCCGCGTGGCCGCACAGGGCGACACCCGTCCGATGGCCGCGAGCAAGGAAGCGATGGAAGACCTGCGCCGCATCCTGAACGGCCGCGCCGCCTTCTATTCGAAGGCGGACCTGTCAGTGGACACCAGCGGCAAGACGCTGGCGCAGAGCTTCCAGGCACTGCGGGCCGCGACCCGCCAATCGATGGGGCTGGGCGGCTGATACGCACCGGGGGTGCATGTTCAGGGCGCGCTCACGCCGACGGGGTACCTTGCTCCGCGAATGTCCCCCGCCCTTCGGGCTCCTCCTTTATTTCGCTGCGCAAGGCACCCCGCCGTCGTGAGCGTTCAGAGCACTGGTTGATTGGCTGCGAACCCGCAGCGTGCCCTGTGCGCAGGGCATCGGGTGCTCCCCGCAGCGAAATAAAGGAGGAGCCCGAAGGGCGGGGGACATTCGCGGAGGGGAGTACCCGGTGGCCTGCGCACTTCCCCGAATCCTCAGCCCAGCCCGAAATCTGAAAAAAAGCACAACAGGCATTGACTTGCCTGAATACATGCAGCATGATGCATGTCATCGGAGCAGTAAAGTGCATTATCTTTCCTGTTCACGGTTTCCGAACACTGCCCCACAGGAGACTTCCGCATGACCGACATCACCACGCTCCAGGCGCCCCCGCGCGTCGACTACCGCACCGAGCCCGGCCGATACCGCCACTGGTCGCTGAGCTTCGACGGCGCCATCGCGCGCCTCGTGCTCGACATCGCGGAAGACGGCGGCATCCGCCCCGGCTACAAGCTCAAGCTCAACAGCTACGACCTGGGCGTGGACATCGAACTGAACGACGCGCTCAACCGCGTGCGCTTCGAGCACCCCGAAGTGCGCAGCGTGATCGTCACCAGCGGCAAGGACCGCATCTTCTGTTCGGGCGCCAACATCTTCATGCTCGGCGTCTCCGGCCATGCCTGGAAGGTCAACTTCTGCAAGTTCACCAACGAGACCCGCAACGGCATCGAAGACACCTCGAAGCACTCGGGCCTCAAGTTCCTCGCGGCCGTGAACGGCGCCTGCGCCGGCGGCGGCTACGAACTGGCGCTGGCCTGCGACGAGATCCTGCTGGTGGACGATCGCTCCTCCGCCGTCTCGCTGCCCGAAGTGCCGCTGCTCGGCGTGCTGCCCGGCACCGGCGGCCTGACCCGCGTGACCGACAAGCGCCACGTGCGCCATGACCTGGCCGACATCTTCTGCACCAGCGTCGAAGGCGTGCGCGGGCAGCGCGCGGTCGACTGGCGCCTGGTCGACGCGGTGGCCAAGCCCGCGCAGTTCGCCGCCGCGGTGCAGGAGCGCGCTTCGCAACTCGCGGCCGGCAGCGACCGCCCGGCCAACGGCAAGGGCGTGGCGCTGACCCGCCTGCAACGCACCGACAGCGCCGACGGCATCGCGTACTCGAACGTCAACGTGCAGATCGACCGCAGCAAGCGCACCGCGACCATCACCATCAAGGCGCCCACCGGCGCGCAGCCGACCGACATCGCCGCCATCGAAGCTGCGGGTGCCGCCTGGTGGCCGCTCGCCATGTGCCGCGAACTCGACGACGCCATCCTCAACCTGCGCACCAACGAGCTCGACATCGGCACCTGGCTGCTCAAGACCGAGGGCGACGCTGCCGCCGTGCTCGCGTCGGACGCAGTGATGCTCGCCAACAAGGACCACTGGCTGGTGCGCGAAACCATCGGCGCGCTGCGCCGCACGCTGGCGCGGCTGGACGTGTCGTCGCGCAGCCTGTTCGCGCTGGTGGAGGCCGGTTCGTGCTTCGCCGGCACGCTGGCCGAGCTGGCTTTCGCGGCCGACCGCACCTACATGCTCGCGCTGCCTGACGACGCCGATCGGGCACCGAAGCTCACGCTGAACGAATTCAACTTCGGCTTCTTCCCGATGGTGAACGACCAGAGCCGCCTGCAGCGCCGCTTCTATGAAGAAGCCGCGCCGCTCGAGGCCGCGCGCACCGCCGCCGGCAAGCCGCTCGACGCCGACGAGGCGCTGAAGCTCGGCCTCGTGACCGCCGCGCCCGACGACATCGACTGGGACGACGAGATCCGCATCGCCATCGAAGAGCGCGCCGCCATGTCGCCCGACGCGCTCACCGGCCTCGAAGCCAACCTGCGCTTCGCAAGCAAGGAGAACATGGCCACCCGCATCTTCGGCCGGCTCACCGCCTGGCAGAACTGGATCTTCAACCGCCCCAACGCCGTCGGTGAAAAGGGTGCGCTGAAGGTCTACGGCACCGGCGAGAAGGCCGGCTTCGACATGAACCGCGTTTGAACTGGCAGCCTGAACAACCCAAGGAACAACGATGAGCACGATCAACTACAGCGAGAAGATCCCCAACAACGTCAACCTCGGCGAAGACCGCACGCTGCAGCGCGCGCTCGAAGGCTGGCAGCCGAACTTCATCAACTGGTGGGACGACGTGGGCCCCGAGGGCTCGACCAACCACGAGGTGTACCTGCGCACGGCCGTGAGCGTCGATCCGCAGGGCTGGGCACAGTTCGGCCACGTGAAGATGCGCGACTACCGCTGGGGCATCTTCCTGAACCCGGGCGACGCCAACCGCGAGATCCATTTCGGCGACCACAAGGGTGAAAAAGCCTGGCAGGACGTGCCCGGCGAGCACCGTGCCAACCTGCGCCGCATCATCGTGACGCAGGGCGACACCGAGCCCGCATCGGTCGAGCAGCAGCGCCACCTGGGACTGACCGCGCCCAGCATGTACGACCTGCGCAACCTGTTCCAGATCAACGTGGAAGAAGGCCGCCATCTGTGGGCCATGGTCTATCTGCTGCAGAAGCACTTCGGCCGCGATGGCCGCGAAGAAGCCGACGCGCTGCTGCAGCGCACCTCGGGCGACGCCAACAACCCGCGCATCCTGGGCGCCTTCAACGAGAAGACGCCCGACTGGCTCGCGTTCTTCATGTTCACCTACTTCACCGACCGCGACGGCAAGTTCCAGCTGGCCGCGCTGGCCGAGAGCGCGTTCGACCCGCTGGCGCGCACCACGAAGTTCATGCTGACCGAAGAAGCGCACCACATGTTCGTGGGCGAGAGCGGCGTGTCGCGCGTCATCGCGCGCACCGCGCAGGTGATGAACGAGCTCAAGACCGACGACGCGCAGAAGATCCGCGCCGCCGGCTGCATCGACCTGGGCACCATCCAGCGCTACCTGAACTTCCACTACAGCGTGACCATCGACCTGTTCGGCGCCGACCAGTCGAGCAACGCCGCCATCTTCTACAGCTCGGGCCTGAAGGGCCGCTACGAAGAAGGCAAGCGCGACGACGACCACGTGCTCAAGGGCCAGACCTACAAGGTGCTCGAGGTGAAGGACGGCCAGCTCGTCGAGAAGGACGTGCCGATGCTCAACGCGCTGAACGAAGTGCTGCGCGACGACTTCATCAAGGACTCCGTGGCCGGCGTCGGCCGCTGGAACAAGGTGCTCGAGAAGGCTGGCATCCCGACCCGCCTGACCGTGCCGCACAAGGCCTTCAACCGCCAGATCGGTGCGCTCGCCGGCATCAAGATGTCGCCCGAAGGCCGCGTGGTGAACGACATCGAATGGGCCGCCAAGCGCGACGAATGGTTGCCGAGTTCCGAGGACTTCGCTTTCGTGGCATCGTTGATGGGACGCGTGGTCGAGCCGGGCAAGTTCGCCGGCTGGATCTCGCCGCCGGTGATGGGTATCAACCGCCAGCCGGTGGATTTCGAGTACGTGCGTTTCGGCTGATCGGGTATTTCGGTATTGCTCCTTCCCCCACTGGGGGAAGGCTGGGATGGGGGCACGCGGCGATAGCGCCCACGACAGAGGCCGTTTGCCCCCACCCAACCCTCCCCCAGAGGGGGAGGGCTCTAGGAGAACAACATGGACATGGCCGTTGAAGCCGGGATCATCAAGCAGCACCTGATCGACCCCGAGATCTGCATCCGCTGCAACACCTGCGAGGCCATCTGCCCCGTCAACGCGATCACGCACGACGACAACAACTACGTCGTGCGCGCGGACGTCTGCAATGGCTGCATGGCCTGCATCTCGCCGTGCCCGACGGGCTCGATCGACAACTGGCGCACGATGCCGGTGGTGCGCGCGTACTCGATCGAGGAACAGCTCACCTGGGAATCGCTGCCCGCCGAACTCTCGTCGGAAGAGCTCGAAGCCGCCGGCGTGTCCGCGGAAGTGGCCGGCGACCCCGCGGCCGCCTTGCCCGCCCAGACGCAAGCCCAGGCGGCCGCCGAATCGATCGAGCCGGCCTTCAATTCGGCGCAATACGGCGCCACCGTGCCGCCCTGGTCGGCCGCGCACGCGTACACCAATCTCTTCCCGCCGAAGACGCCGACCACCGCCACCGTGGTCGGCAACTTCAACTGCACCGAGGCGGGCTTCGACAGCGAGACCCACCACATCGTGCTCGACTTCGGCGTGGTGCCGTTCCCGGTGCTCGAAGGCCAGTCGATCGGCATCGTGCCGCCGGGTGTCGATGCCATCGGCAAACGCCACCATGCGCGCCAGTACTCGGTGGCCAGCCCGCGCAACGGCGAGCGGCCCGGCTACAACAACGTCTCGCTCACCGTGAAGCGCGTGACCGAGGACCACGAAGGCGACCCGGTGCGCGGCGTGTGCTCCAACTACGTGTGCGACCTGAAGGTGGGCGACACGGTGCAGGTGGTCGGGCCCTTCGGCTCGTCGTTCCTGATGCCGAACCACCCCAAGTCGCACATCGTGATGATCTGTACCGGCACCGGCAGCGCGCCGATGCGTGCCATGACCGAATGGCGCCGCCGCCTGCGCAAGAGCGGCAAGTTCGAGGGCGGCAAGCTGATGCTGTTCTTCGGCGCGCGCACGCAGCAGGAGCTGCCGTACTTCGGTCCGCTGCAGTCGCTGCCCAAGGACTTCATCGACATCAACCTCGCGTTCTCGCGCACGCCGGGAAGCCCCAAGCGCTACGTGCAGGACCTGATGCGCGAGCGTGCCGCCGACCTGGCCGCGCTGCTGAAAGATGGCGCGAGCCACTTTTATGTGTGCGGCCTGAAGAGCATGGAAGAGGGCGTGGTGCTCGCACTGCGCGACGTGGCGAAGGAAGCGGGGCTCGATTGGGACACGGTCGGCGCCGCCTTGAAGCGCGAAGGCCGCCTGCACCTCGAAACGTACTAGGCTGCGGCGGATGAAGTTCGCCGACTTCCATGCGGGCCAGGTCATCGAGGCCGGGCCCTATGTGCTCACCGAAACGGAGCTCCTGCAGTTCGCGCGGGCCTACGACCCGCAGTGGTTCCACACGGATGCCGAGGCGGCGGCCGGCAGCTCCTTCGGCGGGCTGATCGCCAGCGGCTGGCACACGTGCTCGATCGCGATGCGGCTGGCTGTCGATGCAGCGCTTGCCGGTTCCGAATCGTTCGCCTCGCCCGGGCTCGACCACGTGCGCTGGCCGAATCCCGTGCGGCCCGGCGATGCGCTGCGGCTGGTGGCCGACGTGACCGAGGTGCGCCGCTCCGAAAAGCGCCCGACGCTCGGCATCCTGCGCTGGCGCTGGCGGCTCTTCAACCAGCGCGAGCTGATGGTGCTCGACGTGGCGGTCACCAGCCTGTTCAAGCTCAAGCCAGCCGACTGAGGCGTTCGCCCAAAAAAAAGCCCGCAACGCGCGAGCGCTGCGGGCTTTTTGTCCGGCCTGGGCCGGCGGGCCGATTGATTACTTCTTGATGTCGATGGCGCCCGAGCCCTGGGCCTTGCCGCTCGCCTTCGCGCCAGCACTCGACGGCTTCACGGCATTGGTGGCCGAACCCACGGCGCCGGTTGCACCATTCAGCGTGCTGCCTACGGTGTTCGTTACGCCGCCTGCCGCATTCGTGGCACCGCTGACCGCGCCAGTGGCACCGCCCAGCACGCCACCGACGGCGCTGCCCACACCGCCTGTCGCGCTGCCGGCCGTGTCGGACGTGGCAGCACCGGCATTCGTGTTCGCGCCTGCGGCCGCACCTGTGCGTGCCGCGGCACCGCCATGGGTGGAGCCGGCGCCTGCAGCGCCCGAGGTGTTCACGTCTGCATTGACCCCCACGCCGACCCCGACGCCTTGCGCCTGGGCTGCGCCGCCGACGGCCAGGAGGCCTGCGAGCACGGCGCCGAGGAAGATGCGGTTGTGTTGCTGTTGCTTCATGGGTGACTTTTCCTTTCGTAGCTGGTCACGATTTCAAGAACCGACCGGGGTTCGGTCGACTCGGGTGCAACCATGGCCGGGCCGACCTTTGTCGCCATGTGCGCAACAGTCGCCCACGCGTGTGGGAACTGGCTGTCGGCGAAACAGGAGGCTCGAACGTTGCCCCCGCGGTGCGAATCATGGCAGCAGATGCGTGCTGAAGAAGGCCGTTGTCTTCTGGTTAACTTCCGGTAACACGCTGGCGCGGTCGAAACCCGGCGGGTCGTTGAGCATGTCGCCGACCAGTCCCGTGAGGTCCGGCGGTAGCGGAGACAACAGCGAGCCGTGCCCGCCGGTCGGCATGTCCGCGATCAGCTCGCAGCGTGGCAGGCAGGCCGCAAGCACCCGGTCGCTGTGGAAGCGCGGGATCAGCCAGCGGTCCTGCCTGGCGGTGATCAGGCCGAGCGGCACGCGCGGCGCCGCGAGCGAGGCCAGGTCGAAATCGGCGGAAGAGGGCACGCCCGCCACGATGGCCGCGATGCGCGGATCGATGTGCTCGCGCGGCGCGGCGTCGTCGCCGAAGCGGTGGCGGATGACGAGCAATGCGGCCCATTTCCTGATGCCGTCGAGCGGCCCGCCGGTCAGCCGCGTGATGAGGCCTACGCAGGACTGGAAGTCGTTCACCAGGTCGGCCTCGCAGTGCCGGGCGAACGCGGCCGGCGACCAGCGCCCGCCCGCGAGGCTCAGGGCCGTATGGCCACCCGCCGACATGCCGTACATGCCGACCTTGTCGAGCCGCAGCAGCGGCGCGAAGCGCGGGTCGCGCGCCACCGCGTCGATGGCGCGCGACACCTCGGCCGGGCGCATGGTCCAGCTGTCGGGGCCGGGATCGCTGTCGTCCTTGTAGTTGTCGGCCCTGTGCTCGGGCATGGCGACGACGAAACCGGCCTCGACCAGGCTGCGCGCGATGTCCGCATGCACCCCCGGCGCGCCGCCCGAACCGTGCGAGACGATCACCAGCCGGCCGTTGCCGGGTGCCGGCTCGCCCTGCGCGGCCACGTCGAGCGTGAAGCGGGCACGCCGGGTCGGCTGGGGCGCGTCGGTGGACGGATAGAACACCGTGACCGGGCCGTCGCCGGGCGCGGCGGGAAGTTCCACCATGCCCATGGAGGCTTGCGCCCAGCCGCAGCAAAGCGCCAGGAGCAGGAAGAAGAGAGAGGAAAAAGAAAAACGTCGCATCGGGTGGTTCCTTGCCTTTGAAGGCCCGCACGATGCCGGGGCGCCGCTGCCGCGTCTTGCCGAAAGCCGCAAGTGCGGGTTTTGGCGAGAGATTTCAGGATTCGGCCAGCTTCTGCCTGCGGAATTCGGAGGGCGTGAGGCCCGTGGCGACCTTGAATGCGCGGTTGAACGGGCCGATGGACTGGAAGCCCGCGGTCAACGCGATGGTGAGCACCGGCAGTTCGCGCTTGGAAGGATCGGCCAGCGCCGCCATCGCTTCGGCCAGGCGGAGGCCGTTGACGAAGGCGTTGAAGTTGCGGTGGCCCAGCCGCTGGTTGATGAGGCGGCGCAGGCGGTACTCGGGCACCGACAGCCGGGCGGCCAGGTTGGCGATGCTCAGGTCTTCGCTGCGGTAGGCATGTTCCACCGCCATGGCGTGCCGCAAGGATTCCGCGAGGCGGTCCTCGGCGGGGTCGGGGGCTTGTTCGGGCTCGGGTTCCGCAGGCGCGACAGGGACTGGTGCGACGGCCTCGTGCGCGGGAATCGCAACGGGCGCCCGTGAAGCCGGAAACAGCTCCGATCCCGCCAGCCGCACCATCCGCCACGCCACCACGGCCACGATCAGCAGCAGCATCGCCACATCGGCCGTCGCCGACAGGTTCGACAGCCGGCCCTGCGGCGAGGCCAGCCGCACGGCCAGCATGCCGATGCTGTAGCCGACGCCCGCCACCACGATGAACACGCGCAGCCGACGCCGTCCCTCCACCAGGTCTGCCCGCCACTGCGAAGCCGCCGCCATCGCAGCCAGCACCGCGAACACCAGCGGCACCGCGCGCTGCAGGCCCATCGTCACCGGCGCGAGCACCGAGGCGCTGCCTGCCACGACCGCGCAATTGAGTGCCGCCAGCGCAGCCACCGCGAGCCACGCGGCGACGTGCAGCGGCCGCAGCCGGAAGTCGTCGTCGAACAGCGCTTGCACGAACACCCAGAACAGCACGGCATTGCCGACGGAGACCGCGACAAAGGGCGCTTGCCACCCGCGCGGCACGAGCGCTTCGAACAGCGGCGCGGAGCCGATGGCCTGCATGCACAGGCCGAGCGCGAGCAGTACGCCCGCCCGCGCGACCGTCAGGCGAGGGCGGTCGCGCCCGAGGACCAGCGCGAGCACGAGCAGCAGGGCCAGCAGCACGCCGCGCAGGACGGCGTCGAGCAGGGTGGTCGGTGTGGACGTCATGGCGGGGTCGATTCTCGTGCCTGTGCCGTGACAAACGATGCGGCATGCCGAACTCCCGAAGACCCTTCGGCATGCCATGGAAAACTTATGCAACTAATAATGTTGCATGAAACGAGACAGCAAGCTTTCAGGCGTTCTCCATGTGCTGCTGCACATGGCCGAGATGAACGCCCCCGTCACGTCCGAGTCGCTGGCGGCCGCGATGCACACCAACCCGGTTGTCGTGCGCCGCGTCATGGCCGGCCTGCGGCAGGCGGGGTTCGTCAGTTCGGCCAAGGGCCACGGCGGCGGCTGGGTGCTGTCGTGCTCGTTGGCGGCGGTGACGCTGGGCGACATCCACAACGCCGTCGGCGCGCCCGCGCTGCTGGCCATGGGCAACCGCACCGAGAGCCCGGGCTGCATCGTCGAGCAGGCCGTGAACGCGGCGCTCGACGGCGCCCTCCAGGACGCCGAGGCGCTGCTGCTGAAGCGCTTCAACAGCATCACGCTGGCCGATCTTTCCGGGGACTTCCACCGCCGCATGACAGGCGGCGGCTTCACGCAGAAGGACATTGAACATGCGTCATGACGCTATGATCGTGGGCGGCAGTTTTGCCGGCCTTTCGGCTGCGATGCAGCTGGCTCGCGCGCGCAGGAACGTGTGCGTCGTCGACGCGGGCGCGCCGCGCAACCGCTTCGCCGCAGCGTCGCACGGCTTCTTCGGACAGGACGGCACGCCGCCGCTGAAGATGATTGCCGACGCGCGCGACAAGCTGCTCGCCTATCCGTCCGTCGAGTTCATCAAGGGCAGTGTGGTGGCCGCGAGTGCGGATGGCGCCGATGGCTTCACGGTGTCGTTGCACGGCGGGGAAAAGATCTCGACGCACAAGCTGCTGCTGTCGTTCGGCGTGCAGGACGGCCTGCCCGACATCGCCGGTATCGGCGAGCGTTGGGGCAAGAGCGTGCTGCACTGTCCCTACTGTCATGGCTACGAGTTCGGCGGCCGCTCGCTGGGCTTGCTTTTCCACAGCGGCGCGCCGGCGGACCATGCGCTGCTGATCGCCGAGTGGGGCTCGACCACGCTCTTCCTCAATGGCGGCGAAGGGCCCGACGCCGAAGTGCGTGCGAGGCTGCGGTCGCGCGGCGTGGCCATCGAGCCGGGACGCATCGCCGGCCTGGAAGGACAAGGGACGGACCTGGCCGGCGTGCGCATCTACGATGGCCGGCTCGTGCCGGTCGAGGCGATGTTCGTGGCGCCGCACACGCGCCCGACCAGTCCGCTCGCCGAACAACTCGGCTGCGCCTTCGACGACGGCCCGATGGGCCGCGTGCTGCGCGTCGACGCGATGAAGATGACGACGGTGCCCGGCGTCTATGCGGCAGGCGACCTCGCCATGGCGTTCAGCAATGCCACGCTGGCCTCGGCCGATGGGTTGATGGCCGGCGTATCGATGCATCGGTCGCTGGTATTCGGTGCTTGAACGAACTTTTTTCTCGGGCTCGGTAAAACCGATCTAAATTCACCCTATAATCGAGGGCTCCACGCGGGAGTAGCTCAGTTGGTAGAGCGCAACCTTGCCAAGGTTGAGGTCGAGAGTTCGAGACTCTTCTCCCGCTCCAAATTAAAGAAAAGGCCACCTCATCGGGTGGCCTTTTTCTTTGGTGCTTCTGCTCAACGCCTGGCCGGCAGCACCGTTCCACGGCTCTCCCCGAAACCGATGCGCGCATGCCCCGGCTTCTCGCACCAGCCGCGCAGCAGCACCGCATCGCCGTCTTCAAGAAAACCACGCTGCTCGCCATTGGCCAGCGTCACCGGGCTTTGCGCTGCGCGCGTCAGCTCGATGATCGCGCCAGCCTCGCCCGCGCCGGGCCCCGAGATCGTGCCGCTGCCGAACAGGTCGCCCGGGTTCAGGCTGCAGCCGCCCATCGTGTGGTGCGCCACCATCTGCGCGACGCTCCAATACTGGTGCCTGAAGCTCGTGGACGACAGGCGCGACGGCCCGGCCTTGTCCTTGCGCGCCTTCTCGCTTTCGAGCCAGACCTCCAGGCGGATGTCGAGCGCGCCGCTCTCGCGGTTCGCCGCACTTTCCAGATACGCGAGCGGCTGGGGCTCGTGGGCCGCCCGCGTCCAGGCCTGGCGGTAGGGCGCGAGCGCTTCCATCGTCACGATCCACGGCGAGATCGTGGTCGCGAAGTTCTTCGCCAGGAACGGCCCGAGCGGCGCCATCTCCCAGAACTGGATGTCGCGCGCCGACCAGTCGTTGAGCAGGCAGATGCCGAAGATGTGTTCGTCCGCGCGTTCGAGCGGAATGGGTTCGCCCTGCGGGTTGCCGGTGCCGATCCACACGCCGAGCTCCAGTTCGTAGTCGAGCCGCGCGCAGGCCTGGTACGTGGGCGCCTTCGCGCCTGGCGCCATCGCCTGCCCCATCGGCCGGTGAAAGCGCTGGCCGCTCACGCCGATGGTCGAGACGCGCCCGTGGTACGCGGTCGGAATCCAGCGGAAGTTGGGCGTCACGTCGCCGTCGGGGTTCATCAGGCGGCTGATGTTCAGCGCATGGTCGATCGATGTGTAGAAGTCGGTGTAGTCGCCGATGCGCGCGGGCACGGTGTATTCGACCTCGGCCTGCGGCACCAGGCATTCGCGCACGGCCTGCACCGTGGCCACGGGCGCGTCGTTCTTCAGCAGGTCGAACAGCGCGTGGCGCAACGCCTTCCATGCGGAGTGGCCGAGCGCGAAGAAGTCGTTCAATGCCGGCAACGCGGCGGCGCGCGCCGCGTCGAGCGCCAGGCCGTCGAGCTGCTGGCGCGCGACCAGCGCGGCGAGGTCGAGCACCTCGCCGCCGATGGCGATGCCGCCGCGAAACGGCTCGGCGCTGCCGGCGCGGCGGAACACAGCGTGCGGCAGGTTCTGGATCGGGAAGTCGCCGCCTGCCGCATTGGCCGATTCGACCCAGCTGCGTGCGTGGACGTCGTGCGTGCGGTTGAGCGCGTTCATGAACCGGCCCTCACACCGACGCCATCAACGCATCGTCGAAGATCGCCACGGCGCGCGTCCACCCGGCCGACGCGCCGCGGATCTTGTGCGGGAAGCAGCTGATGAAGAAGCCCGTGGGCGGCAGCGCCTCGAGGTTGTGCAGCTTCTCGATGTGGCAATAGCCGATGTCGCGCCCGGCCTTGTGGCCTTCCCAGATCAGCGAGGCATCGTGCGTCTCGCCGTACTTCTTCGCGGTGTGCACGAAGGGCGCGTCCCAGCTCCATGCGTCGGTGCCCGTGAGGCGCACGCCGCGTTCCAGCAGGTACATCGTCGCCTCGTAGCCCATGCCCGCGCCGGCCGACACGTAGTCGGGATGGCCGTAGCGCGAACCGGCGCGCGTGTTGACCACCACGATCTCCAGCGGGCTCAGCGTGTGGCCGATGCGCTTGAGTTCGGCCTCGACGTCGTCGGCCGTGACCACGTAGCCATCGGCGAAGTGCCGGAAGTCGAGCTTCACGCCCGGCTGGAAGCACCATTCGAGCGGCACGTCGTGGATGGCGATGGCGGGCTTCTTCTCGCCCAGCGCCTTGTCCATGGTCGAGTGGAAGTGATAGGGCGCATCGAGGTGCGTGCCATTGTGCGTCGACAGCTGCACCAGTTCCACGGCCCAGCCTTCGCCGTCGGGCAGGTCTTCCTTTTTCAAGCCGGGAAAGAAGGGTTCGATCTGCTCGTAGGTCTGCTCGTGCGTGAAGTACTGGATCTTCGGCGCGAAGGCCGGCGGGTCGGAGAGCACATCGTTCTCGAGAAAGATCGAGAGGTCGACGAATTTGCGTGGCATGAAGAGGCTCCTTGTGAGGTGTTCGTGTTTGGGGGAGAAGCAATCGGGGGAGTCAGGGGCGCTGCCAGCGCAGCAGCCGTTGCTCGGCAAGGGCCAGCAGCGCGTTGCTCACGAAGCCGATCAGCCCGAGCAGCACGATGCCGGCGAACAGGTCGCTGGCGCGGAAGGCGCGCGCAGCCAGCAGGATGGCCTGGCCCAGGCCGCTTTGCGAGGCGATCATTTCGCCCACCACCGCGACGATCAGCGCGATGGTCAGCGCGAGCCGCATGCCGGCCAGGATGTCGGGCATGGCGTTGGGCAGGCCCATCTTCCAGATATACGCCGCGCGCGACATCTGCAGACAGCGCGTCACTTCCGAAAGGCGTGGCTCCACGGCCGCGAAGCCGTGCACCGTGGCCAGCAGCACCGGCCACATCGCGCCGAATGCGACCACGAAGAGCACCATGCCGGGGTTCAGCCCGAAGATGGAGATGGCCAGCGGCAGCAGCGCCGAGGCGGGCAGCGGGCGGATGAATTCCAGCGTCGGCTGCACCCACGCGCGCACCTGGGGCGATACGCCGATGGCCGCGCCCAGCAGCACGCCGAAGAGCGACGCGAGCAGCCAGCCTTCGATCATGCGGCCCACCGTGGCCTGCGTGAAGCCGAGCAGTTCGCCGTTGCCATCGCCTCCCGCGAGATTCAGTCCTTCGAGAAGGCTCGCGAACGTGGCCTGCGGCGTCGGCAGGAACACGCGGCTGACCCAGCCCGCGTTGCTCGCGACCCACCACAGCGCGACGAGCGCCAGCAGAACGCCCAGCGAGCCGAGCCGGTTCAGGCCGATGCGGTCCTTGTTGCCGTTGCCGTTCATGGCTGCACCCCCATGCGCCGCGACACCACGCGCTGCAGCAGCACCATGCCGGCGTTCACCGCGAAGCCCACCACGCCGATCCACACCAGCCACGCGAGCATCAGCGCCGGGTCGAAGCTCTGCTGCGCGATCATCATTGCGTAGCCCATGCCGTTCGGATTGGCCGCGATCTCCACCGTCACGGCCACCACCAGCGCCACCGCCACGCCCAGCCGCAGCGCGACGAACAGGCGCGGCACGATGGCCGGCAGCACGATCTTGAAGGCCCGCTCGCGCGACGACAGGCCCAGCACGCGGCTCACCTCGAGCAGCCGCGGCTCGACTTGCTGCACCGCCGACTGCACCAGCACCAGCAGCGGCCAGAAGGTGGCGAAAGCGACGATGGCCAGCTCCATGCGCACGCCGAAGCCGAAGGTCAGCATGGCGAGCGGAATCAGCGCGACCGAAGGCACGGGGCGCAGTACTTCGATGGAGACCGACCCCAACTGCGCCGCGCGGCGCGAGAGCCCGAGCACCACGCCCAATGCGATGCCGAGCACCGCGCCCAGCAGCAACCCAAGCGCGGCAGTGCCCAGCGTGAAGCCGGTGGCCGTCCAGAGCGAGCCGTCCGTCGCTGCGCCCATGAAGGCCTTGGCCGCAGCGCTGGGCGGTGCGAGCGCGTCGCTGCCCAGTGCGGCCGCGCGCCGCGCGTACCACTCGAAGGCGCCGACCAGCACGACGGGAAACACCCACGGCCGCAGCCAGCGGTAGAGGCGGCTGTCAGTCATGGCCCTGCTCGATGAAGGCGAAGAGTTCGCGCCGCAGATGCAGGTACTCAGGGTGCTCCTTGGTCGAGAGCTGGTCGCGCGGACGCGGAATCTTCACGTCGATCATCCGCGCGAGGCTCGGCCGACCGGGGCCAGGGTTGGCCTGCAGCGCGATCACGCGGTCGCCGAGGTAGATGGCCTCTTCCAGGTCGTGCGTCACGAACAGCACCGTGAGCCCGTCGTCGCGCACCAGCCGCGCCAGTTCGTCCTGCAGGCTCTGCCTCGTGAGGGCGTCCAGCGCGCCGAAGGGCTCGTCCATCATCATCAGCTCGGGCTTCTGTGCGAGGCAGCGGGCGATCTGCGCGCGCTGCTGCATGCCGCCCGACAACTGCACCGGAAACTTCTGCGCATGCTTCGCGAGACCGACCTTGGCGAGCACGTCGGCAATGCGCGGCGCGCGCTCCGCTGCCGGCACGCCGGCCGCTTCCAGTGCGAGGCTCACGTTGCCTTCCACCGTGCGCCAGGGCAGCAGCGCGCGGCCGTAGTCCTGGAACACGAAAGCCACTTCGCGCGAGGGCTCGGTCATCTTCGCGCCGTTGCGCCGCACCTCGCCCGCGCTCGCGCTGACGAGCCCGCTGGCCGCGCGCAGCAGCGTGGTCTTGCCGCAGCCGCTCGGACCGACGATGCAGACGAACTCGCCGCGCGCCACGTCGAAGGAGGTGGGCGAGAGGATCTCGCGTCCGCCGAGGCGGATGGTCACGCCGTCGAAGCGCAGGAAGGGGGTGGCCTGCATCGCGGGGACGGTCGGCGAACGAAAGGCGCTCGCCGACAGTGCGGCGCGCGCGGCGACGGGGGCGGGTGCTGCGATCACTTCGCCACCAGCTTCGCCACGTCGATGCTCGTCTTGAGCATCTCCTGCTCCTTCATCAGCCCGGTCCAGTAGGCGAGCTGCTTTTCCGTCACCACGGGGCCGGGCGGCGAGATCTGCACCTTGGCCAGCACCTCGGGCGGGAGCTTGATGTACTTGCCGATGGCCGCGCGCACCTTGGCGTCGTTCCTCGGCTGCTGCATGAACGAGGCCGATTCGACCAGCGCCTCGCGGAACGCGCGCGCGGCGGCCGGGTTCTTCGCCACCCACTCGCGCTTGGCCGCATGCACGATGGTCTGGTTGTTCTCCGGCAGGAAGGTCGAGTAGTACGAGGCCACGTAGCCCGCACCGCTCTCGGTGATGCGGCTCATGAACGGGTCGGCCGACACCACCGCATCGACCGAGCCGCCGCGCAGCAGGTCGGCGTGCTGCGGGAACGCGGCCTCGACGAAGTTCACCTTGCGGTAGTCCACGCCGCTGTCCTTCAGCCACGCGCGGAAGGTCACGTGCAGGAAGGCGCCGAGGCCCGGCACGCCGATCTTCTTGCCCACGCAGTCCTGCGGGCCCTTGATGCCCGAGCCCGCGCGCGCCACCAGGCCGAAGCCGGTGATCGTCTTCGAGGTGAGGCCGCCGCCGGCCACCAGCACGAGGTCGAGCCCGCCGTCCACCGCCTGCAGGAAGACCGAGGGCGTGGGCCCGCCAATCTGCAGCGAGTCGGACTGCAGCGCCGCCGGGATCGTCGAATTCAGCGGAATGAACTTGAGCTCGACATCGAGGTTGCGCTTCTTGAAGTAGCCCTCTTCGGCCGCGACGAACACCGAGGCGAAGTCGGTCACGGCCGTGTAGCCGAACACGATCTTCGGGTTGGACTGGGCGCGCGAAGGCAGTGCGGCGGCGGCCGATGCCGCGGCAAGCGCCGACAGCAGGGTGCGTCGTTTCATCATGTCTTTTGTCTCCTGGGGGTGGTTCTCGTGCGTGGGGTTCTGGCGGTCTTCGGGCGCGGCAGTGCGGCGCGCAGGCCGCCGACGATGAAGTTCACGAGCATCGGCGCCACGGCCGGGTCGGCGCGCCTGTTCTCGCCGCGCGTGAGGCGTTCGATGCGGCTGTCGTTCAGGTGGTGCAGCAGCGCGCCCAGCGCGAACTGGTAGCCCCATGCCGCCTGGCTGCGCGTGGCGTGCGGCAGCGCGAGGTGCAGCGCGTCGATGTAGGCCTCGGCCAGCGGGTCGAAGTAGCTGCGCAGCACGCGGTCGGCTTCCTCGGTGGCGTGGTAGAGCTCGCGCGCCACCAGCAGCGCGTAGTACTCGCCCTCGGCGCTCGCTCGCAGCGCCAGCACGGGCGCGGTGAAGGCATCGATGATGCGCGGCAGCGTGCGCGCGTCGTCGGGGTCGACGTTCACCGCGGCCAGTCCTGCGAGCCGCGCCTCGATGGAATGGCTCCAGTGTTCGAAGATCGCGTGAAACAGCTCGTGCTTCTGGCCGTAGTAGTAGCCCACCAGCGCCAGCGGCACGCCGGCCTCTTCGGCGATCTGGCGGATCGTCACCACGTGGTAGCCGTGCTGCGCAAAAAGTTTCTCGGCCGCCAGCAGGATCGCCTGCTTGCGGTCGGGCCGCGCGGTCTCGATGGTGACTGCGGCGGGGGCTGGCGTCGCGGCACGCGAGGTGCCGCGCCTTGCGGTGGGTGTGCGGGTGCTCATCGGGGCGTATTGAACGCTTGTACAAAAACATTGAACACGCGTACAAACCCTGAGGTCAACCCCCATTGAGCACGCTCGTTCGCGGCGCTACGCTCGTGCCATGCCCGCCCCCAACATCCCTCAGATCCGCCTTTATCGAGACTGGCTGCGCGAGACGCGCGGCCTGCGCTTCGACAGCTACGACGCCCTGTGGCGCTGGTCCGTCACTGAGCTCGACGCCTTCTGGCAGAGCATCTGGGACTACGCCCGCATCGAGTCGCCCACCCCGCACACGGCCGTGCTCGCCGAGTCGCGCATGCCCGGCGCGCGCTGGTTCCCCGGCGCGCAGGTCAACTACGCCCGCGAGGTGCTGCGCCATGTCGACGCGGCGCACGCGGCCGGCATGCCCGCCATCGTGAGCGACAACGAGCGCGGCGAAGTGCGCGAGATGTCGTGGCCGGAGATGCGGCGCCAGGTCGCGTCGGTCGCGCTCATGCTCAAGTCGCTCGGCGTGCAGCGCGGCGACCGCGTCGCGGCTTACATGCCCAACGTGCCCGAGACCATGGTCGCGTTCCTCGCGTGCTCCAGCATCGGCGCGATCTGGAGCGTGTGCGCGCCCGACATGGGCACGGCCGCCGTGGCCGACCGCTTTCGCCAGATCGAACCCAAGGTGCTGATCGCCGTCGACGGCGTGCACTATGGCGGCAAGCCGCTCGACCGCAGCGCCGTGCTGCAGGAGCTGCGCGGCCAGCTGCCCAGCGTGCAGAAGCTGCTGCTCGTGAAGTCGCCGTATGCCGCCAGCGCTGTGCCGCACGACGTCGAATGGACACAGGCCATCGCGCGCAACGACGCCGAGGTCGCCGCCTTCGAGCCCGAATGGCTGCCCTTCGACCATCCGATCTGGATCGTCTATTCGAGCGGCACCACAGGCCTGCCCAAGCCCATCGTGCACGGGCAGGGCGGCATCATCCTCACCATGCATGCCTGCGGCCTGCACAACGACGTGGGCGCGAGCTACGGCGCCAACAATTTCGGCGAGCGCTACCACTGGTACAGCTCCACGGGCTGGGTCATGTGGAACTCGCAGCTCTCGGGCATGGCCTTCGGCGCCACCATCTGCATCTACGACGGCAACCCGGCGGGCAGCAAGGAGAAGCCCGACTGGGGCGTGCTGTGGCGCTTCGTCGCGAAGCACCGCGTCACCTTCTTCGGCGCAGGCGCGGCCTACTTCACCAACTGCATGAAGTCGGGCCTCGTCGCGAAGGAATGCGGCGATCTCTCGCGCGTGCGTGCGCTCGGCAGCACCGGCTCGCCGCTGCCCGAAGAGGTGCAGCGCTGGGGCTCGCAGCAGATCCTCGATGCGGGCTCGAAGGAGGTGTGGTGGTGCAACATCTCCGGCGGCACCGATTTCTGCGGCGCTTTTGTCGGCGGCAACCGCGACCTGCCCGAAGTGCCGGGCCAGATGCAGTGCCGCGAGCTGGGCCATTCGGTCGAGGCCTGGAACGACAACGGGCAGCCCGTCGTCGGCGAGGTCGGCGAGCTGGTGTGCACCAAGCCGATTCCGTCGATGCCGCTCTACTTCTGGGGCGACGAGGGCAACGCGCGCTACCTGTCGAGCTACTTCGACACCTATCCCGGCGTCTGGCGCCACGGCGACTGGATCAAGATCGGCACCGACGGTGGCTGCATCATCTACGGCCGCAGCGACGCCACCATCAACCGCCAGGGCCTGCGCATGGGCACGAGCGAGATCTACAGCGCGGTCGAGGGCCTGCCCGAGGTGCTCGACTCGATGGTGGTCGATCTCGAATACCTGGGCCGCGACAGCTACATGCCGCTGTTCGTGGTGCTGCGCCCCGGCGTGGCGCTCGACGACGCGATGCGCGCGAAGATCAACAATGCCATCAAGACTTCGCTGTCGCCTCGCTTCGCGCCCAACGACATCTTCCGGGTGGCCGAGATCCCGCGCACGCTCTCGGGCAAGAAGCAGGAGCTGCCGATCAAGAAGCTGCTGCTGGGCCAGCCGATCGAGAAGGTGGTGAACCGCGAGGCGATGGCCAACCCCGGCAGCCTCGACTGGTTCGTGGCCTTTGCCGCGCAGCGTGCCTCCGCATGAGGGGCGCGTGAGCTTCGCGCCCACGAGTGAGTTCAGGCCGTGAGCTCATAGAGCACCATGCGCGTCTGCCGGCCGCGCAGCTCCACCAATTCTTCGATGCGGCGTGCGTGAAGCCGGCCGCCGAGCCCCGCGAAGGTGGCCTCGGAAATCAGCGTCTGCGTGCCGAGCTGCTTGTTGATGCCCTCGATGCGGCTCGCCACGTTGATCGCGTCGCCGAACGCGGTGTAGGACAGCCGGTCGTTCGAACCGAGCACCCCCGCGATCACCATGCCGGTGTGGATGCCGATGCGGGTGCGAAACCTCGGCATCCCCTGCTCGTGCCACTTGCGGTTGAGTTCGCCCATCTCCACGTGCAGCTCCAGCGCGGCCACGCAGGCCTGGTATTCCGCGTCCTTCAGGTCGGAGGGCGCGCCCCACAGCACCATGATCCCGTCGCCGATGAACTTGTCGACCACGCCGCCGTGCCGTGCGAACACGCCCGCCGCCAGGTTGAAGTACTCCGTCAGCATGCTCACCAGCACGTCGGTGTCCAGCGATTCCGAAATCGAGGTGAAGCCCTCCACGTCGGTGAACATCACCGTCACGCGGCGCGACGAACCGGAGGGCGCGAGCGCATGGCCCGCGTCGATCAGCTGGTTGATCACGTCCACCGGCACGAACTTGCTGAAGGCCTTCAGGCTGCGCGCCGAGTCGTCCAGGGCCTGGTCCAGGTGCTGGATCTCGAGCACGCGGCTCGGTTCGCGCGGCAGGTTGTCGAGCTCCAGCAGGCCGATGCTGCGCGCGATGTGCGAAAGATTCTCCACCGGCGAGGTCACCAGCTTCGACAGCTTCAGCGAGATGAACAGCGCGATCGCCAGGAAGGCCAGCGCCAGCAACAGGCCCCACAGCACCGCGCGGTGCAGCTCGCCCAGCAGCATGTCTTCGGGCACCCAGCTCACGAGCTGCCATCCGGTGCTGGGAATGCGCGAGGCCTGCACCAGGTAGCGGCGACCTTCGTAGGTGAAGGAGAACTTCCTGTTCGAGCCACTGCCCGCCGTGCCGCCGATCACCGTGTTCGCGTGCAAGGCGCCGAGCACGCCGGTCGGCGGCTCCAGCTGGTGCAGCACGCCCGGCATGTCGCTGCGCGCGAGCACGCGGGCGTCGGCGCTCAGCAGTGCGCTGTCGCCGTAGCCGTCGCTGCTGAACTGGCGCACGAATTCCGACAGCCGTCCCAGCGACACATCGCCCGCCACCACCATGGCCTGCGCTGCGTTGTCCGCATAGCTGCGCTGGCTCGGCAGCGCGTAGGTCACGCCCAGCTCCTGCGCGGCGGCGAATACGTACGGCTGCGTCCAGACCGGCCCCTGTGCCTTGCGGGCCTGCAAATACCAGCCGCGCTGCGTCGGGTCGTAGCTGCTGCGGAAGGATGCGACGCGCTGCGTGGCGTAGCGCTGCTGCACGTCGGCCTCGGCGTCCAGCGGCAGCATGTACTGCCACGTCTCGGTGGTGAACCTCGCGCCGCGCTCGATGTGGCGCATGGCCGGCACCGGGTAGCGCAGCGCCATCAGCATCTGGCCCTTCTCGTTGCTGACGTAGATGCTGTCGAGCTCGGGCGACTGCTGCAGCAGCGTCCACAGCAGCTCGGCCGTTCTTTCGGCGTGTTCGCCCGCTGGCCGCAGGCTGGGGGCGGTGCCCACGGCGTTGACGACCGACTCGGCCTTCTGCAGGAAGGCCAGCACCTTGTCCTCGGTGCGGTGGTGGTTGGCCCTGTGCGCGGACACGCCGATGCGCGACACCAGCCGCTGCGACCCCCAGTAACCCAGCGAGACCAGCAACAGCGACTGTGTCAGCGCCACGGCACTGACGATGGTGCCCACGTCCACCCTGAAGCGGCGCGAACGCCCGGGCGGTGCGGCCGGCGCGGCCGCGGATTCGATCGACGGCTTTCCCGCCGCTTCCGGATTCCCGGACGACTTCTTGTTCATACAGCTCCCTGACGACCACTCGAGCGCGCCCGCTGCATCGAGGCCGCGGGCCGGCTTCCGGCGGGCTCACGGCCTCGATCGTTGGTGTCGGGGATCCTGGTGGGCGCCGGAGGCGGGCGTGATTTTCGTCGACTTCGGCTTTCCGTGCGGCGTTGCACGGCGCCGCAGTGGCCGGGGAGCCGCCTTAGCGGGCGTCGTGAAAGATGATGCCCAGCGTATGCCGCCGCCCCGAGCGCACGCGGCTCACGCCGTGGCGCATCGTCACGCGGTAGCTGCCGCGCGTGCCCGCCACCGGCCGCTGGTTGACCGCGAAGATCACCGCCTCGCCCTGCGCGAGCGACACCACCTCGGCGCGCGACTGCATGCGCGGGCGCTGTTCGGTCAGCACGAACTCGCCGCCGGTGAAGTCTTCGCCGGGCCGGTTCAGCAGCACGGTGAGCTGCAGCGGGAACTGCAGGTCGCCGTACAGGTCCTGGTGCAGGCAGTTGTAGTCGCCCTCGTCGTAGCGCAGCAGCAGCGGGGTGGGGCGCAGCTGGCCCGCCGCGTGGCAGCGCGCGAGGTAGGCGGCATGGTCCGGCGGGTAGTCGGCCGGCAGGCCCATCGCCGCGGCCCATGCATTGGCCAGCGGCGCGAGGCGTTCGTACAGCGCGCTGCGCCATGCCGTGAGCTTTGGCGGCAGCGGGTTGGCGAAGTACTGGTACTCGCCTTGGCCGAAGCCGTGGCGCTGCATGACGACGCGGCTGCGGAAGTGGCGGGGCTGGTCGTACATGGCCGCGAGGGCGGCGCATTCCTTCGGGGTGAAGATCGCGGCGCCGGTGGTGGCGCAGCCGCGGGTGGCGAGGTCGTCTTCGATGCGGGGCCAGTCGAGGGCGTCGACCTGGGAGGCTGGGGCTGTCATGCGCGCAGTGTCTCGCCTGCGGGGCTGCAAGGCTCGCCGTTTCCGGACGCGGGTATGCGGCGGTGCGGGCTTTGGCGCAGCAGGTGGCGGGCGGCTTCCGTTTTGAGCGATCATCCGGCCATGGCAAGAGCAAAAACCATCGCACGCGAAGGCTCGGCAGGGCAAATGGTCCAGGGCCGATCGGTGGCGACCCTGGGGCGCGGCATGGCGCTGGTCAAGATCGGCAAGGCTCCACGCGCCGTGGTCCGCCCCGAGGACAACACGACGGAACTGCTGAAGAAGGCGGCCCGCGCACTCGACAAGCCCGGCATCGACAGGTCGGTCGTCTTCCGCGGACCCAACGCGGCCCGGATATTCGCCTACTCCGCCTACCCGCAGGATCCGACCCAGGTCATTCGCGAAGCAGCCGACGGCACCAAGGTCATTGGCCGCCTGGTCGACGGCAGGTTCCGCGCGAGCAAGGCGTGAGCCGCCGCCCACCGAAGCTCGGGAAGCTCCTCGAGCAGACGCGCGGCCCGCGTCCGGTGGCCTTCGTCCTGGCGGGCCACAACGGCTCCGGAAAATCCACGCTCTGGTATTCGCGCCTGGCGGCATCGCTGCAGATGCCGCTGATCAACGCCGACCGGATGATGATGTCCATCCTGCCGGACGCCGACCCCGCCACCGGGCACATCCCCGCCTGGGCCCAGCGCCTGCGCGACGACGACGAGAAATGGCAGGTCCTGTCCCAGGAAGGCGTGCGCGCCTTCAAGAGCCTGGTGATGGACCAGCGCATGCCGTTTGCGTTCGAGACGGTGTTCTCCCACTGGAAGCCGCTGCCCGGCGGCGGCCATGCGTCGAAGGCGGACGACATCCGCGCGATGCAGGAGGCGGGGTATTTCGTCGTGCTGCTTTTCGTCGGCCTGGTCTCGGTGGACATGTCCATCTTTCGCGTGAGCACCCGCAAGCAGCAGGGCGGCCACGACGTGGACCGCAGGAAGCTGATCGAGCGCTTTCCCCGCACGCAGGCGGCGGTCGGCCATGCGGCGCAGATCGCGAACATGACGCTGATGTTCGACAACAGCCGTTCCGGGAAGAGCGCTTTCGCATTGGTGCGGGCGCAGGCGAAGAAGTCGGTCCTGTTCGATGCGCGCGATCCCAAGTTCGACATGGACCCTGAATTGCGGGCCGTCTGCGATCCGTGGCTCGAGAAGGTCGCCGGCCCCTTCAAGCCGTCTCGCGCCCGGGCTCCTGCCGTGCCTGCGCCAGCAGCCAGTCGCTGAAGAATTTCAGCAGCGGCCGCTGGTCGGCGCGCTCCGGCGTCACGAGGTAATATTTGCGCTCGCCCGACTGCGGCCGCGCGCAGGCCACCACCAGTTCGCCGCGCGCCAGTTCGTCGGCCACCAGCATCGTCGGCATCAGCGCCACGCCGAGCCCGTGCGACGCGGCCGCGGCCAATATCGAGAACAGCTCGTAGCGCGGGCCGCCGCGCGCATTGGGCGCGTCGATCTGCTGCGCATCGAACCACTGGCGCCAGCCGTCGGGCCGGGTGCTCTGTTGCAGCAGCGGCATCTTCGCGATGGCTGCCGGCGCCACGGCCTTGCCGCGCGGCAGCAGAGAAGGGCTGCACACCGGCACCACGTCTTCATGCATCAGCAGCAGCGCGTGCGTGCCGGCCCAGTTCTCGACCTGTGCGGGCGTGCCGGCATACAGCGCCGCATCGAACTCCGCATCGGCGAACAGGAAGGGGCGGGTGCGCGTCTCGATGTGCACCACCACGTCGGGCTGCAGCGCCGCGAAGCCCTTCAGTCGCGGCATCAGCCAGCGGGTGGCGAAAGTGGGCACGGCCGCCAGCGAGAGCGAACCGCCTTCGCCCTGGTGCGCCATGGCGTCGAGCGTGTCGCGCTCCATCGCCTCGAGCCGCTTGGTGATCTGCCGCGCATAGGCCGCACCGCTCGCCGTGAGCGCCACGCCGTGCCGCGTGCGGCGAAACAGCGCCACGCCCAGGAAGGCTTCGAGCGTGCCGATCTGGCGCGACACCGCGCTCTGGGTGAGGGCGAGTTCCTGCGCGGCGCGCGTGTAGCTCTCGTGGCGCGCGGCGGCGTCGAAGCACACGAGGGTTTGCAGGGGTGGGATCTTGCGGCGCATGTATGCCGGGAGTGTATGACTGGAATCAGGTCCTCTTCAATGAAGGTGCCTCGCCAACATCTTGCAAGACATTCTTTCGCCGCATATCTGGGTGCGGATTCCTCGTTTGCGTCATGGCCCCTGCGTGGCTAGCATCGGCTCCATTCCCTCTTTTCTCTTTTCCTCTTCCGGAGACAGCACATGGCCGCCAAAGCGCAATTCCACTGGGACGATCCCCTTCTTCTCGACCAGCAACTGACCGACGAAGAACGCATGATCCGCGACGCGGCCAATGCCTACTGCCAGGAGCGCCTCGCGCCCCGCGTCATCGAGGGCTTCCGCACCGGCGAGACCGACCCCGCCATCTTTCGCGAAATGGGCGCGCTCGGCCTGCTCGGCCCCACGATCCCCGAACAGTACGGCGGCCCCGGCCTCAACTACGTGGCCTATGGCCTGATCGCCCGCGAAGTCGAGCGCGTCGACTCCGGCTACCGCTCGATGGCCAGCGTGCAGAGCTCGCTGGTGATGGTGCCGATCTTCGAGTTCGGCACCGAAGGCCAGAAGCAGAAGTACCTGCCCAAGCTCGCCACCGGCGAATGGATCGGCTGCTTCGGCCTGACCGAACCCGACCACGGCTCCGATCCCGGCAGCATGGCCACGCGCGCCAAGAAGGTGCCGGGCGGCTACTCGCTCAGCGGCTCGAAGATGTGGATCAGCAACTCGCCCATCGCCGACGTGTTCGTCGTGTGGGCCAAGGAAGTCAGCGAAAGCGGCACGGTCGGCCCGATCCGCGGCTTCGTGCTCCAGAAGGGCATGAAGGGCCTCAGCGCCCCTGCCATCCACGGCAAGGTCGGCCTGCGCGCCAGCATCACCGGCGAGATCGTCATGGACGGCGTGTTCTGCCCCGAAGAAAACGCCTTCCCCGAAGTGCAAGGCCTCAAGGGCCCCTTCACCTGCCTGAACAGCGCCCGCTACGGCATCTCGTGGGGCGCGCTCGGCGCCGCCGAAGACTGCTGGCACCGCGCCCGCCAGTACACGCTGGACCGCAAGCAGTTCGGCCGCCCGCTCGCCGCCAACCAGCTGATCCAGAAGAAGCTGGCCGACATGCAGACCGAGATCACGCTGGGCCTGCAAGGCAGCCTGCGCCTGGGCCGCATGAAGGACGAAGGCACGGCCTCGGTCGAGATCACCTCGATCATGAAGCGCAACAACTGCGGCAAGGCCCTGGACATCGCCCGCCTGGCGCGCGACATGATGGGCGGCAACGGCATCAGCGACGAGTTCGGCGTGGCACGCCACCTGGTGAACCTGGAAGTGGTCAACACCTACGAAGGCACGCACGACATCCACGCGCTTATTCTTGGCCGCGCCATCACCGGCATCGCAGCTTTCGCCAACTGACACGCATGACAACGAAGCCCGCAGCACTCGACGGCATCAAGGTCCTCGATCTGTCCCGCGTGCTCGCGGGCCCGTGGTGCACGCAGATCCTCGCGGACCTGGGTGCCGACGTCGTCAAGATCGAACGCCCCGGCGTCGGTGACGACACGCGCACCTGGGGCCCGCCCTTCATCAAGGACGCGGACGGCAACGACACCGACCAGGCCAGCTACTTCACGTCCTGCAACCGCAACAAGCGCTCCGTCACCATCGACATGGCCACGCCCGACGGGCAGGCGCTGCTCAAGCAGATGGTGGCGCAGGCCGACATCGTGGTGGAGAACTTCAAGACCGGCGGCCTCAAGCAATACGGCCTCGACCACGAGAGCCTGCGCGCGGCCAACCCGCGCCTCATCTACTGCAGCGTGACCGGCTTCGGCCACGACGGCCCGTACGCCGAGCGCGCGGGCTACGACCTGATGATCCAGGCCATGACCGGCATGATGAGCATCACCGGCCGCCCCGACGACGTGCCCGGCGGCGGTCCGCTGCGCGTGGGCGTGGCGCTCACCGACCTGTTCACCGGCGTCTACGCCAGCACCGCCATCCTCGCGGCGCTGCAGGTGCGCGAACGCACCGGCGAAGGCCAGCACATCGATATGGCGCTGCTCGACGTGGGCATGGCCATCCTCGCGAACCAGGCCAGCGCCTTCCTCAACACCGGCAAGGCGCCCGGCCGCCAGGGCAACACGCACCCGAGCCTCGCGCCGTATCAAGACTTTCCGACGCAGGATGGTTCGATGCTGCTCGCCATCGGCAACAACGGGCAGTTCGCACGCTTTTGCGAAGCGGCCGGCCACGCGGAATGGGCGAGCGACGCGCGCTTCGCGACCAACACGCTGCGCGTGAAGCACCGCCTGGTGCTGATCCCGATGATGGAAGAACTCACGCGCACCCGCACCACGGCCGCGTGGGTCGCGCTGCTCGAAGACAAGGCCGTGCCCTGCGGCCCGATCAACGACATCGCGCAGGCCTTCGACGATGCGCAAGTCCAGGCGCGCGGCCTGAAGGTCACCCAGCCGCGCGACGCGGGCGACGGCATCGCCAGCATCACCGGCGTGGCGAGCCCGCTGCGGCTCACGGCCACGCCGCCGGTGCTGCGCCATGCGCCGCCGGCGCTGGGGCAGCACACGCAGGAAGTGCTGGCGGAAATGGGCATCGATGCGGCACGCTTCGATGCCCTGCGCTCAGCCGGCGTCGTCTGAAGAAGAGGCCGGCATGACGAACCCGGTGCGCCCGCCGTTCTCGGTGCTGCGCATCGACCACATCGTGCTGCGCGTGAAGGACATGGAACGCGCCGTCGCGTTCTATGTCGACGTGCTCGGCTGCACCGTCGAGAAGCGCCGCGACGACCTGGGCCTGGTGCACCTGCGCGCCGGCGCCAGCCTCATCGATCTCGTCACGCCCGACGGCCCGCTGGGCCGCCAGGGCGGTGCGTTGCCCGGCGCCGAGGGCCGCAACGTCGACCACCTCTGCCTGCGCGTCGAGCCCTTCGACGAAGCGGGCATCCGCGCGCTGATGGCGCGCCACGGCGTGGCCCTTCACGGCGACGTGCAGAACAACTTCGGCGCCGAGGGCTACGGCCCGTCGATCTACCTGAGCGACCCCGACGGCAACACCGTCGAGCTCAAGGGCCCGGCCGCCTAGCTGCAGCCCGGCCGGTCGGTTGCCCTCTGCGCGGCCGCCTTTCCCCGGCTTTCCTTTCCGATTTGTACGCCACTGTGTCTGGCCGGCGCGGCGTACACACGCGCATGCAAATCTGCCGGTGGCTCGACACATCGTGGATACAGCCCGCCGATGTAATTCATACATCGCCACCGACGACACATGCACCGAGGAGGCGATGGTGTTCAACCGACTCCTTCACCCTTCATCTTTGAAAGACATTGCCATGAAAACCACCAAGCTCCTGATCGCCGCCGCCGCTCTTTCCGCTTTCGCCATCGGCGCCAGCGCAGAGGACTACCAGGGCGTCCTGCAATTCCAGTCGTCCGCCAGCCGTACCGCCGTGCAGGCCGCGGGTGTGGTCGCCGCCCACGGTGCAGACCCGTACGCCGACGGCGCCACCGCAGGCGTGCCCGCCGTCGTGGCCGGCCTGAGCGACCGTGCCCAGGCCCGCGCCGGCGCCATCGCCGCGGCCCGCGCCGGCAACATCTACGCAGACGGTGCAGGCGCCGGCCCCGACGAGCGCTTCACCAGCACGCTGGACCGCGCCGCGGTGCGCGCCCAGGCTGTTGCCACGGCCCACGGCATCGACCGCCTGGCCCTCTGAGCCCGGCCCGCACAACGCCACCTTCACCGCGATCCCCTCTCATCCGAAGAAGCACCATGACCGACAAGCAAGTTCTCTACACCGGCAAGACCCACACCACCGGCGGCCGCCAGGGCGCATCGCGCAGCAGTGACGGCAACCTCGACATCCAGCTGTCGCCCCCCGGCGGCAACGGCACGGGCACCAACCCCGAGCAGCTGTTCGCGGCCGGCTGGTCGGCCTGCTTCATCGGTGCCATGGGCAAGGCCGCGGGCGGCTTGAAGGTCAAGCTGCCGGCCGACCTGGCGGTGGATGCCGAGGTCGACCTGGTGCTGCAGGAAGGCCAGTACGTGCTGCAGGCGCGCCTGAACGTGAGCCTGCCGGGCCTGGACCGCGAGACCGCGCGCGCCGTGGTCGACACCGCGCACCAGACCTGCCCGTACTCCAAGCTCACGCGCGGCAACATCCATGTCGAGCTGAACCTCGTCTGAGCCTCTGCGTCGACACGCGCGGCCCGCCCCCTGTTTGCAGCGGGCGGGCTCGCGCATAGACTCCGCCTTCTCTGCAACCCAGGCCGGCTTCGCCGCCGGAAAGCGACGTATGAGCAGCAAGGTCTTCTTCGACGTGGGCATCTCGCTCGACGGGTACATGGCGGGCCCGAACGCCAGCCCCGGCAATCCGATGGGCGACGGCGGCCGCGCCATGCACGGCTGGATCTTCCAGACCGCCACCTTCCGCGAAATCCTCGGCATTCCCGGCGGCGGTGGCGAGCAGGGCACGCCCGACGACGCGCGGGTCCAGCATGTGTTCGCACGCACCGGTGCCTACGTCATGGGCCGGCGCATGTTCGACGAAGGCGAGGTCGGCTGGCCCGAGAACCCGCCGTTCCGCGCGCCCGTGTACGTGCTCACGCATTCGCCGCGCGAACCCTGGGTGCGCCAGGGCGGCACCACCTTCCATTTCGTGACCGACGGCCTCGCGAGCGCGCTGGCGCAAGCCAAGGCCGCGGCCGGCGGCAAGGACGTGCGCATCTCCGGCGGCGTCGACACCGTCCGCCAGGCCATCCGGGCGGGCTTGCTCGACGAATGCACGATCCACGTCGCGCCGAACCTGCTGGGCGCGGGAAAGCGGTTGCTCGACGGTCTCGCACCCGGCGAGATGAAGCTGGTGCCCGTGCGCGCCGACGGCTCGGCGCTGGTGACGCACCTGGACTACCGTTTCGTCCAGGCTTCGTGAGGCAGGGGGCGTGGCGGGCGCTGCCTACCCCGCCCGTCCTATGGTCGCAACCCCGAACACCACAATCCCCAGCGCCAGGTTCACGATCACCAGCTGGCGCACGGTGTTCAGCCGCGCGGCCGCCGCTGGCCATGCGCTTTCGTCCACCGCGCGCCGCAGCGCCCTGAACACCGACGCGCGGATGTAGATATAGATCGCGGCCATCACGATCGCGATGCTCATCATCGCCTCGATGCGCCAGTGCACGGCGCGGAAGCCGCCGGCCGCGAGGATCATCGTCACGCCGGTCACGAACAGCAGCGTGACCGATGCGTCCACCCCCACGAAGAAGCGCCGCAGCGTCGCGGCCATCATGCGCAGGCGCAATGGCGGCTCCAGCGTGGCGACAGCAGAAGGGCGCACTGCGAAGTGCATGGTGGCCATGCCGCCGACCCAGAAGGCGGCGCAGAGCAGGTGGATGAAAAGCGCAATGACGTAGGACATGGGGCGCGATCAGACACCGAATTGCCGGACTGCGCAACGTCGTGACGTGCGGACAGGGCCGCGTCAGAATGCGGAGCTCGCCGTCGCGCATACCGAAAGAAAGCCCAGGTTCCCATGACCCGCACCATCGCCCAGAAACGCGCCGACTTCCGGGCGCTCCATGCACAAGGCTGTTTTGTCATTCCGAACCCGTGGGACACGGGCAGCGCGCGCTTCCTCGCGGGCATGGGCTTCAAGGCGCTCGCCACCACCAGCTCGGGCTTCGCGTGGTCGCACGGCCGGGCCGACGGCGCGATGTCGCGCGAATCGATCCTTGCCCATCTGCGTGAGCTGGTGGATGCCACCGACTTGCCCGTGAATGCCGACTTCGAGAACGGCTTTGCCGCCGACGCGCAAGGCGTGGCCGAGAGCGTGCGTCTGGCCATCGAGACCGGCGTGGCAGGCCTCTCGATCGAGGACTCAACGGGCAACGCCGCCGATCCGCTCTTCGCCATCGACATCGCGGTCGAACGCATGCGCGCCGCGCGCAAGGCCATCGATGCGTCGGGCGCCGACGTGCTGCTCGTCGGTCGCGCCGAGAACTTCTTCGCCGGCCGCCCGGACCTCGGCGACGCCATCGCGCGGCTCAAGGCGTACGCGGATGCAGGCGCCGACTGTCTCTATGCGCCCGGCATCAAGACCCGCGAGCAGATCGCGGCGGTGGTCGCGGCCGTGGCGCCCAAGCCGGTCAACCTGCTGGTCGGCGCGGCCAGCGAACTCACGATGCAGGACATCGCCGAACTCGGCGTGCGCCGCGTGAGCGTGGGCGGCGCGATGGCGCGCGCGGCCTGGGGCGGCTTCATGCGCGCCGCGCGCACGCTGGCCGTGCAGGGCCGCTTCGACGGTTTCGCGGACGCGGCGCAGGGCGCCGAACTCGACGCCTTCTTCCGCCCGTTCGCCGGCTGAGGCGCCGTGGATGTGCTGCTCGCCGAGATCCGCGCCTGCCGCGCGTGCGAGGCGCACCTGCCGCTGGGGCCGCGCCCAGTGGTGCAAGCGAGCGCAAGCGCCCGGCTGCTGATCGTCGGGCAGGCGCCCAGCCTCACCGTTCACAAGACCGGCGTGCCGTGGGATGACAAGAGCGGCGAGCAGCTGCGCCGCTGGCTCGGCGTCGACCGCGCCACCTTCTACGACGCGGCACGCATCGCGCTCATGCCGATGGGCTACTGCTACCCCGGCCGCGGCACCAGCGGCGACCTGCCGCCGCGCAAGGAATGCGCGCCGCTGTGGCAAGACAGGCTGCTCGCGCAGATGCCGCGCATCGAGTTGACGCTGCTCATCGGCCAGTACGCGCAGCGCCACTTCCTGGGCAAGACCGCGCGCGCCAACGTGACCGAGACGGTCGAGGCCTTTGCCGACTACGCACCGCGCTTTATTCCGCTGCCGCATCCTTCGCCGCGCAACACGGGCTGGTTCAAGCACCACCCGTGGTTCGAGAGCGAGGTGCTGCCGGTGCTGCGCGAGCGCGTGCGGCGGGCGCTTCAGCGCGCGCCGTCCGAGGCCGACTGAATCGCCGCCTGCAACCCCTGGGGTGCCCTGGCCATCGGAGTCGTCGCCGCATCGAAGGGCCGCGCTGCATACACCACGCGCCCGCCCACCACGGTCATCACCGAGGTGGTCTTGCCAATGCGCTCCAGCGGCACGGTGAAGAAGTCCTGGTCGAGCACCGCGAAGTCCGCGAGCTTGCCGACCTCCAGCGTGCCGCGCTTGCCCTCGTCGAAGCTGAACCACGCGCTGCCCGCCGTGTAGAGCCGCAGCGCCTGCTCGCGCGTGGGTGTCTCGTCGGGCCCGCGCATCATCTTGCCGCTCACGGTCTTGCCGTCGAGCATCCACTGCAGTGCGACGAAGGGGTTGTACGAGGCCACGCGATGCGCATCGGTGCCGGCGCCCACGTTCACGCCCGCGCGCAGGGCCGTGCCGATGGGCGGCATGCGGCGCGCCGCGTCGCCGCGCACGGCGAGCGCGCGGTCGCCCTGGAAGTACATCGCGTCCTGCATGGTCCAGCCGATGCCCAGCGCCTTCATGCGCGCGAGCGTCTCGGGCGAAGCATCGTCCAGGTGCGCGATGGACCAGCGCAGGCCGTTGATCGGCACCTCGGCGTTCAGCTTTTCGTACAGCCCGAGCAGATGATCGACCGAGCCGTTCTCCTGCCAATGGATGGTGACCGCGAGCTTCTTCGTGGCCGCCCATTTGATGAGCTCATAGAACTTCGCCTTCACCGCTTCGTCGGGGAAGTTGTTGTTGTACATCGCGAGCGTCACGCGTTCGCCCAGGCCGTTGAACTTCAGCATGTCGTCGCCGAAGCCCATGGGCAGCATCTGCGTGAGGTCACGAAACTCCTGCAGCTCGGCGCCGGGCTTCTGCGCGAACACGCTGTAGGCCACGCGCAGCGTCAGCGCCTTCTCGCGCCACAGCTCGAACAGCGCCGCGTACTGCGAGGGCGCAATGCTGAAGCCGCCCGGGTCCACCAGGCCGGTGATGCCGAGCCGGTTCAGCTCGCTGAAGAACGCGCGCGTGCCCGCTACGTTGTCGTCGTAGGTCGGCTTGGGCAGCTTGTCGAAAAGGGCCGAGATGCCGACGATGTCGCCGGTCATCCAGCCCGGCGCGCCGTCGGGCGAGGGCTTCATGCCCGCAGGCAGGGTGCCGGCGGGCACGCCGAGTGCTTCGAGTGCCTTGGGCGTCATCACCACCGCTTCGTAGAAAAGCTGCACGTACACCGGGTGGTCCGGCGCGGCCTCCTGCAGCTCGGCGAGCGTGGGTCGTCGGCGCTCCGCGAACTGCTGTTCGGTCCAGCCGCCTGCAACGATCAGCCAGCCGCCGGGGCGGGCATTTGTAGCGGCGGTGCGGATGCGCGCCATGGCTTCGGTGATGGTGCCCGCGCCGATCCAGTTGACTTCGGTCGAATAGCTCAACGCCGCGCGCACCGCGTGCATGTGCGAGTCGATGAGACCGGGAATGACGGTGCGTCCGCCCGCATCTACGGTGCGTGTCGCGGAGCCCGAGAGCGCGCGCATCTGCGCGGCATTGCCGACGGCCACAATGCGGCCGCCGCGCACGGCGAGCGCCTGCGCGGTGGTGCCGGCGGCATCGAGCGTGGCGATCTTCGCGTTGGTCACGACGAGGTCGGCCGGTTGCGCCTGCGCGGCACCGGGCATGAGAAAGCCGGCGGCGAGGGCCGCCGCCGTGAAGAGCGTGCGTGCCATGTCAGTCGACCTTGATGCTCGCGGCCTTCACCACCTGCTGCGCCTTGCCGGTCTCGTCCACGAGGAACTTGTTGAACTGCGCCGACGGCATGGTGAACGGCTCGGCACCGAGCTTCTCCAGCCGTTCCTTCAGCTCGGGCGACACCATGATCTTCGCGACCTCGGCCTGCAGCCGGTCGACCACCGGCTGCGGCGTCTTCGCGGGTGCGAACAGGCCGACCCAGAACAGGTACTCCGAGCCCGGCACGCCGGCCTCCGCGGTGGTGGGCGCATCGGGCAGCGCCGACGAGCGCTTGCCCGTGCCCACGGCCAGTGCCTGCAGCCTGCCGGTCTTGATGAGCGGCAGGGCGGACACCATCGGCGCGAAGAACCAGTCGACGCGCCCGGCCATCACCTCGGTCATGGCCTCGGGCGTGCCACGGAACGGCACGTGCTGCGCGTCGATGCCGGCCGCGAGGCGGAACACCTCGGCGTTCATGTGCGTGGCCGAGCCGTTGCCCGCCGAGCCGTAGTTGAAGCTGCCGGGCTTGGCCTTGGCCTTCGCGACGAGGTCCTGCACGTTCGCGAAATGCGAGGGCGCGGTGACCAGCACGTTGGGCAGGCTGGCCATCGGCGTGATGCCGGTGAAGTCCTTGATCGTGTCGTACGACAGGCCCTTGTAGATCCACGGGTTCACAAGGTGGCCGGCCGAATGCACCAGCAGCGTGTAGCCGTCGGCCGGCGACTTGGCTGCGATGGCCGCGCCCAGCGTGCCGCCCGCACCGGGCTTGTTGTCGACGATCACGCTGGTGCCCAGCGCGGGCCCGAGCTTCTCGGCCACGAGGCGCGCGACGATGTCGGTGCCGCTGCCTGCCGTGAAGGGCACGACCAGCTTGATCGGCTGCGTGCCCGGCCACGGACCCTGTGCGTAGGCGCCGGTCAGCGCGCAGGCCGCCAAGGCTGCTGCCGCCGCCAGTGTCTGCCTGCGGCTCCATGAGGATGTCTTCTTCATGCGTCTTGTCTCCGTTGATTTGTTCGATGAGCGATGAATGACTGAAAGAGGGGAGGCCGCTACGCCGGCGGCGCGTTCGGCATCACCAGCGCGACCAGCACCGGCCGGTTGCTCCGGTTCTCCAGCTGACGCTTTTCGCCGGGCGCGAAGCGGCAGCTGTCGTAGGGCTCGAGCACGTCTTCCTGATGCGCGCCGTCGATCTCGCCGACCACGTGCAGCTGGCCTTCGAGCACGAGATACAGCTTTTCCATCGGCGAGCCGTCGAGCCCGGTGTGGCCGCCGGGAAGGATCTGGCTCACGCCCATCCACATCTGCGTGGACGGCCCGGCCTCCTTGCCTTGCAGGCGCAGGCAGCGCATGTCGAAGTGGTTGGGCGCCTCGTAGTGCGGCGCTTCGTTGAAACGGGTGACGTGCATGGTCGGGTGCTCCAGGGTTCAGGGTCGCAGCACGACGCGGTCGGTGCTGCCCGAGAGCACCAGCCGGTAGGCGTCGATCGCATCGTCGAGCGTGAAGCTGCGTGCGACGGGGAAGGGCTTCAGCGTGCCGCGCTCGAAGCCTTCGCGCATGGCGTCGAGCTGCGCGGTGCTGGCGATGCAGTCCATCGCCAGCGAGTCGATGCCCACGTAGGTGTGCATGCCCCGGTAGAACGCGAAGATGTCGAAGGGCACCGCGCGCTCGTGCGTGGCGATGAAGATCTGCGTCGCGCCCTTGGCCATCGCCTTGTTGGCGGCCTCGAAGTAGGCGCTGCCGACGGTGTTGTAGACGATGTGCGCACCGCGCCCGTCGGTGAGTTCGCGCACCTGCGCGCCCACGTCGGCGTGGTGGCGCGCATCGATCACGTCCACCGGCCCGCTGGCAAAGCCCTCGAAGGGACCGGCGCGCCGCTGTACCGCGATCACGCGTGCACCGGCCTGCGACGCCAGCTGCACCGCGGCCTGCCCGACCTTGCCGTTGGCGCCGAGCACCAGCACTGTTTGGCCCGCCTGCGGCATGCCGCTGCGGCGAAAGCCTTCGTAGGCTGTGACGAAGGGCACGCCCACCGCGCCGGCCTCGTCCATCGAGATGCCGCGGGGTTTGGCGCGCAATGCCTGTTCGGGCAGCACGAGGTAACGCGCATGCGAGCCATCGCGTGTGATGCCGATGTCACCGCCGGAGCCGTAGACCTCGCGGCCGATCCATTCGGATGGTCCGCTCACGACGGTGCCCGCGAAGTCGCGGCCGGGGGTGCGCGGCCACACGGCCTGCGGCATGATGCCCAGCGTCGCCTTGACGTCGCTCGGGTTCACTGCAGCGGCGGCGATGCGGACGACGGCATGGCCTGGAGGCGGCGTGGGTTCGGCCTGCGGCGAGGCGTGCAGCTGCAGTGCGTCGAGGTTGGCGGCCTTCTCGTTCACGCGCAATGCGCGGGAGGTGTGGGTCGTGTGCATGGCAGCGACGTTCATTTTGGTATTTCCTGCGTGCTGTGTTGCTGGGTGCTTGTGTTCTTGGCGCTGTTGTTCGGGGTGCGTGCACAGGCCGCCGGGTACTCCCCTCCGCGAATGTCCCCCGCCTTCGGCTCCTCCTTTATTTCGCTGCGGGGAGCACCCGACGCCCTGTGCACAGGGCACGCTGCTGGTGAACCGCCGATCGACGACCGCGTCCATCGATCACGCTGGCGGGGTGCCTTGCGCAGCGAAATAAAGGAGGAGGCCGAAGGCCGGGGGACATTCGCGGAGCAAGGTACCCCGTCGGCGGGATCGCGCCCCGAACGACGCCGCGCACAAGATGGAGAGATGCAGGAGTCCACGCTAGCTCCGGGCATCCGGCAACCCCAGCATCGCGCGTGCCTCACGCGGATTCGCAACTTCACCGCCCAGGCTCACGAGGATGTCGCGTGCCTTCGCCACCAACTGCGCGTTGCTCTCGGCGAGCACGCCCTTCTCGAGGTAGATGTTGTCTTCCATGCCCACGCGCACATGCCCGCCCAGCAGCCACGACTGCGCGACGATCGGGAACTCCATGCGTCCGATGCCGAAGGCGCTCCAGAAGGCGCCGCGCGGCAGCATGTTGCGCGCATAGAGCAGCGTCTCGGGCGTGGGCGCGAAGCCGTACTTCACGCCGAGAACGAAGGTCCACATGGCCGGGCCGTCGAGCGTGCCGTCGGCGATCAGGTCGAGCGCGAGGTTGATGTCGCCGGAGTCGAAGATCTCCAGCTCGGGCTTCACGCCGGCCTCGCGCATCACCTTCGCCATGCGCCTCACGTTCTTCGGCGTGTTGATGACCACATCGGGCCCCGAGTTCATGGTGTTGAGGTCGAGCGAGCACACGTCGGGCCTGATGAGCGCGATGTGCTCCACGCGCTTCTCGGGCGGCAGCAGCGTGGTGCCCGGTGCGGCGATCTTCGGGTCGTCCTCGCTCGGAATGAAGCGCCCGCCCGGCCCGGTCGTGAGGTTGACGATCAACTCGCGGTTCTCGCGGCGGATGCGTTCGACCACCTCGCGGTACAGCTCGACCTCCATCGAAGGCTTGCCGGTTTCGGGATGGCGCACGTGGATGTGCACCTGCGCCGCGCCGGCCTCGGCCGCGGCGAGGCATTCGTCGGCGATCTGCACCGGCGTGATCGGCAGGTGCGGTGTCTGCTCCGGCTTCACGAGGTTGCCCGTGACCGCGCAGGTGATGAGTGTCTTGGCGGTGCTCACAGGTGGCGCCCTCCGTCGACCACGATGCGCGTGCCGGTCACGAAGCGCAGCGTGGTGGCCAGCGCTTCGACCGTGGCCGCCACGTCGTCGGGCAAGCCAATGCGGCCCAGCGGCGTGGTGCTGGCCATCTTGTTCGCGAACTCCGCCCCGCGCCCGGGCACGAAACCCGATTCGACCGCGCCCGGCGACACCGACACCACGCGCACCGCCGGTGCGAGCGCCTTGGCCAGCGCGTCGCCGACCACGTCGAGCCCGGCCTTGGCGGCCACGTAGGCGAGGTTGCTGCCCACGCCCGTGAAACCCGCGATGGAAGAGATGTTGGCCACCAACCCGTCGCCGCTGGCCTTCAGCATCGGCGCGAAGGCGCGGATGGTGGCGAACACGCCGCGGAAGTTGGCGCGCACGATGTCGTCGATGAGCTCGTCGGTCAGCGCATCGAGGTCCCCGGCCGGCACCGGTTGCGTGTGGCCCGCGCTGTTGACGAGGATGTCGCAGCGCCCGAGCGTGGCCTTCACCTCCGCGGCGGCGGCATTCAGGCTCGCCGAGTCGACGATGTCGGCGCGGATCGCCGTGTGGCGCTGGCCGTTGGCTGAAGGCAGCGCAGCGGCGCGGGCGGCCGCATCGTCGCCCTTGCGGTGCAGCAGCACGCAGGTCGCGCCCAGCGCGGCAAACCGCGTGGCCGTGGCGTAGCCGATGGCACCGAGGCCGCCGGTGATGACGGCGACCTTGCCGTCGAGTCTGGAGACGGGATCGAAGCTCATAAGTGTTGGAAGAAGTTGTTGATTCAGGGAATGGGCGGCCGTGGGAACTTCATTTCGCCGGGTTCGAGCTCGAAGTCGTGGTGCATCGCCGCGCTCTTGCCGTCGGGTGCGAGCGCAAAGCGCCCGATCAACCTGCGCGTCACGCCGAAGGTCGGGTCGCTCTCGAGGTTCTCGTCGTCGTCCGCGAACACCTGCGTGATCAACACCTTGTGCCCCGGTTTGCTGACCATGAAGTGCAGGTGCGCGGGTCGGTTCGGGTGGCGTTGCTGCGCGCGCAACAGCACGCCGCAGGGCCCGTCGGTCGGTACGGGGTAGCCGGCAGGGCGCACGCTGCGGAAGTGGAAGCGGCCCTCGGCGTCGGTGCTGAAACGGCCGCGCAGGTTCATGTCTTCCTGCGACGGGTCCTGGTTTTCGTAGAGACCGATGGGCGAGGCCTGCCACACGTCGACCGTGGCGCCGGCCACCGGCCGGCCCTTGCCGTCACGCACCGTGCCCGTCACTTCGAGCGGAATGCCCGGCGTGCCCGAGCGCGCGATGCTCTCGCCCAGTGCGCAGTCCGGCGAGTTCGCGCGCCAGAACGGCCCGAGCAGCGCGGCCGGCGATTCGCCATGCGGGTCCTGGTTGTTCTGCAGCGCGACCACGGTCGACACACCCAGGATGTCCGCCGCCAGCACCACCTCGTTCTTGGTCTCGCCCGTGGCATGGCCGATGGCGACGATGAATTCGAGCGCCTGCTCGAACTCTTCTTCCGTCAGCTTCACTTCCTGCACCAGGGCATGCAGGTGGCGCGTGACGGCTTCCATCACGGTGCGCAACCGCGGGTCGGGCGTGCGTTTCATGGCATCGAGCGTGAAGCTCAGTACCGATTCGGGGGAGGTGGCGATGTTCATGGCGGATTCGTGCAATCGTTTGCACGATATTAGTCCAAATCGCTGAAAAGTAAAATGACCCCATTCGGCAGGTCAGGAATAACAGAAAGCCCCTTGCAGCCCTGATCGGCACGACAACCGTTTGCATCAATCCATGAGTACCAGCCCACCTTCCACGCCCGTGACCATCCGCGACGTCGCCCGCGCTGCCGGCGTGCACGTGTCGACCGTCTCCCGCGCGCTCAGCCCCGAGAAGCGCTCGCTGATCAGTGACGAGGTGCTGCGCGTGGTCGAGGAGGCGGCGCAGCGCCTGGGCTACCGGCCCAACCGCGCGGCCTCGGCGTTGCGAACGGGTCGCACCCACACCATCGGCGTGCTGGTGCCGGACATCACCAACGCGGTGTTCCCGCCCATCCTGCAGGGCATCGAGGCCAGCGCGGCGGCGCGCGGGTACTTCGTGTTCGTCACCAACGTTGTGGATCCCGCGCTCGCACGGCCCGTGCTGGAGCGCATGCTGGCGCAGCGGGTCGACGGGGTGGTCATGGCCACCGCCACGCGCGACGACCCGCTGATCGAGTTCGTCACCCAGGCCGGCATGACCGCGGTGCTGGTCAACCGGGCCGACGAAACCGGCCGCCTGCCCGCGGTGGTCAGCGATGACCGGCTGGCGATGAAACTCGCGGTCGATCACCTCGTGGGTCTGGGCCACAAGCGCATCGCCCACCTCGCGGGCCCGCAGAACATTCCCACTGGCGTGGGCCGTCGGCTGGGCGTGGAGCAGGCCTTGAGGGACCACCGCATGAAGCCTTTCCGCGTGGTCGAGTGCGCGAGCTACAGCCGCGAGGCCGGCGCGGTGGCGATGAAGCAGATGCTCGAAGCCGGCGCCGCCCCGCAGGCCGTGGTGTGCTGCAACGACCTCGTGGCACTGGGCGCCTACGACGCGCTGCGCGAAGCCGGCCTGCGCGTGCCGAAGGACATTTCCATCACCGGCCACAACGACATGCCGCTGGTCGACATGGTCGACCCGCCGCTCACCACGATCCGCCTGCCGCACCGCGAGCTGGGCTGGCGCGCGGCCGAGATGCTGTTCGACGAGATCGACGGGCGCTCTATGTCGGCCTCGACCGTGGTGCTGCGGCCGGAGCTGGTGGTGCGCAAGTCGACTGCCAAGCCGTCCGCCGCGCGCTGAGCGTGGCAGGACTCACTTCATCCGCCACCACAGGGCCGCGATGTCGTCGCTCAGGCCCGCGAGCAGAAGCGCCACGGCGACCAGCGTGACGAGCGCCTTCGCGCGCCGCGACAGACCTTCCTTCGGCGCGAAGTCTTCGGCACGGCCGCTGAAATGCACGCCGCAATGGGGACAGCGCAGCGCGTAGCCGAAGACGGGCTCCTTGCAACGGATGCAGGGCACTTCGTCCGGCCCCGGCTGCGCTGGTGCATCGGCGCCGTGCGATGCCTGCGCTGCTGCGCGCAGTTTCTGCTGCCGCGCGCGGCGTTCGCGGTGGGCGGCCAGGTCGATGGGGTCGTTGGAGTTCTCGGGCATGCTGCTGAAACCAGTCTAGCTCGCGCGCGACGCAGTCATCTTGCGCGCCGCCGGCCGACGCGGCGGCTTCGCCTCCAGCACCAGTTCGGCCGGCAGCGCGTCGTTCCACGATTCGGTGAAGTAGGCGCGGTCGCTCGGCACCAGCTGCGGCAGCGCTTCGCGCAGCGAGGCCAGCGACTGCTCCGCCGCTTTCAGGTCGCCCGCGTGCGCCGCGTACCAGGCGTGCTCGAACAGCAGGCTGCAATGCTGCAGGCCCGGGTAGCGGCGCTGCCCGGCCCGGTGATCGGCCAGCCGCGCCTGCGCCACCTGCACCCAGTGCGCCGGCCAATTCGCGGCGTCGAAAGCGTCGGCCAGCGGACCGGCCAGCGCCGAAACCGCGGCCGGGTCCAGCGGCTTCTGCGCGCGGAACTGCGCGAGCGTGGGCCGGGTCTCCGGCCTGCAGTGGCCGCGCGCGATGCGCATCAGGTAGATCGCGTTCCACGCCGAGCGGCCCTGCCCGTCGGTGTGGCTGCAGAGCCATTCGCTGAAGGCGATCCACTGCACGGCGCGGCGGGTGGTGTCGGCGTTGCCGTCGTGCGCGAGCGCGGGCAGGTCGGACAGCCCCACGCGGTCGAACAGCCATGCGGCCATGCCCATGTTGGCGGCCACGTGCTGCGCCGCGTCGAAGGAGTGCGACTCGAAGGCGGCCGCCAGCGCCTCGCCGAAGCGGCGCAGCGATTCCTCGGCGAGCGCGGCTGCCGCGGGCATGTCGTCGGCCGACAGCGCCAGCGCGCGCGAGCGGCACACCAGCGCCCACAGGTTGCACCACTCGAAGCGCACGTCGGGGTGGTGCCGCAGCACCAGCGCGCGCGCCGCGTCCTCGGCCATGCCGCCCAGCAGTGACTGCGCCAGTGGCAGGTCGCGCGCGGTGTAGGCGCACCACGCCGAGACGATGCACTCCATCGCGCCGAGGTAGTCGTTGCCCGCCACGTGGTGCGCGAGCCGCTGCTTCTTGAGCGCCTGCAGCCGGCGCCGCGCCTGCTCGTTGTCGCCGAGGCGGCGCCACAGCATGGCCTCGTTGAGCGTGACCAGTGCGCGCTGGAAGTCGGTGGCGGCCAGCGTGCCGGCGAGGCGGATGGATTCGAGGGCGCTCCCACCCGTGTTCTCGCCCGCCACGGGCGCCATCAGCCGGCCCTGCCGCGCCGCCTGCTGCGACGCGACCAGCTGCTTCCAGAAAGCCGCGTCCTGCAGGTGCACGGCATCGGGCGGCGGCGAGCCGGCGGTCCGGGCGGCCTGTGATCCACGCGAACGCAGCCCGAGGAACGACGCCACCTCGGCCGTCGTGGCCGCGCGGCCTTCGACCAGCACGCGCACGCGCTTCGCCTCGGCGGCCGGCAGCCAGAACGGGCCCTGGCTGCGCCGCTCTGCATTGAGGAAGCGGGGCTCGCGCTGCGTGTCCTCGCCCCAGCCGACCTCGATGCGCCAGGCCTTGAAGTCGCGGAACGCGCGGCTCACGACCATGCGCAGCGTGCTTGCGTCCGACACCTCGCCGCGCAGGTCCGCCAGCCGCACGACGCCGGCGGCATCGTGGGCATGCCGCATGCGCACCAGCAGCCAGAGCGACTGGAAAGCCGCGCGCCGGCCATTGACCGACTGCGGCGAAGTGAGTTCGATGGAAAGGAGGGCGGGAAGGACTGGCTTGGGCACGGCCCCGATTTGAACCTCAAATCCGGCGGTGTCAGTAACGGTCGCGGTCCAGCAGCTGCGGCACTTCACTGCGCCCGATGCCCAGGTCGCGCAGCTCGTGATCGCTCATGTGCGAAAGCTGCGATGCATCGGCGCGCATGCGGCGGCGATCCATCACGCGGCGGTGCCAGCCGCGCAGGGCATGGATCAGGCGTTGATGGAAGGACGATGGCTTTGGCGCGGTCACGATGGGCTCCTTGGTTGGGAGCGCTCATCTTCAGGCGGCGCATGCTATTGTGGAAGTTGAGATTCCTGAAACTTGCCATCACCTTTCCTGATGTGAACCGATGCGACAACTCAACCTCGACCAGCTGCGCACCCTCATCGCCATCGTCGACCTGGGCACGTTCTCGGCGGCGGCCCGGGCGCTGCACCTCGCGCAGCCCACGGTGAGCCTGCACATGAGCGAACTCGAATCGCGCCTCGGCGCGCCGCTGGTGGTGCGCGGCAACCGGCGCATCACGCCGACGGCGGCGGGCGCCGCGCTGGTGGAGCGCGGGCGCAAGCTGCTGCGCGACACCGACGACGCGGTCGAAGCCGTCAAGCGCCAGGCCGAAGGGCGCGTGGGCCGCGTGCGGCTGGGCACCTCGACCGGCGTGCTGGTCGACCTGCTGCCGCAGGTGCTGGAGGCGCTGGGCGCGGAGCATTCGGGCATCGACGTCGAGGTGAGCATCCGCGGCTCCTACGAGGCCATGGAGCGGCTGGCGGCGGGCACGCTCGACATCGGCCTGGTCGCCATTCCGCAGCCGCCGCTGCGCGGCATCGTCGTCACGCCATGGTGCGAGCAGCCCATGATGGCCTTCGTGCCGCGGCGCTGGAAGGCGCCGAAGCGCGTCACGCCGGCGTGGCTGGCGGCACAGCCGCTGATCTTCAACGAGGCCACCACGCACATGTACCGCCTCACGATGGAATGGTTCGCCGCCGCCGGCTTCGCGCCGCGCGCGCGCATCGAGCTCAACTACGACGCCGCCATGCGCAGCCTCGTGGCGGCCGGCTACGGTGCCGCGCTCCTGCCGCTGCAGCAGTCCACCGACATCGTTCCGGGCAACGACCGCATGCAGATCCTGCCGGTGAGCCCGAAGCTCACGCGCCGCGTGGGCATCGCGCATCGCCAGCATGCACTGCTCGACGGCGCGACGCTGAGCGTGCTCGAGGTGCTGAAGACCTTCAGTCAGGCCTGAGCCATGTTCATCGGCCTTGCGCCGGCCCGTTCGGAATGCCCTCGATGGGGCACTCCGGCGTGCCCGCCGTGCTGCGCGTGAGCGCTTCCACCATCTCGCGCGTTCCTTCGGGGTCGTTGATCCACTTCGCGTAGAAGTCGTAGGGGCAGGCTGCCAGCCCCTTGTCGCCGTCGCCCGAGTTGATGGTGCCCGTGTAGCCGCGATGCAGCAGCTTGAACAGGTGGTTCTGCGACTGGCCGTTGCGGCGCGCGTCGCGGATCAGGCTCATCGACAGCTCGGCGTAGTTGATGCCCATCTCCTCTTCGCCGCACTCGCCCAGCGTGCGGCCGTCGAAGCCGATCAGCGCCGAGTGGCCGAAGTACGAGTAGACGCCGTCGAAGCCCGCCGCGTTGGCCACCGCCACGTAGGTGTTGTTCATGAAGGCCATGGCCTTCGACACCAGGATCTGCTGCTCCTTGGACGGGTACATGTAGCCCTGGCACCGCACGACGAGCTCGGCGCCGCGCATCGTGCAGTCGCGCCAGATCTCGGGGTAGTTGCCGTCGTCGCAGACGATCAGGCTGATCTTCATGCCCTTGGGGCCCTCGCTCACATAGGTGCGGTCGCCCGGATACCAGCCCTCGATGGGCACCCACGGCATGATCTTGCGGTACTTCTGGACGATCTCGCCCTTGTTGTTCATGAGGATCAGCGTGTTGTAGGGCGCCTTGTGCGGATGCTCCTCGTGGCGCTCGCCGGTCAGCGAGAACACGCCCCACACGTTGGCGCGGCGGCAGGCGTCGGCGAAGATGGCCGTCTCGTCGCCCGGCACGGTGGCGGCCGTGTCGTACATCTCCTTCTCGTCGTACATGATCCCGTGCGTCGAGTACTCGGGAAAGATCACCAGGTCCATGCCCGGCAGGCCCTTCTTCATGCCGACCAGCATCTCGCCGATCTTGCGGGCGTTGTCCAGCACCTCGGCCCTGTTGTGCAGGCGGGGCATCTTGTAGTTGATGACCGCGACGCCCACGCAATCGCTGCTGCTCGAAATATCACCGTGTCTCATGACGCTGCTCCTGAAGGATGGTTGAGAAAGAAAAACAAACAAGAAAGCCCGGATCGGCGTTCAACCGATCCGGGCTTTCCGGTGGAGCAATGGGTTCGTGTCGTCGAAGCCGATTGTTCTCAACTCAGCGCGGGCTGCACATACGTCATTTCGCTGATTGCGCTGGTACCCGGTGCGTCAGCGCGGCCGCGCGTAGCCGGATTCGATCCATGCGCTCGCGCTGCTGGCCGTGAGCCTGAACGCGGGCGACACGTTCACGCTGGCGAGCTCGGAGTCGTCGGCATCGTCGTAGGCGCTGAGCGTGGCCGAGGGGTTGTCCTCGTCGGGCACGATGGCCAGCGCCACGCGCACGCGCCGGTCGTCGCGCGCGGTGACGGTCACGCTCTTGTTGAGCGTGGCGTGAAGCTGCTGCTCGTGGCGGCGGATGACTTCGGCGGCGGTCTTCACCAGCGTGGAGAAGGCGGGGCCGTCGAGCGGCTTCGGGTTCTTCTTGTCGCGGCCCATGGTCCAGGGGCCGACCAGTGCCGGCTCGGGGTCGCCGTGGCGGGTCATCTCGACGGCCCAGCCGTCGTCTTCCTCGTTCTTGATGATGCGGGCGGTCCAGCGGTCGTCGCGCCAGAGGCGGTCTTCCTGCAGGGGGAGGGAGTCGGGGTCGTTCGTTTCGGTAAGGTCGGTCATTCGGTGGCCTGGGTTCTCGCGCCGGCCATTTTCCCCTGTGTGCCGGCTTCATCCGGCGCGCCAACGTACTGTTGCAGTCCCTCGACCAGCGCGTCGAAGGCGGCGCGGCAGCGCGGGCTGTGGCGCAGGTCCTCGTGCATGGTGACCCAGGTGTCGAGTTTCATCGAGAAGGTGCGTGGCATCAGGCGCACCAGCGCGTCGCTGCGCCGGGCGAGGCCGACCTGGCAGATGCCGATGCCTGCACCCGCGCGGATCAGCGCCAATTGGGCCAGCTCGCTGTCGGTGCGCAGCGAGAAGGCGTCGCGGCCATAGCCCGGCCACGCCGTGCCCGCCTTGGCCGCGTTGCGCACGAAGGCCGACGGTTGGTCGTAGCCGATCACCGCATGCGCGGCCAGCGCCTCGAGCTTGCGCGGCGTGCCGTGGCGCGCCAGGTAGTCGCGGTGCGCGTGAAAGCCCAGCTCGATGTTGCCGATGCGGCGCGCCACCAGCTGCTCCTGCTTCGGGCGCACTATGCGCACGGCGATTTCGGCTTCGCGCCGCAGCAGGTCCTGCACGCGGTTGGTCAGCACCAGCTCGACCTTCAGCGCCGGGTGCGCTTCGCGCAGCCGCGCCACGATGGGCGGCAGCACTTCCACGCCCATCACCTCGCTGGCCGACACCCGCACCACGCCGCGCACGCCCGCGCCATGGCTGCTGGCGGCGCGCTCCAGCGAGGCCGCGGTGCTTTCCATGGCCTCGGCGTGGGTCTGCAAGGCCAGCGCCACCTCGGTCGGCAGCAGGCCGACCTGCGAGCGCGTGAAGAGCACCACGCCCAATGCCTCCTCAAGCGCAGCCACATGGCGCCCGGCCGTGGGCTGGGTGATGCCCAGGGCGCGCGCGGCGCCCGAGAGCGAGCCCTCGCGCAGCACGCCGAGGAAGGTGCGGTAGAACTCCCAGCCGATGTTCGAAGTCATACAGAAATGTATAGCTGCTAGCTCACATTCGGCAATTCCTTTTGAACCTCGTCAGATCCAGAATTCGTCCATCGACAACTGTTCTGGGGCATTTCATGGCACGCAACGACACGGTTCTGGTCCTTGGCGCGACGGGCGGCATTGGCAGCGAGGTGGCGCGCCAGTTGCGCGACGCGGGCTGGCAGGTGCGCGCACTCAAGCGCGGCGCGACCGAAGGCCGCAGCGACGGCATCACCTGGCTGGCCGGCGACGCGATGGATGCGCAGGCCGTGCGGCAGGCTGCGAAGGGCTGCGCGGTGATCGTGCACGCGGTCAATCCGCCGGGCTACCGCCGCTGGTCGGAGCTGGTGCTGCCGATGCTCGACAACACCATCGCCGCAGCGAAGGCCGAGGGCGCGACCGTCGTGCTGCCCGGCACGGTCTACAACTTTGGCCCCGACGCCTTCCCGCTGCTGGCCGAAGACTCGCCGCAGCACCCGTTCACCCGCAAGGGCGCGATCCGCGTCGAGATGGAACGTCGCCTCGAAGACGCGAGCCGCCAGGGCGCCCGTGTGCTGATCGTGCGCGCCGGGGATTTCTTCGGCCCGAAGGCCGGCAACAACTGGTTCTCGCAGGGGCTGGTGAAGGCGGGACAACCCGTCAAGGGTGTGAGCTACCCCGGCAGTGCCGGCATCGGCCACCAGTGGTCCTACCTGCCGGACGTGGCCCGCACCATGGTCGAGCTGCTGGCGCGGCGCGACCGGCTCGAACCCTTCGCCCGCTTCCACATGGCCGGCCACTGGGACGCCGACGGCACGCGCATGAGCGACGCCATCCGCAAGGTGGTGGCGCGCCGCACCGGCGCCAGGGTCGGCGTGTCGGCCTTCCCGTGGTGGCTGCTGACGCTGGCCTCGCCTTTCGTCGTCACGTTCCGGGAAATGCGCGAGATGCGCTACCTGTGGCGTACGCCCGTGGGCATGGACAACGCGAAGCTGGTGGCCCTTCTCGGCCGCGAGCCCCACACGCCGCTCGAAGAGGCTGTGGAAGCATCGCTCGACGGCATGGGCTGCCTGGCCACGGCGCCCGTGGCCGCGGCCGTGTGACTCGCGGCGCCGCTCAGAACACCGACAGCCCCGTGCGCGCCACGAACATCTCGAGCGCCTTCATGCCCAGCAGCGAATTGCCGGTGGCATCGAGCGCCGGCGACCAAACGCACAGCGTGAGCCGGTCAGGCACGACGGCCACGATGCCGCCGCCCACGCCGCTCTTGCACGGCAGGCCGATGGAAAAGGCCACGTCGCCCGCCGCGTCGTAGGTGCCACAGGTGAGCATCAGCGAGTTGATGCGGCGGGTCTGCCGCTCGCCGGTGATCGCGGGCTCGCCGGCGATCGGGTGGGCGCCGTCGCGGCTCAGGAAGGCGGCGGCGCGCGCGAGCTGGCGGCAGCTCATGCGCAGCGCGCATTGGTGGAAATAGGTATCGAGCACGGGCGCGACGTCATTGTCGATCTTGCCGAAGCTCTTCATGAAGTTGGCCAGCGCGATGTTGCGAAAGCCCGTGTCGGCCTCCGATTGCGCGACTTCGTCGTCGAAGCCGATGGGCTCGCCGCACAGGCTCGTCATGAGCGCCAGGATGTCGGCCTTGGCGCTGCCGCCGTTGGCCTTGGCGTGGCTCACCAGCCGGTCGGCCACCGCAATGGCGCCGGCATTGATGAAGGGGTTGCGCGGCTTGCCCTGTTCGTTCTCAAGCTGCACCAGCGAGTTGAACGGGTTGCCCGAAGGCTCGCGGCCGATGCGCTCCCACAGCGCATCGCCCATGCGCTGCATGGCGAGCGTCAGCGTGAAGAGCTTGGACACGCTCTGAATCGAGAAGGGCGTCTCGAAGTCGCCCGCGCCGGCTTCCTCGCCGGCGCAGGTGCGCAGCGCGATGCCGAACTGCCGCGCGTCGATGCGCGCGAGCGCCGGGATGTAGCTGGCGACGGTGCCGCCCTGGCCGAGCTGCGGGCGCAGGGTGGCGACGATCTCGTCGAGTACCGGCTGGAAATTCGTGGTTGTCTTGCTCATGCGCTGCGTTGTACCGCAGGCCGCCGGTTCACCAGCACGATGCCCAGCGCCACGCCGACCAGCGCCACCATCAGCTGCGCCGTGAGCGGCTCCTTCAGCAGCACCACGCCGAACACCAGCGCGAACAGCGGCGTGAGAAAGGTGAAGGACGACATCTGCGTGGCCGGGTAGTGCCGCAGCAGCCACATCCAGGTGAGGTAGCTGGCGAAGGCGCCGATCACGGTCTGCAGGCCGATGGAGGTCCAGGCCCAGCTGGAGTACGAAAAACTCCAGTGCTCGCCGAGCGCCAGCGACACCACCGGGCACACCGCCGCCGTCACTGCCACCTGGTAGAACAGCGTCTTCTCCGCACTGGCCGTGGCCAGCCGCGTGGTGCGCAGCGTCAGCGTGGTCAGGCCCCAGAGCATGCCGGCGGCCAGCGCCATGCCGTCGCCGACGAGCTGCGACGAACTCATGTGGCCGAAGCCCTCGCTGAAAGCCAGCACCACGCCCGAGAACGCGATGAACAGCCCCAGCCACTGGAAGCCGCGCAGCCGTTCGGCGGGCACCCAGCGTGGCAGCAGCAGCGACACCCAGAAGGGCGCGGTGTAGAGAAACACCGTGAGCCGCGAAGCGCTGGTGTGCTGCAGCCCCAGGTAGATGCCGGCGAACTCGCCCGAGAACAGCAGGCCGGCCAGCAGTCCCGGCCACAGCGTGCCGTCGCGCTCGAACAGCGGCACGCGCCGCCACACGCACCACAGCCACAGCAGCACGACCGCGCCGGTCATGCGGATCGAGGCCTGCCACAGCGGCGGCACCTCGGTCACGGTGGTCTTGATGAGGATCTGCTGCAGGCCCCAGAAGGCGCAGCAGGCAATGAGCAGGCCGATGGCGAGGCTGTCGAGATGGGTCTTGCGCTGGATCATTGGCGGTCGGTCAGTCACGGCGGATTGCCCGCCAGATTCATCCGATGATCGTACTGCGCCCGCGTGATCTGCGCGCAAGGCGCCTTCAGTTCGCGGCCGGCGGGTAGGGCGGCTTGCCGCGCGTGCCGACCATCAGGTCGGGCACCACGGTCTCGACGTCGGGCAGGGCGCGCGCGGCGCGTTCGAGCTTCTTCGCCAGCGCCGCATTGGGTACGCAGCCCTGCAGGTACACCCAGCGGCGCTGGATCATCACCCACACGCTGCCCTTGTTCACGCCCGGCACCGCCAGCAATGCGGCGCGCACCTTGGGCGCGAGCGGCTTGTCGTAGCGGTAGGCGTTGCTGTCGGTGCACTTGCCGGCCAGCCAGCAGCTGGTGCCGCGCTCCAGCCGCGAATGGGTCTGCAGGCGGCGTTCCTCGGTCGTGTAGAACGGGCCTTCGGGCATCGCGCAGGCCCGCGGACACCTGGAAGAACGGGTCGTCGAACCAGTTCTGCTTGAGCGGCCCCGCCGTTTCCTGCGCCATGCCGGTCTGCGCGGCGAGCAACAGGACGGACAGCAGCGCAGGGTGTTTCATCACAAGGGATGCTCGGTATAGAAGCGCCCGCCGTGGAACAGCAGCGGCGAGGCGCCCGCATCGTGCGTGCAGCGCTCCACCTCGCCCACGAAGATCACGTGGTCGCCTTCGTCGTAGCGGCTGCGGTTGAAGCACTCGAAGCTGGCGGCCGAGCCCACCAGCACCGGCGCGCCGCCGAGGCCCTCGGTGAATGCCACGTCGGCCCAGCGGTCGATGTTCTTGGTGGCGAAGCGCTCGGCCAGCGCCTTCTGGTTGGCCGCCAGGATGTTCACCGCGTAGTGCGAACCGGCGCTCAGCGCGGGCATCGAGCCGGCCGCGCGCGCCAGGCTCCACAGCACCAGCGGCGGTGCGAGCGAGACCGAGTTGAAGGAGTTGGCCGTGAGGCCGACCAGCGTGCCGTCGGCCGCGCGGGCGGTGACGATGGTGACGCCGGTGGCGAACATGCCGAGCGCTTCACGAAACTCGTCGGGCGAAAAGGAGGGCGGCTGGGCCCGGCGGGAAGTGGTCACTGAAAAAGGCGGCAAGGCTTGGGGGGCGGAGGACCATTTTGGCTCAGCGCCTGTTCGGCTGCCTGGCCGGGCTCTTACCCGAAGAACCAGTAGCAAACAGCGACAGCGGCCACGACCCCCGCCACTTCGGCCAGCAACGCACACGCCACCGCATGCCGCGCGCGCTGGATGCCGACCGCACCGAAGTACACGGCCAGCACGTAGAAGGTGGTCTCGGTGCTGCCCTGGATGGTGGCGGCCACCAGCGCGGGGAAGCTGTCGACGCCCTGGCTCTTCATGGTCTCGATCAGCATCGCGCGCGCCGCGCTGCCCGAGAAGGGCTTGACCAGTGCGGTGGGCATGGCGTCGACGAAGCGCGCGTCGAAGCCGCCTGCGTGCACCAGCCAGCGCAGGCCGCCGAGCACGAAGTCGAGCGCGCCCGAGGCCCGCAGCACGCCGACCGCGCACAGCATCGCGACGAGGTACGGCAGCAGGTTCTTCGCGATGTCGAAGCCTTCCTTCGCGCCTTCGATGAAGCACTCGTACACCTTCACGCGGCGGATCGCCCCGGCCAGCAGGAACACCATGACCACGCCGAACAGCGTGAGGTTGCCCAGCAGCGACGACAGCGACGCGATGGCCGCCGCCGACAGCGTTCCCAGCAGCGCCATGAAGCCGCCCAGCAGCAGCGCGCCGGGCACGAGGTAGGCCAGCACCACCGGGTCCCACAGCCGCAGGCGCTGCGCCACCGCCACCGACAGCAGCCCGACCAGCGTCGAGGCGCTGGTGGCCAGCAGGATCGGCAGGAACACCAGCGTCGGATCGCCCGCGCCCTGTTGCGCGCGGTACATGAAGATGGTGACCGGCAGCAGGGTCAGCGACGAGGCGTTGAGCACCAGAAACAGAATCTGCGCGTTGGTGGCCGTCACCGGGTCGGGGTTCAGCCGCTGCAGCTCGCGCATGGCCTTCAGGCCGATGGGCGTGGCGGCGTTGTCCAGCCCCAGCGCATTGGCCGCGAAGTTCATCGTGATGAGCCCGAGGGCGGGGTGCCCAGCCGGCACGCCCGGCAAGAGGCGCCGGAACAGCGGCCCCAGCAGCCGCGCCAGCCAGCCGACCAGCCCCGCCGCCTCGGCGATGCGCAGGAAGCCCAGCCACAGCGTGAGCGTGCCGAACAGCAGCACCATCACCTCGACCGCCAGCCGCGCCATCGCGAACAGGCTTTCGACCAGGGCCGCGAACACGGTCGGGTCGCCCCCCACGAGCCACCGTCCCAGCGCCGCCAGCGCCGCCATCCCGAAGAAACCCAGCCACAAGCCGTTGAGCACGCTTCTCTTTCCTTTTTTGCGGGTCGATCATAGGTCGCCGCTGCGGCCCGCCGCGAGCTACAGTTCGGGCCATGCGCGCTTTCATCGTTCGTCGTTTCGCCGCCTTCCTGGGGTTTGTTGCGGCCGCATGGCTGGCCGGCTGCGTCAGCCTGCCGCCGCCCGTGCCGCGCGCGAACGTCGCGGCGATCACCGACGTGGCGCAGACCGAACTTGGGCAGCTGGCGGCCAAGGGAATGCCGGGCGGTTCCGCCGCGCTCTCGGGCTTCCGCCTGCTGCCAGAGGCGGCGTTCGCCTTCGATGCCCGCATCTCGCTCGCGCGGCATGCCGAGAAATCGCTCGACGTGCAGTACTACCTGATCCAGAAGGACGACGTCGGCCTGCTGCTGCTCAAGGAACTGCGCGAAGCCGCCGCGCGCGGCGTGCGCGTGCGCCTGCTTGTGGACGACCTCTACACGGCCGGCGAGGACGAGGTCTTCAGCACGCTGTCGGCCTTCCCGAACATCGAGGTGCGGCTGTTCAACCCGCTGCCCTCGCGCGCCAATTCGCTGTCGGCGCGGCTGCTGTTCTCGCTGACCGACTTCGGTCGCATCAACCATCGCATGCACAACAAGCTGCTGGTGGCCGACAACAGCTTCGCGGTGTCGGGCGGCAGAAATATCGCCAACGAGTACTTCATGCGCAGCACGGCGGCGAACTTCATCGACATGGACGTGCTGTCCAGCGGCCCCGTGGTGCGCCAGATGTCCGAGGGTTTCGACCGCTACTGGAACAGCGAACACGTGCGTCCCATCGAGCAGATCGCGCCGCTGCGCATGCCGGTGGAAGAGGCGCAGAAGCGCTTCGACGCCATCGCGCGCACCGCGGTGCCCGACGTGGCGATACGCCAGCGCGACGTCCTCGACAAGCCGCCGGTGGGCCAGGAGCTGATCACCGGCGACATCAATCGCCACTGGGCGCCGTTCAAGCTGTTCGTGGACGACCCCGAGAAGATCACGCGCAAGCCCGAGGCGGCCTTCGAGGGCAGCGTGACCGAGGGCGCGCTCGGCGTCATCAATTCGGCGAAGCGCGAGGTCAAGATCGGCTCGCCGTACTTCATTCCCGGCGCGCGCGGCATGGCGATGATGAAGAAGGCCATCGAGCAGGGCGGACGCATCACCGTGGTCACCAATTCGCTCGGCGCGACCGACGAGCCGCTCGCCTACGCGGGCTACGAGCGCTACCGCGCCGACATGCTGAAGATCGGCGTCACCATCTACGAGATCGCGCCCACGCTCACGGGGCGCTCGGGCCGGTTCGGGGATTTCGGCAAGTCGATCAGCCGGCTGCACGCCAAGCTCGCGATCGTCGACGACGACCGCTTTTTCGTCGGCTCGATGAACCTCGACCATCGCTCGGCCGCCGTCAACACCGAAATGGGCCTCGTGATCGACAGCCCGGAACTGGTGAAGGACTACGACAAGCTCCTCGGCGGCGAGCGCCTCAACCTGGGCTACAGGCTGCGGCTCGGGCCCGACGGCCGGCGCGTGCAGTGGCTCGAGTACGACGACGCCGGTGGCGACATCGTCCACGAGGACGAGCCCGGCGAATTCCTCTGGCTGCGCTTCAAGAACTGGCTGCTGCTGCCCATCGTGGGCGAGGAACTGTTGTAGGCAGCCGACTGGCTGGGTCCGAACGTCCTTTCCAGGAGAAGGGAGTGCGTTACATTTCCGATAGAAATGTAAATTTTTGTCACTGCCCGTTGAAGGGCTCCTGGAGATTCACCATGACCGTTCCTGTGCCGCGCGAATCGATTGCGCCGCTTTCCACCAGCCGTCGCCGTGCGCTGACCGGGCTGGCCGCAACCGCTGCAGCAGGCTTGGGATTTCCGGCGCTCGCGCAGACGCGGGCGGTGCGCGTCGGCGCCACCTTCGACAACAGCAGCGTCGAGAAGGCCAACGGGCAGGGGCTCTACCAGGGGTCGAGCGCGTTCTTCAACGCGCTGAACAAGGCGGGCGGCATCAACGGCACCAAGGTGGAGCTCGTGATTGCAGACGACACGTTCAAGCCCGAGGTGGCCAAGGCTAACGCGCTGGCCTTCGAGAAGGACAGCTCGGTGCTCGCGCTGGTGCATCCGCTGGGCACGCGCCAGACGGCCGCGGTGATGGATGCGGTCCCCGGCATGGCCGTGGTCGGCCCGATCACCGGCACCATCTCGCTGCGCAAGAAGGTCTCGCCGAACACCTTCTGGGTGCGCGCCAACTACGACCAGGAAGTCGACAAGCTCGTGAGCACGGCCATCGTGCTGGGCCAGAGCCGTATCGGCCTCGTGCATTCGGACGATCCGCTCGGCCAGTCGGTGCTGGGGGCGTTCAAGAATGCGCTGGTCAAGGCCAAGCTGGAACCGGCGGTGATCGCGACCACGCCCAACACCACCAGCATGGAAGTCGGCCCCGCCGCCGAAGCCATCGCCAAGGCCAAGCCGCAGGTGGTGGTGGTCGGGTTGGCCGGCACGGCGCCGGTGTTCCTGAAGGCGCTGCGCGAGGCGGGCAACAGCAGCTCGGCCTACGGCCTGTCGATCACGGCCAGCGCGCTGTCGGCCATGGGCGACCTGGCCAAGGGCCTGGGCTTCGTGATCGTCGTGCCCTCGCCGTACTCGACCAAGTTCGAGATCGTGCGCCGCTACCAGGCCGACATGGTGGCCAACGGCGTCAAGGAGTTCTCGCTCACGAGCCTCGAGGGCTACATGAACGCGGCCGTGCTGGCGGAAGGCATGCGCCGCGCCGGCGGCTCGCTGACGCGTGCGTCTGTGATGTCGGGGCTGGCGAGCATCGAGAACTTCGACCTGGGTGGGGTGAAGATCAACTACGGCCGCACGAACCGCGAAGGCGGCCAGTTCGTGGACGTGGCTGTCATCGGCAGCCGGGGGCAGATGCTCAGCTGAGCACTCGATCAGACGCCGACGCCCAGCAAACCTTCCAGCAGTTCCTGGTCCGAAGCCAGTTCGCCGCTGGGCCCCGTGTGCACGACGGTCCCGCGCTCCAGCACGATGGCCTTGTGGGTCATCTCCAGTGCCAGCACAGGGTGCTGCTCCACCACGATCGACGCCAGTCCTTCCGACTCGCACAAACGGCGAATGGCGGCAGCCAACTCTTCCACGATGATCGGCGCGAGGCCCTCCATCGGCTCGTCGAGCAGCAGCAGCCTGGGGTTGGTCATCAGCGCGCGGCCGATGGCCAGCATCTGCTGTTCTCCGCCCGAGAGCTGGTTGCCGTAGTTGCCGCGCCGCTCGCGCAGGCGCGGGAAGAAGTCGTAGACGCGCTGGAGGTTCCAGCCGCCGAGCCGCGAGATCACCGTGAGGTTTTCTTCCACCGTGAGCGACGGGAACACCTCGCGCTCCTGCGGCACCCAGCCCAGCCCCGCACGCACGCGCTGGTGTGACGGCCAGCGCGAGATGTCGGCGCCCTGCCAACGGATCGCGCCCTGCATCACGCGGGTGTTGCCCATCAGCGTTTCCAGCAGCGTGGTCTTGCCCACGCCGTTGCGCCCGAGGATGGCGAGGCTCTCGCCTTGCTGCAACGAAAAGTCGAGCCGGTCGAGCACGACGGCGTTGCCGTAGCCGGCGGTGACGCGGTCGAAGGCGAGTGCTTCAGGCATGGTGGTGCGATGTTCCCAGGTAGACCTCGCGCACGCGCGGGTCGGCGCCGATGTCCGACGGCGTGCCTTCAGTGAGGATGCGTCCGCCGACCAGCACCGAGATGCGGCGCGAGAAGCGGAAGACGAGCTTCATGTCGTGCTCGATGAACAGCACGCTGATGTCCTGCGGCAGCGCCGCGATGGCCTCGAACAGCTCGCCGCTCTCGTCCTGCGGCACGCCGGCGGCGGGTTCGTCGAGCAGCAGGATGCGGGGCTTGGCCGCGAGCGCCAGCGCGATCTCGAGCAGGCGCTGCTTGCCGTAGGCCAGCTCGGCCACGGGCACGTCGGCCAGGCTGTCGAGCCTGAGCGTGCCGAGCAGCGCATGCGCTTCGTCGAACACCGCGCTGCAGCCCTTGAGCGGTCGCCACCAGGTGGCGCCCAGCCCTTCGCGCTCGCTGATCGCCAGCACCACCGACAGCAGCGGCGTGAGGCTGGGGAACAGCGTGTTGATCTGGAACGTGCGCGCCAGGCCCATGCGTGCGCGCTTGTCGCACGACAGGCGCGTGATGTCGCGTTCGCCCATGTGGATCGAGCCGTTGGTGGGCTTGAACACGCCGGTGAGCAGGTTGATGAGCGTGGTCTTGCCGGCGCCGTTGGGGCCGATCAGCGCCTGCCGCGCGCCGGGTTCGAGCGACAGGCTCACGTCGCTCACGGCCTGGAACGCGCCGAAGCGGATGCCCAGGCCCTGGGTGCGCAAGGTGTGCGTGGTGCTCGAGCTCATCGCGCCTTCCCCGTGCGAACGAAGCGCGACAGCGCGCCCATGATGCCGCCGCGGCCCAGCATGACGGCCGCGATCAGGAAGATGCCGAGCCAGAACATCCAGTACTGGGGGTTCATGTCGGCGAACCAGTCGTGCACGAGCATGTAGACGATGGCGCCGATCATGCCGCCGTACAGCCGGCCGGTGCCGCCGAGCACGAGGATGATGAGCACTTCGGCCGAGCGATTGAAGCCGATCGACTCGATGCCGACGAACTGCGTGGTCTGCGCCAGCAGGGCTCCCGCCACGCCGGCCACCGCGGCCGAGAAGGCATAGGCCATGCGCAGCCGCGCCTCCACCGGCGAGCCGATGGCGAGCATGCGCTTGCGGCTGTCGTGGATGCCGCGCAGCGCCAGGCCGAAGGGTGAGCGCAGCACCAGCCGCACGAGCAGGAACATCGCGAGCACCACGCCGAAGGCATAGCCGAAGGCGGTCTTGCCGTAGAGGTCGAAGTCGAAGAGGCCGAGCACGGGTGCAATCACCACGCCTTGCAAGCCGTCGGTGCCACCGGTAATGCCCGAGAGGCGGTTGGCCACTTCGAACAGCAGCACGCAGACGCCGATGGTGATCATCAGTCGCGTGAGGTCGGCGCCGCGCACGACGAGGTAGCTCAGCACATAGCCGAGCACGCCGCACACCGCGAGTGCGAACAGCAGGCCGGTGAAGGGTTCGCTCCAGCCGTACTTGGCGAGCAGGCCGGCCGCGTACGCGCCAGCACCGAAGAAGGCCGCATGGCCCACGGTGAGGATGCCCGCGTAGCCCAGCGCCATGTCGAGCGACACCGCGAAGAGGCCGAAGATCATCACCTGGCTCATCAGCGTGAGCTTGTCGGGCAGCAAGAAGAAACTCGACGCGAGTGCGAGCCAGAAGGCGATCTCTGCGATTCGCAGGCGCTGCGGGGTCATCGGCAAGCGTTTCATTCGTGTGGTTTCGTTGCGCGTTGTTGCTGTTCGGGGCGCGTGCACAGGCCGCCGGGTACTCCCCTCCGCGAATGTCCCCCGCCTTCGGCTCCTCCTTTATTTCGCTGCGGGGAGCACCCGACGCCCTGTGCACGAGGGCACGCTGCTGGTGTCCCGCTGATCAACAGGTGAGCGCACCCCGAAAGAAACGCGCACATCATGCGAGCCCCTTCTTCGCGACGATGCCGTTGGGCCGCACCAGCAGCATGACGATCATGAAGACGTAGATCAGAAAGGCGCCAGCTTCAGGCAGGTAGTACTTGCCCGCCACGTCGACGATGCCGACCAGCAGCGCCGCGATGAACGGCCCGGTGACGGTGCCCGCACCGCCCACGCACACCACCATCAAGAAGTAGACGAGGTACTTGAGCGGGAACGACGGCTCCAGCCCCAGCATGCCCAGGCTCAGCGCACCGCCGAGGCCCGCGAGGCCGCAGCCCAAGGAGAAGGTCAGGAAGAACAGGCGCTGCACGTGGATGCCGGTGCCGCCCGCCACGCGCTGGTTGTCCACCGCCGCACGCACCATCGCGCCATAACGCGTCTTGCCCAGGCCCAGCAGCAACGCAAGCAGCACGACCACGCCGCAGACGATCAGGAACAGGCGGTAACGGCCCACCTCCAGGCCCAGCAGCGACACCTGGCCGTCGAGCGCCGGCGGCAACGTGAAGGGCTGCATCGTCGGGCCGAAGAAGTATGTGAACGCGGCGATCGACACGAACACCACGCCGATCGACAGCAGCACCTGGTCCAGCGGATGCGCGCGGTACAGCCGCCGGTAGAACACGAACTCCAGCACCGCACCCACCACCGCCGCCGACACGAAGGCCACCGCCAGCGAGAGGCCGAAGCCCAGGCCGAAGTGGTTCGTCAGCACGCTGGCCGCGTAGCCGCCCACCATCGCGAAACTGCCGTGCGCGAGGTTGACGAAATTCATGAGCCCCATCGTGATGGACAGACCCACGCCGATGAGGAACAGGAGCATGCCGTAGGCCACTCCGTCGAAGATCACGATGCCCATGAATTTCCTGCTGGCTTGCTTACTTGGCGGCGGCGGCTTCCTTGGCCGGGTCCTTCACGCGGTCGAATTTGTCGAACTCGACGTTCACCAGCTGGCCGTTCACGCGCTCGGTCTTGCGGATGTAGACGGTCTGCACGATGTCGCGCGTGGCCGCATCGATCTCGATCGGGCCGCGCGGGCTCTCGAAGCTCAGGCCCTTGAGTGCGTCCATGAACTTGTCGCCGCCGGTGTCGCCCTTGGTCTTGGCCAGCGCGAGGTCGATGGCGGCCATGGCGTCGTACGCGGTCACGGCGAAGTAGCTCGGGCGCAGCTTGGCGCCGTTGTCGGCGGCGAAGTCCTTCACGAACTTCTGGTTCTTGGGTGAGGGATGTGCGAACGAGTAGTGGTGGCTGGTGACCAGGCCCAGCGCCACGTCGCCGGTGGCGTCGAGGTAGCTGTCGTCGGTGGCTTCGCCGGTGGCGTAGAGCTTGATGCCGGCCTGCTCCATGCCGCGCTCCTTCCACACCTTCAGGAAGGCCGGCGGCATCACGCCCGAGGGGAAGAAGAAGAACACGGCCTGGGGCTTGGCGTCCTTGATGCGCTGCACGTAGGCCGAGAAGTCGGGGTTGTTCATCGGCGTGCGCACTTCGCCCGAGACCTTGCCGCCGCCGGCGGTGAAGGTCTTCTTGAAGGCGGTTTCCGCGTCGACGCCCGAGGCGTAGTCGGCGACCACGGTGTAGGCGTCCTTGATGCCTTCCTTGAGCATGTAGCGCGCCATCGGGTCGGTGACCTGCTGCACGGTGAAGGACAGGCGCGCCACGTAGGGCGAGCTGGTGGTGATGGCCGAGGAGGCGGCATTCATCACGATGGTCGGGATCTTGGCCTGCGTGGCGATGGCGCCCACGGCGTACGCGTTGGGGCTGAAGTCCAGGCCGGTGAGCACGTTCACCTTGTCGCGCACGATCAGCTCCTGCGCGATGCGCTTGGCGGCGTCGGGCGCGGGGCCGGCGGTGTCTTTCTTGATGATCTCGACCGTGCGGCCACCCACCTTGCCGCCGTGCTCCTTCAGGTAGAGCGCGATGCCGGCGTCGAACTGGCGGCCGTAGTCGGCGTAGGGGCCGGAGTAGGTGGCAATGAGGCCGATGCGCAGCGGCTCGTCGGCGGCCTGCGCTGTGGCACCGAGCAGGCCGAGGCCGGCCAGCAGCAGGGTCGAGAGGATGGTTCTCTTGGTCATCGTCATTGGAAAACGCCTTTCAGGTGGAATGGATGCGCCCGCTCGGGGGTCGCTGTCGTGTAACCGGATGTGCAAAGCGGGCGATGATGCCCGAGCCGCGCTTCAGATCTGGGTATCGGGCACGCGCACCGTGAGGCCATCGAAGGTCGCGGTGATGTTGAGCTGGCAGCTCAGCCGCGAGCCAGGCTTGCGCTCCGAGGCGACGGCGTCGAGCAGTGCGCTCTCCATGTCGTCGGGCGGCGGCAGCAGGTCGATGAAGGCGTCGTCCACGTAGACGTGGCAGGTGGCGCAGGAGCAGCAGCCGCCGCACTCGGCGTCGATGCCGCGCACGTTGCCGCGGATGGCGGTCTCCATCACGCTGGCGCCGACCTTGGCGTCGACCGCGCGCGTGGCGCCGTCCTTGAGGATGTAGTGGATCGTGGGCATGGGTCTCGGGGTCAGAACATGTCGAAGTACTCGCGGTGTTCCCACTCGCTGACCTCGAGGTTGAAGCGGGCGATCTCCGCTTCCTTGATGTGGCAGAGGTAGTCCACGAAGGTCTTGCCCATCTGCGCGTTGAGCATTTCGTCGCGGCGCAGGCAGGCCAGCGCCTCGCCCAGCGAGCGCGGCAGTTGTTCGGCCGGTGTTTCGTAAGGCGCGTCGGCCGAAGGGCCGGGGTCGGTCTTGTGGTGGATGCCGTCCAGGCCCGAGAACAGCTGCGACGCGAGGTACAGGTACGGATTGGCCGTCGGCTCGCCCACGCGGTTCTCGATGCGCGAGGCGTTCTGCCCCACGCCGCCGAGTACGCGCAGCATCGCACCGCGGTTGTCGCGCGCCCAGATCGCGCGGTCGGGCGCGAGCGAGAAGGGGCGGTAGCGCCGGTAGCCGTTGATGGTGGGGCTCGCCAGCGCGGCCGCGCCGCAGGCGTGCGCCTTCAGGCCGCCGAGGTAGTGCATGCCGATCTCGCTCAGGGTCTGGCCCTCGGCCTGCGGCATGAACGCGTTCACGCCGTCGCTCTTGCGGCGCAGCGACTGGTGCAGGTGCCAGCCGCTGGACATCACGTTCGGGATCTTCGGGCGGCACATGAAGGTGGCATGCAGGCCGGCGCGCTGGCAGATCTGCTTGATGGCGCTGCGCAGCAGCACCATGGTGTCGGCGGGCATCACGCCGGCCGTGGGGCCGAAGGTCAGCTCGAACTGGCTCGGGCCGAACTCGATCTCGAGCGAACGCAGCGGCAGGCCGAGCGCGATGAGGTTCGAGCGCAGCAGCTCCATCAGCGTGTCGACGCGGTCGTAGCGCAGCTCGGTCAGGTACTGGTGGCCGTGCGACAGCAGCGACACGCGCGGCGGCTCGCCGGGCTGGCCCGAATCGGCCAGGCCCATGCGTGCGTCGTCCAGCTTGAAGACGTGGAACTCGACCTCGAGGCCGGCGATGAAATCGAGCCCCAGCGTGTCGAGCTGGCGCACCGCGCGCTGCAGGATCTGCCGCGTCGCGAAGGGGCAGGGCATGCCGTCGGCCATGTAGGCGTCGCACAGGATCCAGCCGGTGCGCGGCGACCACGGCAGGATCTTGAAGGTGGCGGGGTCGGCCACGATGGTGAAGTCGGCGCCGCCCTGCAGGCCTTCGATGGCGAAGCCGCCGCCTTGCGTGAACACCGGGAACACAGTCTTGTGCGAGGTGTCCTTGGCCAGCAGCGTGGAGGTGAGGTTCACGCCTTCCCATAGCGCCGAGCGCGCCTCCGTGGCGACGAGCGTCTTGCCGCGCAGGATGCCGTGCTGGTCGGGCCAGGCGAAGCGGACGAGGTCGACCTCCCCGCTGTCGATGCGGCGCACCAGTTCCCTGGCCTGCGCGTGCTGGTCGTCGGACCAGAGACCGAAGCGGTCGACGAATGTGTGGCTGGTCATGGCGCGTGCTCAGGCAGCGAGCCGTGCAGAGGCCCAGTCGGACTTCAGGCGGCGCGCGCGGTCGGCGTCCTGCCAGTAGGCCTCGGTGGCGGCTTCGTCGCCGACGTTGCGGCCGATACCGTCGATGGAAGGCGGCCCGGTCATCGCGCTGGCCTGTGCCGCGTCGATGAGCATCGGCGTGGTCTCGCCGGCGAGCGTGGCCTCGATGGCCTTCACCAGCACGCGGCGGTAGGCAATGATGCCCTTGTCGGTGCTGCCCAGGTGCTCGCGCGTGCGGTCCTGGATGGCGCCCTGCGACTCCACCGCCCACTGGTCGTGCACGTTGATGTCGTCGCCCATGCCGGTGTAGGTCTCGGTGAGCTGCTCGTCGATGCTGTAGCCGTAGTTGTTGCGCTTGTTCTTGCGCGAGGTGTAGTCGGGCAGCTCGTAGAGCTTCAGGCGCTGGTCGCGCATCTGCTGCTTGTCGACCGGGCCGGTGAAGCTCGTGAAGATGGCGTACCAGTAGCAGTGCGTGTCGTCCACGGGCACGTGCCATTGCGAGATGGTCATCTCGGCGCTCATCGGGATCACGAAGGCCTGCGGGAACACCACGTTGGTCACGCGCACGTGGGTGGTGTCCTCGGAGAGCTTGCGCAGCGCCTTGAGGCGGAAGCCGTAGTCGGTGGGCTCGACGCTGATGTCGGGCCGGTCGTACTCGCGCAGCACCTTGGTGATGGGCATGTCGGAGTCGGCCGAGGCGCCGCGGAACTGCTTGCCGTAGCTCCCGGAGGTGTCTTCGTCCTCGAAGAAGCGGTGCAGGTACGAGGCGTGCGCGGGGTCGATGCCCACTTCGAGCGCCTGCAGCCAGTTGCATTCGAACAAGCCCTTGAACGCGAAGGTGTGGCTGTCGGGCGCAACGAAGCAGTCGAAGTCGGGGAAGGCCGGGGGCTCGCCCTCGCCGATGTACGCGAAGACCACGCCGGCCTTCTCGACCACCGGGTAGGCCGACTGCTTGATGCGGCTGCACAGCTTGCTGGTGGCGGGCTCGGCGGGGGTCTCGAGGCAGTTGCCCTTGGCGTCGAACAGCCAGCCGTGGAAGGCGCAACGCAGGCCGCCGTTCTCGAGGCGGCCGAAGGCAAGGTCGGCGCCGCGGTGCGGGCAGTCGCGGTCGAGCATGCCGAGCTGGCCGCTCTCGTCACGGAACAGGACGAAGTCCTGCCCCATGAGCTTCACGGGCTTGACCGGGCGCGGGCCCGCCAGCTCGTCGGCCAGGGCCACCGGCTGCCAGTAGCGGCGCAGCAGCTGGCCGGCGGGCGCGCCGGGTCCGACGCGGGTGATGAAATCGTTCTGCTCGGCGCTGATCATCGTGCGGGCTCCATCGTGGGTTCTGTGGAAAGAGGTCTGCAGGCATTGCATGCAACTGTATGCATTGTCTTGGTGATTCTCGCTCCAGGTCAAACTTTCATCCGCGATTCAGTCCTTATTCGGGGCTTGAGATGGCAAAAATCAGGGTAAACGCTGAGCGTATCTTTGGTTTTTGACACTTGCTTCTTGTGAATGCATGCAACATCCGAGCCAAGGTAAATACGCTGCGTGCAATAGCGGGCGCGTCTCCTAGAATCCGCCGATGGACTCCCAACAATCCCGCGTGCTCGTGCAGCTGCGCGACATGATTCTCAAGGGCGAATTCGTGCCCGGAGAGCGGCTGGCCGAGATCCCGCTGGCCGAGAAACTCGAAGCCTCGCGCACCCCGGTGCGCCTCGCGCTGGCCAGCCTGGAGCACGAAGGGTTGATCGAGCAGTCGCCTTCGGGCGGCTACCAGATGCGCCGCTTCACCTCGCAGGAAGTGGCCGACGCCATTCGCGTGCGCGGCGTGATCGAAGGCTTCGCGGCGCGCCTGCTGGCCGAGGACGGTGCGCCCCGCCAGCTGCTGCGCGACCTGAAGGATTGCCTGGAAGCCGGCGACCGCGCGGTGAACAAGCCCAGCATGGAGATCGACGACTACGCGGCCTACGTCGAGATGAACGACCGCTTCCACAAGCTGATCGTCGACGGATGCGGCAACCTCGCGCTCAAGCGCGTGATGGACATGCTGGGCGGCCAACCTTTCGCCGCGCCGAGCGCGATGCTGCCGATGCAGTCGTCCATGGAAGAGGGCCAGCAGTGGATGCGCCAGGCGCACCGCACGCACCACGCGATGGTGCAGGCCATCGAGCGCGGCCAGGGCTCGCGGGCGCAGGCGCTGGGCGAAGAACACGTCGAGATCGCGCGCATGAACCTCGACTACGCGCTGGAGCGGCCGGAGCTGGCGGCCGAGCTGATGCCCGGCATTCGCCTGGTGTCCAAGGGCCGCGGCGGCGCTTGAACGAGCAAGGGCTGTTTCGTCGATCCGTCGGCATCCGCCGTGCAGGCGGGTGCCGTATCAGCTGCTGAGCGCGCGCCGCGGCGTCACCACGGCTTCCACCGCCGCGCCGACCGCGAGCAGCCGGTGGTCGGTGTTGCCGATGCCGGCCACCATCAGCCCGACCGGCGCCGTGCCGACGTCGTGGCAGGGCACCGAGAGCGCGCAGCCGTCGAACAGGTTCACCACGGAGGGGTTGCGCAGCATGCGGGCATTGATGCGGTAGTAGGTGTCGTCGTCCTTCAGCACCTCGGCGATCGGCGGTGCGATGTCGGGCGTGGTGGGCATCAGCATGGCGTCGTAGCCCGCGGCGGCCGTGTTGATCGAGCGGATGAACTGGCGGCGCAGCGCCTGCAACTGCAGGTAGTCGGGCGCGGTGATGGTTTCGCCGGTCTTGATGCGGGCGAGCACGCGCGGGTCGTACTTGGCGGCGGCGCTCTTGATGAAGTCGCGGTGCCAGGCGAAGGCCTCGGCGGCGGTGATCATGCCGCGTGGGTTGATGGTCGGCGCCTTCGCGAACTCGGCCATGGGCAGTTCGGTGACCGTGGCGCCGGCGGCCGAGAGCTTGGACAGCGCCGACGCGAAGGCCGCGGCCACGGGCGGCGACAGGTCGTCCTGGAAGAAGGTCTTGGGCACCGCGAAGCGCAGGCCGCGCAGCGGCAGCACGCGCAGCGGGCGCGGCAGTTCGGCGGCCAGCACGGAGTCGAGCAGGGCGCAGTCTTCCACCGTCCAGGCCATCGGCCCGGCCGAGTCGAAGGAGGTCGACAACGGCATCACGCCTTCCAGCGGAATGCGCCGCTGCGTCGGCTTGAAGCCCACCAGCCCGTTGAGGGCGGCTGGAATGCGCAGCGAGCCGCCCGTGTCGGTGCCGATGGCGCCGGCTGCCATGCCGTCGGCCACCGAGATCGCGCCGCCCGAAGTCGAGCCGCCCGGAATGCGGCCGGTCGCGCGGTCGTAGACGTTCTTCGGTGTGCCGTAGTTCGGGTTGATGCCGAGGCCGGTGTAGGCGAACTCGACTGTATTGGTGCGCCCGATGATGATCGCGCCGGCGCGCCGCAGCCGCTCGACCACGAGGGCATCGCGCGCCGCCGGCGGCTGGCCGGCCAGCACTGTCGAGCCGCCGAGCGTGGTGATGCCGGCTTCGTCGAACAAGTCCTTGAGCGAGATCGGGATGCCGGCGATCGGCGAAGCGGCCGCGCGGCCGCTCTTGCGTTCGGTGTCGAGCTGCGCCGCGGCGGCGCGGGCCGAGTCGGCGTGCACGCGTATGAAGGTTCGAGCGCCTTCGCCGGCCGGGTTCTGGATGGCGGCCAGCGCTTCCTCCACCAGTTGACTGCTGCTGAGGGAGCCGGCGGCGAGGCGACGCGACATCTCGGCCATCGACAGCTGGCCCATGGCCTTGCCCGCGCCTTCGCCCGGACCCTGAGCGAAAGCCCGTGGCCAGATGCCCAGCAAGCCGGTGGCTGCGGCAGCGCCCGCGGTCTGTTTCAGGAAAGTGCGTCGTTGTTCTTGCTGTTGCGTCATGGCGCTCTCCTCCATCGGTGAGATGGGCTCGAATCAGTCTACACAGCGGCAGTGGCGCGTACGTTGCCGGCCGTTACCGTGTTACGGCGCGTGACGCCGTTCTTTCAGCGCACGTCGATCAGCAGGTTGGGCTTGAAGCCCTCCTGCTCGCCATTTCGCGCGTAGCCCAGCGGATTGGCTACCACGCGGCAACCATTCTTTACATAGTCGGAAGGGCAATGCAGATGACCGTGCAGCCACAGCTTGGCGTGGGGCAGCAGTTCGTCGAGCGCATTGCAGAAACCGGCCGTGCCGGGCGTCAATCCGTAGCGCGGGTCGCCGCTCTCGAGACTGGGTGCGAAGTGGGTGATGGCCACCGTGGTGCCGTCGAAAGGCTCGGCCAGCGCCTCGGTGAGCCAGGCCTGGCAGGCCAGCGCCTGGTCGCGCAGCTGCGGGGCGAGGAAGAGTTCGCCGTTACGCATGGTGGCTGCTTTTTCAAGGTAGAAATCGGCCGCGCGCATTGCCTTGCCGCGTTTCTTGAGCGCCTCGGCCAGGCTGTCGGTGGGTTCGGCCAGTGCATCGAAGTCAGCCCACAGCGTCGTGCCAACGAAGCGGATGCCGTCGATCACCCGCGTTTCGCGCTCCAGCCAGAGGATGTCGAGCTCCTCGCACAGTGCGCGCAGGCGGCCGTGGGTCTCGTCGAAATCGAGGTTGTCGTATTCGTGGTTGCCTGGCACATAGACCACCGGCACCGGCCAGCCGTTGCGGGGCGAAAAGCGGCCCAGGCCGAAGTCGGCATCGGTCAGGCGGGAGCCCTGCTGGTAGGAGCCGATGTCGCCTGCAAGGATCAGCATGTCGGCACCCGGCACGGGCTCGGCATGGAAGCGGGGATGGGACTCCAGGTGCAGGTCGGAGAGCAGTTGAAGCTTCATCGTCGGGGCAGTCTAGGTGAATTGCCCCATGCATGAAGCGCATAAGGCTTGGCTTGAATTACTAGGGATAACCCTTATTCTTGAACCATCAACCACTCCAGCGCTGCCACGAGCCGCGCACTGTCATGTTCAGCCTCATTGCCCAAGTGGCCCGTTTCTTCCGTTCCTCCGCTGCCAACGCCCCGGCCAGCCATGCCGCCGCGTTGATGGAAAGCGCCGATATGCGCGCCGGCCGTGGAGCCCATCACGCGCAGGAACTGCGCGCCGCCGCCTCGGCCTGGCTCAGCGTCGTTCGCTGATCCCTCCGGTCAGCCGGGCACCTTCTGTCCGAGGACCGACCCGGCGAAAGCCGCGGCTGCCGAGCGCAACAACGCCGTTCGCAGCCATTCGTGCGCATGCCCGTGCTGGGCGCGCCGGTGCCAGATGGCATCCACATGCACCGGCGGCTGGTCGAAGGGCAGGTCGCGTAGCACCAACTGGTCGTCGATGCCGGTCACGGTCACGAAGTGACGCGGCAGCACTGTCAGCAGGTCTGAGTTGGCAACCACCCGTCCCGCCGTGAAGAACTGGTTCACCGTCACCACGATGCGCCGCTCGCGGCCCAGGGCGCCCAGCGTCTGGTCGATGAAGCCGTATGGCCGCCCCGAAAAACTCACCAGCAGGTGCCGCGCCGCGCAATAGTCGTCGAGCGTAAGGGGCGCGTTGGCCAGGGGGTGCCCGCGCCGCATCACGCATACATACTGGCCCAGGTAGAGCCGCTGGGTTTCGAACGCGACCCCCACGCCCGATTGCCCGCGCGCCGCCAGGCTCGCGATCACCGCCGGAAAGTAGCCGACGGCCATATCGACCTCTTCTTGTTCCAGCATGCGGCGCGGGTCGCGCGTGGTCAGCGGGAGCACGCGCAGCGAGATGGCGGGTGCCTCCTTTTCGGCGATCTGTACCAGTCCGGGGATCAGTTCGGCCGCGGTGGCATCGGCCATCGCTAATAGGAAGGTGGTGTCGGCAACCCCCGCATCGAACTCGCCGGGAGCCAGGGTGTGCTGCAGCTGGCGCAGAGCGTCGCGCACCGTCGGCCACAGGGCCAGCGCGCGCGGCGTGGGTTCGACGCCGGCGCCGGAGCGGCGCACCAGCTCGTCTCCCAGCACTTCGCGCAGGCGCCTCAGCGCGTTGCTCACCGCCGGTTGCGTGATCGAGAGGTTGCGGGCGGCGCGCGTGAGGTTGCGCTCCGCCATCACTTCGTCGAAGACGCGAAGCAGGTTGAGGTCGAGCGTGCGAAAGTTGACATCCATCAATCCTGTGAATGATAAACATCAGAAAGATAAAGTTGATACGCACTAGGGTAAGCCCTAATATCACTGCATCGGCCTTGTTCGCCACCACTGATTACCACTGTCCCAGGAGGGATGCATCATGACCAGCTTCGTTCACGTTGACCAACCTACTGTCCACCCCGGCGTGCGTCGCGCCGAAGTCCTGTTCGGCCAGATCCAGGCCGCCCGCGCCGGCGCCAACGGCACCCGCCCGCTCGTCGCGCTGCTGATCGTCGCCATCGCGGCGGCGGTACTGGTGGTGACCGACTCCCTCGTTTCCAATTGGAACGAAGGCGGCTTGCTTGCTGCCTGGACCGTGTTCTGCATCACCGCCATCGCCTTGTTCGCGCTGTTCGCAGGCTCGGTGCGCCAAAGCAGCATCGCCGGTGCCTGGCGCGCTGCCGCCGAGCGCCGCGCTTCTGCCCGTGCCGACGCCCGCTTCTTGGAAACCGCCCAGAACGACCCGCGCATCATGCAAGAGCTGCAGGCTGCGATGTGGCGTCAGCAATCGGAAGGCACAGTGCCTGCCGCCGAAGCCGCCAAGATCGACGCACTGGCCCGCACGAGCGCCCGCTCGCAGCAAGTGCGCATGCCCACGCTGTATGAAGCGATGCGCCGCATGAACAGCTCGCGCTATTACTAAGCAGTAGCCCGCTGAATGTGAAAGCCGCTCTTGAGCGGCTTTTTTCTTGTCTGTATGGAAAGAGGTGGGCTCGTTCACCTGAAGAGGAGGAGGCCCTCGATGACTTCCAGTGGCTTCTTTGGAGGCTGGGCGAAAAAAGTCCTCGGAAGTTGACGATGCGGACGAAAACGATGCATAATCGAAGGCTGCGCTGACAACGCCTTCGGGTGTTCGAAGCAAGCAGTCTCTCCGGAGAGTTGT